>NZ_JADJKN010000018.1:0-29879 GCF_016705985.1 Candidatus Aalborgicola defluviihabitans
GCCGACGTGATGGTGGACTGGATGCCTTCGGCCCTAGCCTCGCGCGAAGCCGGTGTGCCGCTTGGTCAATATTGCCCAGGTGTACAACCAGTCTGGCCTGATGCTGACCTGCAAAAAGTCCAGCGGTGTGAACAGCCCCAAAGACCTCAAAGGCAAGACTCTAGGTGTTTGGTACGGTGGCAACGAATACCCGTTCCTCAACTGGATGAACAAGCTCGGCTACAAGCCCGACACTGACATCAAGGTCCTCAAACAGGGCTTCAACGTAGACCCGTTGTTGCAAAATCAGGCCGCTTGTATCTCGACCATGATCTACAACGAGTACTGGCAGTTGGTGGATGCTGGCATCAAGGAAAAAGACCTGGTCACCTTCTTCTATGAAAAGGAAGGCGTGGCCACGCTGGAAGATGGTCTGTACGTAATGGAAGCCAAGCTCAAAGACCCGGCTTTTGTGGCGCGCATGGCCAAGTTCCTCAAAGCCTCATTCAAGGGTTGGAATGAAGCCGTGAAGAACCCGGCCGAAGCCGCCAAGGCGGTGGTGGCGGCAGACGCTTCCGGCAGCGCCACGCTGAAAGTGCAGACGCGCCAGATGGAAAACGTGGCCAAGCTGATTACCAATGCCGGCACCCCCAAGATCGGTTACCTGGACCCTGCTGCGTATGAGCGCACCGTTAAGGTGTTGTTGCCGGTGGCAGCTCGCCAGTCATCAAAAAAAGATCCCGGCAAGGCAGCTTACTCGCACGTGATTTGGGACGCTGCGCAGAAGTAAAAGGTAAAGAAGGCGCACTCTCGTGGCACCGGTTGCACGACAGCGCCAAGGGCCTCATTCGCCCACGAATGAGGCCCTGATTCTCGGCAGCCGAGCGGGTGTTTGCCCGCGCCGGTTTTGGTGGGGCCACCATGGCCGCCATCGCCACCGAAAGCGGCCTGCCCAAGGCCGACTTGCACTATTACTTTGGCTCTAAAGATGTGCTCTACCGCGCCGTGCTGGCGCGCATCCTCAATGCCTGGCTGGTGCCCACGCATGGCATCAATGCTGAAGCTGACCCGCGCACCGCCCTGGAGCAGTACATTCGCGCCAAGATGGCCCTGTCGGCCCAGCGGCCTGATGGTTCCAAGGTGTATGCCAATGAAATGCTGCATGGCGCGCCGATTGTCAAAACCATTTTGAGCAGCGAACTGCGCCCCATGGTGCAGAAGAGGGCCGCAGTGGTGCAGAGCTGGGTGGACGCGGGCCGCATGGCCCCGGTGGACCCGGTGCACCTGTTCTTCACCATCTGGGCTGCGACCCAGACCTATGCTGATTTTGACGTGCAGGTCTGCGCCGTGTTGGGTTGCAAGCGCCTGAGCGCCAAGGACCACGCCCACGCCACCGAACATGTGGTATCTCTGCTGCTGCCAATCCACTGGTGACCAGATCCACCGGATTGTCATCCAGCGCGGACCACTGACCGGCTTTTGCCAGCGTCAATTGGGCTTCCCATCTCTGACGCGCGTGGTCCAGCAACATGTCTGCGACGATGTTCGGGTCCAATGGCTTTGGTGGCTTGGCACCTTCCACCAGCTGGCCCAGTGCTTTCTCGACTGCGATGGGGTCCAGTATGGTGATGGGAGCGTGGCAGTAGCCACATGCCGACTGCGTGCGAATGTCCACCGGTGCCCCACAACTGCTGCACCGCACCACCTGCACCTGCTTCGCCAGGGCCTCAATTTCTTGAACGGTGAGCTGTCGTACAAAGCCTTTTTCCACCATCAGGGCTGAAAAAGCGGTGAAGCGACCGTGTTGTTGGGTGCAGCGGTAGTAGGTGAACTTGCCGTTCTTGCAAAGGTCGAAGCTCTGTACCAAGCGGTCCTCGCAGCGCGGGCACTTTAACTTTGAGCCCCAAGCGTGGCGGGGCGTAGTGTTGTGTTCATGAATCAGCCGGAACAATTCCAGAATGCCGGACGGTGCCATCTGCAGGCTTTCAAACTGGTCAAACCAAATGGACTGGCAACCAAAGCATAAGTCCAGCGCCACTTCGCCATCTACCTTATTCTGGCAGCGAAACGTGTGCATCGGCGTGTTGCAGCACGCGCAGGCAATTGGAGTCTCCATGTGCCTACCTTAACGCAAAATTGTGGGCCGTCCAACCAGTGGCTGCAGTCGATGCCTTACCATCACCCCAATGAAAACAACCTACATTTTTGGCGCCATCCTGGCTTGTAGCCTTGTCGGCACGCTGGTGGGTGCACGCGGCACCAAGGCCGCCATGCTAGTGGTGTCGGGCCCGCTGTCGGTTTACGGTATGGCTCGCTTGCTGGGCTGATGCCGAACCACTTAACAACCCATTTTGAAACTGCACCATGAACGACACTTCTGTAGCACCCGATTCTCAACCTACCCCACTGCCCGACCACCTGTCGGTTGATCCGCGCAGCCCCCACCACGTGGCCGCTGTGTTCGAGCACGAAATCGGCATCCGCTTCAACGACAAGGAACGTGGCGACGTAGAGGAATACTGTGTCAGCGAAGGCTGGGTCAAAGTACCTGCTGGCAAAACCGTAGACCGCAAGGGCCGGCCCTTGCTCATCAAACTCAAGGGCAAAGTTGAGGCGTATTACCGCTAAGACCGCTGAGTGGTTGCCATTCCATTGGGCCGCATTGCTTGACATTGGAATCCCAGCCGTTAGCCCCCCATCCACCTTGCGTGCCTGGGCAGCGGCGGTGCGCCCCCAGCCTGCTACTTGCTCTGGCACCCGTGGGTGTTGGCGCGAGCATGGGCTATTGGCAATCTGGCGCATTGGACTGGAAACTCGCGGCCCTGGCACTAGCCGCAGCGGTGCTGATGCAACTCATCACCAACTTGCAAAACGACGTAGGCTTCACCACACGGGGTGCCCAGCATCTTGGCGCCCACACCGGCCTGCCACGTGCCACCACCATGGGCTGGCTGAGCACGCGCCAGGTGCGCATCGCCATTCTCATCCTGAGTGTGCTGGCCTGCGGCTTGGGCTTGTCATTGGTGGCCCTGCGGGGTTGGCCGGTGCTGGCCATGGGCGTGGCGTCACTGTGCGCGGCGTTGGCTTATATGGGTGGGCCGCGCCCCATCGCCTATACCGCTTTTGGGGAGCTGACGGTTTTTGTGTTCTTTGGGTTGGTGGCGGTGCTGGGTACGCAGTGGTTGCTCACGGGCGGTGTCAGCATCGGAGGCTTGATGGCGGCGGTAGCTGTAGGCGCGCTGGCAGCGGCAGCACTGGTGGTTAATAACCACCGCGATATTGCACACGATCACCTGGCCGGGCGGCGTACCTTTGCCGTTACGTGGGGGCAGACGGCATCGTGGCGTTTGTACCGCATCCTGTTGAGTGCGACCTGGGTCATGCCCGTGCTGATGGCTCTGGCGCTGCGCCAGCCCTGGATGCTGCTGCCTTTGGTATTGCTTCCCCGGACGCTGGCGTTGCAAAAAGTATTTACGCCCACCGCTACCGGCGCCGCCTGCAATGCCATTCTCATCCGAACCTTTTGGCTCGAAATGTGGTTTTCCATACTTTTGTCGACTGCGGCGATGCTGGCCCGTGTGTCGCACTGATCCATCAACTTTACAGATCCCGCACCCGCCCTTCATGTCCGGTTAACTGATGAACTTTACATTGGGATTCACTGTTCCGCCATCTGTTGGGTGCAGAGAAACAGTGCGAAATGGAGCATCCAAACCGAGCCCATGAGAAACGTTTTCCCACAAAGCCTATCCCAGTAAGTTACATTGTTCCGCATCCAATCGAGAAGGCATTCCCATGAACTCCCATTCTGATATTTCCACTGGGCAGTCTTCACATTGGTTGTACTTCGTTCGCAAGTGGGTTTGGTTAGAGGTATTTGTTTTAGTCTTGATGGGTGGTGCGATTTGGTGGCATTACCACCACAACGGAAAATCCGTTGCGTCTGGTGCCAGCAGCGGCCGGTTCGGAGCCAGCGATAGAAGCCAGCCGGTTTCCGTGGCGACTGTCCAGCAACGCGACATCCGCGTCACCGTCAATGCCATCGGAACCATTGCGGCGAACAATACCGCCGTCGTTCGTGCGCGCGTTGACGGTGAACTCAAAGCGATTTTCTTCAAAGAAGGCCAAAGTGTGCAAGCTGGGCAGCCACTGGCGCAAATTGATCCAAGGCCGTTTCAAATTGCATTGACTCAGGCCCAGGGAACGCTGGCACGGGATCAGGCGTTGCTTCGCAATGCCCAACTGGATCTGCAACGTTACCGCGATCTGCTGGCCAAGGATGCCGCACCCAAACAGCAAGCCGACACCCAGGAGGCATTGGTTCAGCAATTGCAAGGGACGGTGCTGTCAGACCAGGCCAATGTCGACAACGCCCAATTGCAGCTGTCCTACACGCGGGTTCTCGCGCCAATTTCAGGCCTGACGGGTCTCAAGCAAGCAGACCTGGGCAATATCGTTCACGCTGCCGATGCCAATGGTTTGGTCTCCATCACCCAGACGCAGCCCGTTAATGTGGTGTTCTCGGTGCCCGACGTGAACCTGCCGCGTATTCGCCAACAGCTCAATGCCAACACCGCCATGCGGGGTGAGGCCAGGGACCGGGATCAAAAGACACTGCTGGCCGAAGGGCGGGTTTCCAGTACGG
This sequence comes from Candidatus Aalborgicola defluviihabitans, assembly GCF_016705985.1. Lineage (NCBI taxonomy): Bacteria > Pseudomonadati > Pseudomonadota > Betaproteobacteria > Burkholderiales > Comamonadaceae > Allorhodoferax (SeqCode) > Candidatus Aalborgicola defluviihabitans. The sequence continues at coordinate 4,625 of NZ_JADJKN010000018.1, forward strand.
ACAACGCCATTGACACGACCACCGGCACGATCAGGGTCAAGGCCCAGTTCGCGAATAAGGACAACAGCCTGTTTCCCAACCAGTTTGTCAATGTGCGTCTGCAATTGAACACCATTACCGGCGGGCTCGCGGTACCCAGTGCGGCGGTTCAGCGCGGTGCGCCTGGCACATTTGTCTATGTTGCTGCAGACAACGGTGTGGTTGCTATGCGGCTAGTTAAAGCCGGTGCTGCCGATGGTGACTGGGTGGCCATTGAATCCGATTTGAAGGCGGGTGACAAGGTGGTCACAGACGGTGCGGACCGTTTGCGTGACGGTGCCACGGTTGAGGTCATTGCCCCTTCCAAAGACAACGCCGGAGCAGCCAAAGGTGGCGGTGGAAAGGGCGGTGGCAGCGGTGGTGGCCACCATCGCCCGGACGGTGCGGCCAGAGCGGCCTCCAGGCCCAACAGTTCGACCCAATAGCCTGCGGCCGGACTTGCACCATGAATCCCTCACGCCTGTTTATAGAGCGGCCCATCGCTACCTCGCTGATGATGCTGGCCATCCTGTTGGCGGGCTTGTTGGCTTACCGGTTGCTACCGATAGCCGCTTTACCCGAGGTGGACTACCCGACCATTGAGGTCACCACGCTGTACCCTGGGGCCAGCCCCGATGTGATGACCTCGTCGGTGACAGCCCCCCTGGAGCGCCAGTTTGGGCAGATGCCGGGATTGGCGCAAATGTCGTCGACCAGCTCCGGCGGGGCATCGGTCATCACCCTGCGTTTTGATTTGAGTCTTTCGCTCGACGTGGCTGAGCAAGAGGTGCAGGCCGCCATCAACGCGGGCTCGAATCTGCTTCCCAACGATTTGCCCATGCCGCCGGTGTACAGCAAGGTCAACCCCGCCGCCGCACCGATCATGACCATTGCGGTCACCTCACCCGCCTTGCCCGTGATCCGTGTGCATGATCTGGTGGAAACCCGGCTGGCACAAAAGATCTCGCAGGTTCCCGGTGTGGGGCTGGTCAGCATCGCCGGTGGGCGCAGACCCGCCGTGCGCATCCAGGCCAACCCGACCGCATTGGCGGCGTTGGGCTTGTCGCTGGATGATGTCCGCAACGCCATAGGCGCAGCCAACGTCAACCAAGCCAAGGGCAGTTTTGATGGCCCATTGCGGGCCTCCACCATCGACGCCAATGACCAACTCAAGACCGCTGCGGAATACGCCACGCTGGTCATCGCCTATAAAAACGGCAACCCGGTTCGGTTGCAAGACGTGGCGCGTTTGGTGGACGATGCAGAAAATTTGCGTCTGGCCGCCTGGGCCGATGCAACCCCTGCCGTCATTCTGAACGTGCAACGCCAGCCGGGTGCCAATGTGATTCAAACCGTGGACCGCGTCAAAGCAGTTTTGCCCCAGTTGCAGGCGGCCTTGCCCGCGTCCATTGATGTCCGGGTGTTGAGTGACCGCACCACCACCATTCGGGCCTCGGTGGACGATGTGGAAATCGAGTTGCTACTGGCGATTGCGCTGGTGGTCATGGTGATTTTTGTCTTTCTGCGCAGCGTCCCGGCCACCATCATTCCCAGTGTCGCGGTACCACTCTCTCTGGTGGGCACATTTGGGGTGATGTACATGATTGGGTTTTCCATCAATAACCTGACCTTGATGGCGCTGGTTATTTCCACGGGCTTTGTGGTGGACGATGCCATTGTGATGATCGAGAACATATCCCGGTACGTTGAGCAGGGAGAGTCGCCCATGGCGGCAGCGTTCAAAGGCTCCAAGCAGATTGGGTTCACCATCATCTCGCTCACGGTGTCTTTGATCGCCGTACTGATTCCGCTGCTGTTCATGGGCGACGTGGTGGGGCGCTTGTTCCACGAGTTCGCCATTACCCTGGCGGTATCTATCCTGATCTCTGCATTTGTATCGCTCACCCTCACTCCCATGATGTGCGCGCGGCTCTTGCGCCACGAGCCTGAGGAGAACAAGAGCCGTGTTTCGCGAGCGGTCGGGCGTGCGTTTGATCAAACGATTGCCGTGTATGGTCGTGCATTGACGTGGGTGCTGGATCGCCATACTGCGACGATGCTCGTCTTTGTGTTGACGTTGGTCCTCACCGGTTTGTTGTATCTGGTGGTTCCCAAGGGGTTTTTCCCAGTGCAGGACACCGGGGCCATCCAGGCCATCACAGAGGCGTCCCAGTCAACCTCCTTTGCGGCCATGGCCGAGCACCAGCAGACCATGGCGGCCATCATTCTGAAAGATCCGGCGGTGGAGAGTGTGTCATCCTTTATCGGTGTCGATGGTGCCAATGCAACCCTGAATGCAGGGCGCATGCTGATCTCCCTCAAGCCGTTGAAGCAGCGTGGTATCTCTGCCAGTGCCGTTGCGCAGCGGCTTGATGCCAGCACGCGCAATGTGCCGGGCATTAGCCTGTTCATGCAGCCGGTGCAGGACCTGAGCATCGAAGACCGCATTTCCAAGACACAGTACCAATTTACGCTCAGCTCACCCGATATCAACGAACTGTCGCGCACCACCACGGCCTTGCTGGCGCGTTTGCGCCAACTGCCACAACTGGCCGATGTGACCAGTGACCAGCAGGAGCAGGGTTTGCAAGCCTATGTGAACATTGACCGCGACACGGCAGGACGGATGGGCGTCACGGTGGCCGCCATTGACAGTGCGCTCTACAACGCGTTTGGCCAACGCCTGATCTCCACCATCTTTACCCAAAGCAACCAATACCGAGTTGTCCTTGAAGTGGCCCCCTCTTTCAAGTTTGGGCCCGACGCACTCGCCAGCCTGTATGTCGCCGGAACCGGTGGCGTACAGGTTCCCTTGTCGACGGTGGCCAATGTGACGGAACGCACTGCACCCCTGGCGGTCAACCACGTAGCCCAGTTCCCGGCGGCCACCATTTCATTCAACGTGGCACCCGGCGCTTCTTTGGGTTCGGCGGTCGATGCCATCAAGGCGGAAGAAGCTGCGCTCCAAATGCCCATTAGTGTGGAGACCAGCTTTCAGGGCTCGGCCCTGGCATTTCAGGCCTCTCTCACCAGCACCCTGTTGTTGATTGTGGCGGCCATCATCACCATGTACATCGTGCTGGGTGTGCTGTACGAGAGTTATATCCATCCACTGACCATTCTCTCCACACTGCCGTCGGCCGGGCTGGGGGCACTGCTGGCATTGCTGGCCTTCAAGCTGGATCTTGGCATCATTGCCATCATTGGTATCGTGCTGCTAATTGGCATCGTCAAGAAGAACGCCATCATGATGATTGACTTTGCGCTGGATGCGCAGCGCACCGAGGGGCTTTCCCCTCGGGACGCCATTCACCAGGCCTGCCTGCTGCGGTTTCGCCCCATCTTGATGACCACCATGGCCGCATTGCTGGGTGCTTTGCCACTGATGCTGGGTACCGGTGTGGGTAGCGAGTTGCGTCACCCACTGGGAGTGGTCATGGTTGGTGGTCTGATCGTGAGTCAGTTGCTCACCCTGTTTACAACACCCGTGATTTACCTGGGCTTTGCTGCGTTGGCGCAGAAGCTCCGTGGCACGGCACCGGTGCAGGTGGAGTCGGCATGAACATTTCCGCGCCGTTCATCGCCCGACCGGTGGGAACGGCGCTGGTCACGCTGGGCATTGCCCTTGCTGGTGCCATCGCATTTTTCTTGCTGCCGATTGCGCCCCTGCCACAGGTCGAGTTTCCGACGATCTCGGTATCGGCTTCGCTACCCGGCGCCAGTCCGGAGACTATGGCGGCGACCGTCGCCACACCGCTGGAGCGTGCACTGGGCAGCATTGCCGGGGTGAGTGAGATCACCTCATCGTCGTCACTGGGCAGTAGCCGCATCACCTTGCAGTTTGATTTGAACCGCGACATCGACGGTGCCGCGCGGGATGTGCAGGCAGGCCTCAATGCGGCCCGGTCGATGTTGCCTACGGGCATGCCCAGCAACCCGACCTACCGCAAGGTCAACCCGGCGGACGCTCCCGTCATGATCGTGGCACTCACCTCTGACACGCTGACGCGGGGCCAGATGTATGACGCGGCATCGACCGTCATCGCGCAACGCCTGTCGCAAGTCGATGGCATAGGACAAGTATCCATCGGCGGCGGGGCACTGCCTGCGGTTCGCATTGAGTTGGACCCCAACCGGCTGGCCGCCAATGGCATTGCGCTGGACAGTGTGCGCGCCACCGTCGTAGCCAGCAATGCCAATCGACCCAAGGGTGCGGTTGAGGATGCGGATCGGTACTGGCAATTGGGTGCCAATGACCAATCACGCACGGCAGCCGACTACGCCCCCATTATTTTGAGTTACCGCAACGGCGCTGCGGTGCGCCTGCGCGATGTGGCCGACGTGACTGACTCGGTACAGGATGTTCGCAACGACGGCCTGTCCAACGGGCGCCCTGCCGTGTTGCTGATCTTGAGCAAAGCGCCAGGTGCCAATGTCATTAAAACCGTGGATAAGGTGCGGTCACTTTTGCCGCAATTGCGTGCCTCCATTTCCCCCGCCATCAACGTCGATGTGGTGATGGACCGCACCCCCACCATTCGGGCTTCCATCAAGGAGGTGGAGCGCACCCTGGTCATTTCTTTCGGTTTGGTCATCGTGGTGGTGTTTGCATTCCTGCGCAATATGCGCGCGGCACTGTTGCCGGCCGTGGCGGTACCGGTGTCACTGGCCGGTACGTTTGGTGTGATGTACCTGTTGGGCTACAGCATCGACAACCTCTCCTTGATGGCAATGACGGTGGCAACCGGGTTTGTGGTGGACGATGCCATCGTCGTGCTGGAAAACATTTCACGCCATATCGAGCGCGGCATGGCGCCCCGTGAGGCGGCCTTGCGCGGCGCACGTGAAATCGGCTTTACCGTGGTCTCTATCAGCCTGTCGCTGATTGCCGTGTTCATTCCCATTCTGGCCATGGGTGGCATTGTGGGGCGACTGTTCCGGGAGTTTGCGGTGGTACTGTCGGTGTCCATCCTGGTTTCTATGGTGGTCTCCCTGACGACCACACCCATGATGGCCGCTGCCATGTTGCGCCCCAGGGGGCCAACCCAGACGCAGGGACGCCTGGCGCTGTGGTTTGGGGACAAGCAACGCGCACTGGTGCAGGGTTACCGGCGTAGTTTGCGTTGGACGCTTCGCCACCAGCCCGTTGTGTTGCTGGTCTTGGCTGCCGTCATCGTCCTGAACGTGACGATGTACATCACGATTGCGAAAGGCTTTTTCCCACAACAAGACACAGGGCTAATGATGGGCAGTGTGCGCGCAGACCAGAGCAGCTCATTTCAGGCCATGCAAAAAAAACTGATCGCCTTCAGTGACATCGTGCGTGCCGATCCGGCGGTGGCGAGCGCGACCGGTTTTACCGGTGGGGGCCAGCGCAACACCGCAAGCATGTTCATTGCGCTCAAGCCACTCGCGCAGCGCAAAGAAAGCATCGACAACGTCATGAACCGTCTGCGTGGAAAGTTGGCCCATTTGCCAGGTGCCAACTTGTTCTTGGTACCGGTGCAAGACATCCGGGTGGGGGGGCGCCAATCCAACGCGGCATGGCAATTCACGCTCAAAGCAGATGAGCTAACGGACTTGCGAACCTGGGAGCCGCGTATTCGACAGGCCTTGTCGCAATTGCCCGAGCTCACAGATGTCAATAGCGACCAGCAAGACAAGGGCATCCAGACGTCGGTGGTGATTGACCGGGATGCGGTGGCGCGATTGGGCTTGTCGATGAGTGCCATAGACAGTGCACTCAACGATGCATTTGGCCAACGCCAGATTGCCGTCATTTACAACCCGTTGAATCAATACCGTGTGGTGATGGAACTGGCACCCAGCTACCTTCAGAGTCCTGAGTCTTTGAAGCGCATGACCTTCACCACCGCCACGGGTGCGCAGATTCCCTTGTCGGCAATAGCCCGGGTCGATACGACCAGCACCCCATTGGCCGTTAACCACCAAAGCGGCTCACCCGCCTCCACCGTGAGTTTCAATTTGGCTCCTGGCGTATCGCTGTCCCAGGCGGTGGATGTCGTTAACCAGGCGGTCGCAAAGCTGGGCGTTCCGGTGTCCGTGCATGGCAGTTTCCAGGGAACGGCGCAGGCGTTTCAGTCGTCACTGTCGAGCCAGCCACTGTTGATTCTGGCAGCCGTGGTGACGATCTACATCGTTTTGGGCATGCTCTACGAGAGCTTGATTCACCCAATCACCATTTTGTCGACTTTGCCGTCGGCTGGTGTTGGCGCCCTATTGGCATTGATGCTATTCAAGACCGAATTCACCATCATTGCCTTGATTGGGGTGGTGCTGCTGATTGGTATTGTCAAAAGAACGCCATCATGATGATCGATTTTGCGATCTCGGCACAACACGCGGCCGAAAATGAGGGCCGCAGTTTTGGTGCAGGCTCTGCGATTTACAAGGCCGCTGCATTGCGCTTGCGCCCCATTTTGATGACAACGGTTGCCGCCATCTTTGGTGCGATTCCACTGGCTTTGGGCAGTGGCGATGGCGCAGAGCTGCGCACCCCCTTGGGTATCGCCATCGTTGGTGGACTGCTGCTAAGCCAATTGCTCACGCTGTACACCACACCGGTGGTATTCGTTTGTATGGACCGGCTCAAACGCAAGCCGAGCCAGGCGCACGCCTCCATGGGTGCGACCCCACTATCTACCGCCGGAGTTTGACTGCCATGCGCACTTCCCTTAGATCCACCGCTCGATTGCCAAGGCTTAGCCTCCTGGCCTGCGTTCCCATGCTCCTTGTCGCATGTGCAGCGACGGCCCCAACCCCACCCACCCCCGCTGCCGCACCGCCTCAATTTAAGGAGAGCGGCATCTGCCAGCGCGCCAGTGCGACGACCGTGTCCGTCGTATCAGAGTCTTGGTGGTCGTTATTCAAGGATCCGATACTCGATGATCTTCAACGCCAACTACTCATTGGCAACGAAAGTTTGAGAAGCGCGTCCTCGCAAGTTGCTGCTGCTCGCGCTACCGTACAGGCGAGCCAGTCGGCACTGTGGCCGACTCTTTCCGTGGGGGCAGGAGGCAACCGGGTAGCCAGCCCTGCAACAGGCTCTGTGCCAGTCAGTGTGGCCAGTAGCTACTCGGTGAACGCCAGTGCCGCTTGGGAGTTGGATTTGTGGGGCAGGCTGTCACAAGGTGTCAGTGTGGCAGATGCAAAGCTGCAGGCGACAAGCGATGATTTGGCAGCTGCACGTCTGTCTGCCCAAGCGACCCTGGTGCAAACCTATTTTTCGATGCGTGCGGCCGAGGCGCAGCAGGATGTGTTGCGTCGCACTGTTACCGCAAATCAACGAACCCTGGATCTCACACAAGCGCGTTTTGCGGCTGGTGTTGTAGCGCAGAGCGACGTATTGCAAGCGCAGACCCAGATTAGAACAGTGCAGGTGCAACTGAAGGAAGCTGAGCTCCAACGCGCACAACTGGAACATGCCATTGCCGTCCTTTTGGGCAAAGCACCGTCAACGCTGGCTATCGCCCAAACAGGCAGGTTGCCCAAAACCCCAATGGTTCCGACTCTATTGCCAGCGACTTTGCTGGAGCAACGACCTGACATTGCAGCCGCAGAACGGCGCGTCGCTGCTGCCTACGCGCAGATTGGTGTGGCAAACGCCGCCTTTTTTCCGGCGCTGACACTGTCTGCCTCTGCGGGTTACCGTGGCGCCGTCATTGAACAGTTGGTCAGCGCGCCTAACTTGTTGTGGTCGATTGGTCCGTCCTTGGCAGTTGCGCTATTGGATGGTGGTGTCAGAAAATTGGCGGCCGATCAGGCACTGAGCGCGGCCGACCAGGCGACTTCTGTGTACCGGCAGACGGTGCTGACGGCATTTCAGGAAGTGGAAGACAACCTGGTGCTGTTGGATTCTTTGCATGATGAGTCGACACTTCAGCTAGAGGGTTTGAAATCATCACAAAGAAATCTGGAAATTACCCTGGACCAATACAAAGCAGGGACGGTGAGCTACCTGAACGTGACGGCTTCACAGACAGCTGTATTGACCGCAGAAGCGACTATGCTCTCCCTACAAAACCGTCAACTCTCTGCAGTGAATCAACTTCTGAAAAATGTTGGTGGACGTTGGCAGGTGGTCAATCGCTGATCGATACATTGATTACCCAAACAACTGTCCCCGCGCCGCATCCGTAATTGCCACCACACAAGGGTGCGTGATGCGTCGCTCCACGGTAACCGCATAGAACTCGTCCACCAGTTCGTCGGTACGCCCGATTAACTCCACGCCAAACTGCTCTATCGTGTCATGCTCCATCACGGTGGGTGCCATGAAAACCCCGCGTCCTTGGCGGCCAAAAGCGCTCATCAGGGCGGCGTCATCAAATTCACCAATGATGCGTGGCAGGATCTGGTGACGGGTAAGCCAGCCTTCGAGCTGTTGGCGCACGGAGGCCTGTGCACTGGGGATCAACAGGGGAAAGTTGCTCAGACATTGGGGAAAGACGCCCTTGAGTTGGGGTCGCAGTTGGGGTGCACAAAAAAAGCTCATGGTGGTGCGACCCAGCGGATGGTTGAAGGCCTTGACGCTGATGCGCTTGGACATGGGTTCGTCGGCCAACACCAAATCGAGCCGATTCAGCGCCAGTTGCGCCAAAAGATCAGGAAAGTTGCCCTCGCTGCACACGAGGCGCACGGGTTCAGCCACAGACAAGGCGGGCTCCAGCAGCCGGTAGGCGATGGATTTGGTGACCGAATCTGCCACGCCGACCTTGAAGTCCAGCACGCGCTGGCCGTCACGGGCCTGGCGCACGGCAGCCTCCAATTCGGCACCCAGCGTGAATATCTGGTCAGCATAGCCCAGGGCCAAATGCCCGTCTTCGGTGAGTTCAAGGTTGCGTCCGCTCTTGCGAAACAACTTGCGTCCCAGCCAATCTTCCAGCAATTTTATCTGGGCCGACAGGGTTTGTGGTGTTGTGTGTAACTGCTCACCTGCGCGCATAATGCCGCCAGCTTTGGCTGTAACCCAGAAGTAGTGGAGATGTTTGAAGTTCATACCGAATATTTAGTTCGTATAAATCGAAGTGAATTAGTTAGAAATACGAATTTACACGAAGCATTATCTACCTTACATTCAAACCAACCAACCCCATGTGTGTTGGAAGGAGTGATTCCATGCGTTTGAGTACCCGCGGCCGTTTTGCCATTACCGCCATGATTGACCTGGCTTCACGCCAGACACCGGCGCCCGTTCCCCTACAAGATTTGGCCGTGCGCCACCGCATTTCGATGTCGTACCTGGAGCAGATGTTTGCCAAGCTGCGCCAGCATGGGCTGGTGGAAAGCACACGTGGGCCAGGCGGTGGTTACACGTTGGCGCACAACGCGGACGCCATCACGGTGGCCGACATTATTGGTGCCATTGAAGACAGCGCCGACACCCGGCCCAAGGAAGCCTTGCGCGAAACGTCGGCCAGCGCCCAGGAAATGACCCAGGATTTGTGGGATGCCCTGCAGTCCACCGTGGTGGCCTACCTGCGCACGGTAACGTTGCAGAGCTTGGCAGCTGAGCAAATGGCCAAGGGATTCTTGGCGGATGAACGCAAAGTCGTGCAAAAAGGGGTGTTCCAGAAGCCACGCCCTCCGGTGGCCCGCCCGGGTACACCCAACTCGGTGTTTGCACTGGCGCAGGCCTGGGGTAGCAAGGCCTGACTAGATTGACATCCACGCGCACCACAAAGGAGCATGCCACGGCATGCGCTTGGCGTTGTTTTCAGAGCTGCGGCCGAACTGATCTTCCGGCCGCGCCTTTGCGAAACTCATCCGGCGTGGCTCCCACCAGACGTTTGAACATGGTGATGAAAGACGATGCGCTGCCATAGCCCAGGTCCAGTGCAATGGTCTCTACCGTCTGTCCGGCTTCCAGCAGTGGCATGGCTTTGACCACCCGCAGGCGCTGGCGCCAATCGGCCAGTGACATGCCCAGATCACGTTGGCAGCGGCGCATCAGTGTTCGCTCAGTGGTGTGAGCCGCCTGGGCCAGTTCGGGCAGCGAGCGGTTGTCGCCCGGCTGTTTTTCCAGCATGCGCAGCACTGCCCCAGTTGCGGGTCGTCCGAAGTGGGCAAGTAGCTGCCAGCGCTGGGCGCGTTGACCAATTGGTCCACCAATACTTGTAGCAGGCGCTCTTGCGCTGCATTGCAGGGATGGTGCGCACCCATTTGCTGCAGGTGTTCCAGCAAGGCACGCACAAGGGGGGCTGACAGTCAACGCGCAAGGCTGGCGGGGCAATGCCGCGCACGCAGCCGGTGAGAGGTAGAGCGAGCAGTGGTGAGCCTCATAGCGGTTCAGGCCCACATGCTCCACGTCTGGTGGCAGCCAAATGCCGTATTGCGGTGGCGCCAGGTAGTGGTGGCCGGCCACCTTGACCTCCATGACGCCGCTGAAGGCGTAGACAAACTCGCCCCAGGCGTGCTGGTGCTCGGGGTACAGACCAGCGGCCGGCACATACGCGCTGCGGAACATGATGGGCGCCGGCAGTTCCCGCGTCGACAAGGGGATTTCGAGCTTGGGCTGCAGGATGGGCATGGTTTGGCGGCTCTGCCGTATGGCTTGTCAGTTATTCACTATATTAACGAAAGCAGCCAACTCCATAATCGAACCACCGCAATCACCCCAGGAAAATTTTCCCATGGACACGCGCAGGGCACTCGATTCCACAGCCATCGGCTCGATGATGGTGATTTGCCTCCTGTGAGGCTTGCAACAGGTGGTGCTCAAGGCCACGGCGCACGACATTGCGCCCATTTTGCAGATTGGCCTGCGCTCGGGCGTGGCCGCACTGCTGGTGTGGATGACCATGGCACTGCGCGGCGAGCGCATGCGCATCACCGACGGCACGTTAGGCCCTGGCCTGGTGGTGGGTGGGTTATTTGCCCTGGAATTTTTACTCGTGGGTGAAGGCTTGCGCCACACCAATGCCTCACACATGGCGGTGTTCCTCTACACAGCCCCGATCTTTGCCGCACTGGGTCTGCATTGGAAATTGCCATCGGAACGCCTGGGCGCGGTGCAGTGGCTGGGCATTGCGCTGGCGTTTGGCGGCATTGCCATGACTTTTTTGGGCCGAAGCCAGGGCACTGGCTCTAGCAAGGATATGGCCGACATGCTGTGGGGTGATTTTCTGGGGCTGCTGGCTGGCGTGGCCTGGGCAGCCACCACACTGGTGGTGCGCACCACCACACTGGCGCGGGCACCGGCCACGCAAACCCTGATGTACCAGTTGGTGGCAGCTGCTGTACTGCTACTGATGGCGTCTCTGGTTACCGGCCAGACGCACTTCAACCCCACGCCGCAGGTCTGGCTCAGTCTGGCCTTTCATTCACTGGTGGTGTCGTTTGCCAGTTTTCTGGCCTGGTTTTGGCTGCTCACACGCTACCAGGCCTCACGACTGGGCGTTTTCTCGTTTATGACGCCCATGTTCGGCATAGTTTTTGGCGCATGGCTGCTGAACGAACCAATCGAACCCAACTTTCTGATCGGCGCGATTCCGGTGCTGCTGGGCATTGTGCTGGTCAGTGGTGGGCGTTGGTTGGACAATGTGGTGTGCGCATTTCAACGTCTCTACTCTCGCCCCTGAAAAACCGTTGCCTTCCCTTGGTGCTGGGTGCCGTGCTGCTGTGCGCGCCCTTGTTGGCCACTTCTGAAGTATCTGGCAAAGGGCCGCGCATTTTTAAGTCGCTGCAGGGTGGCACGCCCACCTTCTCCGACGTTCCGCCTGCCAAGGGTGCCTATGTGGTGTACCGCCCGTCGTGTTACGCCTGCGGTGTGAGTTCAAACATCAACTGGAATACCACCAAGTTGAACTTGGACGCATATGCAGACGAGATTGGCCAGGCGGCACGCCAGTTCGATCTGGACCCGGCGCTGCTACGGGCCGTCATCCACGCCGAATCCAATTTCAACGCCAGTGCCCGCTCACAAAAGGGAGCGAGGGGTTTGATGCAGTTGATGCCTGGCACCGCGCGCATGCTGGGTGTGGCGCATGCCAGTGACCCGGCCCACAATATTCGCGGTGGGGCCCAGTACCTGGCCGGTTTGCTCGCGCGCTTCAAGAACGACGTCACGCTGGCCGCTGCCGCCTACAACGCCGGCCCCGAAGAAGCGGTACAAAATACGCTGGTGTGCCGCCTTATGCTGAGACCCAGGTTTATGTACAGCGGGTCAAAATACTGTTCCAGCGCTACCGGAACTCCCTGCGGGGATAGTGGTTGCTATTTATTTAGTAGCAGTTTGTTTATATTCGACGAGGGCTAGAGGCTATTTTTACTTATGGATTTGTGGGTGGCGTGTTGGTGTATTGAATTTACCGGCGGGGTGGCCTAAATTGGCACCCTGGTTAGTTTTTATAAGGAGTTGTCCATGTCTGCCTATCCCCTACTTGAACACGAAGGGCGCTGCGCATCGATTTCAACCCAGCGGGAACCGACCGGCCGTTGGATTGCATGGGTCAGCTTCGAACGTGACCCGGACTTTGCACGGTTGAAGGCCCATGCGGGGAACCCCCACCGTGTTCACAATGACTACCCCAGTGAAGAAAAAGCGGTTACGGCCGCTTATGACTTTGCGCGCGAACTGATTGCCCAGGAGTCAGCCTCGAACTAGGGTGTAGAGCTTACCGGGGCTCTAGCGTAGTGGCAATGGCCTCGGCCAATGCGTGGTTTCTGTGGGCATGCAGGGCGTCAACCGCGCCTTGGCGGTCACGTGCTTCTTTGTTTTGGCTGAGTTTGCATTTGGCTGCAAGCCGCGTGATGGTAATTTCCACCCCCACAATGGATTGGATCATGCTGGTGATGTAGGCCGGGTCGGAGTCCGCCATGGTCCAGGGCTTGGCGTCACCCGTGCGGCGCTCATGCTCACGCGTCAACCGACCGACCAGGCCACGCACGTATTTCTCGTCATCCCGAATCTGGATGTGTCCGTGCACATGCACCACCCGGTAGTTCCAGGTCGGCACCTGGCGGTGGGTCTCGTGCTTGCTGGGGTACCAGTTGGGTGAGATATAGCCATCTTCGGCCCGAAAAATCACCAAGACCGGGTCGCCGTTGCACATCTGTTGCCATACCGGGTTGGCACGGGCCACGTGGGCGTGCAGGGTGCCGTTTGGCCCGGTTTCGGCATTCAGCTCAAACGGGATGTGGTTGGCGTCCAACCCGTCGGGGCCCATTACAACCAGCGCCCCCAGGGGGTTGTGCGCAATCAGGTGGTGCAGTGCTTCGGGGCGTTCTTCGGCAAAGTGCGGCGGCAGGTACATAGTGCTTCCTTTTTTGGCTCGACTGCTGGCAATATACTGTACACATTATCAGTTAGTGTGATTGTTCGTGCGGTGGTCTTTGCGCCCCACACCCTCCAGAAAATTTGCCATGACCGACGACAAACTTGGCCCACCGGCACCTTTACCGATGACCACGATGTCACCCGCTGCGTGTGGTGCCGTTCAACATCCGCCTACCAGCACTACCATGACCACGAATGGGGCTTTCCCGTCAACGACGATAGACGTCTGTTCGAGAAAGTCTGCCTGGAAGGCTTTCAGGCGGGTTTGAGCTGGCTCACCATTCTCAACAAACGCGAGGCCTTTCGGCTGGCCTTTGCCGGGTTCGATATGAACCAGGTCGCCACTTTTGGCGAGGCCGAATCCAAGCGCTTGGTACTGGACGCCGGTATTGTGCGCCACAGTGGCAAGATTGCATCCACCATCAACAACGCCCAGCGAGCCCAAGCGCTGCGCAGCGAGTTTGGTTCGCTGGCAGCCTACTTTTGGCAATTTGAACCGCAGCCAACCACCCGGCCAGAGCGGCTAACCTACCAAAGCCTGAGCGGACTCACCACGTCGGCGGAATCGATAGCCTTGTCCAAAGATTTACGCAAGCGTGGCTGGAGCTTTGTTGGCCCCACCACCATGTACGCCTTCATGCAGGCCATGGGCTGGTGAACGACCACCGGAAGGCTGCACAGCACGTCAGCGGGCATTGCAGGCGCGCACGGACTTCTCTTCGCCCGCGCGCGACTCCAACGCTTAAGGCGCGGGGCGACCCGGCCCTTGCGTGCCCTGTGCGCGAGCGAAAGGTAGGCATACAGATCGGTGATGTGCGCCGTCACGCGGGGTTCGCCCTCCCAGGCGGGCATGGTCAATGAACCTTTGCTTGTTTTGCATAACATCGTCCACCATGGTGTCCCCAGGTTACGCCGGCATGGTTGGCCTGCATGGAGCCCAGACCCCAGTCGTACCGCTTGAGCACCAGATCGACAAACTGGCGCGGACCCACATCGCGCATGCGCACCACCAGATTGGGCGCGTTCCCCATGCCGGTAGCGGCCGGCCCGTGGCAACCCGCACATTTGTCCTGAAACACCCGCCAGCCGTTGTAGGCCGTACCGGGCACACGCGTTTCTGCTTTGAGCTCCTTGGCGGCCTGTGTGTTTTGTACCTCTACAGAGGTGCAAGCGGCCAGTGACAGTGCCACGGTCAGTGCGGTTGTGGTGATCAGGATGATTCTGGAAAGCATGTTCATGGTGAGCCAGTCGTGCAATGGAATTGGGTTCATTGTGGCACGATGCGCCCCGCATCAAAGTGCCATCAACCCCGATGTCTTGCAGAAGTACATGGCCTCGTCCGCCACTTCCAGAATATCCTTCAAGGAATCGCCGTCAGAGGGATACCAGGCAAAGCCAACGCTGCCACCCAGACTGACCGCTTCACCGGAATCCAGCAGGATCTCTTCTGCGAGCAAGTCAATCAGCTTCTGGCCCAACGTTCCAATTTGTTCGCGTTCAGTGAGCGACTCAATAATCAAAACAAATTCGTCACCGCCCAGGCGGGCCACCGTATCGGTCGAACGCACCAGTGACACCATCCGCTGGGCAATGGTGACCAGCACCTTGTCGCCGGCGGCATGGCCATAGGTGTCGTTGATCGCCTTGAACTTGTTCAGGTCCACCATCAGCACCGCAAATTGGGTGCGGCTGCGCTTGGCGTGTTGAATGGCCCTCTGGAAGCGGTCCATCAGCAACAAGCGGTTGGGCAGTCCGGTTAAGGGATCAAAAAAAGCATGTTTTTTGAGTGTCCGCTCTGCGTTTTGCAGTTTGGACACGTAGCGCTGGAGTTGGCGTGTGTCGCGGCGCGCACGCTGCAACTGGATGGTCAAAACCAATGTCGCGATGCCCATTAGGACCGCAATGGATGCGAGGATATAGACAAGCACAGTGTACCCCCCCAATCTGCACGCATTCTCCCCCCATCCCGGCTGCAGCGCCACCGTTGGCACATTCTCTTACAAAGTCGGCACACCACGGGGGCGAGAGAAATGAATGGGTTGTGCCGCCAAGGCCATCTGTTGCGCCACAAACCCGCTGAACGCAAGCAACAGCGGCGCAAACCTCTGAGGCGCGCCCTCTAGCTGTGCCAGTGCTGCACAGGTCGCCTCCAACGTGGATAGTTGTCCAGGCTTGTGCGCCTTGCGAATCACGTACCCAGACGCTGGCACCTCTTGTAGCGATAGTCGCGGCAGCCCTTGCAACAGCGGGCTCAGGTGCAACATTTTTCGGCTCTTGCGCCAGGTGGCGTCCAGCACTACCAGTCGCAACTTGCTGGGGTCTGCCAGCTGGACAGCGTCCAGTGATGCGGGCGCGGCGTGGCCTTTGTGTGCAGTGGCTGGGTACAGCAGCACGGTGGCTTTGGGCTCGGCAATCAACGCGTGTAGCACAGCATCGTCAAACCTCTCGCCTACCACAAGCCGACTGTGCGCAAGGCTCAAGTGCAGCAGGCGAGCCGTATTCTTCGCTTCGTGCACTTCCAGCGGATGCTGCATGATCAGCACCTCGGTGGCATGCGCCGTGGGGGTGACGAAGCAGCATATACAAGTGCTTTGCGGTCGTTGGCAGCGAGGGCAGATGGGGCGGGGCATGGCGACATTCTCCACACCGGACGGATGCATCGTGTATCCGGATCAATACTGCTTTAACACGCAAGGTTCAGAATACGATCAACTATCAGGGACAACAATGAATCTGCCATCCTCACCCCGTTACGATTTTCTCAGCCGCGCATTCCATTGGGTCACGGCCATCGTCCGTGACCATCGCATTCATCCTCGGGCCAGAGGGGCTTTGGCCGGCTTATGCGCCAGGGGGTCGACCCCGCCACGCGAAGCGACATCGTCTGGCACGAATCCTTGGGCCTATTGGTTCTGCTGCTGACCTTGTTGCGTCTGATCTGGGTGGCATTTCGCCCGGCGGCGCCACAGTTGCAAATGGCCAGCTGGATGCAAATGATGGCCAAGCTTGTGCATCTGGCGCTGTGGACACTGATGTTTGCGCTACCGGCAACTGCGCTCCTGGCGCTGGGCAGTGAAGGGCATGCCCTGACGCTGCTTGGTGGCATTCGTGTGGACCAGATGCCCTTGATTGCGCAAGCCGGCATTGCCAAATGGGCCGACTGGGGCAGTGTCCATCAATTCCTAGGCGACACCATTATGGTGCTCGTCGGGCTGCACGCCGCAGCTGCCATCTTCCACCACTTTGTGCTCAAGGACGGCGTACTTCTATCCATGCTGCCATGGGGGCGCAGGCAACGTTAGCCGGCAAGCTATTCGTTCGGTGAATAGTTTTTCAGAGATTCGGGCAAATGTAAAGTGCAGGACTGTTTAGGCTAGCCCATCACGCTACGGAGTTCGCGCGTAACCTGCCCCATGCAAGCAGCAGATTGTTGGCTGGCATGGCCACGCGACGTTGCAAATGCAAACCAACCGCCAGCGCCTCTACCTCCACCATGGACAGTTGCCTGAGGCCAAAGCAGGATTGCGGGAGCGCAAATCTGCATCAAACTCCGTTACCTGCCGCAGTCGGCACGCCCTCTTCCAGGTAGGGACCGTATGTGATCAGCACACCACCCGATGACAGTTGCCGCGCAGCCCCGGCATCAATGCAGCAGTGCAAGCCCAGGGCACGATATGCAGCATGTTTGCGCAGTACATCGCATCCACCGTGTGCGGCAACTCGCAAGGCCATGGGTCAGTGAGTACGTCCAACCGCAGTGGCGGCAGCACGTTGGCCAGATCGCCGCACCAGGCGCTAATGGAAGGCAATGAAGCCGGGTCAAAATCAGTTGGCTGCCAGCGCCAACCAGTCAATTCTGCGCCAAAGTGCGCCGCATGTGCCCCGTACCACTGGCAATTTCCAGCATCAGCCCTTGTGGTGGCAGCAGGCGTTTCAGTTCCGCCAGAATGGGCACGCAGTTGCGCTCGGCAGCAGCGCTAAAAGTCGAGGATGGTTGGTTTGCACGCTAGGTGCTCAGGTGAACAGCCGCTTGAGCTTGCCGTTCTCCAGTTCCAGTTCCCGAAGGCGTTTGGCGTCAGGGTCACGGCCAACATAGTTGTCGCTAACCGGCAAAGGTAATTGTGGTCAACCACGCCGCCGAAAGTGCCCGGTTGGGATGAGTTGGCGGCTCGATGAAACCTATATCAAAGTCGCCGGCCAATGGAAATATCTGTACCGCGCCATCAATCTGCTTGGCCAGCCAGAGAAGATCACCTTCGACAAAAGCGCAGCCAACACGACGGCCATCAAAAGTGTCAACGTCGATGTCTGCTTGAACATCGAACTACGCCAATCAAATTACCTCAACAGCATTGACGAACAAGACCACCGGGGCGTGAAACAAGTGACGAACCCGATGATGGGCTTTCAAGTCCTTTTGGAGTGCGCAAAAGTTGATCGCTGGAATCGAGACTATGCACATGATCAAGTTGGGGCAGTTGCACTGCCCCGGTGGTCAAGTCATGTCCGCAGCCAAACCAGTTCTACAGTCTGGAATTCTGATTTTCAATGAGCAAAGCGGCTTTGTTGCACAGGTCAACGCTATTGCGACACAGCCAAAGCACTTACACACCCGAACGGCCAAAAAAATCCCGCCAAAAAGGCGGGACAAAGCTGGCAAGCCAGCACCCTTTTTCAGCCTCACCCGAAAGACTTTTCCAAACTACGCCCACTTTCTGTGCCAATGCTCCGAATCCATGACTGGAATTCCAGTTGCGTAGAGCTTAAATGTCGCAAATGTGATTACGATTTCCGGGTTCTTGCTTAAGAATGTTGTTTCAGAACGAGACTGGCTGCCTTACTCAATCTTGAACACGAACTCCTGAGTCGCCAGGATCTCGGTGGCATCCTGAGTGCACTTGTACTGCATCATGGCTGCCTTCACAGCTGCATGGAATACCCGTGGTCCGGACAGGATAGTGACCTCCTTCACGGCACCATCCTTAACCAACGCCTGGGCACGCACAACGCCTTCGCTACCATCCTGGATGGCCTTGCGGGGCATCTCGGGCGCCACCTGCGTGGGGCAAGCCACACGCAAGTCTCCACGATTGGGCGCTGGTTTGGGCGGTGCCACGGGTGCTGGTGGCGCAATCACTGCCGGTGTAGGTGGCGGTGCCGCTACCGAGACGATGGTAGGCGCCGTGCTGGTTGTCGGTGGCGGCACATCCGGTGGTGGCACAAAAGGCGGTGGCGGCGCCTCTACCTTCGGTGCTTCCGGCGGCTTGATCTGCTTGGGCGGCGGCGGCGGTGGCGGCGGAATGATGACCTCCTGAATCACCACCGCTTCGAGTGGCTTCTTCAAGATCATCAGCGCGTTCTTCGCGGTGCCGGAGACGATGCCCCAGCCAATCAAGATGTGCAGTGCGATAACTATCACGATGCCTTTGTAGCGTCGTGATGGATCCCGGGGCTTGTAGACCGGATGTAAGCCGAGCGTGTTCATTGGATAAACTGCTCGCTTCCAACTACTGCCATCTTGGTCAGGCCCTTGCGTTTGGACGTGGACAAGACATTGGCAAACACCGCGTAACGCGACCCCTTGTTGGGCCGGATATGGACCTCAGGTTGTGTTGGTAACTGGCTGATGGCGTCCATATCGGACTCCAGTTCAGCGGCAGTCACCGCCACGCCCTGCCAGTACACGACACTGTTTTCATCGATATCGATCTGGACTTTCTCAGGCTTGATGTTGTTAGCTGGCGGCGTGCCGACCGGCATATCCAGGTTCACAGCGTGCAACTGGATGGGAATGGTGATGATCAACATCACCAGCAGCACCAACATCACGTCGATTAGCGGCGTGGTGTTGATATCCATCATCACCTCTGGCTCCTCGGAACCCAAGCCCGATCCTACATTCATAGACATATAGTGATTCCTTCCAAAACCTGGTGCGGCCTCAGCCACCCAGCGCGGGCGGTTCAGTGATGAACGCCACTTTGACAATACCCGCGCGCTGGCAAGCGTAAAGAATCTTGCCAACACCCTCGTAGCGGGAAGCCATATCACCGCGAATTTGCACTTCGGGCTGAGGCTTGACGGTAGAAACTTTTTTCAGTTTCTCTACCAGCGCCTCGACATCGGATACCTTCTGGTCATACCAGTAGATGTTGTTAGTCGTATCTACCGAGATGATGATGTTTTCGGGCTTGGTTTCCCGAATTTCCACGCGTTCCTTGGGTAAAGACACGGGAATGGAGGTGGTCACCACTGGAATGGTGATCAGGAAGATGATCAGCATAACCAACATCACATCCACAAGGGGCGTGGTGTTGATGGCTGCGATTACAGCATCTTCGTCACCGTCTGCACTACCTACGTTCATTGACATAGAGCCATCCTTCTGCGTACGGTACGCAACGCATCAGCTCTTGGAACTCGAACCCAGCAATACGGCGTGCAAATCGCTGCCGAAGCTGCGAACGTCGTCCATCACACCTTTGTTGCGGCTCACCAGCCAGTTGTAGGCCAGCACAGCGGGAACGGCCACGGCCAGACCGATGGCGGTCATGATCAGTGCTTCACCCACGGGGCCGGCCACCTTGTCGATAGAGGCTTGGCCGGAAATGCCAATGGCGGTCAGCGCGTGGTAGATGCCCCACACGGTACCGAACAGACCGACGAAGGGAGAAATGGAGCCCACAGTGGCCAGGAAGGAAAGGCCACCTTGCATTTCGCGGTTAACGCGGTCCACCGAACGCTGGATGCTCATGCTGATCCAGTCGGCCAGGGGAATGTGGCCCATCAGACCGCTGTGCTTCTTGGTCGCTTCCACGCCCGAGGCGGCAATGAATTGGTAGGGGCTGTCTTTGCTCAGAGCAGCGGCACCCTGGGCCACAGTGCCGGCACCCCAGAATTTCTCTGCCGCTTCACGGGAATAACCACTGACCTTACGCTGCTCCAGCATCTTGACCACCAGGATGTACCAGCTGCCAATGCTCATGACGGCCAATATCAACAAAACGATCTTGGTTACAGCGTCAGAAGATTTCCACAAGGCGCCAATGCCATAGGGGTTGTCGGTGCTTTCAACGGCGGCCTTGGCGGCGGCCGGTGCGGCTGCAGGAACGTCCATCTTGACTTCAGCAGCGGGCGCGGCGGGTGCAGCCTCAGCAGCAGGCGCGGCAGCGGCGGGCACGGCGGTTTGAGCAGCCACGGGAATCGTCATCCCGACAACTGCAAAGAATGCTAGGCTCAGATTCAATGCCCAATCGCGGGCCAAAATATTTAGTTTGCCGTACACAATTATTTCCTTTAATAAAGAGACATCAAATTCAGGTCCGCGAACTATCTCCGTGGCTGATCTTGAATCCATGACTTCATAGCCAACTTGGCGAGCACCCAAGGCTCGTCGTTCTTATTAGTAAGCAAAATGCTTGCCAACTCAGATCACGAAGATTCTGTTAACGGAATTTGGGACGCATTGACTTAAATCGCATAGCTTCGACGATTTGAGCGAAGTCGATGAATGCCATAGGCATCACTTCGATCTATATACACCTGCTAAAGATTCTGCAGGAAACCTTGATGCGTCAAAACAGGCGCTCGATTGCATGTAAGCGCTCAATGAACCCCAACGTTGTCAGTCAATCCTGATTTGCGCACGCTTGCCCCATCCAAATTTAGATAGAAAAACAAGCATGAAGATGACCGTCAAAATTTGGGAGCAGCACGTTGCCGCCGCCCGTCAGCAGAAGGTGTCGACCAAGACCTATGCAAACCAGCACGACCTGTCGCCATCTATCTTCTACTACTGTCAGCGTAAATTGCAGGCCAATGCAAACGTACGCGGCGTTTCCCGCCAAATTAGGCCAAGCCAGCACACCAGCAAATTCGTAGCCCTGCGCGTTGCCAGCGCTCACATTGTCAGTACGCAATGCCCATCCTACTTCGCATTGTTCTGAAAATCATCTAGCTGTCTTCCTGCTCCCTAAGGTAGGAGGTGGACTTAAAGTGAGTTTGCGGACTTTCTTTAACCAACTTGGAGGCAGAGATGAAATACTGCGGAATTGACCTTTATTCGTACAATTGCTTGGTATTGGTGGTCAACGAGGAAGATCACGTGGTGGCTGAGAAACGTGTACCCTATGATCTTGCAAAGATCATAGGGTTTATTGAGCGTGCAGAGCGTATCTGGCAGGTGTCGTCGTTGATTGGTACTGATTAGTGGATGAGCTAAAGGAAGCGGGCTTTACGGTGCAACTGGCCAACACCACTGCGATCAAGAAATACGACGGCCTTAAACACAGCGGCGATGAAGCCGATGCACGCTACCTTGCCAACAGGAACCATACTGGCGCCAGAGCACCTTGCCATCCGCGATCTTGCGAAAGCGCATGCAGAAAATCACGCTCGTCAACGCAATACGGCAACCCGCCACAAATCAAACCAACACCGCGCGCCGCGTCAAACGGACCGCATAGAAATAACTGCCGGCAATGATCGCCATTAGCAGGCAACCGAAAACCAGTTCCTTGCCTGCGCTCCAAGCGTCGATCTCTGGCGAAACAAATTTGGCGATTCCGAAAGATGCTACAAGTAGACTGACCCCCGACACCACTAGTCCCATGACGCGCGAGGCAACCAGCGCCGTCTGGTCGGCACGGCGGATCAGGCGCGAAATCCACAGCCCATTGATACCGTCGGTGACTAGCATGCCGAGCATGAATAAAAGTCCGAGGGTGAGCGCGTGCTCCCAACCGCCATATTGCGTGGCAGAGAACGCAAACAACGCTGCCTGACTCAGGGTATCAAATGACAAGGCAAACAGTGCGCCGACAAGCGCAATCAATATCGGATGTGTGGTGTGCTGCAGACGGCCGAGGAACTTACCCTTGAAACCGACCGGCTGCACAAGATGCGCCGGATCGGCGCGCAAAACCGCATTGAGATTTGCAGCGCCAAGTGTAAGCAGAAAGGCAATCGACACCCAGGCGCCGAATACTGCCATCCACTCCGGTACTTTCCATTTCCCGGCCAGCGTGCAGACCAACAACGCGATAGCAAGGACAACCGAGCCGTGACCGAGTGAAAACAGCGCACCACACAAGCGCGCCAGCGCTGGATTGCTACGCGCGTTGTAGCGCGTTAGCCCGTCGATGGTGGCCAGATGGTCAGCATCAAAACCGTGTTTCATTCCGAGCACGAAGACCAACGAGGCAAGTGCAATCCAATCCTGAGGCAGGGTTTCCATAGCGCAATTATGAGAAGTTAGACAATACACCTAAGCAAAATCCACGCCAATTCCATGTGGATGGTGGAATCTCAATCGGTCACTAATTCAGTCCACTCGCCAGCAGTGCCCTCAAGCAAACAGACCGACTGACCAGACCAATCCATATTCGAATGCGAGCGCCAATGAACTCCGGCAGGGAGTTGGAGGTCGGGCGCTACCGCGAAACTCACCATCGCCAATCCACCTGGCAATCCGTCCAATTGTGGGGTAGCCGTACTATGCTCAGGCACTTGATCGATTTCGATTAGCGACGTCTTTGCAAGTTGCAAAGTGCCCACGGGACGTAACTGTTCAAGATCGATGTTCAGAGTACTATTCAGTGCCGAGACACGAGTTTCAAAACGTAGCCCGGTGTTACCGTTGAGTCGCTCATAAAAATTCATTGCAATATCACGGTCTGGCGTACTCAAAACTGGAATGAAAAGTCGCTCTGCGACATGCGTCGCGGGTGATGGCAGGCGAAATGGCGGTACAGCCCCCCGAACTTCAGTAAGGTACAGGGTCTCTCCAGCGGGTCCCGCTACTTGCATTGCCACGATGCAGTTACTTACGGCCAGTGGTCGTGGTTCTCCCAGGATCGAAAAGTGACTGTTACGAAGTCGATGGGCCAATCCATGAACATCCTGTACAAGTACTTCAAGGGCCAGCCAGCCTCGCTGCTTCATTGGATCGGGTCGTACGACGGTAGGGTGTTCGATAACACGCAACCAGTGGGTAGATGGATCCGTCCGGTTCGCCCCTAGTACTACAAACCTCAACCCAGTAAGCGATGGCTTACCCCATGCCAACGCCAACGACGATGACACCATTCCATCTGAGATGACCAGCATATCCAAACCTTCGCGGTACGAAGCAATCATCTCATCGGCATTCGAAGTGACGACGGTGCCACTGGTCGCAGCGAGGATGTGAAGAGTGTGATCAGTCATAGGCAGGAGGCCGGGCGGCAGCTTGATTAGTAACGACCTGTCTTTCTGAGCAGCGTCTAGATGGACTTAACACGCAAGAACTTTGCCAGTCTTTTACTCCTATCCTTTGAAGGCATGCATTTTGGCTGAATGCCCAATGGGAGACAGTATGAAAAACTTCAAAACATGTGGCACCGGAGCAATATTCAAAAACTATTGTCGATAGGAATTGCTTTGTTTAGCGTGGCATGTCAATCCCATGTTTCAGTTCATGTGCAACGAATAGGGGAAACTGAAACAATGCGAAACACATTTTCCTGTCACTGCAAAACAAGGTTTGACTGGATCAAGGTTCGAATCAGAGCGTGTCAAAACGTGGTAAGCCTGAACGGGGTGCTTCATTAGTCGGCCAAGCAAAATTTAAGCGCCGAGACTTGGTTCCAAATATTTGATTGAAGTTAACGTTTTGAGCGTATGCTGACGCCCCCTCAGTGTGAACAAACGCCCGGCTCCGACCCGCGCTGCTGGCCCATTGTGCGGTTGCAATGCTCGTAGCTATGACAATGCTACCGGCAACAGGCGTAAAAGAAACTGGGCTGATGCCCAGCAGGCGCACAATGGCACGCATTGACCTGCGCAGGTTGTATCTCGCGGCACAACTGATCGAGTGCAACGCATCGCCCAACGCACCCTGCAACCCGCAGCGATCCATGCGGTGATCAGACCCCAAGTGCCCAATGGCAGGCTCCACTGCGGATCAGCGAGCTGCGCATAGTTCTCAAGCGGTTGCACTCGAGGTGCTCGTCTGCGCCCGAAGCCAGCCGTCATCAGACTCTGTTTAGGTACGCTGTTTTAGTAAAAATCCTACCGAAAGAAGTGACAGCGCAGTTTTTTAGAAGCGGTAGATGCGCGCTGCGTTGTCACGCAGCAACTTGCGCAAGATTTGGGGTTTGAGGCCCAACGCGTCAATGTCTGCGCGAGTCTGTTCAAACGGAAGAACTGGAAAATCAGTTCCAAACAATACCTTGTCTTGCCCAAAGCTGTTGATGTATCTGACGAATGATTCAGGCCAATAGGTTGGACGATGTGCATCACAGCCAATGTAGACATTGGCGTGTTTCCATGCCACCGCGATCATTTCGTCAGTCCAAGGTATCCCCACATGGATGCCAACTAACTTCAACTCAGGAAAATCACAGGCAACGGAATCCAAACTGATAGGTCGACCAACACTGCGGCGCGGGTAGGTGGCGTCGTAAACCATCGACTGTCCCACCTGCAACTGAATCGGAATGTCGAGTTCCACGCACTTAGCATAAAAAGGGTAGTACTTGGCGTGGTCAGGAGCTATTTCGAACCAGTGCGGATAGGTGTGCGCACCGATAAAGCCGTACTCGCGTACTGCTCTCTCAAGCTCACGCACACCAGCCATTCCCTCGGTGGGGTCAACTCCTGCCAACCCTGAAAATCGGCTCGGATATTTTTGTACGGCGTCTGCCACCATGGCGTAGGGAACTTGGTAACAAGCGGGGTGATGCTTGACCCCTACCTTTGCGGCAATCAGAAATGAACGCTCGATGCCAGCGGCATCCATGCGGGCAATCATCTCCTCAAGACTCACGCCTTCGAAGGTCCCCTGTCCGACCCGCATCTTGTCAACATAAAAGCTCTTGCGAGCAGGTCGATTTGCAAGCGCCTCGGCAGTCCAGATGTTGACCACAGCATCAATGGCCAGAATTTCAAAAGTCATGGTGA
>NZ_JADJKN010000019.1:0-16345 GCF_016705985.1 Candidatus Aalborgicola defluviihabitans
GCGGCAATAGCGGTGGCGCATTTGCGGCGACAATCGGCCCCTTACTTATTCTTGCTTCGAGATTGCGTTCCGACATGTCACCACGACTACTTTTGGTACGCCCCGCTACCCTGCGCGATGCCAGGCATTGCCGAACTCCACAACGCCACCGTGTGCGAAGCATTCAAGTCCGCCGTGCCTAATGCGCCGGTCCCATGGCGGCCCTGGACAAACTCAGGCTTACTGGCGCCAAGCCATTGAATACTCAGGCCCCAAGTGCACGTGGCCGTGGACGGCGAAAAAATCGTCGGATTTGTGGGCTTTGACCGCTCTCGCGACAAAGAAAACCCCAGACCATGGGCGGCTCACGGGATTCCATCTACGTGGCGCCCGACCACTGGGGTCAGGGCGTGGGTCTGCTTTGGGACGCAACCCGCGAAGGCCTGCAAGAAGAAGGTTGCACCCACGTCACCATTTGGATTGCCCTGTCTAACGTCCGTGCTTTGCGCTTCCATGAACTGACCGGCTAAGCGTGAACCCTGGCACAGCGCCAAGACGGTGCCCGTGGGCACCGTGCGGGTGAAAGAGTTCTTTGAAGCGAATCCCTGGAACTAAGCGGCCAGTTTTTGCACGATGGCGCTGCCAATCGAATAGCCCGCGCCAAACGAGCAAATCACCGGCTCTCGCCCGACGGAAAGTCGGCCAGCGACGGAGGGCGATAATCGAGCCGGCCGATCGAGTTGTTGACTCGACCAGAATCACGGGCGCTTCTTCGGTGGTGGCGTCGCGGCCCAGCAGCTTGCGGGCGATGAGCTGGTTCATGGACAGATGGCTTGGTTTGACCAGAAGCAGCGCACCTGCGTGGGCTGCAAGTCGTGCGCGGCCGGTGGCCGGATATGTGCTCGGCGGCCCATGGGGCAAACCTCTTTGAACACTTTGCGGCCTTCCTGGCGAAACAGCAGGTCGCGATCGTCGGGGTTGCGGTCTTCGGCGCGCGACATGAAGCCTGCGTTGTTGCGAATGGCGTTTGAAAACGAGGTCAGCAGCTTGGTGCCCAAAATTTCAAACGCGCCGGCTGGCGCCAGATCGAGGCGCTCCACCAAAATGGCGGTGCATACATCACCAAAAATAAAGTGGCAGTCGCGGTCTTGCCAAACCCGGGTGGCGGAGGTGATTTCGGGGTTGACCACCAAAATGGCGCGGGCTGATCCAGTGCGTACCGCGTTCACCGCCATCTCGCTGGCCAAAGGTGCCAGGGCACACGTTCATGTCGAATGCCCAGCCCTTGATGCCAGCGCGGTCTGAATTTCCACGCCCATGGCGGGGTAGGCGCGCTGCATGTTTCACCGCCGCGCAAATGACGCCGTCCCATCGGCGGCGGTCTTACGGAACTGCAGCCAGTGCGTCTTGCCCGGCCTTGACTGCAATTTCGGCCATCAACGAGAGTTCGGTATCTGGACGGGTAGCGAGCAGGGTGCATGCGCCGCGGATCCGAGCAACACCGCTCTTGTTCATCACATAGCGGCGTTTGGGACCCGGGCTTTTTCGATGAACTCACACTGGAGGTTTGTGATAGGCGTGTGTGGGTGCCGGCGGCGATCTCGTCGGCGTACTTCTCGTTCTCGATGGTGGCGTAGGCGTTGAATGCGGCAACCAGCTCTTCGTTGCCAATGACTTCGGGCGGAGTGAATAGGCCTGCCAATGCTGCTGATGGCGACGCGGTGCATAGTAAAAGCTCTTGTTGTTGGAAAAAAAACGAGGGCAAATACAGTGCCGCGCCGATTATGCGCCGCCTTTCGCCCGCCATCGGTCAGTCGCAGGTGTTACAGACTCCTGCAACGTGGTGGCATGAAAACCGCTACGCTGTGCCAATTTTAAGGAGATACGCGATGGCAATGTTTCGTGCCTGGGCTGCCACACAGGCTGGCGGCCCGCTGCAGCAGATGGATTTTGACCCCGGAACGCTGCACCGGGATGTGGAAATTGCAGTGGAACATTGCGGTGTCTGCCACTCTGATCTGGCCATGGTTGATAGCGAATGGTTTCCCGCCAGCTACCCGCTGGTGCCGGGGCATGAGGTTGTTGGCACCATCGTCGCAGTGGGTGATCAGGCCAAGGGCCGCAGCGTGGGCCAGCGCGTGGGCCTGGGCTGGCACAGCCACAGCTGCTGCCATTGCAACTTCTGCCTGGGGGGCGATCAAAACCTGTGCGCCAAACGCCAGCCCACCATCATTGGGCGCCATGGCGGCTTTGCCGACCGGGTACGCGCGCACTGGAGCTGGAGCCTGCCCATTCCAGCTGGCCTGGATCCGACTAGCGCCGGCCCGCTGATGTGCGGTGGAGGTACGGCCTTTTTGCCCTTTGTGATTAACGACATCAAGCCAACCGACAAAGTCGGCGTGGTCGGCATTGGTGGTCTGGGCCACCTGGCCGTCAAGTTTGCACATGCCTGGGGCTGCGAGGTAACGGCGTTCACGTCCACACCATCCAAACGTGAAGAAGCCCTGCTGCTGGGCGCACACCACACGATTAGCAGTGTGGACGTGAAGGAACTCAAAACGATTGCCGGCACGTTGGACTTTTGCTGGTCCGGTGGGTGCCTCGCTGGAATGGGGATGCGCTGATTGGCACCCTGGCCCCCTCAAGGGCCATCTGCACATGGTCGGCGTGGTGACCGAGGCGTGAAGATCAAAACTGGCGGCCTGCTGTCATGGCAGCGCAGCATCTCAGCTTCGCCCACGCCATCCCCACCACGTTGACCAAAATGATGGAGTTCTCGGCCCGCCACGGCATTGCGCCGCAGGTAGAGCACCTTTCCATGAGCCGTATGAACGAGGCGCTGGACCATCTGCGCTCGGGCAAAGCGCGCTACCGGGTGGTGTTGGACGCGGATTTTTAAACCCCGGAGGGCATTTGCAAATGAAACTGCGTGGCCAGCGAAAAATTGGGTGGTGAACTCAACGGATTGAACGAGGGGATGTCTGTGGCCGCTTGTGGCAGTCAGTGGGTGTTCCCAGTTAGGCTGGCTATGCCCGCTGTGGGCCAGGAGCAGACTACCGTCAATGACCGCTATGGAGTCGTGAAATTGGCGTATCTGCTACATGGGTGCAGGTCAGGAACAGACTTCCGTTAAAGGCTGGTTGCAGCCGCTCGCGCGCCCTTACCTCTGGCAGCCATCGGCCCATTGCAGTCGTCCGCCTTCCGACCTGTAACCGCGCGATCAACAGTTCAATGGGCGCTTCGTCTCGTTCAACACCTGAGGCAGGCCCGAGGGCTGATAGGTCATCCAGGTGAAGGAGTCAACCTGAGAGCCATCACGCCCACCTTGCGAGAACAGCCCGCGATTAGCGAATCGGCGGTAAACCGGTGTGCGCTGGGTCGCTGTCAGATACACGTTCAGCACGTCACGTCGGACGAACGTAAGCGCATGGCCAACACACCTTGACGTTGCAGGCGCTATGTAGTCAGTGGTTTCCAGCGGTGCGGCAGCAGTTCGTCTATCTGGCTGTTCTTCTGAGTTGGCAAACGTGCCAGTACATCCTTCAAATAAGCATACGGATCATGCCCATTGAGCTTGGCGCTCTGAATCAGACTCATTACCGCAGCGGCGCGCTGCCCGGCCCGCAGAGAGCCCGCAAATAACCAATTGTTTCGTCCAATAGCTACCGGACGAATCTGGTTCTCAATCCAATTGTTATCAATCGGCAATTGCCCATCATCCAGAAACCGGGTCAGTGCGTCCCAGCGCTTTAAGCTGTAGTCCAAGGCTTTGGCCGTTGCCGAGCCGTCCGTGATCTTCTGGCGCTGCAGCAGCATCCACTGATGAAACATATTAGCCAGTGGTTTGGATTGGGTTTGCCGGATGTGCCGTCGCTCATCAGCGTGCAGATGTTTGACCTCTCGCTCAACGTCATACAGTTGGCCGATGTACGTCAAAGCCTGTTCAGCGATCTGGCTCTTGTTGCTCACATGCAGGTCAAAGAACTTGCGCCGCGCATGCGCCATGCAGCCAGCCTCGGTGATGCCATTGGTAAACCCGGCCTTGTAGCCACCGAAGTCGTCGCAAACCAGTGATCCCTTCCATTCATCCAGGAAGGTTCGACAATGTTCACCCGCTCGGGTTTCGCAGAAGTCGTAGACCACAGCTTTCAAATCTTCAAACGCGCCCGGAGCATAAGCCCACAGGTAAGCCCGGTGCGTTTTCTTGTTGCCCGGCTTGAGCATGGCCACCGGCGTTTCATCGGCATGCAGTACCCCGTGTTGGAGCATGGAATTCTTCAGTGCATCCACCAGCGGCTGCAACTGCACGCCACACACGCCCACCCATTGGGCAAGTGTGGAGCGTGGGATCGCAAAGCCCGAGCGGCCAAAGATGCTTTCTTGCCGGTACAAGGGCAGGTGATCCGAATACTTGGCCACCAGCACTTGGGCCAGCAAGCCCGAAGTCGGGATGCCTTTGTCGATGATCTGCGCGGGAACCGGCGCCTGGATCAATGTTTGGCAGTTGGTGCAGGCCCATTTGCCTCGGATGTGGCGCTCCACCGTCATGACGCCGGGTGTGTAATCCAGCTTCTCGCTGACGTCTTCACCAACGCGCTTTAACTGGCAGCCGCAGTTGCAGGTAGTGCTGTCGGGTTCATGGTGAATCTGCACACGGGGCAGCTCTGCTGGTAGGGCTGCGCGTTTGGGTTTATTGGCGGGTTCTTTGTCTGTCTTTCCTTCGGGTGCCAAGTTCTGCAGCTCTTGCTCTATGGCTGCGATGTCGGCGTCGATGGTTTCATCGAGCAGACTGGCCTGACCGGCATCGAGTTGTTCGCGGCTGCGCCCGAACTTCCAGCGCTTCAGGACGGCCATCTCATGCGTGAGCTGATCGATCTTGGCTTGGCGGTACAGGATCTCACGGTCCTTGCTGGTGATAGCCTGGTCAAGGACCGCGATTTTCAGGTCGCGTTCGGTGATTTCTTGGTTGTGTTGCTGGTCTTGATGTGCAATTTTTGCAATCAAATCGCGGGCTAGTTCGCGCAATTGCGCTGCGTTCAAACTGGACAGTGATTCAGGGGCTACAACCATGCACGGGAGTGTGCCAATACTGTGGGTCGACGCCTATTGGAGCATCCCCCAATAGACGCAAAAAGCATAGCAAAGAAAGAGTCAAACCACGGTGATGATTCCGCCGTCGCCAATGCGTGACCACGGCAATCCCAGCACCAGGGCGTCGAGCTGATTACGGCTCAAACTGACTCTGTCAGTGGCGCTCCCAGCGGGCCAGACAAAGTGGCCCTGGTGCAGGCGTCGGCTGGCAAACCAGATGCCAATGCCGTCATGCACCAGTACCTTCATGCGCGTAGCACGTCGGTTGGCAAAGAGGTAGGCAGTGTGTGGGTGAGCGGCACCAAAGACTTGGACGACTCTTGCCAAGGCGGTGTCGGTGCCAGCTCGCATGTCCATCGGCACCGTTGCCAGCCAGACGGCGTCGATGCGGATCATTTGAGAAGGGCTGTCGCCCAACTCGTAAACTCCGCTGCTGCACAAATAGGCCAGGTGATGTTTATCGACAGCGCGCCTTTGCGAAACTCTGCCTTGATATCTGCGCCAGTTGGCTTTGGCTCTGTGACTGTCAGCTTCACCGGCAGGAACGCTGGTGCCGGCGCGACAGCGCAAAGGGCATCTGACCTACTGGGCTTGATAAGCTGATGGCGACCGCTGTGCAGGTGTTCCTTGAGCCAGCGGTGCAAGACATTGGCATTCATTCCTTGACTGCTGGCCAATGCAGCGATGGAAGCGCCGGGTTGTTGGCATGCGGCTACCAATTGGGCTTTGAATTCGGCGGTGTACGTCCGGTGGGTGTACTGAGCAGAATGTCTGGAAATCTCTAATTCTTTGGGCATGGTGTGCACGATTGTTTGCGTGCACACGATCTTGCGAGATGAGAGGCCCTTATTCAAGACGGGATTGCCGGACGCTTACGGACGAACAGGCCATTGCGTCGCTTTGCCCGCGTTTCGAACGCGACAAGGTGGCCATTGGCGTCGACCCAGCCGCGTTGCCTGTCCCAAGCTAGCGCGAGGCGCTTGACCAGATCTTGGCAGGGCACGTGGATGGACTCTGGTTGTTCAGGTGTCGTGTACGAGTAGTCGTACTCCCACTCGCCGCCACGCAGGAGCCCGACCTCCGCGAAGTCCATGCCCTTGGGGCCTCGGTAGAAGTCACCCTCGTCGGCAGCCTGCTCGAAGACTGGGCCATCTGGATACTCCGCAAGATAGCCTCGATACCAATGTGCCCCTTGACTCTCGAAGGCATCTCTGCCCTGGCTTTTCGGCCCGAAGGCTGGCAACCTTCCTGTCACGAACAGGCTTGTGTAGTAGACATCGACGCCCAGATGCGACTCGGTCCACGAGCGTTCCCCTGGCGGCTCATCGCTGTCCCTGGCGCTAAGAGACAGCGCCACCCACTCAGTGCCGGCGTTGGACCTACGAATAATGCAGTCACCGTGGGGCGTGAAATCGTCGGTCTGCACCCAATGCTTGATGTCGCTCCTCCGGTCGGGGAAGGCATACCTCGGCCCTTGGATGACTTCGTCTGGATAGTCTCGAGTCGGCGCTATGTCTCGGACATCGGTCAGGTCGACCTTGCGGACATCGACAGACCATAAGTGGCCCGGGCCGGCCTTCTGACCCGAGTAGGAAGTCTTGGGCTGCACGTTGTCGGCCAGCACTCCCAACAGTCGATGGAGCAGTGTCAGTAGTACTTTTGCCGAGTCGGTCAGCGTATCCTTTTCGGCCGCGACCGTTACCGAACTCGCCGCTGATAGCGCGATCCGTCTTGAGCGCGCACTGGTTGGTGCCCGGGTAGCCAAGTCGGAGAACCTCGACCATCAGCCAACAGGCGATGTTCTCGTGGGTGATGCCTGCAGCATCGAGGTTGAAGTCGCGAATCTTCGCCTCAACTTGGTAGCGCCAGAAGTCGGGCAGCATGCCCGTGCCCCATAGCTCCATGTTCGTGGGCAGGCGTTCCAACTCCAAGAGCGGTTTGGCATCAAGTAGCGTGGGCCAGCTGGTGCATGTTGACACCTTCGACGGAAAGGCATCCAGCCGCTTCAGCGTGGTGGCATCTAGCTTGTCACGGCCAATCAATTGGCCGAGCAGCCGCACGGAGTCACGGACAAGGACGTTGGGTGAATCGAAGGTCGGGCTCAGCAGACCTCTGAACGCCGGGACGAACTCCACGGCGCGATGCCTCTGCAGCAGACACGCGCTGTAGATGGACAGAGCGATGCTCTCTAGCATGTAGTCGTCATCACACCCCCTGAACTCGACCGTCAACATCCTACCGAGATCAGGCTGAATTGCCAGTAGCCCTTGCCATCGCCTTGGCGGACAGGTCGCGCACTCGCCGGTCGGCAACCGATGTAAGCCAAGCCAAGACCACGACCGCCAGCTCTCTGCTCTCCGCCGGCCAGCGATAGACATTTGCCTTGAGCGCAGCATTGATGAGGGACCAGACGGCGCCCTTGTCGTCAAAGGACTTGAAGGCCGCCACAGAGAGGAACGCGTCGCGGTCGACCAACGGCGAGTTCTGCAGGAAAGGGCTCAGCCAGTTCGATGCATTGAGCCGGTGTCGTGGGACCAGACTCACACGGAAGAACATGTCGTAAACCTCGCGCCATAGGCCCGGAGTGCGCAGCGCGCCGTACACGTGGTCATCAATGTCGTAGGCGACGCTGTCCCTGGAGCGCCAGACCATGGCACGAACCAATAGCCCGTGCGCGAGTGCTGGTTCGACCCCGAGAGATGCCTCGGTGATTTCGAGACCGGCTTGCTCTGGCAGTACTGCCGCCAGGGCTTCAAGGACACCCTCATCGTCTGGGGTGAACGCGGCGAGATGGGTCGCCAGGGACGAGGTGTCAATCCCTGTGGCCCGGTCAGTCGTTCGACGATGCCGCTGGCTCGAAGAATGTCTCCGTACCGCTGGTATCCGAGCCGAACGAACCAGGTGTCGTGGTCTCCGGCCGACAGGATGACGAGGCCTTCATGTTCAAGCTCTTTGAGCAGGGCCTCGGCGGGAACTTCTGTTCCGACTACTTCCGACAGCTCAGCCGTGCACGCCTCCCAGGTTCGCTCCTTCGGTAGGTTGCACGTGAGCACTTCAGACAGCCGCAGCATCGCCGCGCGCACGAGATTCTTCGGGTTCGTGTAGGCCAACCTGCCCCTGACAAGGCCATCGCAATGCTTGAGGTGGCTATCCAACAGCGCGGCAAAGCCTGGAAGGGAAACATCCAACGACGTTAGGCCTTCGTCTCGCAACGTCCTGCAGGCCAGGTGCAGGAACAGCGGGTTGCCCAGCTCGGGCGAGAACAAGGGCGTGATTTCCGCGTCAAGCCCGTAGTGGGTCGCGAATGCCTCCACGGCTTCGAACTCGCGTCCCGCGAACCCCGAATGCTCGAACGCGTAGCCCGGGAAGCGTGCGTCGACGACCAAGTCGCGATACGTATCCCGAGTCGAGACACAGACCTTGAGGCCCGGGTACGGCGCGCACTGGGCCAGCAGTTCTGGTAGCTTGTTTTTCCATCGAGCGCCCCGAGGACTCTCGTTCAGCGCGTCGATGTAGACGACGAACGGTAGCCCGTGTTGTTTGCGCATGCATGCATACACTCAAAAAGTGCTGCGCGTGCCAGATCGGCGCCAAATCCAAACTTGCTGCGTATCACCTCCCAGGGCTCACCTCTGCCGAAGTCGTCGCCAAAGACGACCAGCGAATAGCCACCTCGGGCAAACCTGCGGCGTGCAGCACTGACAATCGAATGGGTTTTCCCGATGCCAGCCGGGCCTACCAATAACAGGGAGCGCGTCGTGGCAGCACCCATCTCCGGTGACGAGAGTGCGGTCTGAAGTGCCTGCGCTGCTTGCTCCCACTCACGCGCCGCGTCCATTTCCCCAGCCGGGAAAGCGCACATGTACTCGGCGTGGAACTGCCGGAAGGAGGGGGTGTCTTTGTCTCGCCCATGCTCGTCATAGAATGCCCGCTCTTGCGCTGCTCGCGCCTTCGCGAGCAGCGGCAGCACAGTCGACAACCCTTGCTTCACTTCAGCTGAGTCCAACGCCACCGAGGAGACATCGGTCATGCGCTCGCTCGCCTCGATGACAAGTCGGAGGGTCGCGCGGGCAGTGGTGGCATCGGGTTCGCCCAGAACCGCGAGTGCCTTGTCGCCCCAGCCCATGAGCGAGCGTAGTTGTGTGATGACAGGCTGGAGCGACTCTTCTCGCCAAGCCGCGAAGTCGCCGATTCCACCGAAGAAGTCCAGGCCGACATGCGCGCTTGTCACGACGTCCAGCGCGGCCGTGTATCGAGGGCCGGCGAAGGCAATTGCGTCGTCGAGGCACTGCTGAATCTGTGTCTGAGTCAGTACGGATTTGTCAAACCAATACCGCCGCATTCCGCCATGCGGGTCAGATGCATGAATCTGCGCCCGAATGACCGCCGCAGTGCACAGAGTCACCGATAGCATGGAGCCTGCCACCTTGACAGCAGCCTCGACCTTCTTCTTCCACTCCTCAAATCGCTCGGCTTGACTCTTGCCTCGGGCACCCGCTGCGACCCTTCCGGTCAAGTCAAAGGGGATGTAAACCCAGTAGTCGGACAGTGAGGGGTGGTTCTTCAGTGCCGTGGCGAGCGAATCATCAATCTGACGCAGCTCCGTATCACCCAGCTGGAAGAAGTACTTGGCCTGCACGCCTGCGACGCTTCCGTCGGGCATGCGGTAGTACGCCTCGACACCGCCGTCGCCGCCGTCGCCGCGTAGGCTGACGAATGTCGAACCGGCGGGCGGACGAAGGGAGCACTTAAACAGCTGGACGGCCAGCGCTTCGAAGCTGTCGTTCTTACTCTTCGGGTTGCTGCGAATCCTGTTGAAATCGATCGTTGCCATGCGTGATTCTCGCCGACTAGCGGCGACGTCTATCTAGGAGTTCCATGTCGACCGTAAGCCCGTCGCGAATGACCCTTCCCGGCCGAGAGAGGCTTGCTGAGCAAGCTCATGGTAGGGGGCAGTTCCTGCTGCAACCCAGTCGCCCGGTCTCCAGAAGCACACCCATCTCTGAATGACTGCTTTCAGGCACTGAATTTGTAGGACGAGACTTCTGCTTTGGGTCGGAAGCGACCCTCGTGACAAACTGCGGAACAGTACCCTACAGGGAGCCGTCGCCTTTTTTCACTTCACCTAATGCCGGATGGTCACTGTCCGCTGCGCGGCATTGCCCATTTAGGGTGCCAAGATCAACTTCCCAGTCCGGCCACAGAAGCCAGCCCTACTTGCTGCACTTCAATATTCGCCGCAGTGCAGGCCTGCCCTTCGAACGCGCACAAAAACCTGCCCTCGAAACGCACCGCAACGTCATCGCAGCGAATCCCCGCAAATTCGGTAGCTGTAGTCAGTACCTTGCCCGTGTTGGCTTGTTTCGGTATGAACGTAGCTGAGAAGACCGCAAGCGGCTTGTTGTGCAGGTTTTCGATAGCGAAAGTGACCATGCAGGCTGGCTCGTTCTTGAACGGCTCGTCTTTGACCGTCGCCGTCAAGCGCAGTAGGCTGAGACCTGCGATTGTGGCCACCGGCACAACCCGTCTCCTGCGCGCCACAGACCTCGCGCGCGTTGTCTCAGGGCGCTATCCCTACATGGCCCAACGACTCTTAGCCCTCGTCAGCACTACGTTAACA
The DNA here is from genome assembly GCF_016705985.1 of Candidatus Aalborgicola defluviihabitans. NCBI lineage: Bacteria > Pseudomonadati > Pseudomonadota > Betaproteobacteria > Burkholderiales > Comamonadaceae > Allorhodoferax (SeqCode) > Candidatus Aalborgicola defluviihabitans. The sequence continues at coordinate 10,691 of NZ_JADJKN010000019.1, forward strand.
GCTACCAAATAGATAGCATCTAATCAACCTCACCGCCAAAGCGTTCGATCAGGTTGGCAATGTACTGTTCGGTCAGGCGCTCAAATTCGGCCCCCACCACCGGCGCCACCACCAACTTCATCCAGGGCCGGCAGGGCGATGGTCAGTTCACCTTGCACGGCCAGCACGATCAGGGTGGAGGTACGGCGGTCGGTCATGTGCCAGCTACCCGACACGCGGGCGTTGCCTTCACCCTCTACCGGCGTCCATACCACTGTGCCCTTGGCCTTGTTGGACACGTATTTGGAGGCGTACACCGTCTGCAGGTTAACCTGAGGCAGGCCAATTTTGGCCATCTCCCAGCGGTAGGCGCCACCGCCCAGGTCCACCAACTGGTCCACATGCGGGTAGAAGCCGGCCGAGGTGGGCACGTCAGCCAGCACCTCAAAAACCTCCTTGAACGGCGCCTTGACTTCAAACTCGTAGCCCAGTTCGACGGGAATGGTGATGGACATGATCTTTCCTTGCGGGTAAGGTGAGGAGTTTGGCACATTATTACTGCACGAAGTCGGTTATCGCACGGGCACAATATGCGCTTTCGCTGCCAACTTCCCGCCACCATGTCCAGCAGCCTGCTCGCCTGATCGACGATATTGCCACCATCCTTGACGACGTGGCCGTCTTGTCCAAGGTGGCTGCGCAAAGGGCGGCGGGTGTGTTGGGTGACGATCTGGCGCTCAACGCCCAGCAGGTGGTGGGTGTCACCGCTGATCGCGAACTGCCTGTGGTGTGGGCCGTGTGCAAAGGCTCGCTGGTCAACAAACTAATTTTGGTGCCAGCTGCGTTTCTGCGATAGGCTGTTCATTCCCTGGGCGGTCACGCCGCTGGAGATGGTAGGCGGCGCCTACCTGTGCCTGGAAGGGTTCGAGAAGCTGGGCACAAGTTGGCGCCACAGCACACGGGACGACCAAACCCATCAGCAAGTTTTGCTGGCCGCATTGGAAAACCCGGCGGTGGACCTGGTGAAGCTGGAGCGTGACAAGGTGAAAGGCGCCATCCGCACGGACTTTGTGCTGTCGGCTGAAATCATTGCCATCACGTTGGGCACGGTGCAAAACAGCCCTGGTTGACCCAGCTGACCGTGCTGGGGTGGTATTGCTGTGTTGATGACTTTTGGTGTTTGGCATTGTTGCCGGTATCGTGAAGCTTCGACGATGCCGGTCTGCACCTCAGCCACGGCAGTGGTACCGGTACGGTGATGCGGGTGCAGCAGTCGGCGGGGCGCGGCCTGCTGCGGGCGGCGCCGGCCTTGATGAAGACCCTGACTGTGGTGGGAACAGCGGCTATGTTCCTCGTGGGTGCGGTATCCTGGAGCATGGGCGGGGCCACTGCCTTGCGGTGCAGACTTTGCTGTACGTTCGGAGGAACTGGGCTGGCAGCCAGTGTGGCCCATGCGGCGTAATGCCGCTGCTGCTGGACGCCGCCATCGGTGTGTGGTGGCGGGTGGACTGGTTCTGTTGGGTGTTAAGGCTGACAGGCTGCGGGGCAGACGCTGCAAGGCTAAAGCCTCCGCACTGCGGTAAGCTATAGCGGGTGGCTCCATGCGGCGGCGCTTGATTCTGGGCGGAGCCTGCGGTTCGATGACAACTGCCCCGCCACCCGGGCAGTGCAACTGCCAGCACCTCCCGGCCTGAAACATTGAGGCGGTACACCGGGTTGGGGCCTACGGCCCGGATTCATCAGCACCGCTTCTTTGAGCGGTTGAGCCAGTTCTCCCTGGCCAATGAGTGCCAAGCCAGCTTTGTCATGTTTGCCCGCTCTCTGCTGTTCGTGCAGCTGTGTGGTGAAGGCGCGCTCTGGCATGGGCCGCGCAAAGTAGTTGCCCTGTACCTGATTGCAGCCCATGGCGACCAGCAGATCGGCTTGTTCCTCCGTCTCGACCCCTTCGGCCACCACCGACAGGCCCAGGCTGCGCGCCATGGCAACGATGGCGCCAGCAATGGCAGCGTCATCGGACTGGTGTGGATGTCGGTAATGAAAGAGCGGTCAATCTTGAGTTCATCAATTGGGAAGCGGCGCAGATAGGACAGGCTGGAATAGCCCGTGCCAAAGTCATCCAGCGACAGGACACGCCCAGTTGCTTGAGCGCGCGCAGAGCCACCAGGTTGCTGTCTACATCGTGCATCACCATGCTTTCAGTCAACTCCAGAATGGTGCGTTGGGTCGGCCTGTGTGCTGGCAAACACAGCAGCAATGCGCTCGGCCAGATCCTCCTGGCGGAACTGGCGTGCTGACATATTGATGCCAATTTTCATGGGCGCCAGGCCTGCTCGCGCCAGCGCCGCCTGCTGTAGGCATACCTCTTTCACCACCCACTCGCCCAGGAATAATCAGGCCGGTCTCTTCGGCGGTGGATGAACTCGATGGGTGTACCAAGCCGATCTGGGGTGCTGCCAACGGATCAATGCCTCTGCGCCGATGATGCGGTGGCTGAGAGATCGATCTTGAGCTAGTAGTGCAGCAAAAACTCGCCCCGCTCCAGGCCGCGCCGCATGGCGGCTTCCATGTCCAGTCGGCTGATGGCGGCGGAGCCCATCTCCGGCACGAACTGGCGTACGCTGTTGCGCCCGGCGTTCCTTGACGCGGTACATGGCCGTTTCGGCATAACGCAGCAGAACTTCACCGTGGTCGCCGTCGCGCGGGGAGAACGAAGCGCCAATGCTGGCCGTGACGAACACGTCGCGACCGGCCACTTCAATCGGCCGCGCCAGTGCGGTCAGCAGCTTCTGGGCAATCTGGTCGGTGTCGTCGGGCTGGGGCAGATCGGTGAGGATGATGACGAACTCATCGCCCCCCGGGCCACGGTATCGGTCTCGCGGACGCAGTCGCGCAGCCGGTTAGCTACCTCTTTAAGCAAGGCGTCACCAGCGAGGTGGCCCGAGGCGTCATTGATGAGCTTGAAATGGTCCAGGTCCAGCAGCATGACGCCTATCACCAGCTCATTGCGCTTGGCCCACGCAATGGCCTGGTCGATGCGATCGTTGAGCAGGTTGCGATTGGCCAGGCCCGTCAAGCTGTCATGGTTGGCCTGGTGCTCCAGCGCCTGCTGGTACCGCACACGTTCGCTGATGTCGTTGATGACGCTGACAAAGCGCGTGGTGGCCGCGCCGGTGAGGTCGCGCCCCGGGGCAATGTGCAGTTCGTTCCAGAACAGTGAGCCGTCTTTGCGGTAGTTGCGCAGGGTAGCCTGGCCTTCGTGTTTGTCGCGCAGTGCGGTCCGGATGTTTTCCAGGTCAGGCTGGGCCAGATCGTCGCGCACCAGAAAACGCCGCAGGCCAATCAACTGCTCCGCGCGGTAGCCAGTGATGCGTCTGAACGCCGGGTTCCCGTAGACGTGGAGTGGTCATCCGCATCACTGCGCGTGACTCGTGATGCCGTTGCTGCTGGACGCCAGTGCCTGCTCCTGCAGGAGCCTGGTCTGATCGTAATTTTGCTTCTGAGCTTGCGCTCGCTGATGTCTTCTTTCACCGGGACCAGGTGGTGGTTTTGCCCTCGTTTATTGGCAGGGTGGACACCATCTGGCGCTCCCAGTAGTGCTGCCATCCTTGCGGCGGGCCTGCGCCACGTCACGCCGGTTCCACAATGGACCGGGGATGTCAGCAGACTGTCCAGATGCTGTCGCTGGTTCCTTCTGGGTTCCACGGATGGGCGGTGTGGCCCGCGATCCCGTTGAGGGCGTACCCGGTCATGCTGGGTGAAGGCGGGGTGCAATACTCCACTTCGCCTTTCAGGTTCACCACCACAACAGCAAAGGGACTTTGTTCTACCGCCGCGCCAGCAAATCCACGCCAACTGAGTCGTTGCGTCCGCTGTCCAGGGAGGTTCCGGTGTCGGGGTTCATGGCGGTTGTCGGTGTCTGCGGTGCACGCAAGCGTTTGTGTTGCGAATTTTAGGCCCTGAGCGACACGAAAGGAGCCCGTCCCGTACAGTGGTCTTGACCCGCGGTCGGATCGATTTCGACTGCCCTGCGCCACAAATTGTTTCAGCAAATCCGGCCTGCCCTCATGAAATATGCAAACGCGCTTCAAATAGCTAGCAATCGGTTTGATGCTGGTGAAGCTGGCAACTTTGTCTGCAGCAAAAAAAGGCAGCGGTGGGTTTTCTGATACGCCAGCCGCCGGCCCGGGACAGCAGGGGATGGACCGGGTCGCTGCCCTTTCCCATCTCAGCCGTGGCAGGACCGTTGCGTGCCAGGCTCCGCATGCGCGTATTGCCGGGCAGGACATCGGCCACAAAGCGCGTAGTCCTGCGCTTCTTGGCGCTGTTGCACCACGCAGTCTTGCAGCGCCGTGCCGAGCCACTGCCCTGCCAATCGGGGTGCACCATAAAGGCCGTGTAGGCCGGAAAGGTGGTGGGGTTGATGAAGTAGCACGACTGGGCCACGATCTGCGAATCCTCAGTAAGACCGCAGTGGCCGCAAGCCACTTCGTTCTCGTAGTTCAGGTTGCACAGGCGCTGCACCTCGGCGTTGGACAAGCCACGCACGTGGCGAAAAAAACCGGGTGCCGACGTCGGCCTCGCTCAGATGGTGAAACAGGTCCGAATGCCCTGCGCGCCGCTGGGAGGGGCCGGACGCAGCAGCAGCACTGCGCTTCGGTCCTTGAGCGTACCAATGGTAGCTCATCTTCCACCGGATACGCCCGCAGGTTTTGCAGCGTTTGGTCTGCACTCAAATACCCCAGCGCCTGGGCTTGGGCAAAACAGCTCAAGGCGAAATTACGGGTGTGCTAGTTTCGATCAGGGCCGGTCGCGCGCTGGCGGATGGATTTGCCAAACAGGCAAAGCAATGCCGTATTCGGTCACCGCACGGAAGTGCACGTCGGTGCGGGCAATGGTGGCCGCCTCGCTGCCCAGCGAGGGAGTATGCGCGACTGCAAGCCATCTTCGGTGGTGGAGGTCACGCCATGGGCTTGGCGCCCCGGTGAACGCGAGGCGCCACGCAGAAACTCCCCTGGCTGCCAGTGCCGCTGTAGGAACTCTCCACCAAATCTGGTCAATGCAGACTTGGCCCTAAGGTCAATGGAATAGGCCCTGCGCAATGGCCACCATCTTTGTGCGGTGCGGCGATGGTCGTGGGGTTGCAAGCTACCGCGTCCATGGGTTCCATCGAAAACAAGGGGTTGCCGTCCATCAGGTCGTACAGTCCGCGCGAACCCGCGGCGAGACTTGCGACGATCTTGAACGGCTTGTGGTCTTGCGGCACCGGTAAAGTTACCGTTGGCCAACAAGGGCAGGATGGCGTCAGATATCAAATCGAGTGCACGCCAGGTCTTTGCGGTCGGTAGGATACTGCTGCAGGGCCCCGTGGGCGCCTGGCCCAGGCCGATTTGGAGTAGAGCCATCGCGCCGATGATGCCGGGATAGGGCGCAATGCGCTGCACGTTGTCGTCTTGCCCGGAGTGCGCTCAAACTCGGTCACGGGGTGTGTTCCAGCACCAGGTGGTCGATGCGGCTGATGTGGACGGTGGAGTCGCCCATGGAGCGCGGCATGGCAGGGGTTGACCTGGTAATCACCAGCCGCGCCCGCGCAATGGCTCGCGGGAATGTTGTCCACCATACCCCAGGCCTGCATAACCAAAGGCATCAGGCAGCGAGACCTCGATCAACGCCACGTTC
>NZ_JADJKN010000020.1:0-13574 GCF_016705985.1 Candidatus Aalborgicola defluviihabitans
AGTATACATTAAATGTTAATTTGAACCGTGACAGTTATTTTACAGGTTTGGAGACTACAGCGTGGCATTCAAGGTTGCAATCATCCCGGTTCCGGCATTTCTGGCTTGGGCGCTGCCCTGCGCTGAGCGGGTACGCCGATATCACCCCTGCTCGAAGCCGGCGGCTATTTTGGTGGGCACACCAATACGGTTGATGTCACTCTGCCTGATGTTCAGGGTCGCTCGATAGCCCACGGCGTCGACACCGGCTTTCTGGTTTTTAACGGGCGCACCTACCCCAACCTCATCGCATTGCTGAGCCAACTCGATGTCCGCACCGCCAAGTCCGACATGTCGTTCTCGGTTCAAGCCCCACGGGGCGGCAACGTAACGCCGCTGGTTTGGAGCGGAACCGATCTGAATGGCCTGTTCGCGCAGCGCGGCAACCTGCTCAACCCGCGGTTTTGGGGCATGCTCAAAGGCCTTATGCGCTTCAATGCGTTGTGCACCCGCCTGGCTGAATCAGGCCGGAGGCGCAAATGCAGCAAACGCTGGGTGCGTTCCTGGACGGGCAACACTTTGGCAAGGCCTTTCGCGCGTGGTACTTCATGCCCATGATGGCCTGCATCTGGAGCTGCCCCCCGCAACAGATGCTGGAATTCCCGGTGGCCACCATGGTCCGGTTTGCCATAACCACGGCTTGCTGCAGGTGACCAACCGTCCGCAGTGGTGGACGGTGCAGGGTGGGGCACGCCACTATGTTCAGGCCATTACAGATTCCATCACCGACAAACGCCTGAACAGTCCGGTAAACGCCTTGCGGTACGACGCAGAGGCCAACGGGGCCCAAGGTGGCGTCTGGGTACATACGGCGCAAGGAAGGGAGCTGTTTGACCGTGCCATTGTTGCCACCACTCCGACCAGGCGCTGGCGATGCTGCATGACGCCAGCAGCCAGGGGCGCGCGGTGCTGGGCGCCATCGCTACCAACCTAACGTGGCCGTATTGCACACCGATACCGCTGTCATGCACTCCCCAGCGTGCTGCCTGGGCCGCCTGGAACTACGAGTGCGCGCAGGATGCGCGCCAAGAGGAATCCCGCGTGTGCCTGCACTATTGGATCAACCGCCTGCAACCCCTGCCGTGGAAGGACGACGTGATCGTCAGCCTCAACCCGGTGCGTGCCATTGATCCCGCCAAAATCATTCGCCGTATTGACTATGCGCACCCCGTGTTTGATCTGGCCGCCATGGCTGCGCAACGACAGATGTCCGATATTCAGGGTTCGTGGCTGCTATTTCTGCGGGCGCCTGGATGGGCTATGGCTTTCACGAAGACGGTCTCAAGGCCGGCATGGCCGCAGCCAAGACGCTTCTAAAGGACCGGGCCATATGATGAACACTTCCTCGTCGCCATTAGCGCCCATTGCCCCATATTGGTTTGGCGTCGTGCACCATGCGCACGCGCCCCAGTGCCCACCGCTTTACCTACGGCACCTATTTCCTCATGCTGCCCATGCATCTGGAGCAAGCAGTGGACGAGGCGCTGCCGCCGCCAGTGCAGCCCAATCGGCCCGGCGCCTTGAGTTTTTTGACGAAGACCACGGCGAAGGCCGCAGCGCTGCACAGGGTGGCGCTATGCCATGGCTGCAAACGCTGCTGCGCAGCCAGGGAATTCTGGATGCCGATGGCGATGTCTGGCTGCAAACCTACCCACGCGTGTGGGGCTACACCTTCAAGCCGGTGAGTTTTTGGTACTGCTACCGTGCCCGCGCGGCACGGTGGCTCCTGCGTGCCGTAGTGGCCAGTGAACAACACCTTTGGCGAGCGCCATTGCTACGTGCTCGATGCCCCCAGTGGGGTCAGACCGTAACGGCCGACAAAGGTGTTCCACGTCAGCCCTTTCTGCGAGGTGAAAGGGCGCTACCGCGTTTGCTTCACCGGGGAAGTAAAAGAAGGCGAAACGGTGGTGAGTGCTCGCATTGACCACCATGACGAGATCGGCCTGCTCATCCACACGGCTCACAGGCGCACTCCAGGTACTGGACGCCCCAGCGCGCCGGCGTGCCCTGTGGCGCTACCCGCTGATGACGATTGGTGTGTTCTGGCACATCCACCGCGAAGCTTTCACGCTGTGGCGCAAGCGCGTTCCATTTTTCAGTAAACCTGCACAGGCCGCAGTTGTGGCGACCCGCAGCCATTCTTCACAACCTCCCATCTCCAAGCATTGAACGGACACCACCATGCCCACTACACTTTCTGCCTCTGCCCGCTTGGCCTTGCCAGCCAACACCCCGTTCACTGCACGCCGCGTGCTACGCCTGCTGCAACAGCTGCGCGTGGGGGTTCTGACTATCGAATTGCCCGACGCCAGCCAACACCGCTTTGGCCAGGCGCATGAAGACCATGTGGGCTCATCTGTGCCCCATGCGCACCTGACGCTGCACAACTGGCAGGTGTTCACGGCGGCCCTCAAGAGTGGAGACATTGGCTTTGCCGAGAGTTACATCTCTGGCGACTGTGCTCAAGCACCTGGCCCAGCGCAATACCCGCACCGGCAGCCGCAAGAATATCCACGCGCACTACGACCTGGGCAACAACTTCTATCGTCTGTGGCTCGATGAAACCATGAACTACTCCAGCGCCTGGTTCAACGGCGACCGCAGCTTGCCGATTGCCACAGGCGCAAACCGCCGAGGTGCGCCGAGCGCTGGATGCGGTGGGCGTGAAAGCTGGCGACCGCGTGCTGGAAATTGGCTGCGGCTGGGGTGCGCTGGCAGAGCAGGCTACGCAGCACTACAACGCCAGCGTGGTTGGCGTTACGCTGTCCACCGAGCAGTTGCAGTGGGCCAATGAGCGGCTGCAGCGCCAAGGCGTTGCCACCGGGGCGGGCCAGCAGGCCGACCTGCGCTTGCAGGATTACCGCGATATCAGCGATGCGCCTTTTGATGCCATCTGTTCCATCGAAATGGTAGAGGCCGTGGGCCGAAACCTACTGGCCGCAATACTTCAGCACCGTGGCGCGATTGCTCAAAGAGGGCGGCAAGGCCTGCGTCCAGAGCATCGTCATCCGCGATGATCTGTTTGAGCGCTACGTGGCTCCACTGATTTCATCCAGCAATACATCTTTCCCGGTGGTTACCTGCCCTCGCCAGCCGAGTTTCGCAAACAGGCACAGGCGGCTGGTTTGCGGGTCGTGGACGAGGTGGCCTTTGGCGGCGACTATGGCCACACCTTGCACCTGTGGCGCAAGGCATTCCATGCCCGGCGCGACGAGGTGCTGGCGCTGGGCTTTGACGCCCGCTTCATCGCATCTGGGACTTCTACCTGGCCTACTGCGAAGCCGCGTTCACCACTGGCGACATCGAGCTGATGCAGTTCACGTTGCAAAAGAAACGCTATGAAAGAAGTAGTGGCCTACGTATATTTGACGAGGGCTATCGGTCTTTTTGCTTAAGCTTTTTCGGTGCTGGCACAGTCGGTCGCGCCGCTGCCCGCTCCGAAGAGGTGGTGGCTGTTCAACCGCCGCTGCAGGCTGCGCGGTGGCAGCACCTGACTTTCCTGGGCATGGGCATCTATGACACGCGCTTGTGGTCGACCAGTAGTTTTGCGCTGGATCAGTACGACCAATCCCTTTGCGCTGGAGCTGCAGTACCGGCGCAGTCTCAGCGGCAAACTGATAGCAAAGCGCTCACTCCAGGAAATGAACGCCAAAGCAGTTTTGACTCCACACAAGCCGATAACTGGCTGGCCCGCATGCAGGCGCTGTTTCCCGACGTAAAGGCGGGTGACCGCATCACCGGTTTCAATCAGCCCGGTGTCGGTGCGCGCTTTGCAGTCAACGGCAAACCAGTGGGTGAAGTGCGCGACGCCTGTTTGCCAGCTTATTTTCGGCATCTGGCTCAGCCCCAGACTTCAGAATCCGCCATGCGCTGCGCGTTGGGCCCAGTGTTCGTAATGCCTGACAACGCAACACTCACCTGGGGGCCTTGGCGCGGGTTTGCGCTATGGGTCTTCTGGGTTTGCCGCTGGCGTTTTGTGCGCTGCCGTTGTACGTGTTCATGCCCAATTTCTATGCCACGCAGTGGGGTGTCTCATTGGCGGCGTTGGGCACCTTGCTGCTGGCGTTGCGGTTGTTGGATGCGGTGTTGGACCCCGCCATTGGCCACTGGGTGGACCGGCTGGCAGCGGGGCCGTTTGCGCGGTTGCTGGGTGCCCTGGTTGGTGCGGGGGTGTTGCTGGCGTTGGCCTTTGCGGCGCTGTTTCATCCGCAGGTTGCAGCGGCCCATGCGCTGACTTGGGCCGGTGTGACGCTGGCTTTGACTTATTTGGCCTACAGCTTGCTCACCGTTGCCCACCAAAGCTGGGGTGCGCGACTGGGGGGCGATGCGGTGCAACGCAGCCGCATCGTGGTCTGGCGTGAAGGGCTTGGATTGGTGGGTGTGGTGTTGGCCTCCATCGTGCCGGCGCTTTGGGGCGTTACACCCACGGCAATCGTCATGGCCGTTGCGTTGTTGTTGGGGCTGTGGGCTTTGTCGGGTGCGCCACGGCCGCAAGCGCGGGTTGGCGCAGCGGCCCCATTGCCTGCATACTTGGAAGGCCGGCAACTCTTGGCGCCCTGGAAAGACACCGCCTTTGTGCGCCTGCTGGTTGTGTTTGCGCTCAATGGCATTGCCACCGCTGTACCGGCCACGCTGGTGCTGTTTTTCATTCAAGACCGGGTGCAAAGCCTGCCATCCATGCAAGGCGTGTTTCTGGGCCTGTATTTCATGTGCGCCGCACTGTGCATGCCCCTTTGGTTGCGGGTGGTGGCGCGGCTGGGGCTGGCACGCAGCTGGTTGCTGGGCATGGTGCTGTCGGTGCTGGCCTTTGCAGGTGCTGGCGGCAGTGGGCGCGGGCGATGCATTTTTGTACGGGTGGTGTGCTGTCTTGTCGGGTCTGGCCTTGGGCAGTGACCTGGCCGTGCCCGCTGCGCTGCTGGCGGGCATTACGGCCGCGACGCCCGCAGCCACGGCGTGTACTTTGGTTGGTGGAACTTTGCCGCCAAGCTCAACCTGGCAATGGCAGCCGGTTTGACCCTGCCACTGCTGGGCTGGCTGGGCTATGCACCCCGGCGCGTGATGCGCACAGCCTGCAAGCCCCTCACGCTGGTTTGTGCCTGGTGCCTTGTGTGCTCAAGCTACTGGCCGCCGCCGCACTTCACTACTTTTTATACAAACGCGAAATGGAGAATCTTATGCAACGTAGAACATGGATCAGCGCTCTGGCATTGGGTGCCCTGGTGGCGTTGGGTGGATGCGGTACGCCCAAGGTGACCGATTACGCAGCACAGCGCCCCGTGCTGGACATGCGCGAATACTTCAATGGCACGCTGGATGCCTATGGCGTCTTCACTGACCGCAGTGGTGCCGTGGTCAAGCGCTTTACGGTGGTCATGGATCTGCAGCTGGAATGGCAATGGGGGCGTGTTGGACGAAGCCTTTACCTATTCCGACGGTACGCACCAACGCCGCGTCTGGCGACTGACCGCACAGGCCGATGGCCGCTTTGTGGGCCGTGCAGACGATGTGGTGGGCCAGGCGCAGGGCCAGCAAAGTGGCAATGCATTTCAGTGGGCCTACACCCTGTCACTACCTGTAGACGGGCGGGTTATTGAAGTGCAGTTTGACGACTGGATGTACCTGATGGATGAACGCGTCATGCTCAACCGCGCGGCCATGTCCAAGTTTGGCGTGCGCCTTGGGGATGTGACCTTGAGCTTTTTCAAAAGGAAAGCCTGATGTCGTTGAACCCCCGCATGGCTCAGTGGTCGGGCAAGCGCGTGTGGCTGGTGGGCGCGTCCAGCGGCATTGGGCGCGCCACGGCCAGCGCTTTGCATGCGCAGGGTGCCGCCGTTATCGTCTCGGCCCGCAACGCCGGGTCTTTGCGGAATTTGTGGCCCAGCACCCTGGTGCCCAGGCCTTGCCGCTGGACGTAACCGACAAAGCCGCTGTGCGTGCAGCAGCAGCGGTCGTGCAGCAAAGAGGGCGGTATGGATTGCGTTATCTTCTGCGCCGGTCACTACGCAGCGCAGAGATCCGACGCGCTGGACCTGGATGACCTGCTGCGGCACGTGGAAGTTAACTACCTGGGCGCGCTCCACCTGCTTGATGCGGTGCTGCCGCATCTGCTGGCGCAGCCGGCAGAGCGGCGCGGCCACATCAGCCTGGTGGGTAGCGTGCCGGTTACCGGGGTTTGCCCAACGGCCTGGCCTACGGCCCCACCAAAGCCGCACTCATTAATTTGGCTGAGACGTTGTACACCGACCTGCGTGTCCACGGCGTGGGGTGTCCATCATCACTCCGGCTTTGTAGAAACACCGCTGACTGCACAAAACAGTTTCAAGATGCCGGCATTGATCACCCCCGCCGTGGCTGCGCAAGAAATCTTGCGTGGCTGGGCGCGTGGCGCGTTTGAAATCCACTTTCCGCGCCGTTTCACTTGGGCAATGAAGCTGCTGGAACTGTTGCCGTATCCTGTATTTTTTGCCACCATGCGCAGGCTGCAAACTACCTGAAGACCATGACCCCTTTGACCAATCCCGATCCCAACGGTGACTACCCTGCAGCGGTAGAACGCATCGTGCAGATGTTTGAAACTCTCGCCCGCGTCAGTCGAGCAGCTGGCTGCGATATACATCCCGCACGCCCGCTTCAAGGACCCGTTCAACGACGTGCGCGGCCTGCCCGCCATTCAGCACATCTTTGCCCACATGTTCACTGCGCTGGAAGCACCGCGCTTCGTGGTGACGCGCCGCATCCAGGATGGAAATCACTGCTTTTTGGCCTGGGAGTTTCGCTTCCGGTTTCGACGCTTTGACACGCACACCGCGCAATGCATTCTGGGTGGCTCGCACCTGCAGCTCGCCCCCGATGGCCGCATCCTGGACCACCGTGACTACTGGGACGCCGCCGAAGAACTGTACGAAAAACTGCCCCTGCTGGGAGGCCTGATGCGCTGGCTCAAGCGGCGTGCGAACGCGTAATAGGCGTCAATTTTTGCCAACAGTCTTGCGCATATTGATCCCGGTTACCCCATACCCCAGCGAGCTGTACAGTGCCTGGGCAACAGGGTTGTGGCCGAACACATGGAGCCCGATGCTGGACAGGCCAAGCGACTCCACCAGCGGCTCCAGTGCAATAAAGGCTGCCCGCGCGTGACCCTGTCGTCGAAACTCGGGGTGAACTTCCAGGTCGTAGACGAAGGCTGACCGAATCCCGTTCTTCACCACGATGGCAAACCAGATCTCTCCGACAATGGTGTTCGTCACTTCGTCTCGAATTTCAAAGATGTAGTTGTCCGGTGTGTCCAGCCCTTGCGGAAGCGATTCGTCGAAATCGTCGTATGAACGCTGGAGGGCGCCCGCTTCTGGCCAGCGCCCAGCGGCAACGTTGTCGTCGGCGTAGCCCTTGGCGGCGGAGTCGCGGTAGCGCGCGAAGGACGGCGGTGGCATAGGTGTGAGTATGGTCATCGATTGGTTCACCTGTAAAACCCAGCGTACAGTGCAGCGCTATGCATCACAGCATGTGCCATATACCCAGGACCCCGTAGAGGTGGAACAACCCAATGAAAAGATAAATGCCAGACGAGACCAGCCAAAAAGTGTGGGAATTTTCTGGAAAGGCTGGCCTAAGCAGCGGAAGAGCTATTGTTCGGTCCATTCTTTCGCCGGCCCCCATAAAGCGATAGACCGGTGCACCCCAGACGATGCAGCCTAGGTGGGCGAGCGCTGCGGCAGCGTTGCAAATGGCGCCGACTATGAGAGCTTGTTGGGCAGTGATGAGCACAGAGTCTCTGCCTTCATGAAATGTACTTCTGTATCTGACTCACACTCGACCGGTGCGAAACCAAGGCTTGTGTAGAGCGCTACCGCAGCAGCGTTATCTCTGTAGACACGCAATGTGACAGTAGTTGCACCTGTAGTTTGAATGGCCTTGGCGACGAGTTGTTGGCACAGCATGCGACCAATACCCTTTCCGCGCGCCAGAGGCGAGACAATGATTCTTCCGAGATGCACCGATCCTGGCGTAAGAACCCAGTACTGACCGAAGCCCAAAGGATTGCAGATTTGTCCGCTAGACAGTAGCTCTCACCATCGACAACCGAAAGCAATGTGGGAAGGTCGGCGGTGAATGGAAACGGTACCCGAGGACCGGCCCAACGCAGGCAAGCCACAGCGTCCGGAACCCACGAGGCGATTGACTCGTAGTCAACTGGCTTTGGGGCGCGAAGTGTGAAGAACATTGTGTGGCTAACGTCTCAGTTCCACCGCCCGTGTACCCGGACACCCTTCGCACAAGCGGGCCTGCATGCGCTTGCTAGGCATATCGTGTTTTCTCTGCTAATGCAGCAGGAAGTCTTTGATGTCATTGGCAATGAGTTCTGTTTGAAGTGGGTTTTTAGGGTTTCCCAGGCTGACGCTCCATCTGGCGAGATCACTTTATCCAGAAATTTCTGGAGCCGGTTCTCTGAGATAAAGTAGACCAATATTCTGGATTAACCGTGTAGCGCTTTCCATCTAGTTCAAATTCGCAAAGAAGTTGGAAAGTCCAAGTTAGTCTTGCGCCACCCCTTTGGCCAGGTGTCCCCAGGACTTTTTTCCATTCCTTGTCCGTGCATTGGGCCAATACTTTTTTCCAGTTTCGTCTGACAATTCGACCCCGAAAAAGAATGCTGATCAGTGCAAGAACCAGTCCAAAAATAGAAATTGAAAACAGCGCTGCTACTTTTAGGCCAGCAAAGATTCCACCAATGAAAAACAGTGCCCCAAGAACTGCTCCCCAATTCGTTTCCATCATGGCATATGGATCACGAGAGGGAATAGACTTAATACGCCATTCGTTTTTCTGCGGAATCTCCGGCAGATTTCATTGCGGATAACGGTCCTTTTTAAGTTTGCCTCAACACTTGACATGAGGGGCGTGTGGAGTCCGCAGGCTGGAGCACATCCCTTCGATGGAAGGGTCAGGGCTCTCTCTCGCTTGATCTAGGCACGGGCAAGCAGACATCGAAAAGAGGCTTGAATGACAAAACTCTGGTCCGCGTTCCGGAATGGCTGAAGTGCAGCCTCGTGTGCAGCGTTGACAGACTCCTCACTTGAGTTTGCGGCGGCGTGCTGCGACACCCGATGAGCGGAGGCCGCGTAACGCGACTTCCAGACTTTCGTATTTCCAAGGTGAGGGTACATCGAAGATCTCGACGGGCTCAAGACCGGCCGCGGCGGCGAATGCGCGGAGTGCGGATTCATCCGACAGCGCAAACGGCCCGGGCGCTCCCGCCGGCGGCGCAGGCATCAATGGGCGAAGCGCGGCTACCAAGGCCGCAGCTTGCATTCCTGCGGGTTCCCCCCAAGTCATAATGAGAACCAAGGCCCCTGGCTTTGCGACCCGTTTCGTCTCTTTCAACGCGATCGTTGGATTTCCGGCGTACTGCAATGAATTGAAGCCGGTCACGAAATCGAATGTGTTGTCCGGGAATGGCAGGTTCTCAAGTTCGCCAACGAGGAACTCCGCAGAACGAACTCGTTCTCTTGCGATTGCAAGAAGGGAAGGCGAAGCGTCAAGCCCCGCAACTTTCGCGCCGCGCTCCGCCGCAATTTGGGCGGCCATGCCAGCGCCGCAGCCGACGTCAAGATATGTCGTAGTGGGTCCCAAATCCGCTCGGTCGAAAGCGGCCAGGTAGACCGCGCGGCATTGTCCTTCTTGAATCTCCGCCCAGTCCCGTGCGTGCGCACCCCAAAGATTGCCGTTGATGGAAGCCGTTCTGGGTTTCAGCTCATCTGCCATCTTGTTCTCCATGCGTAGACATCGATCGTAGTCTTTTTTTCAAAGGTGAGTTGAGTTTTTAGAGCCCTAACGAATGAAATGGACTTCCCCGTCCCAAGCAAGCCGCGCCCCGTATGGGTTGAAAAAGAAGCCGGATTCCGTGGTCAATCGTTGGCGCTCCGCTTGAGGTAGGGGTTAAGCATCAGTTGCGGCACTATGCGGAAGAGCCCCTTCTTCATTGCGTGCGGTCTGCTGGGTGGTTGACGCCATCGTTCAACGGCACTGGCTCGAGATAGAACGGGTTGATGCCTTCCAAGCAGCCAACGTTGTAGCCGTACTGATTCGGGAACGAGCGGCGTTGATGATGGGTGTAGATGCCACAGATGGAGCAGAAGTAGTGCTTGGCTACATTCGTATTGAACTGATAGTGCTGCAGCGCATCTTCGCCCTGGATGACCGTGATGCCCGACAGCACAACCGATGCGACGATTGCACCCTTTCTGCGACAAATTGAGCAATCACATCGGCGTGGGTTGACAATGCCATCTGGTAGGTCAAGTTCAAGAACGACAGTACCGCAGTGGCAGGAGAGCCTGTGTTTTGTTTTGACGGCAACACGCCGACGGACTTGATCATGCGCACCTCTTGCCAAGACGGCTGTTTCTGATGTCTAACGATTAGCGTTTATTTGCCGAAAGGGGTAATTCGTGGTTTCTTCCAACTTTGCCTCGCGGCAGATAAACACTAATCGTTAGACCGCACTTTGTGACCGCGCTAACCTTGCACGGAAGGGACTTCTTCCGTAGGAAAGCCGGCAGGTAGGACGACTTCAAGCATTTCGATGTCAGGGCTGTGACCAAGCTCGCGGTGGCGAATGTTCGGGGGCTGGTGGACACATGAACCTGCCTCGAGACGGACAACACCTTGACCTTCGTATTCGAATTCGATCCAGCCCTTGAGGACGTACACGGAGTTGGAACTCGGTTTTGTGACGATGCGGTTGACTGGAGAACTCTTTCCAACTGCCGCTCGGATGATATGAGCGTCGACGCGCCCACTTGTAGCGTTCTTAATTCCGAGATCGCGGTATCTCGAGAAGGAGCGTAGCCCTCGTTCGAACGTGGCACCTTCAGCGTGCGAGGCGACAAAGCCTTCCGTGGTCATAGAGCATCCTTTCGATCACTCGGTGGCAGGAAAGCGGGTTTGTGTGACCTAACGAGGCTGTAAAACCCGATTTCCACGCGCGCCATTTCGGCTGCACTCCTTCCGCGGATCAGTTTTCGTGAATTTTGCGTCCATCTACAAAGTGTGCGCATTTTGTGGATCCGTTTTTACGCCTATTGACGGTTCTAGGGCCCCATTTTCCACCCTAACGCGTTCTGTGCCGCCCTACGCCCGTCTTGGACAGCTTCTCAATGTTTAGTACCAGGCAGTGAGTTCCACCTGCGTGTTGACCTGGTGCGTCCTCGGTGGTTCAGCCGCGTCAGGCGCTTGTTGTGCCGGATGTTGGAAAACACCGGCTCCACGGGTGCCAAAGCTGGGCTGTATGCTTCGGCGTCCCTTGGGCGATCGATGGCTTAGCGCATGCTCGCTTGGGTTTGCGGTGTCTTTGGGCTTGGGCACAAAGTAAGTGACCTGACGACCACGTCCGTAGTTCCGGTTTGATTGGGCCTTTGAGGCATTGCCCACTCAGCGCACAGGCATTGCAGTCGATCTTTTGGCGGTGTACGTTTGGTAGTGCAAACCCCTTGATGAGAGTAGATCGTGCAGCATAGTCATCAATTGACCCGCAGGACACGTCGCGGTGTTGTTGTCGTTCGGCTGAAGTCCCGGGGCCAAAGCGTTTGACTTCTTCTCTCCCGGTGGCCTTCTTCTCAGACAGCGGGTCGGGCTTGCCTTTGTATTTGTCCTGCTCCGCAAGCGCTCATCGCGGTATCGCATTTGGTTGTCGGCAACTATGGCCGGAATGCCTTTTTTCCATCAGCTTTGCGATGTTGGCATCGCTGTGGTATCCGGTAATCTTGCGGCTTGGCCAAAGGGTATCTGGTGTGCGATAGACTAGCCTGCTCAATCATGGGTAGCAAGCGCTTTAGCTTGCTCGGAACCTGAACCAATGACGAATCCCGCTGCACTGATAATTTGGTTTGGCTGTCCACCGCGGCCTGTGTCGCGCAGCCTTGCAGACACCTTTGCTTGGTGCCATCTTGGCACTCTGAGGGTCTGTGACATTGGATTTGGGTTCTTTGCCTTTGCTACCCATGCGTTTGGGCGAGGTGCCCAGGAATTCCCGGGTGCGTGCTGCTTTGCAGGGCGTCCATCTGGGTTTGGCGTTTTGGGCTCTAGTACCTGCGTCTGATTCAGGCCTTGTTTGTCTTGGGCCTGGTGCAGGTTGTGTTTTGTCGGCTGCCTTCTCTAACCGATCGGCGCGGTGGCGCCGTACTTGTTGGTACGCTGCGCTCTTTGCTGGCGTTGCTAAGCAACTCGGACGCCATCGATGGCGAACATCGCGTCCGATCAGCCTT
This sequence comes from Candidatus Aalborgicola defluviihabitans, assembly GCF_016705985.1. Lineage (NCBI taxonomy): Bacteria > Pseudomonadati > Pseudomonadota > Betaproteobacteria > Burkholderiales > Comamonadaceae > Allorhodoferax (SeqCode) > Candidatus Aalborgicola defluviihabitans. The sequence continues at coordinate 12,303 of NZ_JADJKN010000020.1, forward strand.
GGGCATCGCAGGTCATCAATACTTGGCTGAACAGGTTTGAGTTGGTCATCAAACTGCAGACAAACTTGGCGATGTGGGTGGCTGGGTTGGCTGTCCGCCGCTGATGGCGATGAACAGGACGTTACGCAGGCAGGCTTGTTCGATGGACCGGCTGGAGATCAAACTCAGGCTGTAGGCCAGTAAAACGATCTTGGGCATGACGCGGGGTCATAGGCACTAGCTCCGACTGAATCGTTCTTGAACTTGCATCCATCGCCTTGGATCGGAGTTCGTTGTCTACGAGGTAGTCCAGTGCGAAAGGCGAAACCTGCCGGGGACGATTTGTTCGGACACACGACTGGCAACAGCATGCTGTTGCGGTCTTGGAGACTTTGTAGCGGGCCGTTTTTTGCGCAGTACGTTGGGGATGTAAACCACAACGTTTTAGGCCACCTGAGGGTAGACAGAAAATGCCAGTGGGAGAGGTTTTTGGAGCCTCAACGTTGAAATTCGCGGGGGGCGTAGCCATCCGATGGAAGACTTTCGGTTAACGGCATGTACATGTGGCCAACGCTTCGGATTTTGTTGAATTACGGCCAAAACGAACAAGATCATTCTTGCCGTGAAAGACACGCCATACGGAAACAGTGAAGAGTGTGCGGCGTACTCCCGGGACAATTTCCGCGTACAAGCGGAACCCACTCAAGGCGTTTAGTTTGAAGCTCGGAGCCAACTCAAATTCAGGCCGGAGTCCCTTTGCTTTTCTTCACATACCAATCAAACGCTTCGCCGATTTCGCGAACGGCCCGACCGAAACTTCAGGCGTACGCCACGCAACCGCTTTTCAAATGTGCTTTACTTCGACCCGGTCAGGAATATCTCCGCCTCTGGGTTGCACCTGCAAAATCGGCCAAGCGCTTCTTTGAGTTCGGTCTTTAGCTCAGAACTTCAATGGCGTGAGGAAGGGCCGCAATCGCTCCCCATATCACTGCAACGAGTTGAATCCGCTCCTGCACAGGCAGTTCCAAAATATCGGCAACAGAAATTTGGTTCTGCTGGGACGTAGATTGCCCACGGACGCTTTGATACGCGTTAACGTTGATGATGACCCGCGAAAGCCGGGTTGATCAACCAGTTTAACCCTGCAACCCAATAGGCCTGGCTGGCGACGATGGTGGGCGATGCCAACACCCGAACTGAGCCATCGACTTCAGGTAGACGACGTCAAAGTGAAAAGCCTTGAACATTGCACGTCGAATATCCGGGGCAAGAACAATGCGTGAGCGATCAGGC
>NZ_JADJKN010000021.1:0-8015 GCF_016705985.1 Candidatus Aalborgicola defluviihabitans
CCTTTGATCGCTACTGGCCTGGTCGGAATCCACCGACCTCGCGCTACGTACAGAACCGCCGGGAAGCCCTCCTTAAGCGCATCATCGAAGCCGGTCGTCAACACGACGCGACCCTTTGCATCGCATTCTCAAATCACCATTTGCTGGACTTGCTACGCAGCGATGCGGCACCACCCAAGGCAGTAACACTTCCCAGTCTGGACGAGTGGATCACATCCGAAGGCATGGACCCCGATGGTTGGAGCGAGGCCGAGTTGCTGGCCGAGTACAAGGCAGCGTTCGGTCTGGACAACGTGGACGCCATCGAGGCGGGCTCGGAATTCAAGGACCCGGTGGCTGAGCGGGTGAGGGCACTCAACTACCTGGAAACCGTGCTCTCAGTTCTGCCCACCGCCACCGACCGACTGGAATCCTGGTTTGCCCGACCGGTTGTGAAATGCCTGCGCAATATGGGCATCATCACTCTGGGTGACCTGGTGCGTTTCATCAACGTGTATGGCCACCGCTGGTATTCCACGATCAAGGGATTTGGTGCCCAGCGCGCAAAGCAAGTCGTGCACTGGCTGATCCTGGAGCAGGACCGCTTGAACCTTTTGGTGTCGGCCAGCGTGCATGAACCCAAGTCCAAACGCGAGTTGCGCGTAGGTTCCTTGCTGCCAACGGTGGGACAGGATTCGCTCGCGGTGCGCCAGTTTGGAGCCGGAACGCTGATGGCCAGTGCCATGCAACATATGCAAGCCACACCGACTCTGGCCGGAGGGCAGGGGGACTTCCGCTCCCACATGGCCAATACCCTGGGTGCCAAGAATGACCTGGAAGCGGTGAGCGCCTGGCTGTCCCGGTACAACGAGAAGCCGTCCACCCAGCGCAGTTACCGCAAAGAGGCAGAGCGCTTTCTGCTGTGGTGTGCACAAGTACTCAAGAAACCCCTGTCCAGCGTGAACTCACCCGATTGTCAGGAAGTACCGGGAATTCCTGCAGGCGGTACCAGCCACCTGGATGCAGCGTGTTCCGCTCAAACGCACCGATCCGGGTTGGAGAGCCTTCCGTAGCCAACCCAGTGCGGCTTCACAGAAGCAGGCCCTGGTGATACTGCAGACCCTTTTTGGGGGACTGGTTGATGCAGGCTACCTGGTGGCCAACCCGATGCGTTCGCTGATGAAAGGCTTTGACCTGCCGGCTTCCAAGATGGACATCCGCCGTTCATTCACGGAAGCCGAGTGGGCCCACGTACTGACCTGTGTGGATGCACAACCTGTCGGTCCGGAACGTCTGCGCCTGAAATGCATTCTCGAGCTTCTCGTCACTTCCGGCATTCGCCTGGATGAGTTGGCCAAGGCCAGGCACAAGGACCTGCGTATTGAAGCCCTACCGGATTTGCCAGAAACCTGGATCCTGACCGTCACCGAAAACGCAACAAGACACGCGAAGTTCCGCTCAATCCGGATGTGGTCAAGCTCCTGGCGCTGCATGGCGGCGAGTTTCTGGAAGAGGACAAGGGCGCGACTGACAAAGACAACCTGCCGCTGATCCGAACTCTAGGGGCGTCGGTACCGCAGTGGAAACGAGGGGAGGGCGGTGAACTCGTCACGATCGCCAGAACCGAGTTAGCTGGGTCAGCCTTGTCGGCGTCTGGCATCTATGCCGTGCTCAAGCGATTCTTCAAACACGCGGCCAAATCGGCATCCCAGGCAGGACTGGACGAAAAACGGTTTGAGAAGGCCAGTACACATTGGATGCGCCACACCTTCGTGCGCCAGGCGTTGGTGGATGGGGTACCGATTGAGGTGGCCAGCGAGTTGGCCGGGCATGCCAGCATTGATACGACGTCCATTTATTCGACGCAGGAACTGGCCAGAAAGATAAAGGCGGTCAGAGCGATGAAGCGCAGGGTCGCTGCGTAGATTAATAAGAGAGACAAACAATCATGGGGGATTGAAGCGTGAACTTTTCTGAGATCATCAAAACTCTTAACAACGCCTCGCTGTTGAGCGACCCCTTCATACGTTGAGAAATGATCATGCGCATTGAATTGCCAAGCCCAAGTGGCGAAGAGCTAAAGACGGCACGCTTCAAAACTGGATTGAGTCAGGTGGATGCTGCCGCACTGATGGGCTACCCCGTCCAGACGGGGAGCAGGGGAGGGCTGCAGTCCAGAACCTGGCAGGCGCTGGAGAGCACAAGTGACCCTCGCAATATGCCGGGACCGATCTTCGCCATGTTCCAACTTCTTACCGGGACCCATTCCGAATACGTCTTGGCCAAAAGAGATTCACCCGCTGACGCGGAAGAAACAAACATGCCAACGATCTAGAGTTTGTCGTGCCGACGATGGCCGGTCACATGGTGACTTACTGCAACGGTCTTTTGAGAAATTCAGGCAATACCAACGGCATGACGGCAATACCTTCTTCAATCAAGGACTCAGTTTCGGCACGGGAGGCCTTGCCACGAATGCCACGTTCTTCGGCCTCGCCGTAATGAATTTTTCGGGCTTCCTCGGCAAATTGATCGCCTACATCATCGGTATTGGCCTAACGAGTTGAGCCACTGCGGTCCATGCCGCTTGCAATGACTGGGTTGTCACAACAGAAGATGCAACTTCTGGCGAGGGCTGAACCGCTTCACGCTCGCTGCCAAAGTTCAATCTGGGTGCGCTGATCATCTTGACCACAGTGGCGTTACCGCAAACCGGGCACTCGACCTGACCCATTCCTTGTTGGTCCTGAAAATCGGCTTCAGATGAAAACCATCCTTCAAACACATGCTTGTTGGCGCACTGAAGGTCCAGTACTTTCATATCATTCCTGCGCGACTGTTTCTACAGCGCACGACTTTCGAGCGACCCGAAAGGGCAACTGTCCCAGAGGCACCAGAACCAAATGAGTAAATAGCTCTGGGTCCAAGCATGTAATAGTGGGCTCCAATCAAGGACATCATCACGGCAAAAAAACATTCAAATCAACGATATGTCCTGAAGTATCGCCCATCGGATTGCTTATGGTCGAAGTAGTAACCTCAAACAAGAACAAGTCAATACGAATATGGCCGAAACCAATCTACTCAATTGGGACTACCCACACCCTTTCATCCTGCCCTGCGTTCCAGGCATACAGGACATCGACGGTCTGAATCACACCAACAATGCGGTTTACGTGCAGTGGTGTGAAATGATTGGCTGGGCCCATTCGGAGTCCCTGGGTTTGAGTTTGGTCAACTACCACCAACTCGACCGTGCCATGGCCATACGACGCGGTGAATATGACTACTTGCTCCCAACGCAGATAAGTGAGCCACTCACTTTGGCGACCTGGCTTACCGGCAGTGACGGCAAATTGACGATGGAGCGCGGGTTGCAGTTGATTCGAAACAGTGACGGACTGACAGTGCTGCGCGGACATTGGGATCTCGTTTGCATTGAAATCGGATCCGGACGACCAAGGCGCATGCCTCGTGAGTTCTCCGAGATCTATCTCCCTGCAGTTGTCACACAACCCATTGAAGTGACTCAGTCGCAGCACAGTCAGTAGGGTCTTGCATGCCTATGAGGCACGCCACTGAATAGACCACTCATAAGACACGAACCGTCATGTACCAGAGAGGAGGATGTCCAATTTTGTGTCAATGGACTTTCAAACCTTCAGCGCCAATGACAAGGGGCTAAGTAAGGCCTCTTTTGACTGTTTTATCGGGACATGCATGAGCACTGTTTGAGTCGATAACTCTTATAGGCAAGTCCTTCGGATTTGCAGCAGTTAACTCTCAAAGGAGTCACCGTGTTCTACATGATGCCCAACCCACTGTTTGACAACGCGTTTCAATCTGGATAGCCGCTGCGCTCGACCCAGGCCACCGCCCAACTCATTGCAACGGCTTCCGATGCAGAAGGCTTTTCAGTCGCGTGTTGTCCATGATCTGGAGAGCTGCACCCTGATGGTGGAAGAGCAGGTGGATGCGGTATATCTGCCAGTTGAACGCAGTGTTGCAAGGACATGTCCTTCCAAACGCGCAAGGAAACATGGCTTGTAAACAAAGGTAATTGCAGTCAACGCCAGGAGAAACCCTGGCGTTGTGGTTACAAGCCCGGCAGACAACGCCGGGTCGCTCGAGATGGTCGGAGCTTATGCGACTGTCAATGATGAGTGAGAGTTAACCATGTTGAATATCAAGACCCTTATTGCTGCTACCTTGTTGAGCGGCGTTGCTGTTGCGTCCTTTGCGCAGGCTCCTGCAACCACTTCCAAGTCAGCACCTGTCACAACGGCTGCCGTGACCGCTGTGGCCACACCGGCTACTGCTACACCGGAGGCCAAGCCAGTGGCCAAGAAGGTCAAGCACGCCCATGCGAAGAAGGCTGCTGCCAAGCCAGCTGCGGAAGCGGTGACCAAGTAATCGGTTTCAAACTGTTGGTCGGTTTGGGGGCGCTGGGGTAACCTGGCGCCCTTTTAGTTTTTTGACGTTTCTGAAATCGTTGCGTATGCAAGCAGCACAAAAACAAAACAAAAAGAGGCCCATGAGGGCCTCTTTTGCATGCGCGACTGAGTCGCTAGAAGTGATTACTTCTTGGCAGCCTTCTTTGCAGCGGGAGCGGCAACTGCTACTGGAGCAGCTTTGAGCGCGGCGCGCTGGTCGCGCAGGGCTTTGATCTCTGCGCCGAGTTTGTCTTTGCGTTCAGTCAGCTTGGCAATGCTTGCGCTGATCTTGGCGATGGCTTTGGCCGCCTTGGAGACTGGAGCCTTTTTAGTAGCAGCTTTGGCTGCTGGCTTCGCAGCGGCTTTGACCGCAGGTTTTGCTGCCTTGGCGGCAGTCTTGACGGTTGGAGTTGCAGCAGCCTTTGCTGCTGGTTTTTGCAGTTGCCATGGTGTTGATTTCCTGTTTTATTGAACCCGCGCTGATGTTGTGCGAGCAGCATATTGTCGCAAGATTTGTTTTGCAATCACCACGCTAGCAACAAGCCATTTACTGTGATGGCAGCATGAGCCTGGAACTTCTTCATGGAAAGCCCCTATGGAAACCATTTCTCACGATATCGCAAACCTGTTTCTGCAACTCGGATTGCCCAGTGGTGCGCAGGACATTGATCAGTTTGTAGAGAATCACAGATTGCCACACGGCATCGTTCTGCACCACGCCCCCTACTGGAATGCATCACAGGCCCAATTCTTGAAGCAGGCCATCTAATGCGACTGCGAGTGGTCTGAAGTCGTTGATCAGCTCGCCGTGCGATTGAACTGAGTGAAATGCCAGGCGGGGCCAATTTGCAGGAGAACGCTGACCCAACCGCAAGGTGAGCTTGATCTGAAAGATGACCGTTCTGAAGACCGTACAAAGTTGAAGGGAGCGCTGAACAATTTGATCCAGAGCTTTGGTCGAGGAACGGTGCTCATGGCAAGTGCTGGACTTGCGGGTGACAGGAGACAGTGGTCCATGAAACAAGAACGCAGGACGCCGGGGTACACCACACGCTGGGCGGACATTCCGCTGGTGCTGGCTTGACTGTTCATTGCCAAACCGATGATGAGATCCGCCACGAAGCGCTCTGTTTAATCGAAGTTAGTGCATACGATATTCAGAGCGCGCTGTCTGGTCCTAACTGGAAGACAACCACCGACCCAAAGCGGTCATGTGTGCACCTAGATTAATTGCCGAAAAGGGGACATTTGATATGTTAGAAAGGGAGCGTGCTGAATGAGAAAGACTACGCATGGAAAACTGAACTTTCTGTGTCTCACCGGCCATAGTTAAGATGCGTCCTACTCACCCATACAACTAATCATGAATAACTACGAAGCTGCCAAAACAAGCTTGGAAAGAATCATTGAGGACATCGAGCAGTTGAACGATTTCAATGAGGCTACGGCGCGCTTCAAATTATTGATCGAGTTTTAACGGAAGTACTGTTTTGGGATCGTAAGGGTGTTAGTGTCGAGAAACATCATCGCGGCGACTTCACAGACTATGAATGCGGCGCTCCAGTTAAGCTGCTGGTAGAGGCTAAACGAGAGTCAATTGGATTCACGCTCCCTACGACTATCGATAAAAGCATTCTGAGGGTTGAAACCTTAATTGAGAAAAATAAAGATTTCGCCGATGCCATTGACCAAGCGGTCGGATATTGCCAAAAGAGAGGCATTCCGTACGCAGCGGTAACCAACGGGAGACAATGGGTATTTCTCCTTGGTGCGCGTATAGACAGCATAACCTCTGACAAAGGAAAGTGTGTTGCCTATCCGAGCCTAGACAGCATGCGTGAGAATTTCCGACAGCTGTGGGACCTCGTAACGCCCGAAGCACTCGCAGAGGGAAGTTTGAAAGCAGTACTCACTAAGACAACGCACGTTCCGCCTCCTAGAAACTCTCCTCTGGGCTTCCCGACTATCCCGGATACAAGAGCAGTGAATCCGATCGCGACCGAGCTGCAAATCTGGGCGGCTTTTTTTCGACGATATCGTTACACATCTCCTGTAGATCGAAGAACAATTCCTGAAGGATGCCTATTGCCAAAGTGGCGCGTTATCCCCGTACGCATTCGTGAGCAAGGAGCTTTTGCGAACGCGATACACCACCTTCTTTGAAAGTCAAGCCGGTGTATCTACGTCACCAGCGACCGGAAAGAAGGGCACGAACCCCCAATTGACCAAAGATGTACTTGCCGCGTCTTTGAGCAAGAGACCAATCTTGTTGGTAGGTGACGTTGGTGTTGGGAAAACCACCTTCATTCGAAACCTTGTAAAAAATGATGCCAAGGAGGAGTTCAGTCGATCACTTGTGCTGTTCATCGACTATGGTGTCAAGCTGCCGTTTCTACCGACCCCCAAGGGCTATACCTCGGCCGAGATCATTCGCCAGCTCGAGAAAACGAGAACGTAGATATCTCTGAGAGGAACTTCGTTCGGGGCGTATATCACCAGCGCCTCATGGACTTCGCCAAGGGCATCTATGCGGATCTGAAGGAAAGCGCTCCTGATGTTTTCAAACTCAAGGAAATCGAATTCTTAGGTGATTTGCTTAAGAACGATGAGGAGCACGTCAGACACTCGTTGGAACATATATTCCGTGGGCAAAAGCGGCAGGTCGTTATTTTTCTCGATAACGTTGATCAGCGTCCACCCGCTTTTCAAGAAGAAGTCTTCTTGATTGCCACGAGCATGGCTGCAACTTGGCCAGTCACTGCCTTCGTTTCACTTCGGCCTGAAACTTTCGCCCTTTCTCGGGCACGTGGAGCACTAGCAGCGTACCAGCCTCGCGTATTCACAATTGAACCGCCCCGAATTGACATGGTCATTAAGAAGCGTCTTGAGTTCGCACTTACTCAGTTAGTGAATTCTGGCAAGCTCCCCGGACTGGATGGCATCACATTGGCGTCAAAGAATCTGGAGAACTATCTGCGTATGCTTATTCGAGCGTTCGATACCCAGACCGAAATAATAGAGTTCATCGACAATATATTGTGCCGGCAATGTTCGGGAATCACTTAGGTATGTCGGGTCATTTCTAGGTAGTGGTCACGTCGATAGCGCCAAGATCCTAAACGCAATTGAAAACCGTGGAACCTATCTTCTTCCACTGCATGAATTCATCCGTGCCGTGATCTATAAGGACGCGGAGCACTATAACCCGTCGGATTCTCCCATTCCAAACATATGACATCGGTACATCGACGAGCAAGGAGCATTTTGCGATGCTACTCATGTTGGACTATGTGGAGCGAGCCGGTCAGGTCGGTGGACGCCACGGATTCGTAGAGCGTCATTTGTTGCTGGATTTCATGCAATCAGCTGGCTTCACCGTGGAACAAGTCTTGCCTCATATAAGGCGCGCTTTTGACAGGACTTCTATCTTCGCCGGAAGGTTTGAAGGATGAGGGAGCGGACAGACTACGTATCACTTCGGCTGGCGCCTATTCTAGGAAGAAGCTATGTGCACTGTTTTCATACCTTGACGCGGTTGTAGTTGACACGCCAATTGTTGATGCCAAAGCTCGCAGTGCGATTCACGATGCCCGTTCGATAGAG
>NZ_JADJKN010000022.1:0-7652 GCF_016705985.1 Candidatus Aalborgicola defluviihabitans
CCCGAACATCCACGCCAACCACCACCAGCACCATCGCGGGTGGTTGATGCGCCTAAAATCAGGCTTCAACGGCCCAACCATCGTTGGGCCGTTTTCTTTTGTAGCCAACTCCGAGTTACCGCATGACCGTCGCACCCACCACCACGCCGTCTTCACCCCACGCGACGAACACCTGCAGGTCAACTGCCCATCGCCCGATGCCAGCGGCCACGCTGCCGCGTGTGGATGAATGGCCATGGAGTACCTGGATGTGCTGGGTGGCATTGCCAACAACACACGGCCACAACCACCCGGAGTTGGTGGCGGCCCCGGCAGGACCAGGTGACCAAGCTGATCCACACTCCCCAACATACGCTCACATCCTCGCAAGAATAGCGAGCCAAGTTGTTGGTCGAACGCTCGGGAATGACCAATGGATTTTTTGCTCTACCGGGCTGAGGCCAACGAATGTGCCCTCGCTGGCGCGAAATTTGGCCACGACAAGGGCATTGGAGCGCCCTTAGGAGATCGTAGGCGTAAGAAGGCCTTCTATGGTCGATCCATTGCCACGCTCCAGCGCCACCGGTAACCCCGCAGGCCGGCTTTGGCCCGCTGGTAGCGTTTATTCGCGTGCCGATCAACAGCATCGAGTCAGCTTCATAAGCCGCAACCGCCAACAACCCCAACGTGGTGCGGTGTTCTTGAAGCCATCCAGGGCGAAGGCGGTACAACCCCATGCACATGGACTACCTGCGAGATGTGCGAGATCCGTGCGATGCGACCGTGACTGTCTTGATGATCGACGAGGCAGTGTGGCATGGGTCGCACCGAAAATGGCTGGTTTACCAGTGGGCGGGCATTAAGCCCGACGATGCCACTGGCCAGAAGCCTGGGCTCGGGCGTGCCCGTGGGTGCGGTGGTGGCTGGCCCCAAGGCTGCTGCAAAATCTTTGTACCAGGCAATCACGGCAGCACTTTTGGCGGCAACCCACTGGCAATACGCGCGGGTGGAAACCATCCGGGTGTGATGGAAGACAGAACCCGCTGGCCAACGCGGCAACAGTAGGCGCCCATCTGAAAGTAGGCTGGAGAATGCCCTTGCCGCCGAGTTGGCCAGTGGCGCGGTGAAGGAAGTCCGTATTGGTCTGATGCTGAGCGTGGACCTGTCCGAGCCCTGCTCCGCGCTGGTGCAACGCGCCGCCAACGCCGGCCTGCTCATCAGTGTGACCGCCGAAACGGTGAGATCCGCTTATGCCTCCGCTCATCATGACCACGCTGGAAGCCGACCAGGTGGTTGACACTTGGCGCCGCTGGTCAAAACCCTGCCCCGGAGGCCGCATGAACCCCAAACGCCCTCCACCGCTTCCAACGCTATCCCCACCCTGCCCCAGGGCGCCGCCAGTGGGCACTACCTGCAATCCGCCATTTCACCGCCGACGAATACTACCACCTGTTCACCCGCCGCGCTGATCAAGCAGAAGTTCAAAACCTTCAACAAGCACCACACGCTGGGTGACCGCACGCTGGCCATGATCTTCGAGAAAGCCAGCACCCGCACGCGCGTGAGCTTTGAGGCCGGCATGTACCAGCTGGGCGGCAGCGTGGTGCACCTGACCACGGGCGACAGCCAGCTGGGCCGCGCCGAGCCGATTGAAGACAGCGCCAAGGTCATCAGCCGCATGACCGATATTGTGATGCGATCTCGCACCTTTGAGCAGACCAAGATCGAGCGCTTTGCCGCCAATTCACGCGTGCCGGTCATCAACGGCCTGACCAATGAGTTCCACCCCTGCCAGATCCTGGCCGACCTGTTCACCCTGCTGGAGCACCGGGGCACCGATGCCAGCGGGCAGATCGACCCCAACTACCTGCGCGGCAAGACCGTGGCCTGGGTGGGCGACGGCAACAACATGGCCAACACCTGGCTGCAGGCCGCAGCCACGCTGGGGTTTCACCTGCGGGTGAGCACCCCCAGCGGCTACGAATTGGACGAAAAAGTGGCCATTACCTCGTGGAATGGGCACAGGTAGCTACAAAACTTATAGCAATCCACTGGAAGCCTGCGCTGGTGCCGACCTGGTCACCACCGACGTCTGGACCAGCATGGGCTATGAGGCTGAAAACGAGGCCCGCCGCAAAGCATTTGCCGCCTGGTGTGTCGACACTGAGATGATGGCCGCAGCCAAACCCGGCGCCGTGTTTATGCACTGTCTGCCCGCCCACCGGGGCGAAGAGGTGCAGGCCGAGGTGATCGATGGGCCAAAGCGTGGTTTGGGACGAGGCCGAAAACCGCATGCATGTGCAAAAGCCCTGATGGAATACCTGCTGCTTGGGCTGCAAGGACCGACCCTCCATGAGTGCCTGCACCCATTGCGGCGCCTGCTGTGCGAGCTGCGGAGTTTCGTGTACGAGACCCAAGAAGGCGGGAGACACTACAAAGTTTTTGGTTCGTCCGTGAAATCTGTGGGTAGATTTTGATGGTTTTTGTGGCCGACGGCGGAATTCACCATCACTACATATTTGATGGCGCGCCCGCCGTGGACAGCCGCTACGCGGTGCGTGACTTGCCCACCGCTCCCCAAGTTGGAGCCTTTGGCCTGACGCGCTTTCGCTTGCCAACAGCCGTTGAAATAGGAATCACCCTGAACAGCCAATATACGAACACCAGTGCGATGTTGGCCATGGCCGACTTCAAGTTGGTATGGGCGTGGGTAGCCAGGAATCGATTGAGTTTCGTGCAGGTCGAATCAAACGAGCGCTGCTCCTGCTCAGAGAAGCCGCCATGGATCAGTGGCCCTTCATCGTTGGCGATGGCCTCGCGGATCAACTCTCCCACCGGCCGCTTTCTGAGCTTGGGCGTGTCGTTGATGTCTCGGATGATTTCGCCACCGAGCAGCCACAGGTTGTCGCGATGCAGGTTACGGGTCTTGCGCGTCAGACCTTGGGCCAGCAGGGTCAGCAGAAATGGCGTGAACACCGCAACGATCTGTTCGCCAGGAATGACGTCACGTTCTTCGCCACACCAACTTGCAGGCCACGTCGCCAAATCCGGGCAGTAGGTGGCCAGGTCTGGCGTGGCTACGATAGAGCCGATTTTTTCCTTGGGTGTTTTTGGCATGCGTCTGATCTCTCTACTGAACCAGTGTTACCACTTTCCTGGCTTTGTCTATGTCGTGGCTCGCCTGGACAAGGCCAGCAAAAGTATCGAAGTCGAGGTGCGCGAGCGCGTCGGCTCCAAAGGCAAGTGCTCCGTCTGCCAGACCCCGGCGCCAACCTACTATCATTTGACAGTGAGGCGCTTCGAGTTCGTTCCATTCTGGGGTTTTGTGGTTTTTCTATTGTACCGAATGCGTCGGGTGAGCTGCACACAGGGTGGCGTGACTGTCGAAGCAGTGCCATGGGGTTGTGGCAAGCACCAGATGACCACCGCCTACGTCCTGTTCCTGGCGCACTGGGCCAAGAAGTTGTCGTGGAAGGAAACAGCCCTGTCGTTTCGCACCTCCTGGGACAAGGTCTGCCAGGCCGTTGAAGTGGTGGTGGCGTGGGGGCTTGAGCATCGTACGCTGGGGCCGATTCAGGCCATTGGCGTCGATGAGATTGCCTACGGCAAGGGCCACAATTACCTGACGCTGGTCTACCAGATTGATGCGCATTGCACCCGGCTGCTGTGGGTTGGACGGGAACGCACGGTCAAGACGTTTGAGGGATTCTTTGACATGATCGGAGAAGGCCTGTCGGGCAAGATCGAATTCGTCTGCTCCGACATGTGGAAACCCTACCTGCGGGTGATCCGTGAGCGTTGCAGCAATGCACTGAACATATTGGATCGATTTCACATTGTGGCGAAGATGAATGACGCGCTCAACGATGTCCGTTCGGCCGAGGCACGCAAGCTGGTGGCCGATGGGTATGAACCGGTTCTGGCCAAGTCCCGCTGGTGCGTACTCAAGCGCCGGGAGAATCTGACCAGCAATCAGAGGGTTCGCCTGCGCGACATATTGAAGTACAACTTGCAAACAGTGCGAGCCTACTTGCTCAAGGAGCAGTTCCAACAATTCTGGGACTACGACTCGCCCACCTGGGCTGGCAAATTCTTGGACCAGTGGATCGCTTTGGTCATGCGTTCACGGATCGAGCCGATGAAGAAGGTGGCCAAGACCTTGCGCAGCCACCGTGAGCTGATCCTCAACTACTTCCGGGCGAAAAAGCAGTTCTCCAGTGGCGTTGTCGAGGGTTTGAACAACAAGGTCAAAGTGACCATGAGAAAATCCTACGGCTTTCGCACCTTCAGAATCACCGAACTCGCCCTGTATCACGTACTTGGCAAGCTTCCTGAGCCGCAACTCGCCCACAGATTTTACTGACGAAGCAAGTTTTTTAACACCCATTCTCAGGGTAAGCTGCGCCCTATGGCAAAAAAGAATCCAAACGAAGAACCCAAAGTCTGGGTGACCGCGCTCAAACTGGTGATCGGTCTGATCGTCATCGTCTGAGGCATAGGGCTGGTCCTTTGGTACGCTAAGGACCTGACAATGGCGGCTCCAAGTTACCCGGCCAGACCAGTGGGGCATTTCGCACGATTCGCCTGTACGCATGAAGCGCTAAGCGCTCCACAGATCATCGGCACACAGCCCTTTGCCAGCAAATTGGTCTACGTTGTGCAACAAGGAGCCGCTGTAATGTGTGGGTTAGTCTGTTGGCGCCAAAACTATATAGAGTGTCATGCAGTCTCGAAAATCGGATTTCCCATTTTTGGAGATGATATTACGGTGCGATACTTAGCTTATCGAACCTGGGCAAATCCTAGTTGTCCATTTATTTTTTGTCACGAATGTATTGTGAACTGCCCAACGCCTTCTGATCATCTCATCGCAGCTGACCAGATGGCACGTTAATCAAAACTGACTTGCTGCAGGAGTCGGCGAGTCGCTTTCTCGTTGAGCATCCATTACGCTTCTTAATGGTGTTGATTTGGCTTGCGAAGGGTATAAGTTTCCTCAAGTTGCGGCTGGACGAGTCCACATCAATAGATGTAACAACGCTGCCTTACAACAAATACCTGTTGTGCTGGATGCGGAGAAGAAAAGGCCTTGGGCACCCTTATGTGTTAGCTACGGCCAGCCACCATTTGCTGGCCGATCAAGTTGAAAAACATTTGGGGCTGTTCGAGGACTGGCCACCGTGGGAGATACCAACCTCAAGGGTGATGCCAAACGCGATGCTTTGGTGAGTCGGTATGGCGAGGGCGGTTTTGATTACGTCGGTAACGACTGGCCGGACATGGGCATCTGGCAATCGTCAGCGCGTGCGCATGTTGTCAGTCGATCAAAACCCCTGATCAATCAAGTTCGTAGTCACGGCAACCTCGGGCGTTTATTTGAGGATGGCAAGCCGCCGTTGTCAACAGCCTTATTCACGGCCATGCGTCCTCATCGAGGTCGAAGAATTTGCTTGTCTTCATTCCCCTACTGGCGGCTCACCGCTATGGTGATAGCGCAAGCCTATTTCAAACATTACTGGCCTTCGTGATTTTCGGACTCACGGCTTCCAGCGTTTACCTTCTCCTGGTGCTAGCTTTCGCGCTGGCTGGATTGTGGCTACCCTGGATCTTTACCGCCAGCCTGGCGCTGTATTTTGTAACCACAGTTGCGTATTCACTGCGACTAAAGCAACTGGCCATCGTCGATGTAATGACACTCGCCTCTCTCTACACCATGCGTATCATTGCAGGAGCTGCGGCAGTGGCCGTGCCGATGTTGTCTTCTGGCTACCGTCTTTTCAATGTTTATCTTCCTCAGCTTGGCGCTGATTAAACGATACAGTGAATTGAAAGGATTGCGTGATGCCAGTTTGGATGGTGCTCTGCGAGGACGTGGCTACGGACGGCAAGACTTGGAGTTGGTTTCTAGCTTGGGTAGCAGCGCGGGTTACATCGCAGGATGGTGTTGGCGCTGTACATCATGACGATCCTATCGTCTTCGCATTGAGGGATCACGTGAGTTGGATCGTGGGAGCGCTGCTTGCAGCCGTCTTCGTGTTGGCAAAGGTGGTGAAGTGAAAAACGCGGCTCGCATCGTTGTGCTTTACGCGGTCTTTGCAGCCATCGCTACGATGGCCAACATCGGCTGTCAAGCCTTGGTTATCTGGCTTTACACCGGACCACGCCCTGTGCTGATGTCAATTTTGGTGGGCACGGCTGCGGGCCTACCGATCAAATACGTGCTGGAAAAACGCCACATCTTTTAGGGCTCCATGCGACAGCTTGACCATGACGGCAGGATGTTCATCCTTTACAGTGCAATGGGGGTGATCACCACTGCACTTTTCTGGGGTGTTGAGTACGAGTTCCATATAATATTTGGAACCGACGCCATGCGTTATGTTGGTGGCACCATCGGTCTTTCGCTGGGGTACGTCATTAAGTACCACTTGGATAAACGCTTTGTGTTTGTAAGCCGCGCCGTCGCCGATCCGAGAACATCGTGATGGAGCTTTATGGATGGGGCCGGTACCCAAGGCTAAACGCGCAACCTCGCGCTGCCACCGTTCGCCAGCCAGTGCGCCACTAAGCTCGAAGCGCGAGCGCACCGCTCATCGCGCGTGGGCCAGGCTGCAGCTGGCGACAGCGGGCCAGCCCCGCAGGTGCTGTGCACCCGCTATCTCAACCACTTTCAAGCGTTTGACGACACGACGGGGTTACTAACCTGCGCTGCAGGAGTATCGCTGGATGACATCCTCCGCACCTTTGCACCGCGCGGCTGGTTTTTGCCCGTGACACCAGGCACCCGCTTTATCACCTTGGGCGGCGCCATTGCCAGCGACGTGCACGGTAAGAACCACCATGTGCATGGTGCTTTCAGCGCCCATGTACACGTCATTGAACTACTGGTAGGCAATGGAGAGCGGGTCATGACCTCACCCACTGAAAACCCTGACCTGTTCCACGCCACCTGCGGCGGCATGGGGCTGACTGGCATCATTCTTTCCGCGACTTTGCAACCTTAAACCAATCATAGCCACCGACATTCTGGAAACCACGGTCAAAGCACCTAGTCTCGATGCTGTACTCGAAGCCTTCGAAGCACACGCCGCTAGCACCTATTCAGTGGCCTGGATCGACTGCATGGCTAGCGGGCCCAGCTTGGGCCGCTCACTGCTGATGCTTGGCGAACACGCCACCGATGGCGAGCTTGCGGTGCGGACACTGCGGCCAAAACCGGTGCCGTTTGACATGCCTGCTAAGTTGCTCAATCACGCTACCGTCCGTGCATTTAATGCGATGTACTACAACCGAGTGCAGCGGAGCCAAAGCACTCGTCGTATTCCGTTCGAACCTTTTTTTTATCCCCTGGATGCGCTGTCTAACTGGAACCGCATTTACGGGAAATCCGGCTTCGTGCAACACCAGTTCGGCCTACCCAAAGCCGCCGGTGTAACCGGCCTGCGCGAGGTCCTGAAACACATTGCCCAGTCCCAGCGCGGCTCATTCCTAGCCGTGCTCAAAGTATTTGGTGCCGCCAACCACAATCTTCTGTCATTTCCCACCGAAGGCTATACGCTGGCACTCGACTTCAAGGCCGAACCCTCTGTATTTGCCGCCTGACACACTGATAGCATTGTATTGCGGCACGGCGGTCGCTTGTATCTGGCAAAGGATGCCCGCATGAGTGAAGC
>NZ_JADJKN010000023.1:0-582822 GCF_016705985.1 Candidatus Aalborgicola defluviihabitans
ACGGTGTGCCTGCTTTCAACGTCAACAACCTGGAGCAGATCATCGCCATCATGGAAGCGGCGCAGGAGACTGATAGCCCGGTCATCCTGCAGGCCTCGGTTGGTGCCCGCAAATACGCTGGGGAAGCCTACCTGCGCCACATGATGCTGGCGGCGGTGGAGTCGCACCCCGACATTCCGGTGGTGGTGCACCAGGACCACGGCACCTCGGCGGCGGTGTGCCAGCAATCCATTCGCTCCGGCTTTACCAGTGTGATGATGGACGGCTCACTGATGAGCGACGGCAAGACGCTGACCAGCTGCATGCTGGCGTCGATGTCATGCACGCTGGTGTGCCCGGATGCTGCCACCCGATTGGTGCTCTCACAGGTTGAAGGCGAAGCTGGGCTGTCTGAGCAGCCTGGAAGCCGACGCAGGCGAAGAAGATAACGCGTTGGTGCGGAAGAAACTGAGCCACGACCAGATGCTGACCGATCCGGTACAGGCCAAAGATTTTGTAGAAAAGACCGAGATGATGGCGCGCTTTGGCCGGTATGGGCACCAGCCATAAAAACGCTTACAAATTCCCGCGCAAACCCACCGGCGACATCACCGGCCATCAGAGCATGTTGGCCATCCATGCGACATCCACAACTTCCACCTGGTGATGCACAGGTCCAGCAACGTGCCGCAGGAGTGGCTGGCCATCATTCCCCAGTATGGTGGTGACATCAAGAACCTATGGCGTGCCGGTGGAGGAAATTCAGCGCGGTATCCAGAGCGGTGTGCGCAAGATCAATATCGACACCGACATTCGTCTGGCCATGACCGGCGCCATGCGCCAGGTGTTCGCCCAGCTGCCCAGCGAGTTCGACCCGCGCAAGGCGCTGGTGGCGAAGAACGCGGCACGCGGCGACCGTGAAAACGCGTTTTGAGGCCTTCAGTTTGTGCGGGGCAGGGCGGCAAGATCAAGCCGGTGCCGCTGGAGATGATGGCGCGGCGCTACGGCTGAATTCGCCGGACACTTCAAGCTGAGGGTCCGGCTGGCGACAGCAAGGCAGTACCCAGTCGGCGAAATTGTTCGGCTTTCTTCTCGTCGATAGAAACCGGGTTGGTTGTGGCAACTGTTTAGCGTCTGCATCGGGCCTCGTGCGTGTCCTCGGTGGTCGTGGGCCGCTGCACGACCGATACCGGCATGGGTGCCGAGCAGTTCCTTCGCCATTTTCAGCAATGCCATCCTGGGTGAATTGGCACTGGCAGAGGAGCCAGAGTTGGGCACGGTCGCACCAGCAACTCAAACAAATCGCTTTTACCTTGTACTCCAGATGCTCGTCGCACGCAGGGGCCGAAGGCTGCATTTTTTCAACAGATCTGCGCGCCGACTTTTGCCGTCACAGAATCAGCACTGGGCGCAGCTTCTGTGGAACAGTTCCTGTACGGTGCCCATCTGCTTTGGCCTGCGCAGGTCTTGGACCAGAATGGTGAAAATCGCTGGCGATATGGATCAGTTGGTCAATTCTTCGATGATGCGATAGATCAGGCGCACTGTTATGAGTACGTAGATCGCTCCAAAAAAGAAGATCAGCGCCACGATCAGGTTGATGATCTCAGGCGGTAGCAGGGTGAAAAATGGCGTGATGAAGTAGCCCACTGTGAACAACGTCACCAGCACGGTCAACAGCCGCCACTGTTTGCCCACCACGCCGCCGGGAATCTTGCTGCGAAAGCAGACACACGGTACAGGCACACAAAAGCAAGGCGGCAATCGCGACGTTGATGGCCACAAGCTGTAGTTGGCTTGCATGGTTTTAACTCGAGTTCGTTGCACGGATCGTCAGTCATGCGCACGATCCAACGCCTTGAGCACGTACACTCGTAAGTGGGTCCTTGAGTGCCGTTCTTCATCTTGCGTGGTACTTCTCCAAAATTTGAGCCAGATGAACCAATTGCCTTTCTTGAACCAGTTGACATTGCGCGGCGGTATTGCGGAAGAGCCACAAAGGCCGCACCGGTGTCGCCAAATCGGCAGGGCAAAGGGCGTTCCAGGTAGGCGGTGCTGGCGGTGCCATTGAGCTCGTCGGCAATGTTGTGCGCGATGGCCGAAATCAGGGTCTCGATCATGTGCCTGTCCAGGCGCCCGGTGGGAACCGGTGCTGGCCTCACCGGCGGAGATAGCCACGCGGACGCACGAGAAGATTTTCTTGTAGGCTTTGCTTCGCACGTTGTTCGTCCCGATCAGCACAAATCCGCGCAGGTTGGTTTGGGGCGGGCACGGCGGCCACAGCGTCCACGCCCTTGAAGGCGGGCAGCATCATGGCCATCTTGAATGGCACTTCGTGCTCCTTGAACACGGCGCCGCTGTCGTCGAGCTGGGTCACAAACATCTTGCCGGCTTCGACCTTGGTGGTCTTGGCGTTGGTGATCCACTTCATGTCGTGCGCGCGCAGTTCGGACTCCAGCATACCCTTGCTGTCCCCCACGCCGCCCAGGCCCAGGTGCCCGATGTAGGGTTCGCTGGTCACAAAGGTGATAGGCACTTTGTGGCGAATTTTCCGGCGCCGCAGGTCGGTGTCCAGGATGAATGCAAACTCGTAGGCCGGGCCGAAGCAGCTGGCGAACAGCATGGCGCCGATCACCACCGGTCCCCGGGCTTTAAAGGGCTCATGACGGTGCCATTACGTGTTCATTGGTCGACCTTGCAGACCAGATGCGTGCCAATCACCGTGGGGCCGGGCGGAATACTTCATCAAAACCAACTCGGGACCGGTGGTGATGACCGGGTAATCGTAGTCGGGGTTTGCGCGGCGTCCTTCCGGCGCCAGCCGGTTGGGCGGCAACGTCAGTCGCCGTCGGCAGGCAATGGGCAATGCCCTTTCTCTCAGCAAGGGCGCGATAGGCAGCGTAATGGACTTCCGGTCGCGCCAGCCCACCGCCAACCAGGGGTTGGATGGGGTGAACTGGAAATAGTCCACCGCGCTGACGACCGTGATGCGGTGTTCGGCGGCAAGCGTTGCCCGCATTTCAGGCCGCCTATGCCAGCGCCCATGATGACGATATGTGCCATATGCGATTTCCTTTTTTGGGTGAGTACGAAGGGCCTAGAAACGATGTGTGTACATCAGTTGCAGGTTGGTCTGGCCATGGGCGATGGTGACGCCTGTGCCACTGGTCACATCGGTACTCAGTGCAATCGTCGGGGCCGCATTCAATGCGTCTGTGGCGGGGCTGGCACGAAAACCAGCGTGGCATGGTTTTTAACGGTCGCCAGGAACAAAGGGATTGACGGGGCATCAGCAGGGATAGGGTTGTCCGCGAGTTTCAAACCGGCGCGCAAGGTGAGCTTTTCATTGGCTTCCATGCCGGGCCCAGACTTAACACGGTTTGATCCTTCAGTTTGTGGCAACACAAAACTGACGGAACCCTATACCGGCGCTATCAAAAGCGCATTTGAAACCCTTGCAACACCTCGGCCCGGGCGGTTGACTTATGTCGGCCACCGGCATCAGATGAGTTGCGCCTGCCGCTTCCGCACCACAACCAGTACGGCGGGCATCACGGAAGTTGATAACCGTGTTGCGAAAAGTGGCGTCCACAAGGTCGCGAGCGTAGCGCCCACCAGGGTTGGCCCTCATAACAGCAGAACTGGCGCTGGATTTTCATCGTCCAGCGCGG
Organism: Candidatus Aalborgicola defluviihabitans; assembly: GCF_016705985.1. Classification (NCBI taxonomy): domain Bacteria; kingdom Pseudomonadati; phylum Pseudomonadota; class Betaproteobacteria; order Burkholderiales; family Comamonadaceae; genus Allorhodoferax (SeqCode); species Candidatus Aalborgicola defluviihabitans. Next base: position 3,651 of record NZ_JADJKN010000023.1, read on the forward strand.
ACTTGAGGCGATAAGACGCGCCCAGCGTAACGTCGTTGCTGACCTTTACGGTACCTCCGAATTTGGCACCCCAACCGGTGGCCTTGGCGGCACCGCTGAATTTGTCGGTGTCGGTGAAATTCAGGCGAGCCCAGGTGGCCGAGTTCAGCGCACCGGCCCCAATGGCCCCGCCCAACTGCCCTGTACCGCCCGTCACCATGCTGCCCAATTGCATGGGGGTTGCGGCCATCTGCATATCAAGTCCGGACCACATGTAATCCAGGGTTGCACCGATTGTTACGTTGGGGTTGACCTGGTAGGCCAATGGAATGATGACGTTGCCCACGCTTAATTCCGAACGCACGGGCTCACCAGAGCCCATCGCCATGAAGGTGTTGGCAGCGTATTCCGTGCCCATGCCGCCCTGCGCAAACATGCCGACACCGAAGGTCAAGGCCCCGGAGCGGGTGGTGTATCCCACCGCAGGCATGGTGTAAGCGGTGCCACCGGACGGCGCATCCGGCATGCCTGGCACGCTGCTGGTAACTTTGGGGCCTAGGAAGCCAAGGGCGATGTCCAGGCGCCCTTCCTCAGAACCCAATGCCAGGGTGGCTGGGTTTTGTGCCATGGCCGCCGTGCCGTGGTCAAAGGCCTGGGAGGCGCCCCCCATGCCGGTGGAAATGGGGCCATAGCCCTCCATCAACATACCGTTAGTGGCTTGCGCCGAACCGGCAGCCAGCAGGGCGCACAGTGGTGTCAGGGCAAAAAACTTCTTGGATAGGGTCATGGTTGTCTCCGGATATTCAATGGTGAACGAGGGCTGGGGATTCAAGGCGGGAAAGGGATTGCTCATACGGTGTGGCGGGGTTGGTGGGTGGTTAGAAATGCAGGACCAGCACGGGGTACTCGGACAGCCCCATGACCTTTTGTGCTACGCCGCCGACCAGTGCACGGCCGATGCGGTTGTCACCACGGCTGCCCATGACGATCAGGTCAGATTCGCTGGCCTCCCGCGCCGCCAAGATTTCCGTGAAGGGTTTGCCGATACGGACTTCGCCCTGTGCCGACACACTGCTGTCTTGCGCCTGCTCGACCAGTCTCGTAATACCCGATTGGGCCTGGCTGCGCAGGCCCTCGGTGGCGACCACGCTAACCACGTGCAGGGGTAATCCGCACTGAGCGGCCACACCCATTGCAACGGACGCGATTTGGTTCCCTTCTTCTGTTGAGTCAACGGCCACCAGCACGCGCCGGCTCCACATGCTGGACTCGGGCGGCACGATCAATACATGACAGGGTGCGTGTGCAACCACTTTACTGACCATTTCACCGACCAAAAGGTTGGCCAGCAATCCGCGCTTGCCCCGGCGCCGGATGATGATCATTTCGCAGTTTGTGGCCCGGGCTTCTTCGATGATTTCAAGGTAGGGCTCTTCACCGCGGCGCACACGCAGGTCGATCGTCACCTGTGCGGTGTTGGCTTGCGCGTGTAGCTTCGCAAGCTTGGCTGCCGCTTCCTGCTCCGCCCGGGCTGCAATTTGGGGTGCCAGTGCTTCATATTCCGGGTTGCTGACCAATGGCAGAACCACAGCCAAGGGCAGTTGGCAACGTTGTGCCAACGCAAGCGCCACATTCTCCGCGCCTGCGTCGAATTCACTGCATTCGGTGGCCAGTAGCATGCGTGTAAACAGTTGGGCCATGCTCAATGTCCCCCCGTAAAGATGCCGGCCGCCGCAAATACCAGCTCGGCGATCACCACCATGCAGATACCAGCATAGACATAGTCGCGCCGTGTCGAGATACAGAGGATCAGGCCCAGCAGAGGCAGAATGGAGCAGCCCGCAAGTAGCGAAATGCCGATCAGGCCAGACAAGTCTCCCTTGTGTGCCAATGTCAGCCATCCCCATCCCGTCGGAGTACCGGTGTATTGCAGGTAGGCGGCCACCGGGAGGTTCCAGACCGTAGGCAATTGTTCCAGCGGCACGTGCGGTGGCAGCACCCCAAACACATAGGCCGCAAAGCTTAGCAACAGGGCCACCTCGCCAGTGCGTGCACCCCATCCCAGCAGGCGGGCGTAGCGCAGCGCTTCAACCTGTTGTGTCATGCCCAGACCCCCAGACCCTTGAGCAGGGCGCGTATGCCGGCAAACAGCAGCAAGGTGATGACCATCTTGCGGATGACCGAGCCTTTGAGTACATGCAAAAGTCGGGCACCTAGGCGCGCTCCGAGCATCATTCCAACCACCGACGGAACGGCAATCATCGGCAGCACCGCACCACGGTCAAGATAGACCCATGCGGCAGAAGAGCTGGCCAGAGACAGCACCAGACTCGATGTGCCTGCTGCCACCTTCAGCGGTACAGCCATCAGTAGATTCAGCGCCGGTACGTTGGCCCAACCCGCGCCGATACCGAACAAGCCGCCCAGAAGACCGATAACAAAGAAGACGGCAAATCCATGCGGCGTGTGTCGAGCTTGCCAATGGATCTGATGGCCGGTGGCCCCGTCAATGAACATACCGTGCAGTCCCAGCGTATGGCTCCAACGGTCCGATTCCGCAACTGCGGGGAATTCAGAGCGCGTGACGCTCAGCATCAATGCCACAATGCTAAGGACCAGGAGGCCTAACGACGTTTCGATGATGGACGATGGAAGCGCCATCCCCAAATTAGCCCCAAGAATCGACCCAGCAGACGCAGTCAATGCCAGTGGCAGCGCCAGACGCAAACTGGTCAGCCCACCGCGCAAGAGCATGGGTCCGGCTGCCAGTGCGCTGGCTAGCGCCACCAACAAACCCGCGCCTCGCACAAAATCCAGATGAAATGGAAAGAAGCCGCCAATGATGGGCACATACAGCGTGCCCCCGCCAATGCCTGCAGGCACCGCCACAATACCAATGAAGAAAGCAGGTGATAAACAGGGCCATGGGCCAGAACCACCAGGGCATCGTGCTGATGGGAACGACGCTGTCGGCGGCAAGTGCCGGTGCGACAAGCGCCAGCAGCCCGATGACGAACACGCCAGCGCGCTTTAGCGCTGGCGTGTTGGCAATGTGGCTTGAAAGACGCATGCGGCTAGGAGATGTTCTGGTAGTACAGGTTTTGCGGGTGATTGGCCTGCACAAAAAAGAACCACCGCTCTGCCAGCAAGCCGCAATACTGGATGGCGAAGGCAATGAAGAGTATTTGCCAGGAGTCCGCCATCACGCCCAGCGCCATGCACAACAGCGGCAATGGAAATGCCAGCAGTAGAAACCCCCGTTTGACGGTCAATAACAGTTCTGGGCTGTGGCCATGGAAGAACTCACGCGTATTGAACGAACCGCCCATGAAACCCTGTGCCGTTTGAACGATGCGGGGGTGCTTGATGCCAATGGCGCTTTGCAACGTAGACTTTGGTTTGAGACGTGCATTCCGAAAAAGCGAGGCACTGCGTGTTGCCCACGCCAGCAAGGTGAAGACGGTTGTTGCCAGTGCGTAGGGTTGCACCAGTGCGAACAGCCCGTCTAACGCAGCCAATAACGTAGCCAACATCAGCCCTGAAGCGCAACCCAGCAGCAAGTAGTTCACCAAGGTGAGCGGGCTGGCCCACTCCTGCAAAAAGCGCACCGATGCATAAATCATGGCTGTGCAGATAAAAAGTGCGATGCAAGCCAGTGTGGTGGCTGCACCAACCAGTTGCGTATTGCCCCGCCCCAGGGCGTGTGAACCTGCATAAGCAAACACGCCCAGCATGAACAAAGGCAAGGCGATGACCTCACGCGACAGCCACGATGTGCGCCACATGGCCGCTGATCGCCAGGCGCGTTCCGGGCGACCCAGGTGGAGAAAAGACGCGCCGAGCCCCAGCACCAACAACACCAGTGCCACAGCGCTGCCGCTGGCTAAAAAACGCTGGCTATCTGCGTGATTCAGGTTGCCCAGGCCTATCAGTTCGGTACCATACAACGTAAGAAAGAGCCCTTGTGCGGCACCAAGGAGGGTGGTCAGGAAGATCACTGAAAATGCGGGTCGCATGGTGTGTGTTGCAAGGGTTGTGCGAAAGCGGTGGCTAGGTGGCGAAGTCTTCGCGGCCCGGATCGCGGTGGGCATGCTCGGGCAGCTGGCCGTCGATCTTCAAGGGGTTGTCCACGCGCTCCAGGTCTTCCGCATGGATGCGGATCTCGGTCTTGCGCCGTGGCAGGTAGTGGTTGGCAGGGTTTGTTCCCCATTCGGGCATGAGCTGATAACCGCCGCGCTCGGCAATCGCCCGGGAGACCCCTGATTCCGGATCATGGATGTCGCCAAACAGGCGGGCGTTGGACGGGCATGCCATCACGCAAACGGGTTTGCGTTCTGCTGCGGGCAGGGCCTTGTCGGTGACACGGTCAACACACAGGGTGCACTTGGTCATGACCTTGCGTTGTTCGTCAAACTCGCGCGCGCCGTAAGGACAAGCCCAGCTGCAGTATTTGCAGCCAATGCACTTGTCGTAGTCCACCAGCACAATGCCGTCTTCAGCGCGCTTGTAACTTGCGCCCGTGGGGCACACCGGTACACAGGGCGGGTCTTCGCAGTGCAGGCACGACTTTGGAAAATGCACCGTTTGTGTGTTGGGAAACTCGCCCACTTCAAAGGTCTGCACCCGGTTGAAAAACGTACCGTTGGGCTCGGCGCCGTAGGGGTTGATGTCCACCAGAGTACCCGCTGTACCGGACGTGTTCCACTGCTTGCAACTGGTGACGCAAGCGTGGCAGCCGACGCAGACATTCAGGTCTATGACCAACGCGAGCTGTGTCATAGCGAGCGCTCCCGCTTTTCGAGTTGTGTCATTTGTTCGCTCCCCGGCCCGCAAAGTAGGCCCTCCATTTGGGCAGCATCTGTTGTACCCCGGGTGCGACCGGGACGGCTTTGAACTGCGGCGAAGTCTGCTTCGGTTCGTCGTCCTGCGCCTTGTAGATGCGCACCCGCACGTCGTACCACGCGGCCTGGCCCGTAATCGGGTCCGAATTGGAAATGGCCGCACCGGCGCTGGACGGCGGCAGCACCTCCGAGATCAGGTGATTGAGCAGAAAGCCGCGTTGTGATTCATTGGCGTCGGGTGTCAGATTCCAGGCGCCGGCGGATTTGCCAATGGCGTTCCAGGTCCACACCGTGCCGGGCTCCACGGCTTCGGAGTAGCGGCACATGCAGCGCACCTTGCCCCACTGCGACTCGACCCACATCCAGCCACCGTCGGCAATGCCTTCGGCTGCGGCGGTCTTGGTGTTGACGAACAGGTAGTTGTGTGTGTGGATCTGGCGCAGCCAGGCGTTTTGCGAGTCCCAGGAGTGGTACATCGCCATGGGGCGCTGGGTGATCGCGTTCAGCGGGTATTTGGCCGTGTCGGTCGCCTGCTCTTCCAGTGGCACATAGTAAAAGGGCAACGGATCGAAATAGGTCTCCACCCGTTTGCGCAGGTGCTCTGGTGGCTGCTTGCCCGGTCGCTTGCCCTGCGCGGCCCGTCGAAAGCCCTGCAAGAACTCGGAGTAGATGTGGATGACGATGGGGTCTTTGTCCCGCCGTATGCCCATGTTTTGCGCCCACTGCATATAACCCTGGTTCCAGTTGCGCATGTACTGGTATTCCAGCGGCATCTCGTAGTGGAATACGCAGTTGTTCTTTTCGTACATCTCCCACTGTTTGGGGTTGGGTTCACCACGCAAGGATTTCTCGCCGCCCTTGCCGCGCCAGCCCGCCAGAAAACCAATACCTGATCCTGGTGCCGTTTCGTAGTTGACGATAAAGTCGGTGTAACCCTTGAACTTGCGCGAGCCATCCGCCTGGGTGAAAGCGGGTAACTTGAGCCGCCCCGCCAGCTCTACCAGCACTTCCTGAAACGGCTTGCACTCACCCTTGGGGGCTACGACAGGAATGCGTACTGCATCCATCGGGCCATCGAATTCGGAAATGGGCCGGTCCAGCATCGACATGCAGTCGTGCCGCTCTAAGTAGGTGGTGTCGGGCAGGATCAAGTCAGCAAACGCCGTCATTTCTGACTGGAAAGCGTCGCACACCACCAGGAACGGAATTTTGTACTCCCCGCTCTTCTCGCCTTCCGTGTGCTTGTCGTTGAGCATATTGCGCACTTCCGACGTGTTCATGGTGGAGTTCCACGCCATATTCGCCATGAAGATCAGCAAGGTGTCAATGCGGTAGGGGTCACCCTTCCAGGCGTTGGTGATGACGTTGTGCATCAAGCCGTGAGCCGATAAGGGGTGTTCCCACGAGAACCCCTTGTCGATGCGCACCGGTTCGCCCTGGTCGTCCACGAACAGATCATCAGGACTTTCTGGCCAGCCCAGTGGCGCGCCATCCAGCGGGGTGTCAGGCTTGACCGCCTGCGGCCCTTTGGGCGGACGGGCATTGGGCGGCACGGCGCGCGGGTAGGGAGCCTTGTGCCGGAAACCACCGGGGCGGTCTATGGTGCCCAACATGGACATCAAAATCGACAGCGAGCGAATGGTCTGAAAACCATTGGAGTGCGCGGCCAAGCCGCGCATGGCGTGAAAAGCCACAGGGTTGCCTGTGACCGAGTCGTGGCGTTTGCCCCAACTGTCGGTCCAAGCGATGGGCAGTTCAATCTTCTGGTCCCGCGCAGTAATACCCATCTCGTGCGCCAGACGGCGAATGGTGGCGGCTGGAATGCCGGTAATGCCTTCTGCCCATTCCGGTGTGTAGGACTTGACGCGGTCCTGCAGCAATTGAAAGGCGGGCGCAGTCGGTGTCCCGCGTGGCGATGTGAAGTGCCCTAAAAGCGCCGGGTCTGCCCCCTCGGTATGGTCTGAAACTGCCCGGTCCGTCAAGCGGTCCCACCAATAAAAATTGGCGGGACGCAACGGATTGGCAATTTCTGCGTCGGCATCGCGCAGGAACATTCCAAAATCATCGCTGGCGGTATCCTGGTTGACCAGTTGACAGGCATTGGTGTAACGGGCTAAAAATTCGCGGTCGTATAAACCCAACTGAATCAGCTCGTGAATCAGGGCCAGCAGCAGGGCTCCGTCGGTGCTGGGTATGATGGGAACCCATTCATCGGCAATGGCGGAATAGCCGGTGCGCACTGGGTTAATGGACACAAAGCGGCCGCCATTGCGCTTGAACTTGGCCAACGCCGTCTTCATCGGGTTGGAGTGGTGATCTTCTGCTGTACCGATCATCACAAACAATTTGGCGCGCTCCAGATCGGGGCCGCCGAACTCCCAGAACGAACCACCTATTGTGTAGATCATGCCGGCCGCCATGTTGACCGAGCAGAAACCGCCGTGGGCGGCATAGTTTGGCGTGCCAAATTGCCGGGCAAACAGCCCGGTCAGCGCCTGCATCTGGTCGCGCCCGGTAAACAGTGCAAATTGTTTGGGGTCGGTCGAGCGGATCTTTTTCAGGCGGTCACCCAGCAGAGTGAAGGCCGCTTCCCATTCGATCTCCTCAAAATGGCCTTCTCCGCGTTCACTACCCGGTTTGCGCAGCAGGGGCTTGGTGAGCCGGGCGGGCGAATACTGCTTCATGATGCCCGAGGCGCCTTTCGCGCAGATCACGCCCTTGTTGAGCGGATGGTCCGGGTTGCCCTCGATGTAGCGGACCTCGCCGTTGCGCAAATGCACGCGGATACCGCATCGACAGGCGCACATGTAACAGGTCGTGGTGCGCATCTCATTGACTGCGTTCGACAACGCGGGGCGCGTTGGATCGTGAATCGGTAGAACAGACATGCGTAGATGCTTTTTCGTGCGGACAGGACGGGTGCAGAGTGCCCCTATTAGAGTCAGGGGCAAGCAAAGCCGTCTATAGCCGCCACGGGTAACTCCATGTAACCCAAATGGGTAGTGTCTGAAGGTCTGTCTGTTCACAGTAATGTATTAGCATGATGGTCCACCAAAACCACGATGACGATATCCCCACCCCAACTACGCTCCGAAGTTCTGACGGACATGAGTAATGCCGTTGGGGGACTGGCGGCAGAGCTGGCGTTGAATTCCGATCTGGCCCCGTTACTCGAACGCTTCCTGATTGCCATCCAGGCCCTTGCCGGTGCACAGGCGGGGGCGGTACGGGTGTTGACCGATGATGGAAAGTCGATGCGCCTCGTGGCACAACAGGGCTTGCCAGTCGATGTGCAAATTGCGGAACGGTTGGTGGCTAGCGACTGCGGCGCGTGCGGTGTAGCGTCGGCGGGTGATGTGTTGAGATGGGTAGACGATGTCAAAACCTGTGCCAAACACACCGAACATGGCTACTTCGGTCTTCAATGTCATCGCGTGCTGGCAATTTCGTTGCCGCATGACGGTCAGGCCTTGGGAATCTACAACCTTTTTTTTGATTCCGACCCCCGTATCAATCCGCAAATGGAAACCATGTTGCGCCTGATTGGTCAGCTGCTGGGACTGGCGCTGCACAACGCCAAGATTGAACGCGAACGATTGCGTGTCACGGTACTAAAAGAGCGCCAGGAGATGGTCAATGAAGTGCACGACACCATTGCACAGACTCTGGCTTACGTCAGAATGCGGCTACCTTTATTGAATGAATCCATGTTGGCGCACGACGATCAGCGTTCACTCAAATACTTTTCGGATGTCAAAAAGGGTGTGGGCGAGGTGCATGACAAATTGCGCGAAGTCATGACATATTTTCGTACCCGCATGGACCCTCTGGGTTTGCTGCACGCACTGCAAGGTGTAGCCGATGCGTATTTCGATCGGGTGGGTATCTCGCTGGAAATCCGAAATTCGGCACACGGCCTGAATCTGACCGACGAACAAGAGGTGCAGGTGTTTTATGTTATTCAAGAGGCATTGGCCAACATTGCCAAGCACTCCATGGCACGTCGGGCGATTGTGTTCATTGACCGGGACCATCAGCAGCTTGAATTCAGGATTGAAGACGACGGGCTGGGTATGGACGAGCCATCCGTATCGATGCTGGTGACGTTGGCCAAAGGCCTGGCACCCACCAACCATTTTGGACTGGACATCATGCAAAGCCGTGCCAAACGCCTGGGTGGCAGTCTTATCGTAGGCCCTAATGACGGGGGTGGCACGCGGGTGCGACTGCTATTGCCCGTGGAACAGGTTCAGCCAGGAGTAGTCGGCCCATGAGCCCCAAAACCCGAATCATGCTGGTGGACGACCATGCGCTTTGCCGCAGCGGCTTGACGGAGCTGCTGGAGCACCGGGGCAACATGCAAGTGGTGGTCGCCACGGGCGACCCCGCGCAGGTTGTGCCCTTGTTGCGGGAGCACCAGCCCGATCTCATGGTGCTGGATTTGCGCCTGGCCAAGGTCGATGGTCTGAGCGTACTGCGCATGATCCGCAATGAAGGGTGTGAGACTCCAGTCGTGATACTGACCATGAGCGACAGCGAGGATGACATGGCCGCCGCTCTGCGCGCAGGAGTACGCGGCTATTTGCTCAAGGACATGGAACCTGAGGAAGTGATTGATGCCATTGGGCGCGCGGCCCGCGGCGAGATGGTGGTCGCCTCAGCCATGACGCTCAAGCTGGCACTGATACTTCAGTCAGGACCTAAAGTGTCAATCATGGGCGATCTTGTGGCCACGCTGACCGAACGTGAGCGCGAGGTGCTGAACCATGTGGCACGGGGCTGCAGTAACAAGGTGATTGCCAAGGCGCTGGACATCAGCCACAACACCGTCAAACTGCATGTGCGCCACATCATGGACAAGCTCAATTTGCACTCACGGGTGGAGGCTGCCGTGTTTGCTTTCGAGTATGGCAACTCACCAGAAGGAGTGCAGGCAGCTATTGAGATAAGCCAAAAGGTCAACCACTAAGGACTTCTGCCCGGCAGCGTCCTCTGTCCAGGGTTGCGTCGTGCACCAACTCGGGGTTGGCTATCGGGTTGAACCACGCCAGTGAATGGTGCAGTTTTACAACCTCTCCAATAAGGGTCAGGCAGGGCGATCTCAGCTTTGCCTGCGCAACGCGTTCTGGCATGTTGGCGAGCGTGCCGGTCACCACTCTCTGGGTGGCAATGCTCCCGTCTTGCACTACAGCGATGGGCAGATCTGGAGGGGCACCGTGCAATATCATCTGACGGCAAATTTCTGGCAACCCTCCAAGGCCCATATAAATCACCACAGTTTGGTGGGGTCGGACCAAGCTGGGCCAGTCCAGATCGGCGGAGCCATCCTTGAGATGACCGGTTACAAAGATGCAGCTTTGGGCATAGTCGCGGTGGGTCAATGGAATGCCCGCATAGCTGGACACGCCGGAAGCTGCCGTGATGCCCGGAACCACCTCAAACGCGACACCATGGGCTGCCAGAGTCTGCAACTCCTCGCCACCGCGCCCAAAAATGAAGGGATCTCCGCCCTTGAGCCGCACGACTTGTTTGCCCTCCTGGGCGAGTTGGCCCAGCAGGGTGTTGATCTGCTCCTGGCGCATAGTGTGCTCGTTGCGGCGCTTGCCCGCAAAAATACGTTGTGCCGTGGGCGATACAAAGTCCAGCACCGCGCTGGAAACCAAGTGGTCATAGACCACCACGTCCGCTTTTTCCAGCAGACGCACAGCGCGCAGCGTCAACAGTTCGGGGTCGCCAGGGCCAGCGCCCACCAGATAGACGCATCCGTCAACGGGAATGGGGTTCATGACATCGGCTTTCAATGGGTTTGACCTTTGGAGGCGCAGCCAGCACTTTCACAGCTGGTGCTGCTGCAGTCGCCCAAGGCCGCTGATTCGCTGGCGCACGCGCTTGCATCGCCTTCACTAAAAATGAAATGGAACGCACCGGGCGTCAGTTCGACGAAATCCAGAACGGTATCAAAAAGCAACTGCTGCGACTCACCGCCGATGACAACGGCAACGCCACGCAGATCAAGCCGCATATCCTCGTCTTTTGGCTCGTCAAAACCCATGCCGTATTGCAGGGATCCGTCGGTATCGACTTTTGCGGCAATGCGCAAGGCCAAGTCGGCGGCGTCGCTGGCGCTGGCTGCTTGTTGAATCTGCTGTGCAGCGGCTTGAGTCAATGAGAACATGCAAATCTCCTGTGGTGAGTCAATGCTCACCTTTGGTCTTTAAAAGCCCGGCCAGACGGTTGCCCTGCTTTTGCGGGCCGCCGACGGGAAACAAAGTGTGCAAGTGGTGATTGTTGCCGTACTCCGGGCCCCATACCTTGGCGAAATGCCAGATCATGGCGCGCACTTGCGCCTGCACCCGGTGCTCTTCGAAATACGCCCGCAAGAAGGTGATGACTTGCCAGTGCGCTTCGGTCAGCTCAAGATTCTCAGCTTCGGCTTGCGCGCGGGCGAAATCCTCAGTCCAATCGTCTAGATTCTTCAAATAGCCTTCAACGTCGGTGGCCACAGGGTGACCATTGACCTGCACCGTGCGCGTAGCGGCAACGAAAGCGGCGGATTGTTCCTGCGTGACTTTTCTGGCGCGAACAAAGGCAGTAAACCCGTCTACCCAGTCGGACCCTGCCGCGTTGCGCAAGTGGGAATAAGAGGCGACGACGTTGCGGTGCACGATGCCATCACGCTGACCATCCACGCCGTGTCCCCGCAGCACACGGTAGGCGAACTTCAGATCAGGCGCCACGTTTTCCAGGCTGGAGTAGTGGAATTCATGGCCACGCACCGTGGCTGGTTTGGTGCCTGCTGTGGCTGACCAGGGTGCATTGCCCGTAGTTTGAAGCTCCACATAGCCACGCCCGACGGGCCGCTCATGCATCAGCACATCGACGGGGATTGCGCCCACCATGTCGTAGATCTGGTCCTTCCAGTGCAGCGTGCGTGCCAGATACATGAGGCCGCCACATTCGGCATAGACGGGCAGTCCCGCTTCAATGGCCGTGCGAATGCTGGTGCGCATGGCGACATTCGCCTGCAACTGCGGCATAAACATTTCCGGGAAACCGCCGCCTATGAACAAGCCATCCATTGGCGGTAGCTGCGTATCGTGCAGCGTATCCACCGGAACAATCACCGCGCCAGCCTGTTCCAACGCCAACAAGTCATCCGGGTAGTAGAAGCCAAAAGCCTTGTCGCGTGCGACGCCAATGCGGATGGGCAAGCCTGCCAATGGCAATACCTGTTGTGGGATGTGGGTTGGCGCAAGTGGGGCCGCGCTCTGTGCCAGCTGCCGAACGCGCGACAAATCGACCTGCTCGGCAATTAGCTCACCCATAGCGCGAACGCGCTGGGGAGCATCATCGAGTTCATGGTTGGGCATCAGCCCCAGGTGACGCTCAACCAGGGCCAAGCGCGGGTCATGGGCTACTGCGCCCAGAACCGACACATCGGTGTAATGTTCGATCACCGCACGCAGTTTGGATTCATGGCGTGCACCGCCCAACTGGTTCAGGATGACTCCTGCAATGCGAATGTTGCGGTCAAAGGCTTGATAGCCCAGGATCAGGGGTGCAATGCCCCGGGTCATACCGCGTGCATCCAGCACCAGCACCACCGGCAGGTCCAACAGTTGCGCCAAGGCGGCATTGCTGTTGCTGCCGTCCAGCGCCAGTCCATCGTACAAGCCCTTGTTGCCTTCCACGATGGAGAGGTCAGCCGGTCCGGCGTAGCGCGTAAAGCAGGTGGTGATCTGCTCCGGTGTCATCAAGTACGGATCAAGGTTGAAGCAGTTGCGCCCGCTGGCCTGACCCAGCCACATGGGATCGATGTAGTCTGGCCCCTTTTTGAAGGGCTGCACCACCAAGCCCTGGGCAGATAGCGCCGCGCACAGGCCCACGGCAATCGTGGTCTTGCCAGACGACTTGTGTGCTGCCGAAATCAAAAAACGCGACATGGTGGAGTTTCCTCAGGCGTGATCCGTGGCAAGGAATGCGGCATGCTGTTGCATGGCTTCATCGTCCAGGCGTTCGGGCAAAAAACCCAATACCTTAAGAGCCACCATCACGATGATTCCGACGATAGCGATGCCACCAAAGCCCAGCAACCACTCGGGCAGGGCGGGCGAGTAGCTACTGATCACACCGTCAGAAAAGCTGCTGCTCACCTGTCGACCTGGAAAGAGCACCAGCGGAAAGGCCTGTCCTGCGATTATCGTGACATACATCTGGGCAAATCCGCCACCCACCACGAGCAGGGCACTGGCCACGATTCGATGACGCATCTGACCAATGCGTGGATGCAGTAATAACACCATGGGCAGAACACTGCCCAGCAAGACCTGCCCCAACCAGAACAACCAGGTGTGCACGCCGCCTTCAAGCAGGAGAAAACGCTCGAAGTCATAGTGTTTGGTGAAGTAGAGATTGGTCAGGTGATAGACCAGGACAAAATATAACGCCGCCGCAATGAAGATAATCTGCAACCGTGCAAACCGCGCCATCAGCGCGTCACCCAACGGGCGACCGCTCCCCTGATATGTCAGCATCAGCACCAGAATAAATGCGGCCAGACCATAGCTCAACGAAAGGGCAATGAACAGGGGTGCCAGCAAAGCCGAGTCATACGCCTGGCGGGCAACCAGAAAGCCAAAAATGGAGCCGGTGCCGGTAGTCAAAGCCATGCGCCATAAAAAGGCGAACAACCCGACCAGCGGTGTGTAACGATTCATGCGGTGTTCCATCATGGTCCACAGGTAGGCAATGACAAAGCCCATGAAGCCCGAATAGAGAAAGATATTCAAGGCAAAGATGGATTTGAAGTTGAAGTGCGTCATGGCCACAATCAACCGGTCAGGGCGCCCCAAGTCAAGCATCAGTACCGTCAAACCACCCAGCAGCAATGCAATCGCCAACAGGCTGGACAGAGGTGCCAGCGGTTTGAATTCGGTCTTGCCAAAGACCGAGGCCATGGAGGCCACATTCAGTGCGCCCGATGCGGCCACCACCAGAAAGACCGCGAACACGTGTGGCAAACCCCAGACAATCTGGTTGTTCATACCGGTCACGCTGTGCCCGTTGTGCTCCATGAACCACGCGGCGGCCAGACCCACGAGTGCAACCAGTGCCATGCCACCCATCAGGAGGTAGTAGCCAGCGCTTGTGCCCAGTAGCGGACGCAATTCTATTTTCATTGATCAGGGCCCTTTTTACTTCAAATGCCGAGGTAACGCACACCAGTGTCCAAGTTCAGGTTTTCCCGAATCTGACGGCTGGGGTAGCTGGCGATCCGCTTGGAGATGTCGCTCTCGGGGTTGTTGAGATCCCCGAAAAGAATGGCTTCATGCCCGGCGTTGGCACACGCAGTCACGCAGGCGGGCATTTCACCCTTGTCCACCTTGTGAACACACATCGTGCAGCCCTCCACCGTGCCCATACCGCGTGGTACATCGGGTTTCTGGTCAGTCTGGGGTGAATGCACGAAGGAGCGCGCCTTGTAAGGGCAGGCCATGATGCAATAACGGCAGCCAATGCAGATATGTTTGTCCACCAGCACAATGCCGTCAGCACGTTTGAAAGAGGCGCCGGTCGGGCACACATCGACACAGGGCGGTTCGGCACAGTGCTGGCACATCATGGGCAGGGACTGGGTCTTGCCGGTGCGCAATTCCTTGATTTCTATTTTGCGGATCCACTGGGAATCGGTGGTCTTGGTACCCCCCGAAAGCCCGTTTTCGGTGTTGCATGCGGTGACGCAATCCGTGCAGCCACTGGCGCACTGGGTGCTGTCAATCAGCATGCCCCAGCGGACCTTGCTGCTAGCACCAGGGCTTAGTTTCCCTGGAGTGGGCGCCGCTTGGGCAATTTCAATGAGGCGTACACCGGGCGCAATCAGGATGCCCGCTATACCAGCCGCCGCAACGGCCATAAAACCACGGCGACCGGATTTCGTGTCACCCGCGTCCTTGGATGGTGAACTGGGGACTGGCATCATGGCTTGACCTGTGGTTTGTTGGCATGGCATCCGAAGCAGTCGATCTTGACGGCGGCATAGTTATGGCAACTTTGACAAAAATTGGTGTCTTTTGCCGTCACACTGCCAGTGGTTTGGCTGGCATGGCAGGCGATGCAGGCCTTCAGGCTGTACTTGCCGGTTCGAATCCCGCCGTGCACGGTTTCATCACGCTGGTGCTTGAGCAGCTCCATGTGGTTGCGCCGCATAAGAGCCGGGTCCTCCACACATTTGCCACCACGCGCGGCTTCGATCACCGGCTGCGGTACACGGGTTGAAGCAGCCACCGGCGCCGCAGTCTGCGCCCACACCGCAGTGCTTGCCGCGACCAGCAGCGCCAGACAGCACGGACTGCTTGAGACGACCCGTCGCACCGGTGAACATGCCAGGCATGCCGCTAGTCTCCCAGTCCCATCTGAATGTAGCCTGTGGGGCATACATCGGCACAGATATGGCAGCCAATGCACTTGTTGTAGTTGGTGTCGACGTAGCGCCCCGTTGTAGCCTTGGCCTTAGGCACCTTGAAGACGGCAATCTGCGGGCAATAGACCACGCAGTTGTCGCATTCAAAGCACTGGCCGCAGCTCATGCAACGCTTGGCCTCGGCAACGGACTGGGCTTCCAGCAGTGGTTGCAGGCGTTCTTCAAAATTGTCCAGTGCCTGTTCCGCCGTCAGTGAGGTGATGCCCCTGCGATTACGGCTCACAAAGGGGAAATGTCCCAGGAACAATTCCTTGTGCGAGATGACATAGCGGTCGGAGCGGTTATCAAAATTGTGGATGGCCGCTGTGCTCTTGTCGGTACCACGAATCGGTTCATGCACTTCACTGAAGGTATAGCCCTTCTCCAGCATCTTGCGCTTGAGGTCAAAGGCATGCACGTCAATTTTGGGGCGCTTTTCCTGAGCTTCATTTTGCAGGAAGCGGTCAATCCCGTCCGCCGCTATGGCGCCGTGCCCAATGGCGGTGGTGAGCAAATGCGGGCGCACCACGTCGCCCCCCACAAAGATGCCCTCTTGACCCTGCACCTGGTAGTTTTTGTCGCTGTTGATTGCGCCTTTGCCGTTGTTGAATTCTTCCAGCCCGGTGAAGTCCACCGCCTGCCCGATCGCCGAAACAATCAGGTCTGCGGGAATGTCCTGCTCAGTACCTTCGATGTTTTTGATATCCAGGCGTCCACCCACAATCTTCGCTTCGCAGCGCACCACCCGCAATGCCGTGGCTCGTCCGTCGGGTCCACGCACCACACACACAGGCGCCATTCCACCCAAAATGGTGATCCCTTCTGACAGGGCATGCTCCACCTCATGTTTGGTGGCCTGCATCTTGTCGATAGCGAAGATGGTAGTCAGCGTGACCTCAGCGCCCTGGCGAACGGACGCCTCTGCAACGTCGTGCGCCACATGGCCTGCAATGGCATGTTCGGGGCGGTCAGATTCGTTGATTTTGTTGATATGACCCAAACGGCGTGCTACGGTCGCAACGTCAATGGACGTGTCGCCTCCGCCAATAACCACCACCCGTTTTCCAACATGGCGCAGGCGCCCGTCATTGAAAGCCTTGAGGAAAGACGTTGCAGTCACGCAGTTGGGTGCGTCAGCACCTTCGACCGGCAGGGCGCGGCCCGATTGTGCGCCCAGGCCCAGGAATACCGCATCAAATTCTTCCCGAATCTTCGCCATCGTGATGTCAGTTCCGATACGGCAGTTCATGCGTGTCGTGATACCCAAATCCAGAATGCGCTGAATCTCAGCGTCCAGTACATACCGTGGCGTACGGAACCCGGGAATGCCGTAGCGCATCATTCCGCCAAGTTCAGCGCGCTCGTCAAACAGCGTGACAGCGTGTCCCTTGAGTGCCAGCTGATACGCCGCCGATAGTCCAGCAGGGCCACCACCGATCACGGCGACTGTCTTGCCGGAAGCTGTCGCTGGCTTGGTGTAGGCAAGACCTTTTGCAATAGCGTAGTCGCCCAGGAAATGTTCGACAGAGTTGATGCCGACAAAGTCGTCCACCTGGTTGCGATTGCAGCCAGACTCGCACGGGGCCGGGCACACGCGACCCATGACCGATGGGAACGGATTGGCTTCGGTCAGGCGACGAAAGGCGTACTCCTGCCACACCACGCCGGCGGGTGGTTTCTCGATGCCGCGGACGATATTGAGGTAGCTGCGAATATCCTCACCGGCCGGGCAGCTACCCTGGCAGGGTGGTGTGCTTTGAATATAGGTCGGGCACTTGTGCGAATGTCCGGCATCAAAAATATCTTTCTGAAAGGACTTGACCTTGCTGTCGCCGTCCTTGTAACGGCGAAAGGTCAGTGGTTTGACGGCGACGGTTTCGATGGGGGCGGACATAGGGAAGTCTCCTGGTATTTTTTTGAGTTGCCGGTGCAGGGCGGCGGGCTATTTGTCGCCCAGGCGTATCGCCTTGCTAACCAACTGATGGACACCGCCCACCATGCTCATGTCGAAGCCGTAGTAGGGCAGCACTTTGGTGAACTGGGCCTTGCAGATCGCGCAGATTGCAGCCATGAAATTCACGTTGTACTCATCCACCACGTTTTTCAAGGCTTCCATTCTCGGCAGGGCGCCTTTAACACGCACTTCCAGCATGTCATCTGTCAGCACGCCACCACCACCACCGCAGCAGAAGGTGCTCTCCAGAATGGTTTGCGGTGCCATATCATGGAAATGGTTGGCAACGGACGTGATGATCCGTCGCGGAATGATGAACTGCCCCCCTGGCATGTTGCCCATGCGGGACGCACGCGCCACGTTGCAGGAATCATGGAAAGTGATGATGCGGTCGTCATTGGCCTCTTTGTCCAAGCTGAGAGCGCCCCGCTGAATCAGGTCGTCGGTAACTTCGCAGATATGCTGCGGCACGGGATAACGTTGGTCGAGAAAGTCAAACGGACCCATCAAGGTATTCCAGTAGCTGTATGCGACTCGCCAGGCATGGCCACATTCGCCAATGACGATGCGTTTGACCCCAAGCTCCAAGGCAACCTCACGCACACGCATCGAAATTTTGCGCATTTGTTCGTAGTTGCCAATGAACAGCCCGAAATTCGCCGCCTCGGAGGCTTTGGAACTAAGCGTCCAACTGATGCCAGCCGCGTGAAACACCTTGGCATAGCCAATCAGACTTTCAACATGGGGCTCGGAGAAGAAGTCGGCGGACGGGGTAATCAGCAGCACTTCTGCCCCTTTCACGTTCAGCGGAAACTTCACATCCACACCGGTCTCGTCCTTGGTATCTTCTTCCAGGCCTTCCAGCGTGTTTGCCAGCGCGGGCTCGGGAATTCCCAGGTTGTTGCCAATGCGGTGTACCTTGCCGATGATCTCGTTGGTGTACTTTTGCCCCATGCCGATGGAGGCCATGATCTCGCGCGCTGCCATGGTGACCTCGGCAGTATCGATGCCGTAGGGACAAAACACCGAGCAGCGACGGCACTCCGAACACTGGTGAAAATAGGTGTACCACTCGTCCAGCACGTCGCGTGTGAGATCAACTGCACCCACCAATTTTGGAAAATTTTTTCCGGCAAAAGTGAAGTAGCGTCGGTAGATCTTGCGCATCAGGTCCTGGCGCGCCACCGGCATGTTTTTGGGGTCGGCGGTGCCCAGGAAATAGTGGCATTTGTCAGAGCAGGCGCCGCAGTGCACGCAGGCATCCATGTAGACCTGCAGTGAGCGGTATTTGCCTAGCAATTCGCCCATTTTTTCAATGGCCTTGGCCTGCCAGTCTTCAACCAGTTCTTCCGGAAAACCCAACGCCTTTTGAATAGGCCTTGAAGCCACAAAGGGTTTGAGATGCGACATGGCTCCCGCCTGCACCAGCGGTATGACCGGGTAGCTTTTGAGCTTTGGGGTATCGAATGCAGCGGTGGCCATGGTGTTGGTAAGTGCTTACGGGCGTTTGTCCAATGCTGCCGCCCACGCGGATACATGGCGCACTTCGCGGGCGTTGTCAGTCTGGTTGCGTGTGGGGCTGAAGAGCAGGCCCGGTGCGTGTAGCAACTTGCTGATCGGGAAGATGATCATCAGAAACGCTACCAGCGAAAGATGCACCAGCAGTACCGGATCAGCAGGTAGCGGCTGCCAGTCAAATCGCATCAAACCCAGCATGAAAAGTTTGACGCCAATGATGTCGGTATGCGCCACAAAGCGCATACCCAAACCGGTAACGCCGATGGCCAGCAACAAAACGAGCATCAGGTGATCGGACGGGGTGGAGATATAACGCACGCGGTCGACCAGCCAGCGCCTGCCCCACAAACCTCCCAACGCGATCACCATGGCAAACCCGGCATAGGTGCCAAAGGGCTGAATCAAGGCAACAGGCAGCCACACGGGTTCCTGAAAATAGCGCAGATGCCGTAACACGACCAACAGCAAGGCCGCATGAAAGGTCCAGCCAAAGATCCAGGTCCACTTGCTAGACCTGAACAGGCTTTCAAAAAAAACTACCTCACGTGTCATGCGCCAACCCACCCCAGTGGTCGTCATCGGTGCCGGTGTAGTGGGAATCTTCAGCGGCGCCGGTGTTCTGGCGTAGATGAAAATCTTGCGCCCAACACCCATAACGAACACCAACGTGGCTACGTAGAACAAAACCGCGTAAAGAATCGTCAGCATTGTCATTGGCAGATTCGTTGGGTTCGTTGTATCAACGAGGGTTGGCGTCGGCGGATGCGCTCAAATACAGCCGGTAGGCTTGGGCAAGCCGGCAATCTTGCAGGCCTGTTTGGCTGGGCCGTACGGAAACAGTTCGTACAGGTATTTGCTATTGCCTTTTTCTTCGCCGAACTGCTTGCCAATCGCCTTGGTCAGCACCCGAACGGCCGGTGCAATCTGGTACTCGTTGTAGTACTCGCGCAAGAAGTTGATGACTTCCCAGTGGTTGTCGCTGAGCGGAACCTTCTCTTCTTCTGCCAGGTAAGCGGCGGCCTCAGGGGTCCACTCGGCGAGATTGAGCAAGTAGCCCTCTTCGTCGGTTTCGTAGTTCATGCCGTTGATTTCAAAGCTCATTTTTTTCTCCAGTTATTTAGTAATTCGAGTCACAACCACGAGTGGGAAGTGTGGTGTTCCACGGTCAGATCGACAAAGCCGGCGTAATCGACCAGCGTCACTCCATCGATTAACTTGGCTGTTACGCCACGGGCGTCCATATCCGGTTGCAGCGCATAGACCTTGAGCGTGGCGCAGCTGGCGCGGATACGCTCCTCGGTTGCGCTACCCACGGTGGCGGCGTAGATGCCGTCTTCGATGAGCAACAGCGCGTTGCCCGGCTGGGCCATGCGCAGACAGGTATCCAGCGTGCTGGTCTGAAAGGGGGATTTATTGACAATATGCAACATGGGGTCGTCCTCAAAAACTCAGGATCACGTCCTGTTGCGCCATTAGTTGGCCCATTTGCTGGGCGTCCAGCACCTCCACGGGGACTAGCAGGTCTTTTTCGCTCAAACCGCGCTGCGCCAACGAGACCTGGTCCACATAAAGCTTCTCCACGTCATAGCCGTCCAGTGCGCGGTAGCTGGGAGAAAAGTTCTTTACACCAATGCCTTTGGTCTGCTGGCCTTTGACCAGTTCGTAGACGCCATCGTCGATAAAGACCAGGCTCACATCCTGGTCGAAGGTGGCGGTGATCAACACCACCTCCAGGCTTTCGAGCGCGTAGATCGTTCCGTAGGGTGCCTTGCGGTTCACAAACATGAACTTCTTCACTTTGGGGCCGCTGGCGGGTGCTGCTGGTTGGTCGCTCATAGTTGTCTCTTTCAAGGGCTGTTAGTCGCCAAACGTGATCAGGCGATCCGCCTTGATTCCGCTGTCCACCAGCTGGCCCAGGCCGGAAATGCGAAAGCCCGGAGCCAACACTTCGTCCTTGATACCGCGGCGCAAGGCGGCAGCCACGCAAACCACCAAGTCCACCTTGCGGTCTGCAGCCAGGGCCGACCAGCGGTTCACCACATGGCGGTCGTCCTGGGGCGGCTCGGTCAGGCGGGTCGCGTTGTTGACGCCATCGTGGTAGAAAAACACGCGTTGTATCTCGTGACCCTTGGCCAAAGCGGCCACCACGAACTGGTAGGCACTATCGGACGCCTGGTGGGTGTAGGGCCCTTCACTGACGAGCAAACCGAATTTCATGGGGGTTAATTCCTGTATCAGTCAAATTTGCTTAAAAGCGAATGTGGGTCGAAGCATTCAGGCTGGAGCGCGAACCACGCCAGTCATCAATCAGGTACTTGGTAAAGGGCAGGTCGCACTTCTCAAAGAATGCGGGCCAGCCGATACGCTCGATCCAGTCAGCAATCCGTTCCCAAGAGCGTGCATCTTCCTTGTAGGTGTACAAGATTTTCTTGACCATGGCCGACACTTCGGGCCAGCGTGGCGGGTTGTTGGGCAGGCCCGAGGCCACCATCTTCATGAAGGTCGGCTTGCCACGGGCATTGGAGTTCTTGCCACCCACCCAGATTGCCAGTTTGCTGTGCTCGGGATCGTTGATTTGCATGGGGGGGCAAGGTGGGTAGCAGGCGCCGCAGCACATGCATTTGGTCTCGTCGATTTCCAGGGATGGTTTGCCGTTGACCATAGCCGGCCGAATGGCGGCCACCGGGCAACGCGCCACCACGGTCGGGCGTTCACATACATTGGCCACCAGATCGTGGTTGATCTTGGGCGGTTTGGTGTGCTGAATGATGATGGCAATGTCGGCCTGGCCACCGCAGTTGATCTCGCAGCAGGAGGTAGACAGGTGCACCCGGTTGGGCATTTCTTCCTTGATGAACTCGGCGTGCAGGTCATCCATCAGGGCCTTGACAGCGCCTGATGCATCGGTGCCGGGAATGTCGCAGTGCAAGTAGCCCTGCGTATGGGATATCGATGAAACCGAGTTGCCGGTGCCGCCGACCGGAAAGCCATTGCCGACGAGCGCCTCGACCAACGGCGCCACCCGGGCCTCATCCGACACCATGTATTCGATATTGCTACGGATGGTGAAGCGCACATGCCCGTCGGCATAGGTATCGGCAATATCGCACAGCTTGCGGATGGTGTACAGATCCAACTGGCGCTGCGTTCCGGCGCGCACGGTCCAGATTTCGTCACCCGTGTGCGAGACATGGTGCAATACGCCCGGACGAGGCCGGTCATGGTATTTCCAGTTGCCGTAATTCTTCAGCATCAGCGGATGCATGTACTGCTTGTTGTCAGGTACGCCGCTTTCGATGGGGATGCGCATGGTTGCCATGGTCGTCTTCTTTCTAATCAGTTGAGGACAGAGCTGAAGGTCTGTCCCGCAAGGTCTCAGGCTGCTGCTTTGCGGGCGTTGATCTTGGCCACTTCGTCGTCCCAGCCGTCGGTTCGAACGTAGGGGTTGGTGCGGGTGTGGAAACCATGTTGACATCAGCCTCCACTCCGATGCCCTCCAGGAAGGGGACCAGTCCGATACGCTCGATCATTTCGCCGGTGCGCTCGTGTTCCAGAGCATTTTCGGCAAAGAAGTCGATGGACTTTTGGCCCAGATCCACCAGCGCCTGGTAATCTTCGTCGGTCTTCATGGGCATGAAGGGCACGACCACCGTGCCCATCAGATCACCGATCTTCAGTGTGCGCTTGCCACCCATCAGCACCGTGACACCCTTGTCAGTGCCAGTAGCCAGGGCACCGGTCATCACGTTGATGCAGTGCATGCAGCGCACGCAATTGCTGTTGTCAATCTCCAGAGACTGGGTGTCGTTGATGGCGACGCTGGATATTTTTGGCCCCTTGGCGACGTCCTTGGTCTCCTTGAGCATGATGGTCTTGGTCGGGCAACGGCTGACCACGTCATTCACCAGTTCGGTCAGACCGTGCTTGGCAAACCATTTGCGCGCCAGGGGTTCATCGGTGCGGATGTTGTCGCGCCAAGTGCCAATCACCGCCATGTCGGAGCGCTGGATGGAATTCATGCAGTCATTCGGGCAACCCGAGAACTTGAACTTGAACTTGTACGGCAGGGCCGGGCGGTGCATGTCGTCCAGGAACGTGTTGACCACCTGGCGGTGCGCACGCGCTTCGTCAAAGCAGGACTGCTCGCAACGCGCCGCGCCCACGCAGGACATGCTGGTGCGCATAGCCGGGCCGGCGCCACCCATATCGAAGCCCAATTCATTCAATTCATCAAACGCCGGCTGCACATTGGCCGTGGTAGCACCCTGGAACATGATGTCGCCCGACTGGCCGTGAAACGCGATCAGGCCCGAGCCATGGCGTTCCCAGATATCGCACATCTTGCGCAACACGTCGGTGTTGTAGTGCATGCCCGCCGGAGGCTGAATGCGCAGAGTGTGCATTTCTTTGGATGCCGGAAACATCTCGGCTACTTCGGAGAAACGCGGAATCACACCACCACCATAGCCATATACCCCTACCGTGCCGCCCTTCCAGTAACCCTTGCGGGTTTTGTAGGAGTGCTCCAGTTGGCCCAACAGATCGGTCATGTAGTCGCTGTCCTGGGCCAGGCGTTTCAGTCCCGTCACAAAGCTGGGCCACGGACCACCTTCAAGCTGGTCCAGCATGGGGGTGTCGTGTTGTTTTTGCTCATTACATGGGTCTCCTGTCAGCGCGCTTTTGCTAGCGCAACAATCGTGCGTAGATGCTGTTGTGGGGTGAATCGTAAGGGTCGAAAGGCGTGCTAGCTATCACCCTCGTTGAGTATTGGGTGCTACCCATTTGGGCTATACGAGCCCACCCGTGTCGGTGATAGACGGCAGAGCCTGTCCTTGCGCCCAATAGGGCATCAACCAAGACGCGCTATGGACATCGTTACCCCCCTTGAAAAATTCACCATCCCCCTGGGTGGGCAAGTCATTGAATTGCAGCAGTTTGATTACGAAGCCGGTGGCATGAGCCTGTTGCGAACGCGCATACGCGAAAAAAGCCGATTTACGGTGTTTGAGATCGATCCGGGATCCGCGCGCCTTTGGGGAGAAGCCCTGTTGCGCTGGGCGCAGACGCAGGAACCCAAGTGACCCTGCCCGCTGCAGAACAGGACGCAGCAGTAGAAGCGGTATTTCCGTTGGCGGGAAAGTCCTTGCCGCGCGACCATGCCCAGGCACTGCAACACGCTCTAACACTACAGATCCCGTGGTTGCATGAAGATGCTGGCGCCGGCATCCACCCCGTGAAGCTGGTGGCCGGACCCGAAAGCGTGGCGCTTCTGTCGCAGCGAACGCGTCTGATTTTGCGGGTCCATGCCAATCGGCTGGCTGAATTACAGGCCTTGGACGGGGTTCAGCTGGACGTGATGGCGCACCCTCTGCGCCTGGGTGCGGTGCATCTGCGTGAACTACAACCACACGCCACGCTGTATGCCTACCGGGTCGCGGCCGGCAGTTCGGATGAATCAGTCTTCATGCAAGCCATGGAAACCGAGTTGGCCGGCATGGCCATAGCCGGCGTGCGCGTATGTGGAAAGTGCCAGAGCCTGCGGGTCGATGGACAAGAAATGACCACCTTCAGCATGATGCTGCATGGGCTGGGCCCCGAGCAGTCGTTGCGCCTGCAGCAGCACGGGCTGGGGCCACACCGGTTGTTGGGCTGCGGGCTGTTTGTGCCCCACAAGTC
The DNA here is from genome assembly GCF_016705985.1 of Candidatus Aalborgicola defluviihabitans. NCBI lineage: Bacteria > Pseudomonadati > Pseudomonadota > Betaproteobacteria > Burkholderiales > Comamonadaceae > Allorhodoferax (SeqCode) > Candidatus Aalborgicola defluviihabitans. The sequence continues at coordinate 28,078 of NZ_JADJKN010000023.1, forward strand.
GGCCGCGGCGGTCTGATATGGCCAAAATGAAGATCAAGAGCCAGTGGTTCCAGACTGGGACCACCAAGACGGCGCAGCAAACGTCCAGCGCCATGGCGTTCATCGTCTGGCGTGTGGCGCAGAACATGCTCAAGCAGATGCGCACGGCGGACTTCAGCATTGACGTCGGGCCGCAATACTTCGCGTTCACGCGGGAGGTTTTGGTGTTCCTGACCCAGGTCTTGGACCGCATGGCGTATGCGCGCATGGCGCCAAAGGAGCGTGCCGAGTTTGTAACCGCGCTGGTACGCCGGGTAGCCGAAATTTTGCAGGAAAACGAAGACACGTTATTGGGCGCTCCACCCGCTGGCCAGCCCAGCCACTTTGAGCGCTTCATCGAACTGTTTAATGAACTGTCAGACCATTACGCCGACTTTGGCTTTGATGCCAAGGGGCCGGATTTTGCCTTTGTGCGCTACCTGGGGCACCGCGTCGAGAGGCTGATGCCGCAAAAGGACCAGCGCTGGGTGATCGATCAGATGATGGCCATCGAAGTACCCGAAGCGCTTGAAATTCTCCAAAGCTCCATGAATGGCGTTCTGTCCACGGAACCACGTCCCGCACGCGCTGCCCGTGCGCGCACGACAGGAGACTGAAAGCACCCCGATGGACAACCCGTTTGATCTGGACAACCACGCCCCCTACCAGCGTTGGCGTGACACCAAGCGTGCCAGCCATCCGGGGCGGGCAGAAGACCTGATCCTGGATGTAGCCGATCCGCGCGCCCTGAGCCAGACCGAGCGGGACCGTTTGCTGGCCCTGTGTGCAACCGCCAATATGGCCATCTACCGCAGCCCGGTGGTGGCACAGGACAAAGCCATTCCCCGCCTGTTGGCTGCGCAAATGGGCTTGCACCGGCTGGACGGCAATTGGCTGGCCGACGAAGACGGTATTTCACCAATCACCGTTTCGCAGGCTTTGCCCCCTACGGCGCTTCGCACCGGTCCCCCCGGGGGGGAACTTCCGGCTTGGGGCGGCCCGGCACCGGTCGGCGCTGGCGACCGCACCGCGTTCATCCCCTACACCAACCGAGCCATCAAATGGCATACCGACGGCTACTACCACCCAGAATCGCGCCAAATCCGGGCCATGGTTCTACACTGCGTGCGCAAGGCCCAAACCGGTGGCCAGAGCGCGGTCATGGACCATGAGATGGCCTACATCGCACTGCGTGAAGCCAACCCCGACTGGGTGCGCGCACTGATGCAACCCGACGCCATGACGATTCCCGAGCGGCTGGATGAAGAGGGCGTAGCGCGCGCCGAGCAGACCGGCCCGGTTTTCTCAGTTGACTCAGCCACTGGCGCACTGCACATGCGCTACACCGCCCGCACGCACAGCATCGTATGGAAAAACGACGCACCCACCCTTGCGGCTGTCGCTTTTTTGGAGCAGTTGCTGGCCAGTGACAACCACCACGTGTTTCGCCTGACGCTGCAACCTGGCATGGGCCTGGTGTGCAACAACGTGCTGCACGACCGCTCGGGTTTTGTCGATGATCCAGCGCAGCCCCGGCTGTTGTACCGGGCCCGCTATTTGGACCGAGTGGGCGACATGCAAAAGCTATGACGACACAGGTCAAGGTGCGCCCTAGCGGCCACGAATTTCTGGTGGAAGGGCATGCCAACCTGCTGCAGTCGGGTCTGCACTCGGGGCTGCGCCTGAACTACGGCTGTGGCAATGGCAGCTGTGGCATGTGCAAAGTGCGTGTGATCTCTGGCGAGGTGGCGCAAACCCAGCATTCCGACTACCAGCTATCGCAAACCGAGAAAGCCCAGGGCTATACGCTGATGTGCTGCAACACTGCCGCCAGCAGCGAACTCACGCTGGAGCTGCTGGAGGCTTGCGGCCCACAGGACATTCCCCAGCAGCAAATCGTGACCCACGTGCGTGCCGTCACCACGCTGGCACCCCATACCCGCTTGCTGCACCTGCAAACTCCCCGTACCCATCGCTTGCGCTTCCTGGCAGGGCAGTCGGTCCGCCTGGGCTGGGCCATGCCTGGGCAGGACGATGTGCACGCTACCTACCCGCTGGCCAGTTGCCCGTGTGACGACCGCAACCTGACCTTTTTTATTACCCAGGACCCGGCCGATGCACTGAGCGCGCATCTGTTTGCCGATGACATCAAACCGGGTGATGCCATCACGGTGCTGGGCCCCAGCGGAGAATTTGTGCTGGCCGATGGGAACCGCCCCCTGGTATTTGCCGCCTGTGACGGCGGGTTTGCCCCCATCAAAAGCCTGATCGAGCATGCCTTGTCGCAGGATGCGGCACCCTCACTCTCGCTGTTCTGGCTGGCCACCCAAAGTGATGGGCACTTTGCCAGTAACCAGTGCCGTGCCTGGTCTGAGGCGCTGGACCAGTTTGAATATGAACAGGTGACCCACCCCGACATGGTGGTCGGTGCGCAGCAGATCGCGCACGCCATGCGCGCTTAGCCCAGGCGCAAATAGTCACGCAAGTTGTCTGAGCCCATGCAAACCCACGATTTGGAATTACCGGATTGCGCAGGCGGAGAGTCCTTTGCGCTGATGGTGATGGGCCACAGCATGGCACCGGAATTTCTGGAAGGCGAAATCATCATCATTGAGCCCGAAGGTTTGGCCAAAGACGGCGCTTACGTGCTGGCGTGGCACAACGAAGAGTGGACATTCCGCCAGCTTGTGCGAACCGACACAGGTTGGGTATTGCACCCGCTGAGCCCAGCATTTGCCGATGCGCCCCTGGCTGACCTGTCGGCCGTGCGCGGCGTCATCATCCAGAAGGCGCTACCCGGGCGGCGCCGGGCATCCAAACACTATATATAACCATGCCCTACTACATCTACCGGGTGAAGCCCTTCGCGCAGCTCGAAAAACTGGCTGTTTTTGACGCCTTTGGCGAAGCCTCCGCACAGGCCAAGGCCCTGCGCGCCGCGCAGAGCGCCGGGACACCCGGGAACATCAAGGTGATGTTTGCGGAAACCGAGTTGCAGGCCGAAGACCTGCTGTGCCAGGTGCGCGATGCACCACCCAAAGGTGATGAGTAGGGCGGCCTTTCGTTTGGAAACTTTGAGTTAAATAAGCCTCTAGCCCTCGTGGAATATACGTAAGAAGCTCATTTATTTATAGCAATGGTTTCCGTATTTTTCGATGAGCACTATTGGGGGATCCGAATCACTTGTGATGTGGCTGACGGGCGGCAGTGCAGCAAAAGCGGAAGTAGCACCATGCAAGAAGCAACCATTCAGATGGCCGCTGGATAAGGTTCAACGCAAACGGTAAGCTACGCCGAAAGGAGCACAGCGACTGGAGGGAACCAACCGCAAGGTTGGCTTCAGCTCGACCAACCAGTTAGGTTAACGTTAGGTAATTTAATGCTCTGGCCTGCATTTTCATTAATTTAAATATTTTGTAAAAAAGCGGCAATAATTCAATTCTTGCCATCTTCTATGATATTTTTTATTAATGGTGTTAGTCCATCAAGTGCTACGATGCAAATACCATAAATTGATGTCATACTAGGCTCCCCTCCGCCGATATTCATTGATTCGTCTAGCGTCATTATCAATCTATCTTCTTCTGATTTTGGCTTCCCGGCGTGAACTCCTCCGTAAACATGTGCAATTGTTTCAATTGTATCTTGCACTGTTAAAGATGGATTTCCTGATTGATATAATACGGGCAGTTTTAGGAACTGCTCTTTAGATATGCGAGGGCGTGATTTATCATGTATTAAGGCTATCGGGAAGATCCAGCATATTGATTCATATTTCTTTAAAACGACCATTGCTTCTTTTGTTATTTCAGAATCATCCCTCGAATTATTAAAGGTTATTTTTAAACGAAACCTTCTATTTGCAGCATCCAGTAATGGCTCACGATCTAGGAATATCTGCCGGAGTAGGCCTGATGATCGAATTATGTCATATCTCCTGCCGCGCCTTAGTTTTTGAATTATATCTTCACAGGTTCCTAGCAACATAAACTCGGCTTCAGTTCTACCAAGCTCTGGATCTATTTCTATTTGACTTATTAATAATTGATTAATCATAAGTGGGCATAGTGCTGGGGCGCTATATCGGTTGACGCCAAAGCCTAACGTTGGCAATGAGCGGCGCTGAAAACGTCCAGCTCGATTAACTGGTTAGGTTCTGAATTGGAGGACAACATGAAAGACCATGACCTAGAGCAACAAGCATCACCAGAAGGTGAAGTGCCGCTACGGCCTGTAGACATCATGTTTCTGGTGGTACAGCGGCCCGGAATGTTGTCTCCACCAGATCCCGAAGAACAACAGACTGGTCCTGAGAAGTTATGAATCCTGGGAACGCCTGAGCCTGAGCAAAGAGTTGGTCGAAGTTGGTGCGTATTTGCGCTGCGTTTGGACTGTTGACTATCAACGCCCGCACTGCGCACTGAAGGACCGCAATTTGATTCATCATGACTAATTGCGGGTCCATGCGCTTTACGGCCTCAAATGCGGCCTGTTGCTCTGATGATCTCACGATACCTCCTATGTGGTGGGAAAGAATCTAACACCTGAGTTATACGGCTATCCGAAGAACCTTCCGGGCAGGCCTAAACTGCGGTGTAGTTGGTCTAAGGGCGCGGCTTTTTCCCCGTGATCTCCTCATACAGGACACCGGCGAATGCTGCGCCAGCTCCAAACACTACCCATAGCGGAACGCCAATTGCTGTGCCGAGTGCAGCGATACCGGCGCCTTGACCGCCGAACATTGCAGCTCCTATGGCCGCGCCGCCCAGGCCCAGTCTGCCTTTCAAGCCTCGCTCGTCCCAGGCTAATCGCTTTGTCTCACGTGCAATTATCTTGACTGAGGGGACAACAACTTTGCTCTCAGCCGTGAGCGTAATTGCTCTCTTGGCCTTTTGAGCAGTGGGGAGGTTGCTGGCTTTAAGCGCTAGGAGCCTTTCAATCCAGATTCGCAGCGCTTCCTTCTCGGCAGCATTTGCTGACGAGACAATCTTGACTGCAATCTGTCTTTGTTTATCAGGATCTTGGTAAGCCATTACATTCTCCTTGCCGTATAACAATCAGCGTTTATCCGCCGCGCTGCAATGCTCGTAGAAACCATGAACGCCTCCCGCGGCTGATAAACCATGTTGGACTGAACCGCCTGCGAGGCGGTGGCGTGTGTTCTGGGCAATAGGGGTTTGAACCAATCCCCCGCTTGTGTCAATAGATTATGACCCAGCCCAGTGTCGTTGCGCCGTGCGCGGATTGCCTACATTGCGGGGCTGGGCACTGCTCTTTCGCTGGATCGCTCGGGTATTGTTCTGCACGCAGTTGCCAGCCAGCGTGCGGCGCAACACTGCCTCAGACACCACTGGACGTGGTGCGAATTTCTTGATCCCTTGGCATCCCCTGGTGCACCTCACGGTGGCCCCCTGGGTTGCCCCGCCACACTGCTACCCGGTGTCGGCAACTGTGTGTACCCTGGCAGCGTTGCCACCACCTTGAGTGTGCCCGCCTTGCAGCACGGACACTGCATAGTCTCAATCCTGGCCACCCTCGCCATGAACGCCTGTGCCGACTCTTGGGCCAGCGGGTTGGTGCTGGGCATCTGTAGTGCCAGCCTTGCGAGCTTGAGCTTGTCCGTCTTGCATGCACTGGCCAGAACTCCGTAGTGGCGAATCCGCTTGATACCGGTGGGCAAGACGTGCAACAAGTAGCGCCGTATGAATTCACAGCCGGGTAAATGTTCTGTGCGCTTACCCCCTTGGTCATCCGCTCTGACGGTAAAACCACTTCACTGTGCGTGAGCGCCTTGATGCGCTCGTTGCCAATGGCCGTGCGGTGTGTGTAGCGGCTGAGGTACTCCAGCGTTTGTGCTGGACCCCAACGGCGTCTTGGCATACACCACCCAGTCGTGGCGGTACAGCTCTCTTTGGCGTTGTGCCCAGGCCATGGCACCGCCCTGCGGATCATTGGCGATGTCTGTACTTTGATGGGCCCGGCCCAAGGCTGCCAGAAACTTGCCCCGAAACACCTTGGACAGGGCCTGCACCGGGAACAGAAAGTCGGGCTTTCGGATCGGCGTGTGCCAGCGGCCTTGACCCTGATCATCTTGCACCAGCACACCGCAGGCCATCACCGCATGCACATGGATGTGCAACCGCAAGTCCTGGGTCCAGGTGTGCAGTACCAGGCTGAAGGCCGGGGTGCCACCACCAACCCCCATCCAACGCGCATTGGCCGCGAACTCAGACAGTGTTTGGGCGGTGCTGGCAAACAGGGTGTCGATGACCCAGCGCGGGTGGTACTGGTACAGGGCATTGAGGCTGTGCGGCAGCGTGAACACCAAGTGGGCATAGGGCACATTCAACACTTCCGCCAGACGCCCTTGCAGCCAGGCGTCCTTGGCACGCGATCCGCACTGCGGGCAGTGTCGATTGCGGCAGGAGTGGTATTGCCAGTGGCTGTGGCCACAAGTCTCACAGGCCAGCTGCTGGCCCCCCAGTGCCGCCGTCCTGCACGCGACGATGCCGCGCCAGGCCTTGGCCTGGGGTGTGGACAGGGTGTGCTTTACCAGATGTGCCGCACCATGCTGGCGCAGCACATCGGCCAGGGTGGCCACGCGCTCAGCCTTGCCGTGATCGTTTCAGGTCTTGGGCAGGCCCGCCAGCAGGTCCAATGGGTCCACGTCTTTGGGTGGTTTGAACTGCGGGCTGATGAGGTGCAGATAACGGCTGGTGGTGCTGATGTGGCCGTGGCCCAAGAGGCGGCTGATGGTGTACAGGTCCACGCCACCTTCGAGCAAGTGGGTGGCAAAGCAGTGGCGCAGGGTGTGGGTGCCACCATGCTTGACGATGCCGGCGCAGTGTCGGGCCGCTTGGTAGGCGCGTTGCACGGCTTCGATGTTGACGCACGTCGTGCCATTGGCGTTGGCAAACAGCCAGCGACCTGGGTTGCGCTGCGGAGCATAGGTTTGGCTGTATTGGCGCAGCAACGCCAACAGGCTTGGACTGAGGATGCTGTAGCGGTCGGCACCGCCTTTGCCGGCCGTAACCCGCACGCACATGCGATCTGGCGCGCTGTCGATGTCATCCACGCGCAGTGCGCAGGCTTCGGAGATACGCAGACCGGCCGCATAGATGGTTTGCAACACGGTTCGGTAAACCGGATGCGAGCAGCAGGCAAACAGGTGCGTGACCTCTTGGCGCGCGAGCAACTCGGGCTGCTTCTGTGGCACACGGGCCATGGGCGGGCGCAGGTGGACGATGTCGCTGGCGCGCCCAGCACGGTCTCAAACAGGAAGCGGCTGGCGCTGGCAGCGTGGTTGACGCTGCTGTAGGAGAGCTTGCGGTCCTTGACCAGGTGCAGCAGGTAGGCCTCGATCTCGGGCGGGCTCAACAAGTCGGGACTGCGGTGGTAGTGGCGTGCCATTCGGGCGACGGCATCGGTGTAGCACTCCTTGGTCCGTTCAGCCAGGCCGCGCACGGTCATGGCGTCGAGCATGCGTTGACGTAAAGGGTGTCATGCGGTTTCTCCTCAAAGCCGGGGAACATTCCCCAACTCCAAGGCTTTACCTCAAGGCCCGTCTATGCAAGTAGCCCCGAAACACAAATGCAGTGGCGGCGCACCGTGCACTAGCCACCGCGTAGCGGTTTAGTTCAACTTAATTTAGCCGAGCGCCTATCTTGGCATTTCCAATTTAGACGACGAAATAATCTGGCTGGTGGGCTTGGGTTTAGCCATGCGTAACTCGTTAAACCGCATGAATATTCAATTCTTAGCAATATTGCTGGGTACTTTTGCATGACAACCATTGTATGAACTTGTCGCATATCCTGGCCAATCAAAACCAATGCCTGCTATGAAAGAGCTGCGTGGAGGTCGACTCTCTGCCAACTGCGGGTATTCCGGCAAATTGAACCATCACCACATAGCTGGCGGCCGAACCGCAAATGGGTACTTTGGCAAACTTGCGGATGGACGGCAAGTTCATGCAGTGTGCTGGGTAATAAGGCGGTCCAGAAATTCGCGCACAAAGCGCTCGGTCTGGGCACCGTGGAAACGGTCGGTGATTTGCCCGTGGCTGTAGGCAATTGCGGTTGGAAACCCCTTGACCTGGTGCCGCCCGGCGATGCGCATGTTTTCATCGGCGTCTACTTTTGCAAGTAGAAACTGGCCGTTGTACTGAAGTGCCAGTTTCTCCAGCAGGGGTTTCAACACCCGGCACGGGCTGCACCAGTCGGCGCCGATGTCCAGCACCACCGGTGTTGTATGGGAATGCGCAATCACCCGTTCGTCAAATGTGGCTTCCTCGACGTTGCAGGTGAATTGGTTCACGGCACCTGGCGCACCGGTTTACTTTATTGCCGGTTCAAATGAACAGGCAAACATCCGACTCGCCGGCGAACTTCATGAACGTGGCGGCGCCACCGTATTCAATGCCCTGGATGAAGTCGCTTTTCTCAAATTCAAACAAGTCCACCGTCATCTGGCAGGCAACAAACTTGACTTCGGCTTCCAGGCAAATATCGCGCAGTTCCTGCAGCGACGCCACACCCTTCTTCTTCATCTTGTTCTTCATCATCATGGTGGCCATGGATTCCATGCCGGGCAGCATTTGCACAAACACCGGCATGGGCACCGGCATAGGCATGGCGGGGTTGGCCAGCGGGCTGATCTTGATGCCGTCCAGGCTGGTGCGCAGCAACTGCAGGCCATAGAAGGTAAAGAAAATTCGCACATCCCACCCCAGCGCCGCAGCGGTGGAGGCAAGAATGAATGGCGGGTAGGCCATGTCCAGCGTGCCCTTGGTGGCGATGAGCGCCATTTTTTTGGTTGCCATGCGTTGTGCTCCGGAATAGGTGAAAAAAGGACGTTAAGTCAGGCTTTTTTTAGATAGAACACATACTTGCTGTTTTCGCTGCCTTGTTCCAGCAGGTCGTTGCCGGTTTGTTCTGCGAAGGCAGCCATGTCACACACCGAGCCCGGGTCGGTCGAGATGACGCGCAGCACCTGCCCCGAGGCCATGTCGGCGAGAGCCTTCTTGGTTTTTACGATGGGCAAAGGGCAGGCCAGGCCGGATGCGTCAAATTCCTTGTTGAACTCCATGTCATATCTCCGTTGTTGTGTGGGGAACGTAAGGGGGCTCGACGCCGTGCCAACGCCATGTTGATGGTGCCGATTCTTGTGGAGCCCGCCTGCTGCGTCTATTACCGCAAAGGGTAATGTTGGGTAGCCCATATGGGTAGTATGGCTATACCGTGACTACCGTTGCTATTTGCTACTTGCCCAACGGGTGCCTGTAGACGCGGTATACAGCGCCACGAAACGGCATCTCCCGCTCCGCCGTGGCGCCCACCGCGATGGCCAAGCGGATCGACGCCTGGTTTTCCACGTGAATAAGGCTGATCAGGCGCAGGTCGGGCAGATGCCGCGCCGCCATCGCCTGAACGGCACGGGCCGCCTCTGCGGCATAGCCCTGGCCCCAATGCCGCCGGATCATTGCCCACTTGATCTCGGGCTCTGGCCACTCTTTGGGATACCACGGGCCTACAAGCCCCAGCACGGTAGCCGTCGCTTTTTCTTCAACCACATAGGGGCCGTAGCCGAGCCGCTGCCAGTGCCTGCCGATGCTCCCCACCATGCGCCGGCTGTCCTCTTCCGTCAAAGGTTGCAAGGTGGTGTACTTGACGCTTTGCGCATCGCCATAGTATTCATGCAGCGCGGACCAGTCTTCATCCGTGACGGTTCTAAGACGAAGTCGGGGCGTTTCGATCGACTCGGGAATCAGGAAGCTCATGTGATTTTTGCGAATGGGGCTTATGACGGCATCAGTGTAGGTGCCACACCATAATTCGTCCTATGAAAACACATCTGGCATCAAACGTCAGCCTGATCAGCATTCAGGGCATCCAGTTGCAGGTCGAGCACATTGCCGCACCCGCACTGGCAACAGGCCGTGCACCGATCGTCTTCCTGCATGAGGGGCTCGGGTCCGTCGCCATGTGGCGCAACTGGCCGCATCAGGTTTGCCAGGCCACGGGGCGCGAAGGCTGGGTTTACTCCCGCCGGGGCTACGGCGACTCTGACCCCGTGCCCGATGTGCGCGGTGAATCCCGACTGGTGGATGGGCAACGCCAAGGGCGACTGCTGCCCGACTACATGCACCACGAGGCCTGGTCTGTTCTGCCCGAGCTGCTGGACCATTTGGGCGTGGTTGCACCCGTTTTGTTGGGCCACTCCGATGGTGCCAGCATTGCCTTGCTGCACGCCAGCCGCCACCCGGTGGCCGCGTGCATCGTCATGGCGCCGCATGTGAAGGTGGAAGACATCTCGGTGCAATCAATCGAACAGGCGCGCACGGCCTATGAGAGCGGCGACCTGCGCGAGCGCCTGCGCCGCTACCACGCCGATGTGGACGGCGCCTTTTGGCAATGGAACGATGTGTGGCTGAGTGCTGCGTTTCGCGCCTTCGATATCCGCCAGGACTGCCAACGCATTGGCGCGCCGGTACTGGCGATACAAGGCGAGGACGATCCCTACGGCACCATGGCCCAGATTGACGAGATTGCACTGCCGCCGTCTCAAATCGAGCGCGTCACGCTGGCAAGTTGCGGCCACTCACCGCATCGCGACCAGACACGGGCGGCAACCGAACGAATTGTCCACTTTTTGCTCAGGCAAGCTTGAAAGCGGTAGGACTGTCAACCACCAGCCACTGACGCCAACGTGCAGCCCAACTGGGCACGCACTTTCGCTCACCGAGTTTTGCTATAGTTATGGTAGCTGCGTACGTATAATCCACGAGGGCTAGATGCCAATTTTGCTCACAAAAATCTTTGGGCCCTACCTCTTGGTACAACCCTACGCTGGATACCGTCACATTTGACAAATCCATTCGTATCTATAAGATCCATTTCGTATAGATCTTATTACAAGGATACCCGCCATGGCCATTACCCTAACCGAGGCTGCCGCCAAACAAATCAACACCCAGCTTGCCAAACATGGTAGCGGCGTGGGTCTGCGCGTGGGGGTAAAGCCCGTGGGCTGCTCCGGCCTGACTTATACATACGACATTGCGGATACGCTGCAGGCGGATGATCAGGTGTTTGATCAATTTGGTGCCAAGTTGTTTGTCAATGCGCAGGCCTTGAGCAGCCTGGACGGCTCCAACCTGGACTACGTGAGCGAAGGCATGAAAAAAACCTTCCAGTTTGACAACCCCAACGTCAGCAGCACCTGCGGTTGCGGCGAGAGCTTTAACCTGAAGAAGGCCTAGCATGAGCGACACCCTGCAAGACATTGTCAGCCAGCCCTACCGGCATGGCTTTGTAACCGACATTGCCAGCGACGTGGCGGCCAAGGGCCTGAGCGAAGACACGGTGCGCATGATTTCGGCCAAGAAGAACGAACCCGCCTGGTTGCTGGAGTTCCGCCTGAAGGCCCTGCGCCATTGGCTGACCATGAAAGACCCGGCCTGGGCCAAATTGCAGCACCCGCCCATCGATTTTCAGAACATCAGCTATTACGCTGCGCCCAAGAAAAAGCCCAAGCTGGCCAGCATGGACGAGGTGGACCCGGAACTGCTGCGCACGTTTGAGAAGCTGGGCGTGCCGCTGCATGAGCGCGCCGCCTTGGCTGGCGTGGCGGTGGACGTGATTTTTGACAGCGTGTCGGTAGCCACCACCTACAAAGCCAAGCTGGCCGAGGTGGGCATCATTTTTGGCTCGATGTCGGACGCGGTGCAAAACCACCCCGAGCTGGTGCAGAAGTACCTGGGCACCGTGGTGCCGGTCGCCGATAACTTTTATGCGGCGCTCAACTCGGCCGTGTTCACCGATGGTTCGTTTTGCTATATCCCCAAGGGCGTGAAGTGCCCGATGGACCTGTCCACCTACTTTCGCATCAACACCGAAGAAACCGGCCAGTTTGAGCGCACCCTGATCGTGGCCGAAGAAGGCGCCAGCGTGTCGTACTTAGAAGGCTGCACGGCGCCCAAGTTCGACACCAACCAGCTGCACGCGGCTGTGGTGGAGCTGGTGGCGCTGGACAACGCCGACATCAAATACTCCACCGTACAAAACTGGTACGCGGGTGATGAAAACGGCGTGGGTGGTATCTACAACTTTGTGACCAAGCGCGGCCTGGCCAAGGGCGTCAATTCGCGCATTGCCTGGACGCAGGTGGAAACCGGCTCGGCTATTACCTGGAAGTACCCGTCTTGCATCTTGCAGGGTGACAACTCGGTGGGCGAGTTTTATTCGGTGGCGGTAACCAACCACCACCAGCAGGCTGACACCGGCACCAAGATGATCCACCTGGGCAAGAACACGCGCAGCACCATCGTCAGCAAAGGCATTTCGGCCGGACAGTCCAGCAACAGCTACCGTGGGCTGGTCAAGGTGATGCCCACCGCCAGCAATGCGCGCAGCCACTCGCAATGCGACTCGATGCTGATCGGCCAGAAGAGCGGCGCACACACCTTCCCCTATATCCAGGTGCGCAACGACAGTGCCACCGTGGAGCACGAGGCATCGACCTCGCGCATTGGTGAAGACCAGCTGTTCTACTTTGCCCAACGGGGCATAGGCGCCGAAGAGGCCATCTCCATGATCATCAACGGCTTCTGCAAAGACGTGTTCCAGCAGCTGCCCATGGAGTTTGCCGTAGAGGCCACTCAATTACTCGGATTGAAACTTGAAGGGAGCGTCGGATGATTTTGCCCAATAGCCCGGTCTTGTTGGACGTGCGCAATCTGCACGCCAACATCAATGGCACACCTATTCTCAAGGGCCTGAACCTCACCATCCGGCGCGGCGAAGTTCACGCCATCATGGGCCCCAACGGCTCAGGTAAGAGCACCTTGTCCAAGGTGTTGGCCGGCCACACCGCATACGAGGTGACAGGTGGAGAGGTGCTGTTTGAAGGCACCAATCTGCTGGAACTCTCGCCCGAGGAGCGCGCACGCGCTGGGGTGTTTCTGGCATTTCAGTACCCCATAGAAATTCCGGGTGTGGGCAACAGTCAGTTTTTACGCCTGGCCTACAACACCGTGCAAGGCGCACGTGGCAAGGAAGAGCTGGACCCGCTGGAGTTTGACGACTTGGTGCGCGAGAAGATGAAGCTGCTGGAAATGCGGCCCGAATTTTTGCAGCGCAGCGTCAACGAAGGCTTCTCGGGTGGCGAGAAAAAGCGCAACGAGATTTTGCAAATGGCCCTGTTGGAGCCCACGCTGGCCATTCTGGATGAGACCGATTCGGGCTTGGACATTGACGCGCTGCGCATCATCTCGCACGGTATCAACCAGCTGGCCCACCCAGAGCGGGCTTTGCTGCTGATTACCCATTACCAGCGCTTGCTGGACCACATCGTGCCGGACTTTGTGCATGTGATGGAGAGCGGTCGTATCAGCAAAACTGGCGGCAAAGAGTTGGCGCTGGAGCTCGAAACCCGCGGCTACGACTGGACAACGCCGCCCACCAGCGTGCCCGCAGCACCTGCCGAGGCGCTGCCATGAACACGGCGACTGCTTCAGGCGGCACGGCTATCAAGGCCCTGCGGTCCGCTGCGCTGGAGCGCATGGGTGCACTGGCCGTGCCCACCACCCATGACGAAGCTTGGCGCTTTACCAGTATTGCGGCACTCACCCGCGCCAGCCTGCATGCCGTGACAAAGCCCACGCCTTTGGCATTTGGTGACATTGCGAGCTGGGCCATTCCCGAGGCTGGCCAGCGCATCGTCTTTGTGGACGGCGTGCACGCACCCCAACTCAGCACAAACTCTCCCAAAGACAGCGTGACGGTCTGCACCTTGACCCAGGCGCTGGCCACCCACGCAACAGCGGTCATGCAGCACCTGGGCCAGCACGCCCAAGACCCGCAACAGCGCTTCACCGCACAAAACACAGCCAACCTGTTTGATGCCGCCGTCGTCATTGCGCCGCGCAACACCGCCGCCAGCGCCCCGTTGCACTTGCTGTTTGTCGCCACCCAGCCCAACGTCAACAGCTACGCGCGCACCCTGGTGATCGCCGAGGAGGGCAGTGCCCTGACCTTCATCGAAGACTATGTGGCACTCACCGATGGCGCATACCTGACCAACAGCGTGACCGAGCTGGCAATTGGTGCCAATGCGCAGGTGCATCACATCCGCCTGCAGCGCGAGAGTCTGCAGGCTTTTCACATTGCCCGCTGCGCGCTGACGCAGGCACAAGACAGCCACTACCACAGCATCAGCATCGCGCTGGGTGCTGAAATTTCGCGCCTGGACACCACGGCACAGCTGCGTGGCACAGGTGTCCATTGCGCGCTGGATGGCCTAGCCCATATTGCCGGGCAACAAGTCGCCGACACACACACCTGCATCACCCACGCAGAGGCCCACGGCGTCAGCCGGCAGTTGCAAAAGTGTGTCGTGGCCGACACAGCGCATGCGGTGTTCAATGGCCGCGTACAGGTTCACCCCGGCGCGCAGAAAACAGATTCGGCCCAGTCCAGCCGCACGCTGCTGATGGGGCCCAAGGCACAAGTTAACACCTTGCCGCAACTGGAGATTAATGCCGACGACGTGCGCTGCACCCACGGAGCCACCGTGGGCCAACTGGACAGCGAAGAAGTGTTTTACCTGCAAAGCCGGGGTCTCTCGGTTGATGCGGCGCGCAGCCTGCTGACCTATGCTTTTGCGGCGGAGGTGATTGCACGCATTCCCATCGCATCGGTGCGCCAGCAACTGCAAGACGCCGTGCTGCAACACGGGAGTGCAGGGCTATGAGCGCCGCCGCCCTCAGCATGGCCGTTCGGGACGCGTTGTCTCCACTTGCAGCAACATCGCCAACGGCCCCACTCATATCCAGGATGCTGGATATTGAGCGCGTGCGCGCCGACTTCCCCATCCTTGCATTGACTGTTGGCAGCAAGCCGCTGGTGTACCTGGACAACGCGGCCTCCAGCCAGATGCCTAACCCGGTAATGGAGCGCCTGCTGCGTTACCAACGCCAGGAGCATGCCAACATCCACCGCGCGGTACATTACCTGTCCGAGACCGCCACCGCCGCTTACGAGGCCGCTCGGTGCACGGTGCAACAGTTCATTCACGCCCGTGAAGCGCGTGAAGTGATTTTTACCAGCGGCACCACGGAGAGCATCAACCTGGTGATGCACGGCTGGGGCCGCAAGTTCATTAACGCGGGTGACGAGATCATCATCACCGTGCTGGAACACCATTCCAACATCGTGCCCTGGCACATGCTGTGTGCCGAGAAGGGCGCCACGCTCAAGGTGGTGCCCATCAACGACGCGGGCGAGCTGCAGCTGGATGTTTACGAGACGCTGTTCAGCGACCGCACGCGGCTGGTTTGCTTGGGCCATGTGTCCAATGCGCTGGGCAGTATCAACCCGGTGAAGGACATGATTGCCACGGCCCACGCGCACGGCGTGCCGGTACTGCTCGACGGCGCGCAGGCCGCACCACACTTGCACGTAGACGTGCAAGACCTGGATTGCGACTTCTACGCCTTCTCGGGCCACAAGCTGTGCGGCCCCACTGGCATTGGCGTGCTCTATGGCCGCGCCGAGTTGCTCGAAGCCATGCAACCCTTTAAGGGCGGTGGCGACATGATCCACACCGTCACGCTCGAAAAATCTACCTACGCGCCCATACCCAATAAGTTTGAAGCCGGCACGCCGCCCATTGCCGCTGCGATTGGACTGGCTGCCGCTATTGACTACTTGCTGGCCTTGGGGATGGATGCCATTGCCGCGCACGAGCACAGCCTGCTGCAATACGCCACCGAACGCCTCTCTGCCATGCCCGGTGTACGCCTGATTGGCACGGCGCGCGAGAAGGCGGCTGTGTTGTCGTTCGCCCTGCAAGGCATTCACCCGCACGACGTGGGCACGCTGCTTAATGCTGAAGGCGTTGCCGTGCGAACTGGCCACCACTGTGCCCAGCCCCTGATGCAACGCCTGGGCGTGGCGGCCACAGCCCGTGCCTCGTTTGCGTTCTACAACACCCCTGCCGAGGTGGACGCACTGGTGGCGGGCATACGCAGCGTACAACAGGTTTTTGCCTGATAGCGGGCAAGGAAGCACCATGAGCGCAGACCCGAAACCCCTGTACCAGGAAGTGATCCTGGACCACAACAAGAAACCCCGCAACTACGGCACGCTGGAACATGCCAGCCACCAGGCCGAGGGGTTGAACCCGCTGTGCGGCGACCACATTTATGTGGCTCTCAATGTGGAAGGCGATGCCGTGCATTCCATCGCCTTCCACGGCGAATCGTGTGCCATCTGCAAAGCATCGGCCTCGATGATGACCATGGCCGTTAAAGGCAAAACCCCTGCCGAGGCCGAACAACTGGTCCATGCGTTTGTGGACATGGCCACCGGCCGCGATCAAACCCCTGGAGCGCCCGCTGCACCTGCGCTCCCCGGTATGGCACGCTTGTCGGTGTTCTCCGGCATCCGGGATCTGCCCATGCGCGTGAAGTGCGCCATCCTGCCTTGGCACACGCTGCAGGCAGCACTCAATAGTCAGACCAGCGTCACCACCGAAGCCCAGGCTGACCCCATGCAAGCCCCCATGGGCGACGCCTGAGCCCTATCCATTGCACCGCTGGAGCGCACCATGCCCAAGATTGCCGACATCGAACCGACCCCCAACCCCAACGCAGTGAAGTTCATTCTGCGCGAGCCGCTGTCCTGGGGCATTGCGCATTCGTTTGAGAACGCCGCGCAAGCGCAAGACAATCCGCTAGCCAGTGCGCTGTTTGCCATCGAGCATGTGACCAATGTGTTTTATGTGGACCGTTGGGTCACCGTCACACAAGACGGCACGGTCGAATGGGAAGACCTGGCGCGCGAGGTGGCCGTGCCGATACGAGCCGCACCGGCTGCGGCCGACCAGTCTGCAGCGGCTGTGTTTGCGGCGCGCGAATCATTCGAGCACCTGAGCGAGGCCGACCAGCAGCGCCTGGATGACATCAACCTGATGCTGGACCAGCAAATTCGCCCCTACCTGCAAAGCGATGGTGGCGACCTGCATGTGCTCAGTCTGGTGGGCAACCAGCTGGTGGTGCACTACCAGGGAGCCTGTGGCACCTGCCCCAGCGCTATATCGGGCACGCTGCAGGGTATCCAGAGTCAATTGCGGACGCTGGAACCCGATCTGGATGTGATTGCAGCCTAAAAATTAGACCTTAGCCGCCGCAGGCGCCGCAGCAGTGGTCCACGCCATGCTTGCCTTTGAGTTTGGTCACCGCAACGCGCCAAACTTCAGGGCCGCTTTCCAGGGTTTCCCAGGTAAACAGGTTGGGCTTCTCCAGTTCGAACTGGCTTCGCAAGGTTGTGGGCTCATGGTCGTTGATCAATTCCATGGTCATGTCAACGTCGAGCTGGTCAAACGTCCAGAACACCAGGGTGCGGCGATCTTTGGATGCCATGGGGCGGGTATCAACTTCGACGGCTTGCGTGGTCTGTGTCATGGGGACTCCTTGAAATAATTCAGATGCTATTATAAGATATATAATAGATATAGCTTATAGCTTTTTACACAGGCCGTCATGTCCACTACACCCGTTCGCCCCACTACCATCCTCATACAACCCAAGGATGCGGCGCCTAAAGCGCCCGCCGCTCCCAGCATGAAGGTGTTTCTGGAGCTGGCTTTTCGTCCGCTGTACCTGGCAGGCACCAGCTGGGCGTTGGTGGCCATCGCCTTGTGGATTTACACACCGGGCTTGCTCACCGCGCCCCTGGGTGGCCTGGCCTGGCACGCGCATGAGATGCTGTGGGGCTTCATTGCCACCATCGCCTTTGCTTTTATGATGACCGCAGGTGCCAACTGGACCGGCATCACCCCCATGGCCGGTAAGGTGCTGGCCTTGGCCTGCGTTCTGTGGGTGGTAGCGCGTATTGGATTCTTGCTGCCATTTGAAGCCGCCTTTTGGTTGGCTATGGCCGCCGAGCTATCTTTCTTCTTGTTGGGCTCGGGCGCCATGTTGCGCGCCGTAGCGGTTTCCAAGAACAGCCGCAACTATGCCATGCCAGTCTTCCTGGCGGGTCTGGCTGCTACCGACGCGCTGTACTTGCTGACTGCGCGCGGTGGCGACTATCTGCTGCTAATGCAGCGCTTCAACGCAGGGCTGGTGGTCATGGCCTTGATTGCATTGCTGATTGGTCGCCGCGTTATCCCCTTCTTTGCCATGCGCGCGGTGCACGGCCTGACTCTTCCCACTCAAATGAAGACCGGCTGGGTGCAGCTGGGCGCATGCACGGTAGGCGTAGTGAGCTTATTGGCTGGTATTCCCATGCTGAGCGCCGCTGCGCTGGGCCTGGCCGGCACGCTGGCGCTGGTGCAGATCATCAGCTGGAAACCGCTGGCCGTGCGTGGCAACGCCTTGCTGTGGATTTTGTACGTGGGGTACTCCAGCATCGGCATCGGCTTGCTGATGGCAGCGTTGCAATACGCCGGGGTGGACCTGCCGCGTGTGCTGCCTGTGCACACCATCGCGATGGCAGGCTTCTCGGTGATGATCATTGGCATGGTCACACGCACAGCGCTGGGCCACACCGGTCGTCCCTTGGCCACCGACCGCACCATACGCGCAAGCTACTGGCTGATGCTGATCGCCGTGGCGCTGCGCCTTACTGCCATCGCTGCTACACCCGCCACCGCCACGCTGCTGCATATCGCCGCTGCCGCCTGGATCGCCTCGTTGGCACTGTACCTGTGGCAGTTCACGCCCATGTTGATCCGCCCGCGCAACTAGGCCTGGCAGACCACCGCTACACCCAAGGAGTCTTATGCGCCTGACCACCATGACCGACTACGCAATGCGTCTTTTGATGTACGTGGGGCAAAAGCCCGAACGCCTGTGCACCATCGCCGAGGTGGCGGGAGCCTACGGCATCTCGGAAGCCCATTTGATGAAGATCACCCACCAACTCGCCCTCAATGGCTGGCTGGAAACGGTACGTGGCAGGGGCGGTGGCATGCGACTGGGCGCGGCACCCGCCGAGATCAACCTGGGCGCCGTGGTGCGCAGTATTGAGCCCGATTTTTATCTCGTGGATTGTCTGACCCAGGAAGCAGACTGCAGTCTTACCGGCCGCTGCAAGCTCACCGGCATCATGAGCGGTGCGCTGCAAAGCCTGATGCAGTACCTGGACCGATACACATTGGCGGACTTGCTGCCGCCCAGCACCCAGATCGAAACTACCTATACGCCGCGTCCACCTTCCGGCGGTCCGCACCGACAGATTCCTGTGGCCCTCGGCTAAGGCTCGCCATGACCCAGCCACCTATCAACCTGCCCCGGGAAAAAGCCACGCTAAAAGCGGTACTGCTGGAAGGCATACACCCTTCCGCTGTGGACGTGTTGCAACAGGGCGGCTACACGAATATCGTAACGCATGCCAAAGCGCTGACCGGTGCAGACTTGCAAGCCGCGCTGGACGGCGCGCACTTTGTCGGCATCCGCTCGCGCACCCAACTCACGGCTGCGGTGCTGGAGCAAGCCCCGCAGCTTGCGGCCATCGGCTGCTTTTGCATTGGTACCAACCAGGTCGATCTGAGAGCCGCCATGCGCCTGGGCATTGCGGTGTTCAACGCGCCGTTCTCCAACACGCGCAGCGTGGCTGAGCTGGTGTTGGCCGAAATCACCATGCTGATGCGCGGCATTCCCGAGAAGAACGCCATCCTGCACCGCGGTGGCTGGGTCAAGAGCGCCGCGCATTCCTACGAGGTGCGCGGAAAGACCCTGGGCATTATTGGTTACGGCCACATCGGCACGCAGATCGGTGTGCTGGCCGAACAACTGGGCATGCGCGTGGTGTTTCGCGATATCGAAGCCAAACTGCCGCTGGGCAATGCGCGGGAAATCGCCAACCTGGACGAGCTGCTGGCCACGTCGGATGTGGTGAGCCTGCATGTACCCGAAACACCACAAACCCACCTGCTGATCGGTGCCAAAGAGCTCGCCGCGATGAAGCCCGGCAGCCACCTGATCAACGCCTCGCGCGGCACTGTTGTCGATATTGGCGCCCTGACTGCAGCACTGGAGTGCCGCCACTTGCACGGCGCTGCCATCGACGTTTTTCCTGCAGAGCCGCAGGGCAATGACGCGGTGTTCTCTTCACCACTCACCAAGTTTGACAACGTGCTGTTGACCCCGCACATTGGCGGCTCCACCTCGGAAGCCCAAGTCAACATTGGTAGTGAAGTGGCGGCCAAGTTGGTTCGCTACGGCAACAACGGCTCCACCAACTCGGCCGTTAACTTTCCTGAAGTGGCCCTTCCCGAGCACACTGGCCGCAGCCGCCTGCTGCACATCCATCACAACGTGCCCGGTGTGTTGGCGCAGGTGAATGAGAGACTCTCAGCCGCTGGCATCAACATCGCGGCGCAGTATCTGAGCACCTTTGAAGACCTGGGCTACGTGGCGATCGACGTGGACAGCGCCGCCAGTCAATCTGCCCTGGACCAACTGCGTAGCGTGCCAGGCACCATCCGCTGCCGCATTCTGTACTGAACGCGACCATGCAACGCGCCGACGCAATCACAACCACATTCGATCCCTCCCAGCTGACCGACGTGATGAAGCCGTCAGCCCCTCAACCCATTTCATCGCTCTGAAAGGAAATCCACCATGTCCCAAGCCTGCAATCACACGACCGCCGAAGCGATCTACCCATTTGACGCACGTGGTGTGGCCAAGCGATTTCGCCATGCAGCCATCTTTGGCGCGCTGGACTCCCTCACGCCGGGCGAGACCATGCGTTTTGTCAATGACCACGACCCCATTCCCTTGCTCAACCAGCTGCAGGCTCGCTATGGTGCTGCCATTGAAATTAGCTACCTACACCGCGAACCCGGACAAATCGTGATCGACTTCGCCAAGCTCTAAATCGACACGCGGACCATAGCTGTGTGACGCAAGTCACAGACTTTGGAGGTAATTGGCGCGTCCAATAGCGGCATTACCACCCAAACAAGGAAATAGCCATGAAACTCAACGTCGGCGGCATTGACCGCATCGCGCGCATCGCCATTGGTCTGGTCTTGATCGGCCTGACCCTCACCGGCAACATTGGTCTATGGGGCTGGCTGGGCCTCGTACCGCTGGCCACCGGTGCCATCGGTTGGTGCCCGCCCTATGCCATCCTGGGGTTCAACACCTGCTCCATGAAAAAGTAACAATACGTAAGTCGCTATAAAATGTATAGCGTCTTACGTATGTTTCACGAGGGCTAATGCCCTCTTTTGCATACATAACCTTAGTGTGTAAGGTCATGTTACCGACGTCATCCCGGCGCACATCACCGCGTTATAAGTAGACAAGCCGTTACGTCTAGCGGTATGGGCCTGTTGGCCCACCTGATGCCATGACCACAGCACCTGTCCTGTCCGTTTCTTCCCAGCGGCCCACCGGAGCCGGCACACGCACCTGGAAGGCCCTCGCCGTAGTAGCTGCCAGCCTAACGGCCTTGGTGATCCCGGCGGCCCATGCCGATGAATTCAACACCGTGCTAAGCGCCGGTATTGGTGCGGCAGCGGGGGCGGTTATCGGCCATTCAATCGGTGGGCACCGTGGAGCCCTCATTGGAGCCGGTACCGGCGGTCTAATCGGCGCCAGCGTGGCGCAGCAGCAGGGATACCGCTCAGAGGCGTACATGCCCGCCCAACCTGTAGGGGACTACTACCAGAGCTACCCCACTTACTCGACTTACCCTGCCTACCGCGCACCAACACCCGTCTACTACGCACCACCACGCGTCGTGGTGGTGCGGGCACCGGTATACGTCGCGCCACAGTGGCGGCCTGAATACCGCCACGGCTACGGGAACTACTATGGCCGAGGGGGTTGGGATCAGCGCGCCTATGCACCGCCGGTTCGCTATGTGCAACCGATAAGCGATGGCCGCGGTTACCAGGATCACTACCGACGTGGTTAACGCGAACACCGCGATTATTGAGTCAGTTCGACCTCTCCCCCCAGGGCTTCAATCAGGTCGGGAATCAGCTTACGAAGCTCGCCCGTGGCAATGGCCACGTCGGCATCAAAGTGGTCATCCTGGCCATCGGCCGCGCTGGCGGGTGCACCTTCAAACACCGTCTCCAGAAATGCCAGCTTCTTGAGCTGCAGGGATTCGGTCAGCACAAAGGACACCCGGTCTGCCCAGGTCAGGGCCAACCGGGTGGGCAGCTTGCCCATGGCAATGTGCTGGGTAACCTCGTCCGTATCGAGCGCGTGGCGCGTGTAACGCACCACGGCGCGCGACTCATCGGCCGCCTTGAGCTCACACTCCCGGTCCACGCTGAAGCTGGGAGGTGCATCCTTGGTGGAGAGCCATTCGGCCATGGCGGCAATGGGTGATGTCTGGGTGTTTACCAATTGCACCACCAGCCCGTCCACCGCCTTGATCAGGCAGGTCATCACTTCATCCGCTTTGGCCTGGCTGCCGGCATCGGTCAGCAGCAAACCGGCGGCAGGGTCCACCCAGACTTGCACGCTGGACTGTTTGCTAAAGGCCATGGGCAGCAGCGATAGCCGCACCTCGTCACTGATCTCGCGCTTTTCTTTCTTGCCGGGTTTGCGCCCGGTACTGGCCTCGATGTGGTCCACCTGGTCTTGTACCTTGCGCTTGATGACCGAACCCGGCACCACCTTCACCTCCATCGCCAGCTTAAGTAGCCATTGGCCGCCCACCACCTCTACCAATGGGCCATGGGTATGGCCGCGCGGTTCCAACCAGCCGACCGACTTTTCTTGCGTGGCGCCGCACTCCACAAACTGCGCTTCCTGCAGCGCTGCTTCCAGGGGTTCGACCGCAGTCGGCCAGCCTGACACCAAACGGTAAATCATCAAATTCTTGAACACGTATTTGCCTTTATAGATTCGCGGGATTGGCCCGAGGGGTGTATTGTCATCGCTGTGAGGGAGCGCTACTTCGGTCAACTTTACAAAGTGTTATGCGATCGCAATATCCCCGATACACATAACCCGCACACTTCTTCCATGCCAGATCACGATGTCCGTGTAAGGTACCTTCAAAAAGGATGCTCCATGCAAACCACTTCTTTCAAGTCTCTCGTTCTCGCCGGCTTGCTCGCCAGTGCCGGTTTTGCCACCATGGCCCAGCCGGCAGCCGGTCAGGATGGTGGTCGTATGCCCATGGCAGGTACCAACGCAGCCGGCATGCACCAAGGTGGCCCCATGGGCGGCATGCACAACCGCATGGGCTCCGCAAAATGGGAAGCCAAGATGGCGAAGCGCCAGGATGCACTCAAGGCCAAGCTCAAGCTCGCGCCTGAGCAGGAAGGCGCCTGGACAACCTTCACCACCGCCATGAAACCGCCCGCTCGCGGGGATATGAAGCGCCCGGACCGTGCAGAGATGGAAAAACTAACTACTCCTGAGCGCATTGACAAAATGCACGCCCTGCGCACGGAGCGCATGGCGGCCATGAATGCCGCCATGGACAAGCGCGAAGATGCGACAAAGACTTTCTACGGCGCGCTCAATGCCGACCAGAAGACGGTATTTGATGCCGAACATGCCCGCATGGGTGCTCACTACGGCGATCGCCACAGCTGGCGTGGCGCAGGGTACAAGGGTGGCGACAAGCCAGCCAAGTCTCAGTAAAACTTCCGCTTACGCCAGCAGCGTCTTGAGTTCGCCGCTGGTAATCAACTTATCCAAATCATTCGCACCCCCAACCAGGGTGCCTTTGACAAAAACCATGGGTAGCGTGGGCCAGCCGGTCCACAGTTTCAAGGCATTGCGCTCGCGCCACTGGCTGAAATAGTTGCCATAAGTCAGGTAGTGATATGGCACACCAGCAGCGTCGAGCAGCTTGCGGGCCTTCTTTGGAAACGGGTTCTGCCCCATACCCACCACCACCACGGCGTGCGTGCCCACGGCCGCCTGCACTTCCTTTACGATGGCCTGTTGGTGGGAGGCCACCCTCTCGCGGATGGCGGGGTGGATGCGGGATTCGTCAAGTATGGAACGCGGCATGCTGAGTTTCCCTAGGTTGCTGCAAAAACGACCATTATCGACGGCTGCAAATCTATGCGCCGCTCACTTGATGGATATCAAACCGCTATAGTGTTTGCAGATCTACACTGCGCCGCTTGGCGCCCCATCGCCATGCCCCAGTCTCTCACCATGCTACCTACGGTGCGTACCATTTCCCTGCAGCGTCCATTGGTCTGGCTGGTCTATGCCTGGCGGGACATGGCGTGCGTGGGTTGGCTCAGTTTTGCCCACGGCCTGGTGTTGGCCTGCGCTGGTGCGGCCATCGTGGCCGTGGCCGGCCAGCGCTTTTGGCTGCTGGCCGGCGCACTCTCGGGGTTTTTGGTCATTGCACCGGTACTGGCCACCAGTCTGTACGCGCTGAGCCGCAGTGTGGAGCGCCATGAGCAGGTCGGCATGGGCGTGGTGATGAAAACCTGGCTCAACTGGCAAAACAGCCACTTCAACAAATGGGGCAACGATTACTGGTGCATGGTGCAGTTTGGTGCGCTGCTGGCCTTGGCCGCTACCGGTTGGGTGGTGACGTCTGCTGCCCTCATCACCTTGCTGGCACCCGTGCCCATCCTGGGGCCCCTGGACTTTGTGCACCATGTGGTGCTGGCTCCAGACAGCCGCTTGTTTGCGCTCTGGCTGGCGCTGGGGGGTATCCTGGCCGCGCCCCTGTTTGCTTCCAGCGTGGTGTCCATGCAGTTGCTGCTGGATCGCCGCGTTACCCTGATGCAGGCCGTTCTGACCAGCTGGCAGGTGGTGCTGGCCAACCCCATACCTCTGGGCCTTTGGGCAGCATTGATCATGCTGTTTACCCTGATGGGACTGGGCTCCTTGTTTATTGGGCTGATTGCGGTGGTACCCATGCTGGGTCACGCCAGCTGGCACGCTTACCGTGATCTGGTAGATGCCAGCAACTTACCCCTGCGCGATTAGGCGCCTGTGGCGTCCACTGGATACGGAACCCTAAATGTTTGGTTTTACGGAAGAACAAATTGCAAGCTTTGGCCTGACCTTCGGCGTGGGGGCCTTCATGCTCTACATGCTGTTCATCATTGGTCACCTGGCCTGGGAATCCAAGGCCGGCAAATTTGGCACCTTTGTGATTTTTTTAGGTCTGGCCTTTGGCATGGTGGGTTTCGTGGCCAAGGGCGTTATCCAGTGGTACATGACCAAATAAGGATACATAAACCGTGAGAACGTTTTACGCATTCCTCTCAAACCAACGTCGACTTTTCCTCATTCTCGCTGCCTCTGCCATGGTTGCAATTTTGGTTTCCGTTGCAGCTGCGTTGTACTTCTCCGGCTCGAAGGAGCAAGCCGTTGCGGTGTTGGCGAAGGATGAAATTGTCATCCTAAGAACACCTGGCGGAATGCTTGAGGTGAGCACTCTTATTCGAAACGAGGTGTTTCAATGGAGCACTGAATACACGTGCCTTCCACTGGATTGTGGGAAGCTTTTTGGAAAGACAATTTCTGAGGTTCGTGTGCCAGTTCACTACACGTACCGAATTCCACTTGCAGCACAGTGGAGCTTAAAACGGGTGGGCCAGCATTTCGAACTTGCCGCGCCGACGCCACAACCAAAATTGCCGGCAGCGATTGATGTCAAAAAGCTTGAGATTCGCACAGACAAGGCTTGGTTTTCACCCGACAAGACTGAACACAGGGAATCAGTCATTCGCAACATTGGGCCAGAATTCGATCGAAGGGCACAACAACAGAAGTACCTGGACGCCCAGCGCGATGATGCCAAAAAAACAGTCGCGGAGTTTGCACAAAAATGGATGCTCGCACAAGGTGTAGCGGCAAACCTGCGTGGCTATCCGATTCGCGTCAGTTTCCCGGATGATCCGCGTCCGCAGTAATTGCTATCAACCAAACGGTCGGATGCCTATCAGCAGGCCGTGCAGCTTAAAGGCAAACGCAGCCCAGGCCACAACGCCCAACACAACCGCAATAACCGTACCAGACACTGTACCGGCTGGGTACTGGGTGCCCGCAGCGCGATCACGCCGGCGTGCCGATATAAAGTCCAGCACTCCCCAGGCCAGAAAACCACCAAACAGCAATACATGGGCCAGGGTGCCATTGGACAATAAATGGGCCAGCGCCCATGACTTGACCCCCAACACCATGGGGTGGTGCAACCGAGCCTTGATGCCGTTGTGCGGCACGTAGGCCGCGGTTACCAACACAAAGGCCACTAGCGTTAATAGTGAGGCGGCGTGGCGCATGGCCGCCGGCGGTGTCCACAATATGGTGGGGGTTTCACGAGCCACGCCAAAGCCATAGACGATCAGTCCCAAACCCAAAACGGAAGCGATAGAAAACAGGCCTTTGTATGTTCCTTCACCCACACTGGCCAGGGTACGGGCACGCCAGCCATCGGCCACAATACGCACCGAGTGCACACCCAAAAACAGAATCAATCCAGCAACCAAATACACCATAAGAATTTTCCTAAAAGTTAACCGGTAATCACGCGGTTCTTGCCCGATCTTTTTGCCAGGTACATAGCCTTGTCGGCCCGCTTGATGACATCATTTCAAGTTCTATTAATGACCTTTTTGGTTGGTTTAAGCTGCAATCGGTTCATGGTTTGGCCAGAAATTCCTTGAGTGCCTCCACCGTCTTCTTAGGATCTTCCTCGTGCGGTACATGGCCCAAATCATCAAAAACTACCAGCTTGGAGCCGGCAATGTCCAAAGCGAAACGTTTTCCATTGTCCAGCGGAATCAGGTGGTCCTTGTCGCCCCAGAGAATCAGTGTGGGTAATTTTAATTTTGAAATTTGGTTTTCATCCCCGCTGAGCCCTTGGTCCATCCGGTAAGCCAGCGCCGCGCGATTACCCGCGCGCAAGGTCAATTCGTAATACCGGTCTACCAATTCACGCGTCACTTTGCTGGGGTCACCATAGACATTGCGCACGCTGCTGTCCACCACACCGCGCGGCAGCACATGTTCCATCAGCACACGCAAACCTGGCATGCGGGCAATGCGAAACCCAATAGGTATAGAAGTCGGCACAAAGGGATAGCCAGCTGCATCCACAAGCACCAGTTGGCGTACGCGCTCTGGATGACTTAGCGCCGTCTCCCAGGCAATTTGGCCGCCCAGCGAATTACCTGCCAATACAAAACGTTGCACTCCCAACTTGTCCATAACCGCGACAACGAACCTCACATAGGCGGCAATGGAATAGTCGTTGTGGGGATCGGGTCCGGTCAGGCCAAATGCGGGTAGATCAAACCGGATAACACGGTGTTCATCCTTCAAGCTTGCAACCCATCCATCCCATGTATGCAGGCTGGCCGAAGTGCCGTGTAACAACACGATGGGTAAAGGGTCATTGCGAGAACCCTCGTCCCGCAAATGGACCTGCATGCCACCCACCTCCACAAATTTTGAGGGCGGCTGGGCCCAGCGGGCTGATAGCTGCGCGACCGTGCGGTCTGACGCCCAGGTTGCCAACAGACCGGCAACCAAAAATACGCCGCTCGCCAGCAATAAAACACCCAAGATACGAATAATCAGTTTCATAGGCCCGAACTCTACACCCCAGTTACAAAAATTTGTCAAAGTACAAAGCTGTGGATAGTTTTAACGCAAACAACTAGTTATCCACAACGTTGGCTAAATAGAAAAAGTTGTCCCTTTTGTTGGTACAACCCGAAAGCATAGTCACCCACAGGTGTTCATCTTGTGCAAGTCCTTGATTCATCGGAATAAAGTTGCTTTGTGCACAACAAGCTGCTTTGCTTATCTACTACTACTATGTTTTCTATATAGATTAAAGACAATAGAGAAGAACAAGTCTCACCAAATATTAAACTTGTCCAGACCTACGGCGTTGCTGTTTATGCGCTTGTGAAAAAGAAGCCACCAGTCGCCAGGTTTCGCGCCTTGCAATCAAGTAAGATTCGCCGACTTCGGGTTTACCTTCCCTGTTCTTCACTTCATGCTCCCGTATTTTTAAAACTTCATGTCTGTTTTTTCCCCGAGCCATCGAGCGGACCAGGTGCCTGCATCATTCGAAATCAAAAGTGCCCAGTTGCCCTTGGTTGCGCTTCTACTGAAGTCCAGTGATGTGGATAGGGTGGCGAAGGATCTGCTGGCGCAATTTGGTAGCCAGGGAGAGAGTCCTGATTTTTTTGACCATGACGCGCTGGTCATTGATTTTTCGCACTTGGACCCGCAAACCCCCGTGTTTGATCTGGTACCTTTGCTCAGGGTTTTGCGAACCTGTAGCCTGGTGCCGGTTGCGGTGCGCGGGGCCAGTCCTGATGCCATGGCAGCGGCTTTGGCCGTGGGTTTGGTAGAAGCACCGGTTGAAATTCATCGGGCTCGTCCGATTGCCGAAGTACCGGAAACCGTGGCTGTGCAGGAAATTGTGAGGGAAGTGGTCCACGAGGTGGTGCGTGAAATTCCTGGTCCTGGCACCATGGTGATTGATAAACCTTTGCGCAGTGGACAAAAAATTTATGCACGGGGTTGTGATCTGGTCGTGCTGGCCATGGTCAACCAAGGGGCAGAGGTAGCGGCAGATGGCAACATTCACGTTTATGCGCCCTTGCGCGGCAAGGCCATGGCGGGTGCGCGTGGCAATACCGAAGCACGTATTTTTTCGTTGTGCATGGAACCCGAGCTGATTTCAATTGCGGGTATTTACCGCACCAGCGAAAACGCTCTGCCATCCACTGTCCACGGCAAGGCCGCTCAAGTGCGTTTAAGCAACGACGGCCAAGACAAACTCATTATTGAAGCTTTGAAAGCTTGAGGAAAACTATGGCAAAAATTATTGTGGTGACGTCGGGTAAGGGTGGAGTGGGTAAAACCACCACCAGTGCCAGTTTTGCAACTGGCCTGGCCCTGCGCGGCCACAAGACTGCGGTAATCGACTTTGACGTGGGCCTGCGAAACCTGGATCTGATCATGGGTTGTGAGCGCCGCGTAGTGTATGACCTGGTCAACGTGATCCAGGGCGAAGCCAATTTGAACCAGGCATTGATCAAAGATAAACAATGCGAAAACCTGTTCGTGCTGGCCGCCTCGCAAACCCGCGACAAGGATGCACTGACGCAAGCTGGCGTGGAAAAGGTGCTTTCTGATCTAGCCGCCATGGATTTTGAATTCATTGTTTGCGATTCGCCAGCGGGCATTGAAACCGGTGCTTTGATGGCCATGCATTTCGCTGATGAGGCCCTGGTAGTGACCAACCCGGAAGTGTCTTCCGTACGCGATTCCGACCGTATTTTGGGTATGTTGGCAAGCAAGACCAAGCGCGCAATAGAAGGTGGCGAACCGATCAAGGAACACCTGCTGATTACCCGCTATAACCCTTCACGGGTGGACCAAGGCCAGATGCTGTCGCTGGAAGATATTCAGGACATTTTGCGTATCAAGCTGATTGGGGTGATTCCCGAGAGCGAATCGGTTTTGCAGGCCTCCAACCAAGGTTTGCCAGCGGTACACCTGCAAGGCAGTGATGTGTCCGAAGCGTACAAGGATGTGATTGACCGCTTTCTGGGTGCCGACAAGCCTATGCGCTTTACCGAAGCACCCAAGCAAGGACTATTCAAGCGCATATTTGGAGGCAAATAAACCATGGCCTCTTTACTTTCGTTTTTTTTGGGTGAGAAAAAATCAACTGCTAGTGTTGCCAAGGAACGCTTGTCGATTTTGCTGGCCCACGAACGCGCCGGACGCAATGCCTTGCAGCCGGAAAAACTGATGGAACTGCAACGTGAATTGGTGGCAGTGATCAGCAAGTACGTGAAGGTGAACCCGTCCGACATCAAAGTCATTCAGGGACGTGAGGACAATCTTGAAACCCTGGAAGTCAAGATTGAACTTCCAGAAAGCCGTTAAACCGGTTTTCCTTAAGCCCGCACCAGTCGCAACTGCGTGATCTCGGACGGCGCCCCAAAGCGTTTGGGTGGCCCCCAATAACCGGTGCCACGGCTGGTATAGACCCATAAGTCGCGTAGCTTGTGCAGGCCAGCAGTGAACGGTTGCTGGAGGCGCACAAAGTGGTTCCAGGGCCAGAACTGGCCACCGTGGGTGTGACCAGACAACTGCAAATCAAAACCCGCTTGGGAAGCCGCCTCTGCGCTGCGCGGCTGATGCGCCAGCAAAAGCTTGAAGACTGCATGTTCCGGTGCCCCCTCCAGGGCTTTTTGTGGATCGCTGCGGTGGCTCTTGTCAAAATAGTGGGCGTTGTAATCGGCCACACCAGCAACCACCACCACAGCGGGTTCAGGGTCCTGGGTATCGGTGCTGTGATGGATAAGGACATGCTCGTTCATCAGCACGCGCACACCCAAGCTGCGCAGGGCAGTAATCCAGCTATGGGCACCCGAGTAGTACTCATGGTTGCCGGTTACAAAAAAGGTACCGTGGGTGGAGCTGAGTTGCGACAAGGGCTGGATGTGGTGGCCCAGTTCATTGACGCTGCCGTCTACCAAATCACCCGTAATGGCAACCATGTTGGCCTGCAAGCCGTTGACCCGATCCACGATGCGCTGCACGTAGCGTGTCTTGATGGTGGGGCCAACATGGATATCGCTGATCTGCGCCACGGTAAAGCCTTGTAGGGTCTCGGGCAGGTTGGCGATGGGCACATCGACCTGTACCACGGCGGCGGTACGGCGCGCGTTCCAAAACCCCAGTGCGGTGGCGAGCAACGCCAATATTGGCAAAGCCAAAGCCGTTTCGGTATGGAGGTGGGCCAGCGACACGCTGCCGGGCGATGCGGCATCTACCAACCAAGCCAGGGCCAGCAGCAGTTCTCGCAACACTGTGAGCACCAGCAACGATGAGAACAGGCCCATGCACAACAGCCCCAACCAGGTCAGCCATTCGGACAGCGGGGGTTTGGCCACGATGCGCGCCAGCAAGCCCAGCGGCACCAGCAGGGCGCTGATCAGCAAGGCTACCCATAGGGAAGTACCCAACGCCATATTGACGGTTGCCAGATCGGGAGCCACGCGCCAGCCAATGAACGCGTGCAGGACCAGTGAAAGCAGAAGAACGGGGGCCAGGGCCATAGAAATTGCCAGGCTGAAAAAAGCGCGGCACAGTGGTAAAGGGTATAGATGGTGACCTGCTGTGGCGCTTCAAGGTGGCGTTTACAAATCTTTAACGACTTTACCAGTCAGGTTAAAGCGTTCTTGATGCTGGGAAATCAAACCCTGTGGCCCATAACTTTGTTCAGTGAATTCGGCGTGGTCCGCGTGCACGGCCACCACGCTGCAGGCCCGTGTGCCGTAGGTGGGTGTGGCAATGAAGGCGGCAGACAGCGCGCGTTCCAGTTCCAGTGGGACACCGGTGCGTGGCAGGGCTTCGTCATGTGCCAAATCGCGGTTGTGCAGCAACGGTAGTAGCTGGTTGGCCTGCAGTTGCTGGTGCTCAATCTGGGTTTCCAGGGCTTGGCGCAGGCGGGTCAACTTGGGCCAGGGGGTGTGAAAGTTGGCATTGGAGACGGCTCCAATGCCTGGTTCCATTTTTAGGATGCGAGCGCCCCGGCTTTCCAGCCCCATCAGCTGTGCGCCGTCGAACACCAGCAGGTTGAACGGGTTGTAGTTGGCGGCGTTTTGGCGCAATTGCGCCAGATACGCGCCAGCTGGACTATCGCTTTGCAGAAAGCCCGCCACCAATTCACCGCGAGAGGGTGCGTCCGTGCGTTGTGCTTCAACGGTGCGGTAGTTGGTGAGGGCCGCCAGTCGGCCACTGCGGCTCACACCCAGCCAGGTGCCGCCGCCCTGCAGGTCTTTGCCAGCCAGCACACGGGATTCTTTGGCACCATTGGCATCCCACCAGTGCAGGGGCAGGGCTGCGCGGGCATAGAACTCGTCGCGGTTGGACAGCAGCAGCAGCCGGGTGGTTGGGTTGTGGGGTTGCCAGTTCCAGGCGATCAGGCACATGGTAAGGCCTTATGGTTCAGTCGGGGCCGGTGGACAAGGCCAGCGCAGTCCTGGAGACGACCTGGCGCATCACAAAGCTGGAGTGCACGCCGGTCACGCCCTCAATGCGGGTCAGCTTGTTTAGCAGCAGGGTCTGGTAATGGTCCATGTCGCGCACGATCACCTTGAGTTGGTAGTCGGCGTCCTGCCCGGTGATAAGCAAACATTCCAGCACCTCGGGCAACAAGCCCACGGCAGCGTCAAAGTTGGCAAAGCGCTCGGGCGTGTGCAGGTCCATGGAAATGTGGATCAGCGCCATGAGCGTAAGGCCCAGCTTGCGTGCGTCCAGCAGGGCACGGTAGCCGACGATCAGGCCGGCTTCCTCCAGCGCGCGCACCCGGCGCAGACAGGGCGAGGGCGACAGACCAATGCGGTCGGCCAGATCCTGGTTGTTGATGCGGCCATCAACCTGCAGCACTTCCAGGATTTGGCGGTCATAGCGATCTAGCTTCATGTGGATAGCTTAAATATACAAATTTAAAGCAGAGTATGCCAAATATTGAATATTTATGGGCAACAACGCAATTGTCTGCCATGGCCATCGGTCTACACTGGATGCAACTGCTACCAACAGCCCCAACACAGCAACACCGGCCACAAGCCGCCGTTGTGCAGACAGCCCCACAAGGGCCACGCCGCAAAGCCAAACCTCCCCGGGCACATCCACGGCCCGGGGCCTGTCTTCTCACTGTCCCCCCCAGACACACACGGGATCAAGGCGCCGGCCGGGTACCTTCCAGAAAGGCTACCACCATGCGGGCTACATCTTCGCCTTCGTGGCCGTGTTCCAGGCTGGCGCGGCTGGCCTGGTATTTTTCTTCACCGAGCATGTCGCGGCGCTTGTCGATCAGGTGGGCGCTTAAGCTTTCTTCAAATTCAGGATGGGGCTGGATGCAGAACACGGCGTCACCCACCGTGAACGCCGCCACCGGGCAAAAGTCGCTGCTGGCCACCAGCGTGGCGCCGGGTGGCAATTCCAACACCTGGTCCTGGTGGCTGGCCAAGAGGGCAATTTGCGTGCGATCGGCCTGGTGCGGCAGGTCGGGGCGGTGCCAGTCATAGGTCATGCGCCCAGCGCCCCAACCTTGCGGTGCACGGCCGACCGGAGCGCCCATGCACAAGGCGATGAGCTGGTGGCCAAAACACACGCCAACCATTTTCTTGCCCGATTGCAACAGCGCGGTGACCTGCCGGCGCAATTCCACCACCCACGGTTCATCGGAAAACGAATCGGCCCGGCTGCCGGTCAAAAGCACGGCGTCATAGGTGTCAAACGACGCCGGGTACTGGCCATGTTGGGTGTTGAACACGTCCATGGTCCAGTCGGCGCCCACGCCTTCGAATAATCGGATGAACAGGGCGCCAAAGCTGGAGTAGGTCTCGTGCAGATGGCCTTCCAGAATGTCGTTGTCAAGAATGCAAAGTTTCATAGCTATCAATTTGTTAGCTGAACAATCAATGAATACGAGGGCTAGCGTGCTCTGCGAGTCCGAACAGCTGCCGCCAACTCTTGCAAAACCGGTATGGTTTGCTCCATGCTGATGCAGGCATCTGTAACCGAGACGCCGTGTTTCAGGGGCGTGCCGGGCACGATGTCCTGGCGGCCTTCCTGGAGGTGGCTCTCAATCATGATGCCGGTGATGCGCTGGTCTCCGGCTGCAATCTGGGCCGCCACTTCGGACGCCACCACGATCTGGCGTGCGTGCTGCTTGCTGCTGTTGGCGTGGCTCACGTCAATCATCACCTGCTCGCGCAGGCCGGCGGCCTTGAGCAAGGCGCAGGCGGCGTCCACGTCGGCCTTGGCGTAGTTGGTTTGCTTGCCACCACGCAAAATCACGTGGCAGTCGTCATTGCCACGGGTCTCAAAAATAGCGGTCTGGCCCATCTTGGTCATGCCCATGAAGGCGTGTGGCGCCTTGGCCGCCTGGATGGCATCGGTGGCGACCTTGATGCCGCCGTCCGTGCCGTTCTTGAAACCCACCGGGCACGACAGGCCGCTGGCCAGCTGGCGGTGGCTCTGGCTCTCGGTGGTGCGTGCGCCAATGGCGCCCCAACTGACCAGTTCGCTGATGAACTGGGGCGAGAGCAGGTCCAGAAACTCGGTGGCCACGGGCAGGCCCAGTTCCAGCACGTCCAGCACCAGCCGGCGGGCCATTTCCAGGCCTTCGTTGATGGCAAAGCTGTCGTCCAGGTGCGGATCGTTGATGTAGCCCTTCCAGCCCACCGTGGTGCGGGGTTTCTCGAAATACACGCGCATCACCACCAGCAGGTCGTCCTTCAGTGCATCGGCCTGGCGCTGAAGCTGGCGCGCGTATTCCATGGCCTGGTCATGGTTGTGGATGGAGCACGGCCCCACCACCACGATGAGGCGGTCGTCCTGGCCGTGCAGTACGTTGGAGATGGCGGCGCGGCTAATCTCCACCAGCGCCTGGGCGGCTTGCGGCACGGGCAGCTTTTCTTCCAGCAGGGCCGGGGTGATGAGGGGACGCACGGCGCTGATGCGGGTGTCGTCGATGCGGGTGGAGTCGTGGGTGGTCAGGCGCGCAGTGTGGGTGTTCGGCATACTATGAAATCGATAGCTACTTGTGTAGATTGGACGAGGGCTGGGTTGTACTTTGATGCTATTTTATGTGGATAGCGCTGGGTACCAGTTTGTAAGGGTCGTTTGCGGCTGTCACCCCAGGCAAAGCCCTGGGTGACAGAGCTGGGTTGGCGCCTTACGCTTTGTCCAATCAGGAGCCGGCATTGAGTAACTTCAGCGTATTTGACTATTGCAACCGTGACGCCAGCAACTACAAGGCCTGACCATGTGTGGCACACCTTTTATGCGCTGCGACTTGCCGAGTTTGATGAAGTTGACGGAGCGGCCTTTGACACTCTTGAAAACTTCATCGCGCGCATTGGCGCAATATTGCAGTGGAACGAGCAGTTGTCGGCCCATTGGGGCGTTTGAGTGTTGAAGTAGCTTCGGCGTCCCACCTGGCATACTGACTCTTGCAACCGGAGGGACGAGTC
Organism: Candidatus Aalborgicola defluviihabitans; assembly: GCF_016705985.1. Lineage (NCBI taxonomy): Bacteria > Pseudomonadati > Pseudomonadota > Betaproteobacteria > Burkholderiales > Comamonadaceae > Allorhodoferax (SeqCode) > Candidatus Aalborgicola defluviihabitans. Next base: position 63,082 of record NZ_JADJKN010000023.1, read on the forward strand.
ATGGCCACAGAAGCCGCCGCACGTAATAACTGGACGAGAGCGCAGACATTGGCGGCGTTGCACGTCTATTTGCAGCTACCGTTTGGCCAGTTGCACCAACGCAATCCCAAGCTCATTGAACTCGCGCAATGGATTGGCCGTACACCCGGTTCCATCGCATTGAAGCTGGTCAATTTGGCCAGTCTTGATCCAGTGATCGTTGCCAGTGGGCGTAGCGGCATGGGCAATGCTTCCGCATTGGATAAGCAAATCTGGAATGAACTACAAACCAACTGGGACGCTGTGGCGCTGGAGGCTGCTGCTGAATATGACGGTCTTGCAAGGCGCCATGAGGTTCAACCCGATGCAGGTTTGCTGGAAGAGTGGCCAACTGCCGAGGAGTTGTCGATTTTGGAAGAAGGTAAGACCCGGAGTGCCACTGTGCTAGTGCGGGTCAATCAGGCACGCTTCCGGCGTGCAGTGCTTAGCAGCTACAACGCGACCTGCTGCATCAGCGGTCTACAGCACGAAAAGCTGGTCATTGCCAGCCACATCGTGCCGTGGAGTGAGGACACCCATAACCGCCTCAACCCGCAAAATGGTCTGTGCCTGTCTGCCCTGCACGACCGAGCGTATGACCAAGGGTTGATTACGGTGATGCCCGATTTCACGGTCCGCGTGTCGTCCCAAGTGAAAGCCAACAAGGGCGATAGCTTCATCACGGAAAGCCTATTGCGTTTTGATCGGCAACGCATTCGTTTTCCAGAGCGTTTCGGCCCTTCGCCTGCGTTTCTAACATGGCACGCACGGCGGTTCGGATTCCTATGAAATTGCGATCATTTGGATGCGGCTAAACCAACCCGTGCCGCTCCATTACCTCCCGCCATGCCGCTAGCTTGCGCTCAAAGGTCCAACTGGCATTCGCCGGACTGGTGCTGGGGAGCTGGTAGACCGGCAGGCCCAATGTGCGCGTGTGGCGGGCGTGCTTGAAGCTCTCGCCACCGTTGTGGGCGATAGCAGCTAGCTGCGGCAGGTGTAGCGCGGCGATGTCGTTGGGCACGGCGTGGCGGATGGCGGTGTCCAGACTGCCTTCGCGCTCGCAGGATGCGTACACATCCCATACGCCCAGTCCGTGCTCCAGCAACCATTTGCTCCGCTTTTCATAGCTATCCAAGCTTGTTTCACGAGGGCTCGCAGGCCAAATGGCTTGCAGTAGTTTCCAGAACTGGTTTTGTGGATGGGCGTAGTACTGCTGCAGTTGCAGCGAGCGCACGCCGGGAAAGCTGCCCAAAATGAGCACGCGGGTGTTGGGTGACACGATGGGCGCAAGCCCCTGCAGCACCAGCACAGCGGTGCCTATCGGTGAAACGCCGCGGCCGTAAACGCAACTTCCAGCAAATAGTCCGGGCTGGCCATTTCGGCGCTCACGCACACCCGCACGGGCGCACAACCCTGGGGCAGCCACTGCGCCCACACGGCGTTGAACGTTGCGCGGTCACTCATCTGCTTGAGGTAGATGGTGGCCTGCAGCAGGCGGCTCTTGTCGCTGCCGCACAGGGACAGCGTGCGCTCGGCCTGGGCCAGCAGGGCCAGGGTTTGGCTGGTGATGTCGGTGCCGCTTTCGGGCACTTCCACAAAGTAGGCTGTGCCGTTGTGCACCACGGCGTCGGACCATTGGGGTTGGGGGTTGATTCGCTGGATCATGGCTGTGACTTTTGGTTGGCGGTGTTTGTGCGCTAGCAATTTTATAGCTATCTACGCATATTGGACGAGGGCTACAACCCCATTTTGCCATCTACGACAATGGTGACCATGACCGATTACGTACGCTTGTGGTTTCGACTGGTGCCAGCCTATGCCGCCGGTTATTTTTTGTCCTATGGGCTGCGCAGCGTCAATGCAGTGATTGCGCCGGAGCTGATGCAGGAACTGAACATTTCGGCGGCGGGGTTGGGGCTGCTGACATCGGCCTATTTTTTGGGATTTGGGCTGTTCCAGTTGCCGCTGGGCCTGTTGTTGGACCGCTTTGGTCCGCGCCGGGTGGAAGCCGCCCTGTTGCTGGTGGCCGCCAGTGGTTGCACCCTGTTTGCCCTGGGCACCCATTTGCAGGCATTGGCCCTTGGTCGGGCGCTGATTGGGTTGGGGGTTTCGGCCTGTTTGATGGCCAGTTTCAAGGCCTTTAGCCAGTGGTTTCCCATTGACCGCCTGCCGGCGCTGACCGCCACCATCATGGTTGCTGGCGGCTTGGGTGCGCTGTCGGCCAGCGTGCCGGTGGAGGCGGCGTTGCCGTTGCTGGGTTGGCGCGGTGTGTTCTTTTTGGTGGCGGCGCTGCTGGTACTGGCCTCCGGTTTTTTGATGACGATGCCGGACCATCAAGGCGCAGCACACCGGGAGTCGTTTGGCCAGCAGGTCCGCACGCTGGGCAGCATCTACAGCAACCGCCACTTTTGGCGTTTTGCGCCCCAGGGCTGTGTGACGGTGGGTGGCTTCATGGCGATCCAGGGTTTGTGGGCGGTTCCTTGGCTGATGGACGTTCATGGCGCCACGCGCAGTGAGGCGGCCAACGTGCTGTTTTTGATGGCGCTGGCCATGCTGGCCGGGTTTTTGTTTGTGGCCACCTGCTCTGGTTTTTTGGCGCGCCGTGGCATCTCACCCATGCTGCTGCTGACCGTGGGTATGGGCCTGGCGTTGGTGGTGGAGCTGGCCATTCTGTTGGATTGGGCCCATCCCAGTTGGCTGTGGCCGCTCTTGGGTCTGTCGTTCAGCCTGGGCAATATTGCCTATTCGCAACTGACGGCGGCTTTTCCGGTGGCACTGTCGGGGCGGGTCAATACTGCACTGAACCTGGTGGTGTTTGTGGGTGCCTTTGGCCTGCAATGGGGCATTGGCGCTGCGGTAGATGCCTTTGTGGACGCTGGGGGCCTGACGCGGGCCAATGCCTTTCGCGCCACGCTGGGCGTGTTGCTGGTAGCGCAGACGCTGACCTTTGCCTGGTTTTTGGTGCCGGTAAAGCGCGCAAGCCACTAGCGGGTGGGCGATTGGGCTTTGTTTGTGCCAATCGGTATTGACTTTGGTCATTTGGTGAAAGAATGGCGGTTACCTCGGCCTTTATTTTTGGGACACCATGAAGCACGTTGTCAGTATCAGCTTGGGCTCCAGTAGCCAGGATTTCGATTTCATCACCGATTTTTTGGGCGAGAAGCTGCATGTGCGGCGCATTGGCACCAATGGCAGCACGGCAGAAGCTGTCAAGTTGATCAAGCAGTGGAATACAAAGGCCGCTGCCATTGGTCTGGGCGTGCTCAAGGACCATTACAAAGTCGGGTCTCGCCGCTTCATCGAGAAAGACAGCGCGCGCCTCTTGGCCGTGGCCACCCGGGTGCCGGTCACGACCGGTGGGCGGTTAAGTGACATTTTTCAGGAGTGGGCGGTACGCCACGCCCAGACGCATCTGGGCAGCTTCTTCAACAACGCGCGGGTATTGTTCTTTTCCGGCTTGACCGACTACAAGCTGGCCTTGGCAATGGCAGAGCACACCGGCAACCTGCAGTTTGCCGATCCGCTTTTGCAACTGGGCGTGCCCAAGCTGCTGGGTTCGGTGGAAGCGCTCAACCTGTATGCGGACGGTGCCCATTACGTGAAGGATTGGACGCTTCCCGCCGCCATGGCTTCTGGCCCGGTGAAGGAGTGGACGCGTTTTGTGCTGCGCCGGGCCATGCAAAAGGCCAGCGTCATTGTTGCGCCGGTGCACGAGCTGGATGACTTTGGCCTGGAGGAGTTGGGTGGCAAAACGGTGATTACCGCCACGGTGAATGATGAGCGTATCGCCCAACTGCGGGACAAGGGCGTTGCCACCATCATCGACGGCTCGCCCGTGATGCACGGCCACGTGTTGGGCGCCAATCTGCTGGACGCCATGGTGCTGGCGGCCACCGGCAAAAAGCCCAAGGAGATTTTGGAGGACGATTACCTGGAGATCATCACCGGCCTGCATTCTGAGCCACGCATCATCCACCCCAATGGTTTTCAGCGGATCAACCGCTTTGCTTTTGTGATCCACCCGTTGTCGCAGGAGTATTTTAAAAAGGTCAAGCCCATCGAGTTGTTGTCGCAGGTGTCGCCGCCGGTGCTGATGAACTCGCTGGAAAAAGTCATGGCCTATGCGCCGCCCTTTGTGTATTCACGGGTGACTGGCATTCAGTCACCCACTGGTGTACAGGCTGAAGGGTGGCTGATTTCGGTGGGCGGAACCCCCAAGGAGATCATGCGGCACAGCCCCGAGTTCACCTACCGGCGTTTGCTGGATGCGGCCGCCATGGCGCAGCGCCTGGGCGCTCAGATCATGGGCTTGGGTGCCTTCACCAAAGTGGTGGGCGATGCCGGTCTGACGGTAGCCAAGCGGGCGCCCTTGCCCATTACCACCGGCAATAGCTACAGCGCCTCGGGTGCACTGTGGGCGGCGCATGACGCGTTGTTGCGCATGCGCCTGTTGCCGGCCCCCCGGGGCAAGCAGCGGGTCAAGTTCAAGGCCATGGTAGTGGGTGCTACCGGAGCCATCGGCTCGGTGTGCGCGCGTTTGCTGGCCAAGGCAGCCCAAGAGGTGTACCTGGTCTCGCCCGAGACGGCCAAGTTGCTGGCGCTTAAAGAGTCCATCCTGCTGGAAACGCCCGATGCCAAGTTGTTCCTGTCGGCACACGCTGACCGGGACATTGCCGACATGGACATGGTGGTCACCGCCACCTCGGGCGCGGGCAAAAAAGTGCTCGACATCATGAAGGTCAAGCCCGGTTGCGTCATCACCGACGTGGCCCGACCGCTGGACCTGCCACCTGCCGAAGTCGCCAAGCGCCCCGATGTGCTGGTGATTGAGTCCGGTGAAATCCAGCTGCCCGGGCGACGTGCAGATGAAAAACATTGGCCTGCCCAAGGGCGTGGCCTATGCCTGCCTGGCCGAAACCATTGTGCTGGCGCTGGAAGGCCGCTTTGAGAACTTCACAGTGGGGCGCGCCATCGAGTGGGAGAAAGTGCGTGAAATCTACCAACTGGGCCTGAAGCACGGTATGAAGCTGGCGGCGATATCTGGTGTGAACGGGCCGTTTAGCGATGCCGACATTGCCAAGGTGCGCGAACTGGCCCTTGCGGCCCGGGCCAAAGCAGTACGGGCGCCAGCGTCGGCAAAATCGGCTGTGGCCAAGAAACCGCGAGCACGCAAACCAGTGGCGCGGTAACGGTTGGCAAGCAGACTTTCGCTGGGCGTGTTATATTAGCGCGTCGCATTTGGCGACTGGTCACGCCCCCACCTACCAACGGGGTCGCGAATACCCCGGCAGAGGGGTTGCCAGTCCGGCCCTTCAATTGCGCTCCCGCTACCTTCTTACGGCGTAGCGGCATTTTCTCCTTCTGTCGTCGCCGCCCCTGCTATGGCGCGGCCTTTGGTTGACCAGACAGAACCTCGGCATGAGGGCATGCCAATTGTGCTTTTCGGGTATTCGGAGCCTATCGGCCAGAAACCCATATGATTAATTTAATGATTTTTACGACAACAACAAGACAATCGCCCATCACGATGGGCAAATTTCGCATAGCAGCCTGCCCCAGTGAATTACCATGTGGGCAGTTCGCCGCACAGGTTTCCATTGCCAGCGGACGCGGCAGCGCTTCTACCGACCGCGTCATGCGGTTTCACGATGCATTTCCCTCGCATGACGCAGCCTCGCGCTACGCCATTGCCCAAGGCATAGACTGGGTACGTGACAACACACGCCCCCATTGAATTCAGATTTACAGGAGTACCACCATGGCCAAAGAAGACTTGATCGAGATGATGGGCGTCGTCAACGAAGTGCTGCCCGACACACGCTTTCGCGTGACACTGGAAAACGGTCACCAGCTGATTGCCTATTCCGCCGGCAAGATGCGCAAAAACCACATCCGCATTCTGGCGGGTGACAAAGTGTCGCTGGAGCTGTCGCCTTACGACCTGACCAAGGGTCGCATCAACTTCCGCCACATCGAAGGCCGCGGCCCGATGACGCCTCGGCGAACCAGTTAAATCAATTCACTATTGAATGGGGCGGGGTGCATGTGGTACCCCGGCGCAGGTGGGCATAGCCCACCTGACCCCAGGGACTTAGACGTCGATATTGCCTGCACGCAAGGCGTTGGTTTCGATGAAATCGCGGCGCGGCTCCACCTCGTCGCCCATCAGCATGGTGAACACGCGGTCGGCTTCAATGGCGTCGTCGATCTGCACGCGCAGCAGGCGGCGCACGGTGGGGTCCATGGTGGTTTCCCACAGCTGGGCGGGGTTCATTTCTCCCAGACCTTTGTAGCGCTGGCGGCTGGTTGCGTTTTCGGCTTGGGTTATTAACCAGGCCATGGCTTCGCGGAAGTCGTTCACTTTTTCTTCCTTCTGTCGCTCGCCTTCACCGCGCATCACGCGTGCACCTTCTGACAACAAACCGCGGAAGGTGTTGGCGGCGTCGGCCAAAGCGGCGTAATCAGCACCGTGGACAAAATCTTGCGTCAGCACACTGCTCTTGACGTTGCCATGGTGGCGGCGGCTGATGCGCAAAATGGGCTTGTCGGTGCGAACGTCAAACTCGCCGGCCACTTCAGCATCGGGCAGGCGGGCTTGCAGGGCTGCGGCAGAAGCTTCGGCGTCTTGCACGGTGTCCAGATTCAAGGCCACGCCATCGGCAATGGAGCGCAGGGCTTCGGCATCCATAAAGTTTTTGAGGCGCGCGATGACGTTCTGGGCAACCTGGTGCTTGCGCGCCAGTTCGGCCAACGTATCGCCCGCAAGGGTGGTCCCGTTGGGGCCGCCGGTGAAAACCGACGCATTGACCAGCGCAATGCGCATCAAGAATGCATCCAGCGCGGGTGCGTCTTTCAAGTACAGCTCTTCTTTGCCGGCCTTCACTTTGTACAGCGGCGGCTGGGCAATGTAGATGTGACCGCGCTCTACCAGTTCAGGCATCTGGCGGTAGAAGAAGGTCAGCAGCAGGGTGCGGATGTGGGCGCCGTCGACGTCGGCATCGGTCATGATGATGATGCGGTGGTAGCGCAGCTTGGCGACGTTGAAGTCGTCATTACCGGTGGTGCCACCGGCCTTGCCAATGCCGGTGCCAAGGGCGGTGATCAGCGTCAAAATTTCATTGCTGGTCAACAGCTTTTCGTAGCGCGCTTTTTCCACGTTCAAGATCTTGCCGCGCAACGGCAGAATGGCCTGGAATTTGCGGTCGCGACCCTGTTTGGCAGAGCCGCCGGCGGAGTCACCCTCGACGATGTAGATTTCGCACATTGCCGGGTCTTTTTCCTGGCAATCGGCCAGTTTGCCGGGCAAGCCCATGCCGTCTAACACGCCCTTGCGGCGGGTCATGTCACGCGCTTTGCGGGCCGCTTCGCGGGCACGGGCGGCTTCGATGATCTTGCCAACGATGATCTTGGCGTCGTTGGGGCGCTCTTGCAGATAGTCAAACAACAGTTTGCTGACAATGTCTTCCACCGGGCCGCGCACTTCGCTGCTGACCAGTTTGTCTTTGGTCTGGCTGCTGAACTTGGGCTCGGGCACCTTGACACTCAGCACGCAGCACAGGCCTTCGCGCATGTCGTCGCCGGTGACTTCTACCTTGGCTTTTTTGGCCAGTTCAGAATCGTCAATGTATTTGTTAATGACGCGGGTCATGGCAGCACGCAGACCGGTCAGGTGGGTGCCGCCGTCGCGCTGGGGAATGTTGTTGGTGAAGCACAGCACCTGCTCGTTGTAGCCGCTGTTCCACTGCATGGCCACTTCAACCCCAATGTTGGTTTGCTGGTCGCTCTGGCGGTCACCCATGGCGTGAAAGATGTTGGGGTGCAACACCGTCTTGCCCTTGTTGATGAACTGCACAAAGCCCTGCACGCCACCGGCACCGGCAAAGTCGTCTTCCTTGCCGGTGCGTTCGTCTTTGAGGCGAATGCGCACGCCGTTGTTGAGGAAAGAGAGTTCGCGCAGGCGCTTGGAGAGGATTTCGTAATGGAAATCGCTGTTTTCTTTGAAAATCTCGTTGTCCGGCAAAAAGTGCACTTCGGTGCCACGCTTTTCGGTTTCGCCAATCACCTTCATGGGCGAGACTTCCACGCCATTCACTGTCTCGATGATGCGGTTCTGCACGAAGCCTTTGCTGAACTCCATCACATGGACCTTGCCATCGCGGCGAATGGTCAGGCGCAACATTTTGGACAGTGCATTCACGCAGGACACGCCCACGCCGTGCAGTCCGCCGGAGACTTTGTAGCTGTTCTGATTGAACTTGCCACCGGCGTGCAATTCGGTCAGGGCAATTTCGGCCGCTGAGCGCTTGGGCTCGTGCTTGTCGTCCATCTTCACACCGGTGGGTATGCCGCGACCGTTGTCGACCACGCTGATGGAGTTGTCGGAATGGATAGTGACCAGAATGTCGTCGCAGTGGCCAGCCAGTGATTCGTCGATGGAGTTATCCACCACCTCGAACACCAGGTGGTGCAGGCCAGTGCCGTCGGAGGTGTCGCCGATGTACATGCCGGGGCGCTTGCGCACGGCTTCCAGGCCTTCGAGGATTTGGATCGAGCCTTCGCCATAGGCTTCGGAAGCGCCAACTTGGTGCGCATCGATGGTGGGCTGGAAGTTGGAGCTGTCCGAGCCACCCTCGCCCGTGTGCACGGCTGCATCGTTGTTTTCAGGGCTGGATTCGGGCTTGTTGTCTGCGGTCATGGCTCACTTGTTGTCTGCGGCAGGCCGTCCCCTTCTTAGAATGACCAAACCCCCGGGAGGCCGGGGGTTTGCGTCGTTAGGCGCTACGAATTCAGTAGCGTCAAATTCTCATGGGCATCACTACGTATTTGAAGGTGGCGTTCTCGGGGATAGTGAACAGTGCCGAACTGTTGCCATCGGACAGCTCCAGTTTGACCATGTCCTGGCTCATATTGGCAAGGGCGTCGATCAGGTAGGTCACGTTGAAGCCAATTTCGATGCTGTCACCGCCGTAGTCAATGTCCAACTCGTCCACGGCTTCTTCCTGCTCGGCGTTGTTGGAGGCCACGCGCAGGCTGCCTGGGTCGATATTCAGGCGCACGCCCTTGAATTTGTCACTGGTCAGGATGGCGGTCCGTTGCAGGGTTGCCAGCAGTGCGGTGCGTCCCAGGGTGATGCTGTTCTTGTGGTTTTTGGGAATGACGCGGTTGTAGTCGGGGAACTTGCCCTCGACAAGTTTGGTGACGAATTCCATGCCGTCGAACACGAACTTGGCCTGGTTGTTGGCAAATTGCATTTCAATGGCGCCTTCAGCGTCGGACAGCAGGCGCTGCAATTCGACTACGGTTTTGCGCGGCAGGATCACCTCTTGCTTGGGCACTTCTACGTCGAGGGTGGCGGAGGCAAAGGCAAGACGGTGACCGTCTGTCGCGACCAGGCTCAGTTGTTTGCCCTCGGCTACGAACAGGATGCCGTTGAGATAGTAACGAATGTCATGCACGGCCATGGCGAACGACACCTGACTCAGCAGGTTTTTGAGGGTCTTTTGCGGCACGCTGAATACGGGTCCGAAATTGGCGGATTCCTGCACCAGCGGAAAGTCTTCTGCGGCCATGGTTTGCAACGTGAACTTGCTTTTGCCGCCCTTGAGGATGATCTTGTTCTGGCTGGATTCCAGCGACACGGTTTGATCTGACGGCATGGTGCGCAGAATGTCGATGAGTTTGCGTGCGCCGATGGTGGTGGTGAAGTTGCCAGTGTCACCGCCGAGTTCGGCCGTGGTGCGAATCTGGATTTCCAGGTCACTGGTGGTGACTTGCAACGAAGTACCGGTTTTGCGGACCAGCACATTGGCGAGAATGGGCAAGGTGTGGCGGCGCTCCACAATTCCGGCCACGGATTGCAGTACCGATAGGACTTTGTCCTGCGTTGCCTTCAAAACAATCATGTCTACCTCTTTATTTATGTCTGTGGTGGCACCGTTCGCCGCAGCGTGCCTATTTTTTTGAAATCCTGCCATTTTCCCAGTTTTGGGCACCCGTTTCGATGAAATGGCGTTTTATTCGTCGTCAGCCCTTCAGGGTTTGCTCTAACACGTGCAATTGCTGGTTCAACTCCGTCATTTGCTGGCGCTCGCCGCCAATCTTGCGCACGGCGTGCAATACGGTGGTGTGATCGCGTCCACCAAACATCTCGCCAATTTCAGGCAAACTTTTTTGCGTAAGTTCCTTGGCCAGGTACATGGCGATCTGGCGCGGACGGGCAATGCTGGCTGGGCGCTTCTTGGAATACATGTCGGCGACTTTGATTTTGTAGTAGTCGGCCACCGTTTTTTGGATGTTCTCCACCGAAATCTGCCGGTTCTGGATGGAGAGCAGGTCGCGCAACGCCTCGCGCGCCAGCTGAATGGAAATTTCTTTCTGGTTAAAGCGGGAATAGGCCAGGATCTTGCGCAGGGCGCCTTCGAGTTCGCGCACGTTGGAGCGCACGTTCTTGGCCACAAAAAAAGCCACTTCTTCCGGCATTTCGGAGCCTTCGACGCGGGCTTTGTTGATGAGAATCGCCACCCGCATTTCGAGCTCTGGCGGCTCGATCGCCACCGTGAGGCCAGAGTCAAAGCGGGAAACCAGGCGTTCGTGGATGTCGGTCAGCCCCTTGGGGTAGGTGTCGCTGGTCATCACGATGTGGCTTTTCTTGGCCAACAAGGCTTCAAAGGCGTTAAAGAACTCTTCCTGCGTTCGATCTTTATTGGCAAAGAACTGCACGTCGTCAATCAGCAGCAAATCCAGGGAGTGGTAGCGTTCCTTGAATTCGTCAAAGGTCTTGCGCTGGTAGGCCTTAACCACATCCGAGACAAACTGTTCTGCATGGATGTAGAGAACTTTGCTTCCTGGCTTGTCCGCCAGCAGGCGGTTGCCTACCGCGTGCATCAAGTGGGTCTTGCCCAGTCCCACGCCACCATAGATAAACAAGGGGTTGTAAAGATGACCCGGCATGGTGGCAACATGCATGGCAGCGGCGCGGGCCATGCGGTTGGCGGTGCCTTCCACTAGGTTCTCGAATGTGAGGATGCTATTGAGGCGATTTTTGGGCAGGCTGGAGGTGCTGGTTTCTCCGATTGCTACGCTTTCCTCGGCCGCGACCAGTTCAGGTGCAATAACAGCAGAGGTTGATCTTACAATGACTTCTCTCGGAGTGATCGCTAACTCAACCAGCACCGGTTGACCATACATTTTTTCCAACAGCGATGCGATACGGGTACTGTATTGGGCGCGAACCCAATCGAGTTTAAAGCGGTTCGCTACGAAGATGGTGACCTTGGAAAAGTCCTCTAACACATGGGCGCTGAGCGGCTTGATCCAGGTATTGAATTGCTGTTCCGGCAGTTCCTGGGCAAGCTGGTCGACACAGCTTTGCCACAGGCTTTGGCCGATATCGAGCCCGGCTGGCAGGGCGTGTTGGTGTGGGTGTCCCTCTGGCATTTTTCTTTTCAGCTTCTGTGGATAGTTATAGGTTGCTGCGCGCCAGATTGTAATTTATCAAAACCTTATCCACATTTATTTTTGCTGGTTGGAACTTCCAGCATTACGCGCCGTTTGCCATGTAAGGTGTTGCTCTGGTTCGGAAAATTTGCGATAATCGACGGTTCCCCTGATTGTGTTCGGGGCGATAAGACCAAGATCCGCCCAAATTGAGCCTTAATAGAACTGAAGTTAAAGCTGAGGTGTTTAAGGTTTAGGGGCTGGATCGAAACTGAGCCTGTTAGGAAAATTCCAAATGAAACGCACGTACCAACCTTCCAAAATCCGCCGCGCCCGTACCCACGGTTTCCTGGTCCGCATGAAGACCCGTGGTGGCCGCGCCGTGATCAATGCACGCCGCGCCAAAGGCCGCAAGCGCCTGGCTGTCTAATTTCCAACTGCGGGTCTGCTTCAGACTGACGCATGCTGAGCCTGGCATGGCGGATGTGCTGTTTTGGTGTAACACCATTGTGCAGCGATTAAAGACGCGGCCCCAGTTTCAGGCAGTTCTGGCAGGTCATACACTTGCCAGAACGGCGCACTTTGCCCTGCATTGCTGCGCTCTGGATGTAGCTGTTGTCCGAGCACCACCCGCCGTGCCACCGACTTTGTTTCCGGTTCACGCGGTTTGGTTGGGTGCCATGGTTCCCAAGCGGTGGGCCAAGCGCGCCGTGACGCGCAATGCCATCAAACGCCAGATTTACAACGTGAGTGCTGATTTCGAATCCAACCTGAGCGAACGTGCCCACGTGGTGCGATTGCGCGCGGGTTTTGACCGCACCCACTTTGTGAGTGCAAGTTCTGATGCACTCAAGGCAGCCGTACGCGCTGAACTGCAACAGCTGTTTTCTCGAGCCTGTGCACCAACGACGCCATGATGCAAACGCTGCTTATCGGTGGTGTCAAGGCCTACCGCATGTTTCTCAGCCCTTGGCTGGGTTCGTCGTGCCGCTTTGAGCCGACCTGTTCGGTTTATTCCCTGCAAGCGCTGCAGGCCCACGGTGCGGCTGGTGGCAGTTACCTGACCGTTCGGCGTATCGCGCGCTGTCACCCCTGGTGTGACGGTGGTCTGGACCCGGTTCCCGCAGAATCCCCTCGGCTGTTTACGCGGCTGCTCTCTTCTTCCTCTGAAAAGAAACCTTCATGAACGATATTCGCCGCACCATTTTGTGGGTGATCTTTGGCTTTTCCATGGTCATGCTCTGGGACCAGTGGCAGGTGCACAACGGAAAGAAGGCGACGTTCTTCCCTAGCCCCGCCCAGCAGACGGCTCCCGCTGGTGCGTCGGCCCCGGCGACCACTTCCAGCGCCAGTACAGCTGGCGTGCCCAGTGTGCCGGGCACTGCCGCCACGGTAGCCAGCGTTCCGGCAGGCATTGAAACCGCTCCCACACCCAAAGAGCGCATTGAGGTTAGCACCGACGTGCTGAAGCTGACGTTCGACACCGAAGGCGGGTCACTGGTGCGCACCGAGTTCCTGAAGCACATCGACATGGCGGACAAGACACGCAATTTCGTGTTGCTCGATGAATCCAAAGATCGTGTGTACTTGGCACAAACCGGCGTGATTGGCGGCAGCGCCTCTGGCGCCTTTCCCACGCATAAGACGCCCATGACTTTCAGTGGTGCCCGCACCCTCAAGGACGGCGAAGACGAACTGATGCTGCAATTCACCTCGGCCGACGTGGGCGGCATCAAGCTGGTTAAAACCTATACCCTGCACCGCGGTGCTTACGACGTAGCGGTCAAACATGAGCTTACCAACGTGTCGGCTGCGCCGTTGTCGCCGCAGGTGTACCTGCAATTGGTGCGCGACGGTAACAAGCCACTGGGAGAGTCTTCGTTCTATTCGACCTTCACCGGACCGGCTGTTTACACTGAAGCCAAGAAATACCAGAAGGTTGAATTCAAGAACATCAAAAACAACAAGGCCGACTACGAAAAAGCGGCTGACAACGGTTATGTGGCCATGGTGCAGCATTACTTTGCCAGTGCCTGGATATTGCCCCAAGGTGTACAACGTACTTTTTCCGTAGACGGTGTAGACATTGGCTCGCCCGTGGCGGACTGCTGCTACCGTGCCACCATGATCACCCATGCCGATGCACTGGCTCCTGGTGCCACCAAGGCAGTTAACGCCACCTTCTTTGCCGGTCCGCAACAGGAAACCATGCTGGAAAAACTGGCACCCGGGCTGGAATTGGTCAAGGACTACGGCTGGTTGACCATTCTGGCCAAGCCCTTGTACTGGCTGCTCGACAAGTTGCATGGCTTCATCCAGAACTGGGGCTGGTCCATTGTTGCGCTGGTGCTGCTGTTGAAGATTGCGTTCTACTGGCTTAACGCCAAGGCCTACTCCAGCATGGCCAAGATGAAGGCCATCAACCCCAAGATCACCGAGATGCGGGAACGCCTCAAGGAAAAACCGCAGCAGATGCAGCAGGAGATGATGCGCATCTACCGCGAGGAAAAGGTCAACCCCATGGGTGGCTGCTTCCCCATCATGATCCAGATCCCGGTGTTCATTGCCCTGTATTGGGTGCTGCTGTCCAGCGTGGAAATGCGCAACGTGCCCTGGATTTTGTGGATCAAAGACTTGTCTTCGCCCGATCCGTTTTACATTCTGCCGCTGGTGATGACTGCCACTACCTTGCTGCAAACGTCCCTGAACCCGGCGCCGCCGGACCCCATGCAGGCCAAGATGATGTGGTTCATGCCCCTGATTTTCAGTGTCATGTTCTTCTTCTTCCCGGCCGGTTTGGTGCTGTATTGGATCACCAATAACATCCTGTCCATCCTGCAACAGTGGGTCATCAACACCCGCATGGGTGTACCGCCGAAGTTCAACATGCCCTGGATGAAGAAGTAGCCCTGAGGCGCTACGCGCCTAGCACCCATGCTTGCCCGCCAGCACGATCCCATCGCCGCAATTGCGACTGCTCCCGGGCGGGGTGCTGTCGGCATCGTACGGGTCAGCGGTCGGGCCTTGGGGCCGTGGGTTGAACACCTGCTGGGCCGCAGTCTGCGCGCTCGCGAAGCCACTTTGTTGCCTTTCAACGACCGCCAGGGCGTGGCTATCGACAAGGGTCTAGCACTGTTCTTTCCAACTCCCCATTCCTTCACCGGTGAAGACGTGCTGGAGCTGCAGGCCCATGGTGGCCCTGTGGTCTTGCAATTACTGCTGGCACGGTGCCTGGAGTCTGCGGTGGATCAAGACCCCACCACGGGTTGCAGCTACTTGAGCAGCATGCGCATTGCGCAGGCCGGCGAGTTCTCGGAACGGGCCTTTCTCAACGACAAAATTGATCTGGCCCAGGCTGAAGCGATAGCTGACCTGATTGACGCCAGCACGGAAGCAGCAGCTCGCAGCGCCACACAGTCTCTGTCGGGAGCCTTCTCATACGAGATCCACGTCTTGCGTGATGCCCTGATTCACCTGCGCATGCTGGTGGAGGCCACGCTGGACTTCCCCGAGGAGGAGATCGACTTTCTGGAAAAATCCGATGCCAAGGGGCAACTCGACCGCCTGCAACAGGCCTTGCATGGCGTGTTGCACAGGGCCACGCAGGGAGCGCTACTGCGAGAGGGCATCACCGTGGTCATTGCCGGGCAGCCCAACGCCGGCAAGTCGTCACTGCTCAACGCGCTGGCTGGGGCCGAACTGGCCATCGTTACACCGATTGCCGGCACCACCCGCGACAAGGTGCAGCAGACGATCCAGATTGAAGGCGTGCCGATCCATGTGGTGGACACAGCCGGCCTGCGCCCCAGTGACGACGCGGTGGAACAAATCGGCATCGCTCGGGCCTGGGAAGCGATTGAAGGCGCCGATGCAGTGCTATTCTTGCACGATCTCACGCGTATCAACGCTATTGATTACGTAGCGGCTGATGCTGTGATCACGAGGGCTATCGCCCAGAAACTCTCAAACAATGTGCCGGTGATCGATGTCTGGAACAAGGCCGACGCCGTATCGGGAGAAGCGCCAACCAAAGGCATCGTACTATCGGCCAAGACCGGCTCCGGGTTGGATGGACTGCGCCACAGCCTGTTGCAGACCGCTGGCTGGCAGGCAGCCAGTGGTGGTGTTTTTATTGCCCGCGAACGCCATTTGCAGGCGTTGCGTCGGGTGCAGTCGCACCTGGAACTGGCTGGCGAACATTTGGCCGCGCAGGACCAGGCCCTGGATTTGGTGGCGGAAGAACTGCGACTTGGACAGAACGCCCTGAGTGAAATCACCGGTGAATTCACGTCGGACGACCTGTTAGGCGTCATCTTCTCCAAATTTTGTATCGGTAAATAGCTGGACTACACTCTTTCGGTCGTTGATACCGAAAGCTATAAGAATGTCCTTGTTCAACTGGTTCTCCAAGAAGCCTCCACCACGGCAGTCCGTACCTGCCGAAAGTTCTGGCCTCAGTCACGTGGATGTTACCGAGCCCTTTCGGCCATCGGACAAAGGGCGTCCATACTCCGGTTCCACTCCACCAGGCAGCGCTGCGAATCGCAAGAATGAGCGTTTGGAGCGCCGGGAATTGCTGTATTCGGTGGTGCGGGAATGCATGATTCGCATCGGTGTGCTGTCGTCCAGCTACAAGTTCAAGGTTTTGTCGCTCGATTCAAGGGGGCGCCAGTACCTGATCATGATGGACCTTGCCCGGCAATACGCAGGGGAAACCGCGCGTCTGGCGGAAGTGGAAGGGATGATTGCCCAGTCGGCCAAAACCCGGCACGATATTCTGGTTACTGCCGTTTATTGGCGTGTCAATGAGCACGTTACCGCCGGGGTCACCGCACGGATGACACCGGTTGCCGCCACGCCCCCCCCGCTTCCCGTAAACAAGCCGTTGGCAGCGCCGATTCCCGTGGCGCCCTCACTCACAGGCTACGAGCCTTTGCACCCCGAAGAGGTTGCGGCATTCAAACAGGCCTTGGCTACTGCGGCCAGCCCCACACCGTTGGTAGCGCCTGGCGAAATCGTCCATTCGGGGCGCCGCAACCCACAACCGCCCGTGAACTTTGAAGACACTGAGATAGACGATCGCCCCTCACCTTTGAGTGGCACACAGTACGGGGATTTGTGATCGTGCCAACGCCTAGTGACCGGCGAAATCTACCAGGGTAAATAGCGGCAGGCCGGAATCGCGCAGCTTTTGTGAGCCACCCAACTCGGGCAAATCCACTATTGCCGCACCTTCCATTACCGTGGCACCCAGGCGTTCCAGCAGTTTGCGACCCGCCATCATGGTGCCACCGGTCGCGATCAGGTCGTCAATCAAAAGTACCCGGTTGCCGGGCTTGACTGCGTCGGTGTGCAACTCAACTGTGGCGCTGCCGTACTCCAACTCATAGGTTTCCTCCACTGTGGTGAAGGGCAGCTTGCCTTTCTTGCGGATGGGAATGAAACCGACGTTGAGCTCATACGCCACCACTGCGCCCAGAATGAAGCCGCGTGCATCCAAGCCTGCCACGATGTCCGGGCGCATGTGGGCATCCATGTAGCGGTGGACAAAGGCATCGATCAACACCCGGAACACCTTGGCGTCCTGTAGCAGTGGCGTGATGTCGCGGAATTGCACGCCCGGCGTGGGCCAGTCGGACACCGTGCGGATATGGTCCCGCAGGTATTGGTTGACACTGATGTTCTGTTGCATGGTGTTGGCCAGAGTGTTGGGGCCGCGCGGCGGCGTCAGGTGCTATTGTGCCCCCGGGATTACCGGGTGGGAGTCAAACCTTGAGCAAGTTTTGCTCAGCGATGGCGAGTGCTTCGGCCTTGCCCGATAGCACCAGAGTGTCGCCGGGCTGCAGTAGGGTGCTGTCCTGCACGGATGCCACCTTGCCGCTGTTGCGGCGCAGGCTGACCAAACGCACATCCAGTGTCTGCAGTGCAACTTCCCCCAGTGGGCGCCCCACGACCTTGCCCTCCAAAGGTACTGTCAATGTAGCCAGTCGCTCGTACTGGAGTTCATCCGCCGTGTCGTCATCGGCGCCCCGAAAGAACCCGCGCAACAACTTGTAGCGGGCATCGCGCTGGTCTTGCACGATGCGGATGACACGGCGCATGGGGACACCTACCAGAGCCAGTGCGTGGCTGGCCAGCATCAGCGAACCCTCGATGGTTTCTGGCACCACCTCGGTTGCCCCGGCTGCTTGAAGCACTTCCAGGCTCAGGTCGTCCTGGGTGCGCACGATGACGGGCACTTGGGGTGCATGCGCACGCACATGGTTGAGCACTTTGAGTGCACCCGGTACATCCAGGTAGGTGATGACCACTGCACTGGCGCGTGCAATGCCGGAGGCGATCAAGGCCTGCAAGCGGGCGGCATCGCCAAACACGACCGAATCACCTGCTTCAGCGGCCTGGCGTACGCGATCCGGGTCCAGGTCCAAGGCCATGTAGGGGATGCCTTCGCCTTCAAGCATCTTAGCCAGGTTCTGGCCGCAGCGTCCATAACCGCAGATGATGACGTGGCGGTTGGCGTTGATGGATTTTCGCGCAATGGTGGTCATTTGCAGCGACTGTTGCAGCCACTCGCTGGCTACCAGCTTCATGACGATTCGGTTGCTGTACATGATGATGAAAGGCGTTGCCAGCATGGACAACACCATGCTGGCCATGATGGGGTTCATCAGGGCGGGCGGCACGAGTGAGTTGGCTTTGGCCAGGGTTAGCAGCACAAAACCGAACTCACCCGCCTGTGCCAGATAGAGACCTGTACGCAGCGCTACGCCGGCGCTGGCTCCCAACACCTTGGCCAGGGCTGCCACCAGGGCCGCTTTGAACAGGGTAGGGACCAGCAGCAACACCAAAACAAGATGCCAGTTTTCCAATACCAACCGCCAATCGAGCAGCATGCCGATGCTGATGAAGAACAGACCCAACAGCACATCATGAAAGGGACGTATGTCGGTTTCCACCTGGTGTTTGAACTCAGTCTCGGAGATCAGCATGCCGGCAATGAACGCTCCTAGCGCCAGGCTCAGGCCCGCCAGTTCCGTCAGCCATGCCAGCCCCAGTGTGATGAAGAGCAGGTTCAGTACAAACAGCTCTTCGCTTTTGCGGCGTGCCACCAGGGTGAGCCAGCGGCGCATCACGTGCTGGCCACCTACCAGCAGCACCGTGATCAGGGCCGTAGCCTTGATGGCGGCAATCGCCAGCGCGCTTGCCAGTTCCTCGCCCGAAGCACCAAGGGCGGGGATCAACACCAGCAAGGGAACTACCGCCAAATCCTGGAACAACAATACGCCCATAACCCGCTTGCCGTGTTCTGATTCACGCTCCAGCCGTTCGACCATGAGCTTGACGACAATGGCGGTGCTGCTCATGGCCAATGCGCTGGACAGGGCCAGTGCTGCCTGCCAGGACATCCCCCACTGTTGCGATGCAATGACCGACAGTCCCATGGTGGCCACGGTCGCCACCAACATGGTTACCACGACCTGCGCTAGCCCCAGACCAAATACATGCTTGCGCATGGCCCGCAATTTGGGCAGGTTGAATTCCAGCCCGATAACAAACATCAGAAACACGACGCCAAATTCACCCAGGTTGCGCACGCCTTCAGCTTCTTGCGCCAGCGCCAGCGCGTTGGGCCCCACTGCAACCCCAACCGCCAGATAGCCCAACATGGGTGGCAACTGAAAGTAGCGGCAGACCACGACGCCCAGAACGGCGGCCAGCAGGTAAACGAGGGTAATTTCAAGTCCGGTCATGGCCACATACTAGCAAGAGCCGTTCCGCTCTATAAAATGCCGCCATGACCGATCACGCTACGCGGTATCCCGCACAAACGGCCGAGCGCGCGATTGCGCTGGCACATGAGACTTTCGACATTGAGGCCGCGGCGGTCATGGGACTCAAGAGCCGGGTCGGTGCTACCTTTGCCAAGGCGGTCCAAATGGTTTTGGCCATTCAGGGCCGTGTGGTGGTGATGGGCATGGGAAAGAGTGGCCACATTGGCCGCAAGATTGCCGCTACGCTGGCCTCTACCGGTACGCCGGCTATGTTCGTGCATCCGGCTGAGGCCAGTCATGGTGATCTGGGGATGATCACGGCCACCGATTTGGTGCTGGCAATTTCCAACAGCGGGGAGTCGCAGGAAATGTCGGCAATTTTCCCCATGCTCAAACGCCTGGGTGCGCCGGTGGTGGCCATGACTGGTAACGCGCAATCCACGTTGGCCTTGCATGCGGATCTGTGGCTGGACAGTACGGTAGACAAGGAGGCCTGTCCTCTGAATTTGGCGCCAACGGCCAGCACCACTGCCCAGTTGGCCTTGGGCGACGCATTGGCCGTAGCGCTGCTGGACGCGCGGGGCTTTCGTGCCGAGGACTTTGCGCGCTCCCATCCCGGTGGCGCATTGGGACGCAAGTTGCTCACCCATGTCAGCGATGTCATGCGTTCGGGCGAGGCGATTCCGATCGTGCAGCCAACTGCGGGTTTCAGTGAGCTGATGCGTGAAATGAGTTCCAAGGGGCTTGGGGCTGCGGCCATTGTCGATGCGAATAGGCGGGTACTTGGCATCTTCACGGACGGGGATTTGCGGCGGCTGGTGGAGCAGGGCATTGATTTGCGTGGCAAGTCTGCGCACGAGGTCATGCACCGCGCGCCCTTTACCGTGGACCAACATGCACTGGCGGTGGACGCGGCCGAACTAATGGAAGGCCAGCGCATTACCAGCGTGTTGGTTGTGGATGCCGATGGCCGTTTGTGCGGTGCTCTCAATAGCAACGACTTGATGCGTGCGAAGGTTATCTGATGAAACCGACCCTGAATTTTGATCCCGAGTTGTTGCTCAAGGCGCAGGGTGTGAAAGTCGCCTTTTTTGATGTGGATGGCGTACTGACAGACGGGGGTTTGTTTTTTTCTGAATCGGGGGAATCGATTAAGCGTTTCAACTCGTTAGACGGCCATGGGCTCAAGTTGTTGCAACTAGCCGGGATCACGCCTGTGGTCATCACCGGACGGGACTCCATGGCCCTGCGCGTTCGTTTGCAGGTGTTGGGCATTGTCCATGCCTTCTTTGGAACCGAGGACAAGCGACCTGCCGCAGAGAAGACCTTGGCCACGCTGGGGCTGGACTGGAGTGTTGCTGCTGCCATGGGCGACGATTGGCCGGATTTGCCGGTGATGCGCCGCTGTGCTTTTGCCTGTGCACCGGTCAACGCCCATGCAGAGGTATTGGCTGTGGCTCATCACGTAACTGCCCTACAGGGTGGGCACGGAGCTGCCCGTGTGTTTTGTGACATTCTCCTGGTCGCCAGTGGGCGCTACGGGAGTTTGCTGGAATCGTATACGCAATGATGTCCTTGTTGCGTGACGGCTGGGACCGTTTCCTGCTCTACTTTCCGCTGATTTCCATGGGGCTCCTGGCTTCGGGAACCTACTGGCTGGTGCGTAGCACGCCACCCGCTAACGGACTGGTGGTACAGAAGCCGGTTCAGCATGAGCCGGACTATTTCATGCGTGATTTTTCTGTGCGAACCTTTGATGCGCAGGGCCGTGTGCGCACAGAAGTAATTGGCACGCAGGCGCGCCACTACCCAGATACCCTGTGGCTGGAGATTGATGCTATTCGAGTACGCTCTTTTGACGAACAGGGTCGCCTGACCACGGCCACGGCTAACCGGGGCCTGACCAATGAGGACTCGTCGGAGGTGCAACTGATGGGCAACGCTGTGGTGGTGCGCGACGCAGATGCTGCCAAGACCGGACCCACCGCGCAGCGCATGGAATACCGTGGCGAGTTTTTGCATGCCTTCATGAATACCGACAGGGTGCGCTCCCACAAACCGGTGGTCATGTTGCGCGGCCAGGACCGCTTCAGTGCTGACCGCATGGACTTTGACAACGTGGAGCAGACCCTGCAATTGAGTGGCCGTGTGCGTGGCACCTTGATGCCGCCCCATGTAGCACAACCCTAGGAGGCAGCCTATGTCCCAATTGGTTTTCATTACCGGCGCTTCCAGTGGTATCGGTCAGGCATTGGCCTGGCGCTATTACCAGGCCGGTTTCTCGCTGGCGTTGGTGGCTCGACGCACCGAAGAGATTGAGGCATGGGCCCGGTTGCGCGGCTTGGACTTGGCACGCTACCAGGTTTACAGCGCCGACGTGGCGGAGGTGGACAACATCGTGAACGCTACCCAGCAATGCTTGCAGCGCCAGGGCGTACCCGATGTGGTGATTGCGAATGCTGGTATCAGCATTGGTATGGACACCGCCATTCGCAATGATCTGGACGTGATGACGCGAACATTTGCGGTCAATAACGTGGGTCTGGCGGCAAGCTTCCATGCCTTCATCGACCCCATGGCACAGCGCGGTTCGGGCGCGCTGGTGGGCATTGGCAGTGTGGCTGGGATCCGCGGGTTGCCGGGACATGGCGCTTACTGCGCGAGCAAGGCTGCGGTGATCAGTTACTGCGAAAGTCTGCGTGGTGAACTGCGCCACAGCGGCATTCGGGTCTGCACCATTTGTCCGGGTTACATTGACACACCGCTCACTCAAAAGAACCGCTATCGGATGCCTTTTCTGATGCAGGCCGATGATTTTGCCAACCGGGCATACAAAGCCATCGCAGCGGGTGCCAGCTACCGGGTGATTCCATGGCAAATGGGATGGGTGGCGAAGGGCCTGCGCCTATTGCCGAACTGGTTGTTTGACAAAGTTTTATCCGGGCGCCCACGCAAGCGGCGTGTTGATGGCGTGTAAGTGCTTTTGTCAAACAACAAAAAAGGGCCCAGAGGCCCTTTTTTAATTTGGAGACTTGCTCCGGTAGCTGCTTAGTAGCTGCTACGGCCACCGCCGTAACCACCACCGCCGCCGCCGCCGCTACGGCCGCCGCCAGCGCCACCGCCGTAACCACCGCCGCCGCCGCCACCACCGTAGCCGCCACCGCCGCCGCCACTACGGCCACCGCCGCCAGCACCACCACCAAAGCCGCCGCCACCGGTACGGGGAGGACGCGCTTCCATGGGACGGGCTTCGTTGACCACGAGGCCACGGCCACCGAATTGTTGGCCGTTCATGCCACCGATGGCTGCTTGTGCCTCTGCGTCGCTGCCCATTTCCACAAAGCCGAAGCCTTTGGAACGGCCAGTGTCACGTTCCATCATGACTTTGGCGCTAGAAACGGAACCGTAAGCCGAAAACGCTTGTTGCAGGTCTTCATCACGGAAAGAATAGGGCAGGTTGCCCACGTAAAGTTTGTTGCCCATGTAAGGACTCCTCAAAATAACTCAAAACGCGATGGTGTCCAAACCCGCAATCAACAAACCATTGAAGACTTAAAGCAGACGCGAAACTGGTAAATCACCGCAAACCAGTAGCACCGAAATTCCGGCAATACTGCGCCATTATGCGACTATTTGCCAATTTCACTCAAATTTATTTTGAAAATGTGCCCTGAATCGCAAAGAAATGTTGCGCAAACCCACGTAAGCATTACGCGCGAATATTCGAAATGAAATGGACGAACTTATTTGATCAACCCTTCAGCCTTCATCGCAGCCACCACCGCCGGGCGTGCAGCGACGCGGGCACGGTAGGCAACGAGGTTGGCATAGGGCGTCAGGTCCAGGTTGACGTACTGGGCCCAGTTGGTTACCACGAACAGATAGCCATCAGCCACGGTGAACTGGTCGCCCATCAGGTACTGCTTGCCGGCCAGTTCGCCGTCCACCCACTTCAGGCGCGACTGCATGCGCTCCAGGCAGGCGGCTTTGGTCTCGGCCGGTGTGGTGGGCACAAACAAAGGGGAAAAGGTCTTGTGCAGTTCGGTGCCGATAAAGGTCAGCCATTCCTGCAGTTTGTAGCGTTCGTAGGTGCCGTTGGCGGGGGCCAGATTCTTGTCAGGGGCCTGATCGGCAATGTATTGAACGATGGCCGGGCCTTCGTGCAGGCTGCGGCCGTCGTCCAGCGTCAGAAACGGTACATAACCCAGGGGGTTGATGGTGTAGTAGTCTGTGCCGTCGGGCAGTTTGTGCGTCTTGGTGGGCGCTGCAATGGCTTCAAACGTCAGACCAGCCTCCAACAAGGCGATGTGGGGAGACAAGGAGCAGGCGCCGGGAGAGTAGTAGAGTTTCATGGGAGTATCTTTACGGGTAAGGCATGCAATAGCGCAGCCTTTCATCCTAGCGACAAAGAACAACCATTGCAGGCGCGCGTCTATATGCATCATTAGTGTGCGTTGGCAAACGCTTAAGCTGGGCTTCAGGTGAAGGCACTACAGTCAACCCATTGCATTGATTTACGCGGAGGAACCTTATGACGACCCGATCCAACAACGCGCGCTACAGCAGCGCCAGTATTACCATGCACTGGGCCATGGTATTGCTGTTCATTGTGGTCTATGTGCTGGTCAACCTGGCTGATGGTTTTGAGAAGGGCAGCGCCCAACGCCAATCTGCGCGGGACTGGCACGCCACCTTTGGTTTGCTGATTTTTGCGCTGGTATGGCTGCGCATTGTGCTGCGCGTGCTGGGGACAACGCCACCGATTCAGCCACCGCCCTCGGCGTTAATGGAGAAACTGGCAAAGCTGGGCCATCTGGCCCTGTACGCCCTGATGGTGGTCTTGCCGCTTCTGGGCTGGGCGCTGCTCAGTGCACGCGGCAAGCCGATTCCCTTCTTCGGCTTGGAGCTACCGGCGCTGATTGCGCCAGACAAGGCACTGGGCAGCACGATCAAGGAGATCCACGAGTTTGGCGGCAATCTGGGCTATTTTCTGATTGGCGGGCATGCGTTTGCTGCTCTGTTCCACCATTACGTGGTCAAGGACAACACCCTTCGCCGCATGGGCTTTACGCGCCAGACCTGATCAGGTCGGCGGCCTTTTCACCAATCATCATGGAGGGTGCGTTGGTGTTGCCGGTGATCAGGTTGGGCATGATGGAGGCATCTACCACGCGCAAGTTGCGCAGGCCATGCACACGGAGTGTGGCGTCCACCACGGCCATGGGGTCGCTGGCGGGGCCCATCTTGCAGGTGCTGACCGGGTGGTACTCGGTGTCGCAGTTCTTGCGCAGAAACTGCTCAATCTGCGCCGGGTTGTTGCGCTCCACTGGGTGCACCATCTTGCCGCGCCAGGGCGCCAGCGCCTTCGATTCCATGATGTCGTAGGCCATTTGCGTGCCTTTGATCAGCGTGGCCAGGTCATCGGGGTGCGTCAAAAAGCCGGGGTCGATCAACGGGGCATCGGTGGGCTTATTGCTGGCCAGGCGCACCGAGCCACGGCTCTTGGGCCGCATTAGCGTGGCGTGCAGAGTGTAGCCATGGCCCAGGTGCTGTTTGCGGGTGTGGTCGTCAATAATGCTGGTGCAAAAGGCCAACTGGATGTTGGGGTAGTCCGGGTTGCCTTCGGTGGAGATGAAACCCTGGGTTTCGGCTACGTTGGTGGTGATCCAGCCGGTGCGTTTGCTGCGCCACTCAAACACCGCTTTGAGTAACGCCCAAGCGCCGCGCAGTGAATTGCCGATGGTGTCTTGCCAACGTGCGGTGCGGTAGATCAGCACGGTGGTGAGGTGGTCTTGCAGGTTTTGGCCCACACCGGGCAAATCGTGCAGTACCGGTATGCCATGCTGCTTCAGGTGTTCGGCCGGGCCAATGCCCGAGAGCATCAACAACTGCGGTGACCCGAACGAGCCGCCACTGAGAATGACCTCGCGTTTGGCCTTCACTTGCACGGTTTGGCCACCTTGCAAATATTCCACACCAGTAACCTGTTTGCCGTTGAGCAGCACGCGGCTGGTGTGGGCGCCGCTGATGACGGTCAGATTGGGCTGGCCGCGGCGCGGGTCGATGTAGGCGCGTGCGGCGTTCCAGCGCTCGCCTCCCTTTTGGGTGACCTGCGCGGGAGACACGCCAAACTGGCGCTCGGCGTTGTAGTCGGGGTTGCGGGGAATGCCTTGCTCCACACAGGCCTGGATGAAGGCCTCATTGAGGGGGCTGGGGCTGCGCAAATAGGCCACGTTCAGTGGGCCACCCACGCCCCGGTATTCGGTGGCTCCAAAGCATTCGTTGTTTTCCGAGCGCTTGAACAGGGACAGTAGCTCCTGGTAACTCCAGCCGGGGTTGCCCAGCTCGGCCCAGCGGTCGTAGTCCTGGCGGTTGCCACGGGTGTAGACCATCGCGTTGATGGAGGACGAGCCGCCCATCACCTTGCCACGCGGCTGGTAGCCCTTGCGCCCGCCCAGACCGACCTGCGGCACCGTGTTGTAGCCCCAGTTGTTGATACCCAGATGCGGTGTGGCGGCAAAACCCAGCGGCGCCCGCACGGTGAAACCGGCGTCACTGCCACCGGCCTCAATCAGGCAGACGGATACGGCAGGGTCTTCGCTCAGACGCCCCGCCACCGCGCAGCCGGATGCGCCACCGCCGACCACAACATAGTCAAATTCTTGCACGCTCATGGGGTGAACCTTGTTTATCGTTTGGTCAAAAAGTCGAGGTACTTGGTGGCAAATGCGCCGTAGGGTGGCCACAGGAATTTGATGGCGCTAAAGGGCGCCTGGTAGAACACCGGGCGCAGTTTGGAGAAGGTCACAAAGCCTTCGTAGCCATGGTAGTGCCCCATGCCGCTTTCTCCCACGCCGCCGAATGGCATGTCGTGCTGGCCGGTGTGCAGCACGATATCGTTGACTGTGGCGCCACCCGACATCACTCGGTTCAGCAAGGTGTGAATCAAGGCCTTGTCGTTACTAAAGGGATAGAAGGCCAGGGGGCGCGGGCCGCTGTTGATGGTGTTGATGACCTCTTCCATGGCCGTGTAGGCCACCACCGGCAGCACCGGGCCAAAAATTTCACGGGTGCGCAGCTCGCAATCGGGCGGAGCGTTGAGCACGATGTGCGGCGCAATCTTGTGCGTCGCAACGTCCCACTTCTTGCCGGCAATCAGCTGGACCAGGGTGGCCCCGCGTGACTCGGCCTCGTCCATGGCACGGGTGATGCGGTTGAAGGCCCGCTCGTCGATGACGGCGGTGTAGTCCTTGGTGTCCAGGTTGGCATAGCGGCTGGAAACCACCTGCTTGGCAATCTCCACAAACTCGCTCACCTTGGCCTGCGGCACAAACACATGGTCTGCGGTGGTGCAGATCTGGCCGGCGTTGAAATACTTGAAGAAGGTAATGCGTTCAACCGCCTTTTTGAGCGGGAAGTCGTCGCACACCAGGGCGGGCGCCTTGCCACCCAACTCCAGCGTGACCGGACACAGGTTTTGCGACGCAGCCGCCATCACCGCGCGGCCGGTTACGCCTGAGCCGGTAAACAGCAGGTGGTCAAACTTGAGTTTGGAAAACTCGATGCCCACGCCACCAGTCTCGTCAAAGAACGCCAGCTTGTCCTTGGGGAAGTAGGCGGGTGACTTCTCGATCAGCAGTTTGGCCAGTTGGCGGGAGTTTTCCGACATTTTGACCATGCAGCGGTTGCCGGCGGCAAAGGCGGAGGTCAATCCACCAAAGCACAGAAAGATCGGGAAGTTCCACGGCACGATTTGGCCTACCACGCCCAGAGGCTGGGGAATGACCCGGTTCTTTGCACCGAGAAAGTTTTTCAGGTCAATGCCACGGCGCTGGGGTTTCATCCATTTGCGCAGATGGCCCACGGCGTGGTCTAAGCCGTCGACGATGCCGTAGATTTCGGCAAACAAGGTCTCGTGGCGCGAGCGGTTGCCGTAGTCCGCGCTGATGGCGTCCAGGATGGCTTCGCGGTTGTCCTGGATAAACGCCTTGAGCTTTTTCAGGTCGGCCTTGCGCTCGGCAAAACTGGGGTAGGGGTGGGCCAGATAGGCCGCACGTTGCAGAGCCAGAGTTTGTTCCAGCGGAAGTCGGATGGCGTCAGCCGGGGTGACGCTGTGCAGGGGAATGGCGGACATGGTGTTCTTCTTTCGAAAGTGCCTCACACCTTACCGCGCCTTACTCGGTTGCACTGTCTAAAACAGGACAAACTAGGGTAATTACGGGTGGCAATTGGAGTGCTGTACTTATTTCAACCGAAAGCACCCTTTTGCTAGGTCGGCAGGGGTGATTGTCAAATTACTATGAATAATATAGCAACTAAATCAATATTGACGAGGGCTAGCGCCCTATTTCACTAAGCGTGATTTAGAAAGCCAAAGTCAACTCAGGCGCGGTGCGGCCCACAGCACCTGGTCCACCACCGCCTGGGTGCTGTTGCGGTGCGCCTCGGATTTGAGCATGCCTTGTTCATCAAACGCATCGCCGGCGCGGCTCAGGGCGAATTGTTTGGGGCAGACCCAGCACTGCAGGTTCAGCAACAGCGGGTTGAGGTGTTCCAGTGAACGCAGACCGCCCAACGCACCGTTGGAGGCGCTCAGCAGCCCCACCACTTTGCCTTCAAACGGCTTGATGCCATTGATCCACAAGGGGTGGCTCTTGGCGGGACTGGAGGCCCAGTCAATGGTGTTCTTCAGCAGGCCGGTGTAGCTGCCGTTGTACTCTGGCGAGCAGATGATCCAGGCCGGGTGCGCGTCCATGATTTCTTTGAGGCGGATCACATCCGGCGGCGTGCCCTGGGCTTCCAGGTCGGCGTTGTAGAGCGGAATGTCCAGCGTGGAGAGCTCCAAAAGCGTGACCTGGGCGCCAGCGGCGCGGGCCATGGTGGCTGCGTTGTGCGCCAATCGACGGTTGAAGGAATGTTCGCGGGTGCTGCCCGCAAAGACGAGTAAGGAAAAAGGTAGCTTGGGTCATGGCCTTGATTGTCGCGAAAAATCGGGGAACCCGTAAAATCAGGGGCTTACCTCCCCTTGCTCCCATTCATGCTGTACCCACAAGATTTCGACGTGATCGTCGTCGGCGGCGGCCATGCCGGCACCGAGGCCGCGCTGGCGGCTGCCCGCATGGGCTGCAAGACGCTGTTGCTTACCCACAATATCGAGACCTTGGGCCAGATGAGTTGCAATCCGTCCATTGGCGGTATTGGCAAGGGCCACCTGGTCAAAGAAGTGGACGCGCTGGGCGGCGCCATGGCGCTGGCGACAGACGAGGCGGGCATTCAGTTCCGCATTCTCAATTCCAGCAAGGGCCCGGCCGTGCGCGCCACCCGCGCCCAGGCCGACCGCATTTTGTACAAGGCCGCTATTCGCCGCATGCTGGAGAACCAGCCCAACCTGTGGATCTTCCAGCAGGCGGTGGATGATTTGATGGTGGAGGGTGATGGAGATGGCGCCCGGGTGGTGGGTGCCATCACCCAGATCGGCATCCAGTTTCGCGCCAAGACCGTGGTGCTCACAGCGGGCACCTTTTTGGACGGCAAGATTCATGTGGGCCTGAACAACTACGCCGCTGGGCGCGCTGGTGACCCGCCCTCCATCTCCTTAAGTGCCCGGCTCAAAGAGTTGAAGCTGCCACAAGGCCGCTTGAAAACCGGCACGCCACCGCGCCTGGATGGCCGGTCTATTGACTTCAGCAAATGCCAGGAACAGCCCGGCGACGGCATGCCCGGCGGCATGAGTCCGACCATGCCGGTGTTCAGCTTTATGGGCCGTGTGGCCATGCACCCGGCGCAAATGCCGTGCTGGATAACCCACACCAACGAGCGCACCCACGACATCATCCGCAGCGGGTTTGACCGCAGCCCCATGTTCACCGGCAAGATTGAAGGGGTGGGGCCGCGCTATTGCCCCAGCGTCGAAGACAAGATCAACCGCTTTGCCGACAAGGACAGTCACCAGATTTTTCTGGAGCCCGAAGGCCTGACCACCCATGAGTACTACCCCAATGGCATTAGCACCAGCTTGCCGTTCGACATCCAGGTTGCACTGGTGCACAGCATGCCGGGGCTGGAGAACGCCCACATCTTGCGCCCCGGCTACGCCATTGAGTACGACTACTTTGACCCGCGCTCGCTGAAAAGCAGCTTTGAGACGCGGCAGATTCAGGGCCTATTTTTTGCTGGCCAGATCAACGGCACCACGGGATATGAAGAGGCGGCCGCGCAAGGTTTATTCGCGGGAGTCAACGCCGCCCTGCAATGCCAGGGGCGTGACGCCTGGGTGCCCGCGCGTGACGAAGCCTATCTGGGCGTGCTGGTGGATGACCTGATTACCAAGGGCGTGACTGAACCCTACCGCATGTTCACCAGCCGTGCCGAGTTCCGCCTGCAACTGCGCGAAGACAATGCCGACGCCCGACTGACCGAGGCCGGCCGCAAGCTGGGTCTGGTGGACGATGCCCGCTGGGACGCCTTTTGCCGCAAGCGCGATGCAGTGGCGGCAGAGACGCAGCGCCTGCGCGGTATTTGGGTCAGCCCCAAAAACCTGCCGGCCGAAGAGTCCGAGCGGGTGTTGGGCAAAGCCATTGACCATGAGTACAGCCTGGCAGATTTGCTGCGCCGCCCCAATGTGGACTATGCGGGCTTGATGTCGTTGGACAACGGACGCTACACCAACGCCGCCTTGCCAGTGGTGCCGAATGTTTCACGTGAAACCCCCGTTGAGGCAGGTGGTGCGGTGTCGGCAGTCGCCGTGGCCCAAGATGTGTTTGTGGCATCTGTCATTGAGCAAGTAGAGATTGCCGCCAAATACTCGGGCTACATCGACCGCCAGAAGGACGAGGTTGAGCGCGCCAGCCACTACGAGAACCTGCGCTTGCCGGCAGAGCTGGACTACATGCAGGTGACGGCGCTGAGTATTGAGGCGCGCCAGAGTCTGAACAAGCAGCGCCCTGAAACACTGGGGCAGGCTTCACGCATGTCGGGCATCACCCCGGCCACTATTTCGCTGCTGCTGATCCATTTGAAGAAAGGCAACTTTCGAGGCTTTTCGGTCAACGCCGCGCCCGATGCGGCGGCGGAAGTGGTGTCTGCCTGATGCACGCACTGGAGCCGGGGTTGCGCCAGGGTCTGTTGGAGCTGGATCTGAACTTGGATGATGTGCAGATTCAGCACCTGTTGGACTATCTGGACTTGATTCAAAAATGGACCAGGGTTTACAACCTGACGGCAGTGCGTGAGCCAGCCGAAATGCTGACGCACCATTTGCTGGACAGCCTGACGGCCATTGCGCCATTACGGCGGCAGCTGCAGAGTGGTGACGTGACATCGGGGACAGCCCGATTGCTGGATGTGGGTTCGGGCGCTGGGCTGCCGGGCATTGTGATTGCCATTTGCTGCCCCGCCATCACCGTGCATTGTGTGGATACGGTGGGCAAGAAAGCGGCCTTTATTCAGCAGGTGGCGGCAAGCCTGAAGTTACCCAACCTGCGTGGTATCCATGCGCGGGTTGAAAGTTTGACTGAGCCGTACGACGTGATCAGCTCTCGTGCCTTTGCCTCTTTGGTGGATTTCACTAGTTGGTCGGTTGGGGCGTTGGCACAGCAGGGCGTCTGGATGGCGTTAAAGGGCAAGCATCCGGAACAGGAGATTTCAGCCTTGCCATCGTCGGTTGAAGTGTTTCACGTGGAACAGCTGCGGGTGCCGGGGCTGGATGCGGAACGGTGCATTGTGTGGATGCGCGGGCGTCGGGCGTAAGCCTTCAGTTCCTCTTTTTGGATTTTGACCGATTGGTGTGGATGGGTTGGGGCATGCGTTTTGCTCCGTGTCCCCCGCCCGCTGTGCGGGCTCCTCCTTTACCTGCGCAAAACGCACACCCCAACCCATCTTGCCGGCTTCGGTTGTACTCGCCTCAAATACCGAAAGCTCCCCCGCCAAGTTATGTAGCCAACGCCGTAGGCTGGAGTAGTCCTGGGCGTTTTACGCAGGTAAAGGAGGAGCCCGTAGGGCGGAGGACACGGAGTAAAACGTCCAGGACTACTCCACCGGCCAGCCTCCCCAACCCCAGTCAATCAACCCCAAGACGGCGTAACGTAAACTCACCCCTCCAACCCCTAGGAAAACCCATGCTTGGCGTTACCGACTACGGCACTTTTGTCGTCACCATCATCGTCTTTTTGTTGATCCCAGGCCCCGGCAATCTGGCGCTGATTACGTCTACCAGCAAGGGCGGCATCCGGGGTGGGTTGGGTGCAACCATGGGTGTGATCCTCGGCGACCAGGTCTTGATGTGGCTGGCGGTGGCCGGCGTGGCGGCGCTGCTGGCGGCCTATCCGGATGCGTTCCATGCGGTGCAGTGGCTGGGCGCAGGCTACCTGGCTTGGCTGGGTGCCAAGATGCTGCTGGCCAAACCTGGTTCGGCACCGGTGCTGACTATTACTGCGGGACACTACCTGCGCCAGGCGCTGATGATCACCCTGCTCAACCCCAAGGCCATCCTGTTCTACATGGCCTTCTTCCCGCTGTTCGTCGACCCGGCCCGCCAACAGGGTTTGGTTACTTATGGTTTCATGGCGGCAACCATTGCTGTCATCACCTTTTTATACGGGCTGACATCCGTGTTGCTGACCTACTTCTTGGCTGAACGCATCCGCGCCAACCCGATGGTGACGCGTGTGCTGGAAAAGGTTGCCGGCTTGTTTTTGGTTGGTTTTGGCATCAAGCTGGCGATATCGCGCTGAGTCACATTCGTCCATGTTTCACGTGAAACCCTGATCTTCATTCCTGCGTTCCGATTTTTCTCTGAGCACCCCATGGCCAAAATCTTCTGTGTTGCCAACCAAAAAGGTGGCGTCGGCAAAACCACCACCACCGTCAACTTGGCCGCCGGCTTGGCCAAGGTAGGGCAGCGCGTGCTGATGGTTGATCTGGACCCGCAGGGCAACGCAACCATGGGTTCCGGTGTGGATAAGCGCAAGCTGGAACTCACCGTGTACGACGTATTACTGGAATCCGCCAGCATTGCCGAAGCCCGCGCCCAAAGCGACAAGCTCAAGGCCGGCGGGTGCAGCTACGACATTCTGGGCGCCAACCGAGAGTTGGCGGGTGCCGAGGTGGAGTTGGTGGAAGTTGAGCGCCGCGAGCGCCGCCTCAAGCAAGCCCTGGCCGCTGTGGAGGGTGAGTACGACTTTGTGCTGATCGACTGCCCGCCAAGTTTGAGCATGCTCACCCTCAACGGCCTGTGCTGTGCCCATGGCGTGATCGTGCCTATGCAATGCGAATACTTTGCGCTTGAAGGCCTGACCGATCTGGTCAACACCATCAAGCAGGTCAAGGCCAACCTCAATGACGATCTGCAAATCATCGGGCTGCTGCGGGTCATGTTCGACCCGCGCATCACCTTGCAACAGCAGGTGAGCGACCAGCTCAAGGCCCACTTTGGCGACAAAGTGTTCGAGACCGTCATCCCGCGCAATGTGCGTCTGGCTGAGGCGCCCAGCTACGGCGTACCCGGCGTGGTGTTTGATCCGTCGTCCAAGGGTGCGCAGGCCTTTGTGAGCTTTGCGCAAGAGATGGTGGCGCGCATCCAGAAAATGTGAGGTCAGAGGCATGGCACTGCGAAATAGCGAGGTAAAGGAGGAGGCCGAAGGCCGGGGGACACGAGCGGTTTCGCAGTGCCATGCCTCTGACTTCACTGTCTTAATCCTGCCGGGCTGGCAGAACTCCGGCCCTGCCCATTGGCAAAGTCGCTGGGAACCCCTGCATGGCGACGTGCGTGTGCAGCAGCATGACTGGATGCAACCGCTGCGTGGTGACTGGATGGCCCAACTCGAAGAGGCCGTGCTGGCCGCAACCCAGCCGGTGGTTCTGGCCGCCCACAGCCTGGGCTGCATGCTCACTGCCGCCTGGGCCGCGCATTCGCGCAACACCGACCGCGTGGTCGGCGCCCTGTTGGTGGCACCCGGCGACCCCGAGCGCGAGGAGCTGCGCGCCACACTGAAAAGCTGGTCCCCCGTGGTATTGCAAAAGCTGCCCTTTCACAGCACGCTGCTGGGCAGTCAGAATGACCCCTATTGCAGCATCGCGCGCGCACGCCAATTTGCCGACGCCTGGGGTGCCGAGTTTGTGGATTACGGCCACGCCGGCCACATCAACGCAGAGTCGGGCCTGGGCGACTGGCCACAGGGGCGGAAATTGTTGAACCAATTGATTGATTTGAAAAGAGGGAACACCTAAATGGTCACCAAAAAACCCAAGGGTCTCGGCATGGGCCTGGAAGCACTGCTGGGCCCCAAAGTCCAGGACCGCGCACCCGCCGATGCGGGCGCTGCCAATTCGGGCCTGCCCAGCACGCTGCTGCTCACCGAGATGGTGGCCGGTCAGTACCAGCCCCGCACCCGCATGGACGAGGGCGCGCTGTACGAGCTGGCCGAAAGCATCAAGGCCCAAGGCATCATGCAACCTATCTTGGTTCGTCGCCTGAGCGACGACCAAGCTCGGTTGCACCGCAATAAGGAGTCTCAGGGGCCCACCCCTGAGACAGGTGCTTCTGCCGTGCGTCCGTTGTACGAAATAATCGCTGGCGAACGTCGCTTCCGCGCTGCCAAGCTGGCGGGCCTGGACCGCGTGCCGGTGCTGGTGCGCGACGTGCCGGACGAGGCCGCTGCCGCCATGGCGCTGATCGAGAACATGCAGCGTGAAGACCTGAATCCGCTGGAAGAGGCCCAGGGACTACAACGCCTGATCAAGGAATTCGGCATGACGCACGAAACCGCTGCGCAGGCGGTGGGGCGCTCGCGCAGTGCGGCTTCCAACCTGCTGCGGCTGTTGAATCTGGCCGAGCCGGTGCAGACCATGCTGATGGCGGGTGACCTGGATATGGGTCACGCCCGGGCCTTGCTGTCGTTGGAGCGCGGTACCCAAATCACCGCTGCCAACCAAATTGCGGCCAAGAAGATGTCGGTGCGCGAAACGGAAAGCCTGGTCAAAAAGCTCAGTGCCGAGTTCGAACTGACGGCCTCAAAGCCTAAAAAAGAAAAGTCCCGCGACATCAAACGCGTGGAAGAAGAACTCTCCGACCTGCTCATGGCCCAGGTTGAAATCCAGGTCAAGAAGCGCGTCAAGCGCAATGGACGCATGGAAGAGATGGGCGAGGTAGTCATCCAATTTGGCTCGTTGGACGAGCTCAATGGCCTGATTGAGCGCCTCTCGCCGGGAGCCAGTCGCTGATAAGCTGCTATACATAATATAGCTGTTTACGCAATATCAACGAGGGCTAGCGGCCTAAAACGTTTATAACCCTGGTGTCCAAGCTGCTCCAGCGCCCGGCCGGTGAGTTTAGAATTTGAAGCCACTATGCTCAAAGCAAGCGCACAGTACCGCGTTGCCGGTGGCAAAATGGTATGGTTGTACCAGGCACCCGTTGTGGCGCCACAAGGAGATTGACTATGGCTTCTGATCGCACCGCAGCCCCCGCCGACCTGACCGATGAGGGCGAAATCTCGCACGCCCAACAGGTGCTGGTACTGGCGCTGGCCACCCTGGCCGAGCAGCGCGAAGCCGACTCCGAAAGCCATATTCTGCGGGTGCAAAACTATGTACTGACGCTGGCTCAGACGCTGGCCAAACAGGAGCAGTTTGCCGAGCTTTTGACGCCTGCCTACATCGATACCCTGTTCCTGAGCGTGCCCTTGTACGACATGGGCTCCATCGCCATCCCCGACCGCATTTTGCTCAAACCGGGCCGGCTTGATGCCGACGAGATTGCCATCATGCGCACCCACACCACTATCGGTCATGCCGCCATTGAGCGGGCTGAAAGAACGCTGGGGCGCCCTTCACCCCGACTGGCGATCGCCAAAGATCTGGTTCTGTGCCACCAGGAAAAGTGGGATGGCAGCGGCTACCCGCGTGCACTGGCCGGCGGGGACATCCCGGTGGCTGCCCGCATCATGGCCATTGCCGATGTGTACGACGCGCTCATCAGCAGCAAGGTTTATAAAGACGGCGTGCCGCACGATAAGGCCGTACAGATTATTTTCAGCGAGCGCGGAGCCCACTTTGACCCCGACATGGTGGACGCATTCATCGAGATTCAGGATGAGTTCGACGGCATTGCCAAACGCTTTGCCGACACCGACGCCGACATGCAGCACAAGATCGAGTACATGGCCAACGCTATTGCCGAGATTGCAATCTTGTGATCGCGCAGGGCCTCACGCCCTACAGCTTGGCCGGAACCTGCCTTTGAATTTTTTTGCAGCGTTCCAGGCAATTTACACACAACCGCACCCATTTTGGCGTTAGCGACATGGACAGATTGCAACAGAAACTGTCTTTTTTTTTAACACCAGCAATGGCTTGGGTGCAGCCGGCAGGTGCACGGTGTAGCGTTGCACCTGCACACGCTACACGACCATTCGCCATTCGCCATTCACCGACTCCAGTGCGCTATTCACCGGAAAGCGCGCGACAAAGCGATAGGGGCCCGATATCGTGACAGCATCTCAACTCAATCAGGATTTGACTATGCGGCTTCACCATCCTCGACACCAGTTCTTGGCCCGTCACCACGACAACCCGCGCAAGCGCCTTCTTTGGGGTGCGTCACTGATTGCTGTAGGGACTGTGTTTCTCCTGGACCGCCTGGCGGTACTGGATCTCGCGCAGTACCTGGGCCCGCAAACGCGCTGGTGGCATTACTTGCCCTTGCTGCTAGCGCTGGGCGGGGTCATCGCGGTGGTCAGCGCACAGTCTGCACGGCAGGTGCTCAAGGGGTTGATCGACATTGTTCTGGGTACCTGGGTGTTCGCCTGTCTGGAACATCTTTGGGCGCTCACATTTTCCAATAGCTGGCCGATTGTGCTGATTGCGTATGGCTTGCAGATGCTGTTGCGTGGCTGGTTGGGCCATGGCCAAGCGCCACGCGGCGAGGTGGCGCAATGAGCCCGCAGCGCGACCAGACGCGCATCGTATTAGGCGCTTTTGTGGTGCTGGTGGGGGCATTCGCGCTGGCCGACAACTTGTTCCAGATCAACACACGCCAGGTGCTGCAGTTCTGGCCGGTGGTGTTTATGCTCATTGGCGTGATGAAGCTCAGCCACACGCGGCACCTGTCGGGCTATGTCTTTGGGGCCGGGTTTGTCGCGCTGGGCGTGCTGATGACTCTGAACAATTTGGAGCTGATTTCGTTTCACATGCGCGACTGGTGGCCTCTGCTGGTGATTGGCGCAGGTGTCGCCATGATCGCGAAGGAGCCTTTGCGCCGTCGCATGGAGAGCTTGCAACAGGCCACGCAAACATCGGACGAGGCTGGAGCCGCCTTCAACGCAACGGCTGTAATGAGCGGCAACACCTTCAGCGTGGTGTCACAAGACTTTCGCCAGGGTGAAGTGACGGCTGCGATGGGGGGTATGGAGATCGATTTTCGCCAAGCATCGATGCAATCGCAGGCGACGTTGCGGGTCATGGCGGTGATGGGGGGCATCGAGATCAAGGTACCACCAGACTGGGGTGTAGAGTGCCGCGCCACGGCGTTCCTGGGGGGCGTGGAGGATAAAACCGTGCCGCCTGCCCAAGCCACCAAGCGCCTGGTGATTGAGGGCTTTGTGATGATGGGCGGCGTGGAAGTCAAGAATTGATGCTGTCGCAGGCGCCATGACCCCAATCACCTCCAGCACGCGCCGCCTCGCGGCCTATGTGGGTGTCTGGCTCATTGGCGGTTGTGCGCTTGCCGGCGTGTTTGTCAACGCTGAACTGGCGCAGTGGCAACCAGCGCTCGTATTTGCCCTTCCGATGGCAGTGTTCCTGGGGTTTGTTGCCGCTTCGGCCTACTACGTGTGCCGTTCAGTGGTGCTGACGCAGCGCGGTGGATTTCAGACCGTAGTGGTATTTGGCGCCTCGTCGGCCTTGGCGGCATTGTTGTGGGCGCTGATGTGCCACGGGTGGAATACGTTCGGTGCGAGCCTGCTGGCGCTGGCAGGCGCGGCGTCCCCAAGCGGGGTGACGCCCTCCAGCGCCGTCCTGGTTGCCATGCCCCGTACGGTGGCGATTCTGCTCTTGCTGGTGGCCGGCGGGCTGTATCTGATCTCCTTGCTGATCCATGACATCTGGCTTGCCGCCGACCAGTTGCGTGCGGCCCAGGGGCGCGAAGCGCGGTCGCTATTGCAGGCCCGTGATGCGCAGGTCCAGATGTTGCGCACGCAGATCAACCCGCACTTTTTGTTCAACAGCCTGAACTCCATCAGCGCACTCACTTCGCAAGACGCGGTTGCTGCACGGGCCATGACCCTGGAGTTGGCGGCCTTCTTTCGGCAGACGCTGGCGGTGGCAGAAAAGGAGTGCATTGCATTGGCCGATGAAGTCGCGCTGTGTGAACACTTTTTGGCGGTTGAGAAAATTCGCTTTGGCCACAAACTGCGCACCGACATCACTGTGTCGCCTGCGGCCAACGCTGTATTGATCCCACCCATGCTGTTGCAGCCCTGCCTGGAGAACGCGATCAAGCATGGTGTGCGGCATCTGGTTGGAGGAGGCTGTGTAACACTGCACGCCTTTGTGCAAGAGCACTGGCTTTATGTGGCGATTGAAAACCCCGTGGACCCGGACGCGGCGCCGGGCATAGGCACCGGCACGGGCCTGGCCAACATCAAAAAGCGACTGGGTACGCTGTACGGTGAACGTGCACGGATGGGGTGGACACGCCATCCAGATCGCTTTGCGCTTGAAATTGTCCTGCCCATGCAGTTTGCGCCGTGAACACCACCCAACCACCCCTGCGCATTTTGATTGTGGACGATGAGCCCCTAGCCCGGGGTTTGATCCGCGAGTACCTGGCGCACCACCCGGACTTGGTCATCGTGGGCGAATCGGAGCATGGCCTGCAGGCCGTAGTGGACATCACTGCACTTGGCCCGGACCTGATTTTTCTGGACATTCAAATGCCCAAGCTCAATGGCTTGGAAGTGCTGGAACTCACGGGACGCAGAACCGGCGTCATTTTCACCACGGCTGATGACCAGCACGCGCTCAAAGCATTTGATCTGCACGCCGTGGACTACCTGCTCAAGCCGTTTTCACAACAGCGCTTTGACGATGCCCTGGCCCGTGCGCGCCAGGCCGTGGCACAGGTGCAGCCCGGGGTTCAAAAACTGCTGGTGGATGCCAGCCAGCGTCTGGCCCGCATTCTCATTCGGGACCGCAACCAGGTGCATGTGATCGCGGTGGAGACGGTGGAGTATGTGCAGGCGCAAGACGACTACATCAGCATCCGCAGCGCCGGGCGCGACTTCCTGAAGACACAGTCCTTGGCGGAGTTGGCCACGCAGCTGGACCCGGCGCAGTTTGTGCGGGTGCACCGCTCATACCTGCTTAACATGGTCTATTTGCAAAGCCTGGAGCGGTCCACCAAAGACAACTTTGTTGCCGTGCTACGCGACGGCCAACGCATCCCTGTCAGCCGCTCCGGGTACGAGCGTTTGGACATGTTGTTGAATGGCCGCTAGCCCTCGTAAAATATACATAGTTCGCTATCGAAGTTATAGTGAAAAGATTTTTCCAGGGTTCAGAATATTGAGCGGGTCCAGTGCCCGCTTGATGGCGCGCATCATGTCCACCGCGCCTTCTCCCGTTTCGGTTACCAAAAAACCCTGCTTGTGCAGGCCCACGCCGTGTTCACCGGTGCAGGTGCCACCGAGTGCCAGTGCGCGCGCTACCAGTTGGTGATTCAGGCGCTCAGCCGTTTCGCGTTCGGCGGGAATGGTGGGGTCAATCAGGTAGCCCATGTGGAAGTTGCCGTCGCCCACGTGGCCGACCAAAAAGTAGGGAATGCCGGCTTCTTGGGCCTCGGTCACGGAGTCCAATAACGCATCGGCCAGGCGCGAGATCGGCACGCAGGTGTCGGTGGTAATGGCCTTGCAGCCGGGGCGCGACTGCACACCAGCAAAGTAGGCGTTGTGCCGCGCCGTCCACAGGCGTGTGCGCTCCTCGGGCGTGGCCGCCCAGGAAAAGGCGCTGCCGTGGTTGTCGGCAGCAATAGCCTGCACGGTTTCCACTTGCTCCTGCACGCCTGCCGGTGAACCGTGGAACTCCATTAGCAGCATGGCACTCTCGGGCAGGCCCAGCTTGGAGTGCTGATTGACCACCTTGACGGTGGTGGAATCCAACAACTCGCAGCGCGCAATGGGTACACCCAGCTGGATGATCTGGATGGTGGTGTTGACCGCATCGGCCAGCGACGCAAAGCAACAGGTCGCCGCCATCACCGCCTCGGGTAGCGGATAGAGCTTGACGGTGATTTCGGTGATGACGCCCAGCGTGCCTTCGCTGCCCACCATCAGGCGGGTCAGGTCGTAGCCGGCGCTGGACTTTTTGGCATGGGTGCCGGTGCGAATCACCTCTCCGCTGGCCGTGACTACTTCTAGCGCCAGCACGTTTTCGCGCATGGTGCCGTAGCGCACGGCGTTGGTGCCGCTGGCGCGGGTGGCGCTCATGCCGCCAAGGGTGGCGTCGGCACCGGGGTCAATCGGAAAGAACAGGCCGGTGGACTTGACGGCCTCGTTGAGCTGCTTGCGGGTTACGCCGGGCTGCACGGTGACGGTCAGGTCTTCTGCATTGATGCTGAGCACCTGGTTCATCTGGCTCACGTCCAGGCTGATGCCGCCTTCCACCGCCAGCAGATGGCCTTCCAGCGAGGTGCCCACGCCAAATGGAATCACCGGCACGCGGTGTATAGCGGCCAGTTTGACGACCATGGCAACCTCATCCGTGTTCTGGGCAAAGACCACGGCACCGGGTGGTGGCACATCGAAGGGCGATTCGTCGCGGCCATGCTGTTCGCGCACCACCATCGCGGTGGAACAGCGTGCGCCAAAGTGCGCTTGGAGCGCCTCAATCAGTGCGGCAGGCACGGGCCGTTGGTTGACGGTGGGCAGCAAATGCAATGGGGAAGTAGGGGCATTCATGCTGTCAGTTTACGATGGAGGGCAATTTTTGTCCTTTCACGGAGTTGACCATGGGCAACCGCCTCTCACAAATCGCCACCCGCACCGGGGATAACGGCACCACTGGCCTGGGTGACAACACCCGTGTCTCCAAAAACAGTCTGCGTGTGCACGCCATGGGGGATGTGGACGAGCTCAACTCGCACATTGGCCTGTTGCTGTGCGAAGGCATGCCCGACGCCGTGCGCAGCCTGCTGGTGGAAATCCAACAGCAACTGTTTAACCTGGGGGGGGAACTGTCCATCCCCGGATTTGAATTGCTCAAACCCGAGGCCCTGCTGGCGCTGGACCAGGCGCTGGAAGACCACAACGCCAACTTGCCGCGCCTGCAGGAATTCATCTTGCCAGCAGGCACCCGCGCCGCAGCCCAAGCCCACATTTGCCGCACCGTGGCACGCCGCGCCGAACGCGCGGTGGTGGCGCTGGGCGCAGAAGAAGCATTGAAGGAAACGCCCCGCCAATACCTTAACCGCCTGTCGGACCTGATGTTTGTGCTGTCACGCGTGCTCAACCGCTACCGCACCGACGGCAGCGTGGGCGATGACGTGTACTGGAAGAGCGAAAAGCTGGCGCGTGCAGCGGCAGAAGAGTAACTGTCACCAGTGCGTCTGATAGCCGGGGGACTGGCGTGCAACACTGTCACTCCACGATAGGGTGCCTTTAACAAGAACCATGTCCCAGACCAGCAAAACTTCCCCCGGCATTGCCCCCAACACTCCCCAGATTCGCATCTACCAGGACTGGCTGCGCACGAATAGGGGCCTGAGCTTTGACGGTTACAACGCCTTGTGGCGCTGGTCGGTTACCGATCTGGATGCCTACTGGCAAAGCATTTGGGATTACTTTGACCTGCAGTCGCCCACGCCGCATACCGCAGTGCTGGCCAAGAACGTCATGCCGGGTGCCGTGTGGTTTCCAGGCGCGCAAACCAACTATGCCCAGCAAGTGCTGCGCCACGTGGACGCGGCGCACGCCGCCGGTTTTGCCGCCGTTATCAGCCGCAATGAGCGGGGTGACCATGTTGAATTGAGCTGGCCCGAACTGCGCCGCCAGGTAGCCTCGCTGGCGCTGCACTTGCGTGAACAGGGCGTGCAGCCGGGCGATCGCGTGGCGGCCTACCTGCCCAATATCCCCGAGACCATGGTGGCGTTTCTGGCCACTGTCAGCATTGGCGCGGTGTGGAGCGTGTGCGCCCCCGACATGGGCACCAACGCCGTGCTGGACCGCTTTCAACAGATTGAACCCAAGGTGCTGATTGCCTGCGACGGTGTGCGCTACGGCGGGCGCGACTTTGACCGCATGACCGTGGTACAGGAACTGTGCAACGCGCTGCCTACGGTGCGCCACATCATCCTGCACGATAACCTGGGCGTGGCCGATGCACCGCAACATGCTAGCTTTTCGATAGCTGCATGTGACCGTTTCGCGAGGGCTAGCGCCAGAAATGATGCAGAGACTGCCGCGTTTGAGCCAATGTGGCTGGCGTTTGACCACCCGCTGTGGATTGTGTATTCCAGCGGCACCACGGGCTTGCCCAAACCCATTGTGCACGGCCATGGCGGCACGGTGCTGGTGGCATTGGCGCTCAAGACCCTGCACAACGACATTGGCTGCAGCTACAGCGCCAACAACTGGGGCGAGCGCTTCCACTGGTACAGCTCAACGGGTTGGGTGATGTGGAACGCCCAGGTTGCCGGTCTGCTCAATGGCACCACCTGCGTCTTGTTTGATGGCAACCCCGGTCACCCCGACTGGACCACGCTGTGGCGCTTTGCCGCCGACACCGGCGTGACCTACTTCGGTGCTGGCGCCGCCTTTTACGCCAACTGCATGAAGGCCGGCGTGGACCTGTCCACCTGTGGTGACCTGTCCGCCGTCCGGGCCCTGGGCACCACCGGCTCGCCCCTGTCGTCCGATGCGCAGAACTGGGGCACCGACCAGTTCCGCCACATCGCTAAAACCGAAGCCCAACGCGACATCTGGTGGTGCAACATCAGTGGAGGGACGGACTTTTGCGGTGCCTTTATCGGCGGCAACCGCGAACTGCCGCAAGAACCCGGCGTCATGCAGTGCCGTCTGCTGGGCTGCGCGGTAGAAGCCTGGGACGAGGCTGGCGAACCGGTGCAAGGCGAGGTTGGCGAGCTGGTCTGCAGCCAGCCCATACCGTCCATGCCGCTGTACTTTTGGGGCGACACCGATAACGCGCGCTACCTGGCCAGCTACTTCGAGATGTACCCCGCAGGCCACGGCCGCAAGCCCGGAGGCGGTGACTGGAATGCTGAGGCCGGCGGTGTCTGGCGCCATGGCGACTGGTTGCGCGTGGGCACCCAGGAAGCAGGTGGCGAAGGCTGCGTGATTTTTGGCCGTAGCGATGCCACCATCAACCGCCACGGCCTGCGCATGGGCACCAGCGAGCTGTACAGCGCCATTGAGGTTCTGCCCGAGGTGGTGGACAGCATGGTGGTGGACCTGGAGTATCTGGGCCGCGAAAGCTACATGCCGCTGTTTGTGGTGCTGCGCCCAGGCCTTACGCTGGACGCTGCTCTGCAGCGCAAAATTGTGGACGCCATCAAGACCGCGCTGAGCCCGCGCTTTGTGCCCAACGCCATCTTCCAGGTGGACGAGATTCCGCGCACGTTATCGGGCAAGAAGCAGGAGCTGCCAATCAAGAAACTGCTGCTGGGTCAGCCCCTGGAGAAGGTCGTCAACAAAGACGCCATGGCCAACCCCGGCTGCCTAGATTGGTACGTGAACTTCGCCGCTCAGCAGGCCGCGCTTGTGTAGCATGGGCAGCACCTGCGGGTCGCGTCCGCGAAAGGCACGGTAAGCCTCTGCCGGCTCCTGGCTGTTACCAGTGCTGTAAATGGTGCGCAACAGGCGTTCGGCTGTGGTGGCGTCAAAGGCGTCGCCGGTCTCGGTGAAAGCGGCAAAACCATCTGCCTCCAGCACCTCGGCCCACATGTACACGTAGTAGCCAGCCGCATAGCCGGAACTGGCAAACAGGTGCTGGAAGTGGGCCAAATAGTGCCGCTGGCCAATGTCTTCGGGAATCCCCAATTTAGCGCATTGCTCGGCCTCAAAGGCCGCCACGTCTACTGGTGTGCCGTTGGGCAGCGCGTGCAGGGCCATGTCGATCAGGGCCGGGCCGGTGTACTGGATGGTGGCCCAGGCCTGGTCAAAGCGCCGCGCACGCAGCAGCTTGTCCAGCAGCGCGGCTGGCAGGGGCTCGCCGGTTTGGTAGTGGCGGGCGTGGCGTTGCAATACCTCGGGCTCCAGCGCCCAGTTTTCAAACAATTGTGAGGGTAGCTCTACAAAATCACGCAGCACCCGGGTACCGGCCAGGCGCTCGTAGCGCACGTTGGACAGCAGGCCATGCAATCCGTGACCGAATTCGTGGAACAGCGTGCGCACGTCATCAAAGCTCAGCAGGGTGGGGCTGGCCTTGGCGAAATTGTTGTTGTTGATGACGATGGGCAAGGTGCCGCCACTATGGCCAGACTGGCTGCGGAACACGCTCATCCAGGCACCGCTGCGCTTGGTGCTGCGGGCAAAATTGTCGCCA
The DNA here is from genome assembly GCF_016705985.1 of Candidatus Aalborgicola defluviihabitans. Taxonomy (NCBI): domain Bacteria; kingdom Pseudomonadati; phylum Pseudomonadota; class Betaproteobacteria; order Burkholderiales; family Comamonadaceae; genus Allorhodoferax (SeqCode); species Candidatus Aalborgicola defluviihabitans. The sequence continues at coordinate 106,860 of NZ_JADJKN010000023.1, forward strand.
ATGAAGATGCCGACCAGCGCATCGTCGGCGCCACGCACTTCCCACAGGCGGGCGTCCGAGTGGTGCAGGGCAATGCCGTGTTGCTCCACAAAGCGCAAGCCAAACAGGCGCCCAGCGCAATCAAACATGGCCGCAATCATGGCGTCCAGCGAGAAGTAAGGTTTAACTTCGGCATCGTCCAGGTCAAAGCGCTGCGCGCGTACCTTGTGGGCCAGGTAGCGCCAGTCCCAGGCGGCCATGGGGGTGGGCTCACCTAGCGCACGGGCCATTTCGGTGAGGGCTTGGCGGTCCACCTCGGCGTGCGCCTTGGCCGGCTCCCACGCTTGCTGCAGCAGGTCGAGTACCGCCGTGGTTTTGCCGGCCATGCGATCCACCAGTTCATAGTCGGCGTAGCTGGCAAAGCCGTGCAGGGCCGCCTGCTCTTGCCGCAGCGCCATGATCTCTGCCGCCACCGGGCGGTTGTCGTGTTCGCCCTCGTGGGCACCCCGGGCAGTGCGGGCGCGCCACAGGGTTTCACGCAGATCGCGCCGGCTGGAGTAGATCAAAAAAGGCTCGGCCAGCGAGGGCGACAAGGTGATGGCATACACATCGTCGCCCAGGCCGCGTTGTTGTGCAGCCGAGCGGGCGGCAGCGCGCACAAAATCGGGCAGGCCGGCCAGATCAACCTCGGTGCGCAGTTCCAGTGCGTAAGCAGCTTCTTCGGCCAACACATTCTGGATGAAGCGCGTGTGCAGCGTGGCCAGTTCGGCCATCACTGCGCTGTAGCGGGCGCGGGCAACACCGTCAAGCCGGGCGCCCGCGCGGGTGAAGTCCAGGTGCACGCGTTCCAACAAGCGCAACTGGTCGGAATCCAAACCCAGTGCGTGGCGATGTGCGTGCAAAGTGTCAATGCGGGCAAACAGCGTGGGGTGCATGTACATCGCGCTGTCGTGGGCGGCCAAAAGTGGGGCAATCTCCCGTTGCGCCGCCTGCAATGCTGGCGACGTTTCGCTGGCCGTCATGTTGTGGAATAACAAGGAAATAAGGTTCAGCAAGCGACCGCTGGCATCCAGGGTGGCGAGCGTGTTATCAAAGGTGGGCGGATCAACACGATTGGCAATGGCATCAATTTCATTGCGGTGCTGCTCCAGTGCGTGATCCAATGCCGGCCCGAAATGGGCCGCGTCCAGCTCCCTGAAAGGAGGCAGTCCATATGGCTGAACCCAGTGTTGCAACAGCGGATTGGCAAAGGCTTCGGAGCGATGGGAGGTGGGCATGCCGGTGTTCCTGGCCAGTGGGCTAAAGCGCAGAATTTTACGGAAGGACTGGCAACCGGAGTGCCAGCACAGCCGTTGCAGGCAGGGGCAATGGCGCCACCGAGTGGAAACCCTGATAGCGAAAACGCTAAGTAAGGTTCTGTAAGCTTATCGCAAAGGTTCCTTTAGGCAAATTACAATCGGCCTTCTCAAATTTAGCAGTTACGGACGCTGCGCCCCGGATTCCGACCCGGAATTCACCCGCCAGTTAGTAGTTTTTCTATAAGGAAATGATTGTGCATATGAAGTTCAAAGTGCTTGTTCGCGCCTGGGTATTAGCCATGGGCCTTACATTGGTTGGCACTGCCAGCCTGACCGCTCCTGCCTTGGCCCAAACCGCCGCGCCTGCTGCTGAGCACCCGCCGCGCCCGCTGCTGAAGTCAAGATGGACGTTCCTGCAGCCGCACCGGCCGCCGCCAAGGCCGCCGTTGAAAGCACCGACAACCCCTATGGCATTGGCGCCTTGTGGAAATCTTCTGACGCTGTAACCAAGATCGTTTTGTTGATATTGGCCGTCATGAGCATTGGCAGCTGGTACATCCTGGTGGTCAAGATGCTGGAGCAGCGCAAGGTCAGTGGTTATTCCCGTGAAGCGGCAGAGAAATTCTGGGGTGCCGGCACTGTGGCCCAGGGTGCCGCTGCTCTGAGCAAAGACAGCCCCTACCAATTCATTGCCGCCTCGGGCGTGGAAGCGACCAAGAAGCACAGCGGTCTGATGGGCCACATTCCCCTGGCCGACTGGATCAGCATGAGCATCCAGCGTTCGGTGGACCGCGTTAACCGCGAAATGCAAGGTGGCCTTTCCTTCCTGGCCACTGTGGGCTCCATTTCTCCCTTCGTCGGTCTGTTCGGTACCGTGTGGGGCATCTACCACGCGCTGACCGCCATTGGAATTTCCGGCCAAGCCTCTATCGACAAGGTGGCCGGCCCCGTGGGTGAAGCACTGATCATGACCGCCATCGGTCTGGCCGTGGCCGTTCCCGCTGTGCTGGCCTACAACTGGCTGGTGAGCCGCAACAAAGGTGTGATGGACGACGTTCGCAGCTTCGGCAGCGATTTGCACGCCGTATTGCTGGGTTCGAGTTCCAAGAGCTGATGCGTTGCGTACCGTACGCAGAAGGATGGCTCTATGTCAATGAACGTAGGTAGTGCAGACGGTGACGAAGATGCTGTAATCGCAGCCATCAACACCACGCCCCTTGTGGATGTGATGTTGGTTATGCTGATCATCTTCCTGATCACCATTCCAGTGGTGACCACCTCCATTCCCGTGTCTTTACCCAAGGAACGCGTGGAAATTCGGGAAACCAAGCCCGAAAACATCATCATCTCGGTAGATACGACTAACAACATCTACTGGTATGACCAGAAGGTATCCGATGTCGAGGCGCTGGTAGAGAAACTGAAAAAAGTTTCTACCGTCAAGCCTCAGCCCGAAGTGCAAATTCGCGGTGATATGGCTTCCCGCTACGAGGGTGTTGGCAAGATTCTTTACGCTTGCCAGCGCGCGGGTATTGTCAAAGTGGCGTTCATCACTGAACCGCCAGCCCTGGGCGGCTGAGGCCGCACCAGGTTTTGGAAGGAATCACTATATGTCTATGAATGTAGGATCGGGCTCGGGTTCCGAGGAGCCAGAGGTGATGATGGATATCAACACCACGCCGCTAATCGACGTGATGTTGGTACTGCTGGTGATGTTGATCATCACCATTCCCATCCAGTTGCACGCTGTGAACCTGGATATGCCGGTCGGCACGCCGCCAGCTAACAACATCAAGCCTGAGAAAGTCCAGATCGATATCGATGAAAACAGTGTCGTGTACTGGCAGGGCGTGGCGGTGACTGCCGCTGAACTGGAGTCCGATATGGACGCCATCAGCCAGTTACCAACACAACCTGAGGTCCATATCCGGCCCAACAAGGGGTCGCGTTACGCGGTGTTTGCCAATGTCTTGTCCACGTCCAAACGCAAGGGCCTGACCAAGATGGCAGTAGTTGGAAGCGAGCAGTTTATCCAATGAACACGCTCGGCTTACATCCGGTCTACAAGCCCCGGGATCCATCACGACGCTACAAAGGCATCGTGATAGTTATCGCACTGCACATCTTGATTGGCTGGGGCATCATCTCCGGCACCGCGAAGAACGCGCTGATGATCTTGAAGAAGCCACTCGAAGCGGTGGTGATTCAGGAGGTCATCATTCCGCCGCCGCCGCCGCCGCCGCCCAAGCAGATCAAGCCGCCGGAAGCACCGAAGGTAGAGGCGCCGCCACCACCTTTTGTGCCACCACCGGATGTGCCGCCACCGACAACCAGCACGGCGCCTACCATCGTCTCGGTAGCGGCACCGCCACCTACACCGGCAGTGATTGCGCCACCAGCACCCGTGGCACCGCCCAAACCAGCGCCCAACCGCGCGGACTTGCGGGTGGCTTGCCCCACGCAGGTGGCGCCCGAGATGCCCCGCAAGGCTATCCAGGATGGTAGCGAAGGCGTTGTGCGTGCCCAGGCGTTGGTTAAGGATGGTGCCGTTAAGGAGGTCACTATCCTGTCCGGACCACGGGTATTCCATGCAGCTGTGAAGGCAGCCATGATGCAGTACAAGTGCACTCAGGATGCCACCGAGATCCTGGCGACTCAGGAGTTCGTGTTCAAGATTGAGTAAGTGTTTTGGGTTCCGGCTGTCAATGCCGGACAGTTTTATTGAAAAGGCCACCGCACGGTGGCCTTTTTTTGTGGCCGGAAATTGCCCGGACATCGCGAGCGCCGCATAAAGCTTTGGGGTTGGTGATGGTGGGGGTGAAGCGCTGGCAGGCGGGTGTTGAGCAGCAGCGTAGTCAACGGCCCACCCTGGGTACTTGATTCACAATGGTCTTGGCATGCAGTGGCGTCAAGCGCAACTGAGTTTGCAGCAGGACAGTACCAACTATTGGAGTATCGTCAATCAGCACTGCTTGCCTCACTCTCGACAAGATAAATCACGGACGACGCCGGGGCAAAGAAAAAGCCCCTCGGACCGCGGTCCGAGGGGCTTTAGAACGACTGATTCAGATGACTATCAGAACTTGTAGTCGTAAGAAGCGGTCAGCTTGACCGAGCGCGGTGCGGTGTAGCTCTGCACTTGGCCGTAGGTCGATTGCACGGTAGAAGAGCCGCGAGCGTGCATGCGTTCTTCAATGGCTTCAACAGACTGGTTGTTGAACACGTTGAAAACGTCCATCTTCAGCGACAGGCCCTTGGCAAAACCTGGCTTGTAAATGAAGTTCAAGTCCAGCTTCATGTCAGCGTCCAACTCACCGAGCGAACCACGGGGAGAAGGTTGGCCTTGGCAGAAGAAGTACGCAGAACCGTAACCCGAGTAGTTGGTGACTGGGTCACCAGGAACGAAGGGCGCATCGCTGCCAACTGGGGCAGGCGCATTGCCGATGCAGTTACGCGGACGGCCCGATGCCCACAGGAAGTTGCCACCAAAGCCCCACTCCGGGGTCAGTTGGTAGTAACCAAACAGCTTGACCTGGTGCTTACGCTGGTTTGGCAGAGGTCCCTGGGAGTTCACGCTGAATTCAGGGAAGTCAAAGGCTTGTGATGTAGATACATCAGCCTGGCCGATGTCGGACAGCAGCTGGCCTTCAAAGTTACCTTCGTTGCGGGAGAACGTGTAGGTTGCCTTGCCATACCACTTGCCATCAAACGGATGCTCTGCAAACAGGTCCAAAGCGATGTACTTGCGATCCACTGGTGGGAAGCCGAGGTCGGCAGCCGTCAAATGGATGCTTTCCAGCTTGCCGTCGCCGTTCAGATCGAGATTGAATGTGTTGTCCTCACCCGGATTGAACAGTGCGCAGTTGTAACCCGCCCAGTTACTTGCATCGACGCCATTGCGAGCAGCCCATGCATAGAAAGGACGGTCATCACAATGGTCATCAATGGCCGTGCGCAGGGTACGGTAAGTGAACTTGGCACCAATATTCAGGTTCTTGGAAACAGCCTGCTCAAAGCCGAATGCCAATTCGTCCTGGTAGTTGCCCTTCATGTCCTGGGCGGCCACTTCACGCGGATCCTTGGCCTGGCCCAACTCGTTGTTAGCCGAGTAAAACGGGCTGATGGCTGTGAGGCCGGTAGGCATACCATTGGCATCGATGCCGGTGTACACGTAGTCGGTCTGTGCATTCAACGAAGAACCGGCTCCGCGGACTGCCACGTTGGTTGGCAGTGGCACGTGGTAGCGGCCCAGGTTACCGAAGACCTTCAGAGACTGGTCACCTTTGGCATCCCAAGTTGCTCCGAAACGGGGGGCAATCTGGGTAGGCATGCTGACGTAGGACTTGCCATCGCCGTTTTTGTTGTCAAAACCTTCGTTACGCAGGCCCAGGGACAACAACACAGTGGGAGTGATTTGCCAGCGGTCTTCGATGTACTGCGCGGTCTGGTCAACGGTTGGTGTTGACTTGGTCGCACTCACAACGCGCTGTACATAGTAACCTTGCTGCGCCAGGGGGTTACCGACAACGCTGCTGGTGGGTTGGGTATGTATGTCTGGCTGGGTCAGCGGATCGGTCTTCAGGTACACCCACAGATTGCCACCGGCAGTGCTTGCACCTGCCAGGGAATCGATGGTGTTCTTCTCAATACCAACGCGCAGGGTGTGGTTGCTGTTTGCCTTCCATTCCACATCCAGGCGAGCGCCTTTGTTGGTGTCAAACGCACCAGGAGTCAGAATATTGCCGGTGGTACCTTGCAGGATAGGAACTACGCCGAGCGACGGAGGGGTATTTCCACTGGGAGCGGAAACTTGCGCAATGGTGGGGTTGTAGCCAGCCGGGGTCTGCTCGTGGGGAGTGCGGGTGCGTCCCAAAACGGCTGTCAAGGTCAGGTCGTCGGTCAGATAGCCCGTGTACTTCAGGATGTCGACTTCAGCGCCTTGTTGCGATGCAACAGGTGTAGGGCCCCAGTTCAGGTAGTCAGCGCCGCCACCAGGCGCATTGGTGCGCTGCAGGGTCCCGAAGTTAAAACCGGAATAGGTACGATTGTCCTGAACCTTGTCGGAAATACGGGTGTACTCCAGATGGTTTGCGTCGGTTACGTTCCAGTCCAACTTCAGCAAGTAGCGAGGGGTCTGTACCACACGGTCTTGCCACGAGGCTGTCGAGACGCTACCGGCAGCTGCCGTGTTGGCCAGACGGTTGTTGCTAAAGGTGCTGCGGGCATATTCGCCCGAGAAGAACATGAACAATTTGTCCTGAATCAGCGGACCACCGATATAGCCGGAAACGGTCTGGTCAGTCTGTTCGTTGGCTTCGTTATAGAAGCGCAGTTTGCCGTCCAGAGGAGTGCCATTGCGCTCGTAATAGATGTTTTTCTGAGAAGCACGCAGGTTGTTGGGCGAAATGGAGTACGAAGCACCCGCCATCCAGTCGTTGGTACCGCTCTTGGTCACGATGTTGACCACACCGCCGGTGGAACGACCGAATTCAGCGCCGTAGCCGCCGGTCAGAACCTGGGCCTGGGAGATGGAGTTGAATGGCAGTTGGGAGAATCCAACCTGGGTCAGCAGGGTTGTGACGGGGAAACCATTGATGTAATAAGCGTTTTCAGAGGCGCTGGAACCACCAAAGCTGGGAGCGTTACCGCCACCAAAGCGGGAGTCACCACGGGTCGTATTGGGTGCGAGCTGAATAACCGCGCCGACGTTGGCCGCCACTGGCACTTTAGCCAAATCGTTGGCAGTGAACACCGTGGTGGAGCCCATCGATGCCATTTCGATCTTCTTGGCACTACCGACAACCGTGACGGTCTTCAATGAGGTGCCCAGGCTGACATCGGTACCGAGACCGACGCGAACTTCAATGTTGTCGTTGCTATTAACAACTTTGCCATTGACCAACGCTTCGGCCTTGTAGTTACCGGTTGCCATGGAAGGCGCACTAAAGCGACCGTTAGCATCTGGTGTCAGTACTCGGCGAGCGCCCGTGTCCTTGTTGGTCAGGACCACGGTCACGCCAGGAGTCATGTCTACGGTGCCAGACAGGCTACCGGTTGCATTGGACTGTGCCATGGCCCCGGTGGATACCGTTGCTGCAATTGCCAGCAATACGGCATGTGCGAACACGGTCCGCTTGAAAGTTTTTCGACCCATAGAGATATCTCCAAAAAGTTTCGGGAGTCTCATTCCTCCCTGTCAATGGTTTGACGGCCAACACGCCCTCGTATGGGGGTTTTTGTAAAACCACCAATCCAAGAAAGTGCGGACCCACTTACAGTTTCATCAGCTATTTGTGACTGAGGACCCGTTTCAGCAAAAAACGGACCCGGCAGAAAAATAACTTCCGTACGCCATGTTAAAAAGGCCGTCAGTGTTTTGTAAATAAGGAGTTTCAGCAAAAGTTTCCATACTGTTACATAAGTACAACGAATAGATACAAATACTGTTTGACCGTCATCCCAACCGAGGTGAAGGGACGCCCACTCAACTCAAAATACAGGCAGATTGAGTTTCGGTTGTGATCACGCGCAGGGCCGGCACTGCCAGTGCACATTCGGCAATGGCCTTGGGGCAACGCGTACGGAACACGCAGCCGGAGGGTGGATTGATGGGTGAAGGTAAGTCACCTTGCAGTAATTGCAGCGATTTGCCGCGTTCCACGCGTGGGTCCGGAACGGGGATGGCAGACAACAATGCCTGCGTGTACGGGTGACTCGGGGAGTCATACAGCGCATGCTTTTGTGCCAGTTCCATGGCCCGGCCCAGGTACATAACCATCACCCGTTGGCTGATGTGTTTAACCACGGCAAGGTCGTGCGCGATAAAGATCAGCGCCAGGCCCATTTCTGCCTGCAACTCCTTGAGCAGGTTGATGATTTGCGCTTGAATGGAAACGTCCAGAGCCGACACCGGTTCGTCGCAAATCACGACCTTTGGCTTCAAAATCAGCGCCCGGGCAATGCCGATGCGTTGGCATTGGCCACCCGAAAATTCATGCGGGTAGCGGTTGATCTGCTGCGCAGTCAGTCCGACCCGCAGCATCATGGCCAGCACGCGTTCGTTGTGCTCTGCGTTGCTCAAACCAGGAACGTGGGTGCGCAGCGGTTCGCCAATGATCTGCGCCACGGTCATGCGTGGGTCCAGCGACGCCAGTGGGTCCTGGAAGATCATTTGAACGGCTTTGCGTTTGGCTTGCCACGCTTGCGCACTGGCGCCACGCATTTCGTCGCCGTTCCAGACCACGCTACCGTCTGTGATGGGGACCAGATTCAGCAAAGCCCGGGCCAGGGTCGACTTGCCACAACCGGACTCGCCCACAATACCCAAGGTCTCTCCGGCGCGCAGCTCAAAGGACACACCGTCCACGGCCTTGAGAAACCGGGTAGGCGTCCAGGGCCACGCGTTGTCGCCACGAATCGGAAAATGAACCCGCAGGTCCTTGACCGCCAGTAATGGCTGGTTGGGGGTCAGTGCATCGGTCATGCACGGGCTCCTTGTTCCATTTTCAGGCGTTCCAGATTGCGTGTCACGTCGTCAATACCCAGGTGGCAGGCACGCAGCACCTGGGCATCGTGCGCTGCAGGTGCAAAAGGCGGTCGTTCAGTGCCGCATTTTGGCAATGCCATGGCGCAGCGCTCTGTAAAAGGGCAACCCGCCGGTAGTTTGGCCATATTGGGAGGTGCGCCGGGAATCGCCAGCATGGGGGCATCGCCACCTTCGAGCCGCGGTACGGCGGCCAAAAGACCCGCGGTATAGGGGTGGGATGGCCGGTAAAAGATGGCGTCGGCATTGGCTTGTTCCATGACCTGGCCACCATACAACACCATGACTTCATCACACAGTCCGGCCACTACGCCCAGGTCATGGGTGATCATGACAATGGCGGTGCCAAAGTCCCGCTGCAGTTCACGCATCAGAATCAGGATTTGGGCCTGCACGGTGACATCCAACGCGGTCGTGGGCTCGTCGGCAATCAACACGTCGGGCTCACACAGCAAGGCCATCGCAATCATGACCCGCTGGCGCATGCCACCAGAAAATTCATGCGGGTACATGCCGATGCGCCGTGCTGCTTCCGGCATCTTCACGGCGTCTAGCGCCTGCACTGCCTTGACGCGTGCATCCTTGCGGCTCATGCCTTTGTGGAACTCCAGCACTTCGGTCATTTGCCGCTCGACCGTGAGGTAGGGGTTCAGGGAGGTCATGGGGTCCTGGAAAATCATCGCAACCCGGTTGCCTCGGATGCGGTTCAAATCCGCTTTGGGCATGCTGATCAAGTCCTGCCCCAGGTAAAGCACCTGGCCGGTGGCTTGGCCGTTGGTGGCAAGCAAGCCCATCATGGCCAGCACGGATTGGCTCTTGCCGGAGCCACTTTCGCCGACGATGCCCAGTGTCTCGCCCCGGTCCAGGGTAAAGCTGATTCCGTTGACGGCACTGACCAAACCGTCCGGAGTCTTGAACTTGACCCCCAGTTGTTTGACTTCCATTAAATGCATGGGTGCGGTTGCCATACTTCAGCGGTCCTTGGGGTCGAGTGCATCGCGCATGCCGTCGCCAATGAAGTTAAAACAGTAAAGGGTGATTGAAAGCAGGGCACCCGGGAACAGCAGGATCCAGGGCGACACATCCATCACCTTGGTGCCGTCTGCAATCAGCACGCCCCAACTGGTCATGGGCTCTTGAATGCCCAGCCCCAGGAACGACAGTACCGACTCGGTCAATATCACTCCCGGTACGGTAACCGTGGTGTAAATCACCACGATACCCAGCAGGTTGGGCACGATGTGGCTGCTGATGATGCGCAGGGTGGGCACGCCAATGGAGCGGGCCGCTTCCACATACTCGCGTGAACGCAGCGACAGCGTTTGTCCGCGCACGATGCGCGCCATGTCCATCCACGAAAACGCCGTGATGGTGATCACCACCAGGTAGAACTCACGCCCCAAAATGGTTACCAGCAGAATTGCAATCAGCAGGTAGGGAATGGCATACATCATGTCCACAATACGCATCATGAATCCGTCCACCTTGCCGCCCATGAACCCCGCCACGGCGCCCCAAGCGATACCCACGGTGACCGATGCAACGGTAGCCAATACACCCACCATCAAGGAAATGCGCCCACCCATCAAGCTGCGCACCAGCAGGTCACGGCCTGAATCATCGGTGCCCCAGTAATGGCCATTGGTGATAGACGGAGCCGCACTCATGGCGTCCCAATCGGCGGCGTCAAAGTCAAAGGGCAGCACCCACGGACCAATGATGCAGGCCAGGATGATTAGTGTCAGCACGATCAGACTGATTGTGGCGGCCTTGTTGCGAAAAAAGCGCCTGCGGGCATCCGCCCAAAGATTGCGCGGTGGGTTGCCCGGTTCGGGCAACTGGCTCAGGCTGTTCACCATGCCATCGTGTTTTGCGGGTATCAGGGGATTCACGTTGGGTCCAATGTTCACGAATCGGCGCGGACCGATCAATAGCGGATCTTGGGATCCAGCAAGGCGTAGGCCAAATCGACCAGCAAATTCATGGTTACCGCCAGCACCGTTACCAGCACCACCAGACCCAACACCAGGGTGTAGTCGCGATTACCCGCACCATTGACAATGAGCTTGCCCAGACCGGGTAGCGAGAAAACAGTCTCGGTTACCAGTGCAGACGTGATTGAGCTGATAGCCAATGGTCCCAGGGTTGACACCACCGGCAGCAAAGCGGGTTTCAGTGCATGGCGCAAGACGACCACCCGTTCTGGCAGGCCCTTGGCCCTTGCGGTACGGATGAAGTTGCTGTGCATCACTTCGATCAGGCTGCCACGCATCACGCGGCCGATGGTGGCCACATTGATGAAGGTCAACAACGCCACCGGCAGCACCATGAACCGAATGGAAAAATTATTCCACCCGCCGGCGGGTAGCCAGCCCAGGCCAATGGCAAACACCAGTATCAACACCGGACCCATCACAAAGGACGGAAAGACGCTACCCACGTTGCTGATCAACATGACCACGTGGTCGACCATGCTGTTTTGTCGCAGTGCAGCCCAAATGCCGGCTGCCGTGCCAATCAGCAACGACAGCACCATGGCTGTGCCGCCGATAGCCAAGGAAATAGGTAATGCCTTGCCAACCAGTTCGTTCACGGTCCAGTCGGCGTAGCGAAACGATGCACCCAGATCGCCACCCAGCAGGCCTTTGAGGTACAGCAGGTACTGCTGCCACAGTGGTAAATCCAGATGGTATTTGGCCTGCAGGTTGGCCAGCACGGCAGCGGACACCTGACGATCCGAATCAAACGGGCCACCGGGTGTGGCATGCAATAAAAAATAGCAAACCGAGATAACTGCCAGCAGCGTCGGAATCGTCGCCAGAACGCGACGCAAGGTGTAAGTCCACATGGGAGCGACCTGACCTAGTGCTTGATGATGTAGAAGTCTTTGCTACGGTAATGATCCTGTGGATTCAATTCCGAGTAGCCACCCACATAGGGTTTGATCAGACGTGGCAAGGAATACTGCAACAGGGGAATGATGGGATAGCCATCCATGATCTTCTTGGATGCTTCGGTCAGAAGCGCCTTGCGCTTGACCGGGTCAGCGGACTGCGTTCCCTTTTGAATCAGGGCTTCGGCGTCGCGATCGCAATAGAAGTTGGTGTTCTGGTCCGAATCGCAACGCACCAACGCAAGGAACGTGGTCGCATCGTTGTAGTCGGCCAGCCAGCCTTGGCGGCCAATTTGGTATGCGCCATCATGGCGCTTCTTGGCCAGTACCTTGAACTCCATGGCCTCGGTTTCCAGGATGATCCCCAGTTTGGTCTTCCACTCGGAAGCAGCAAAAATGGCCATTTTTTTGTGGTAATCGCTGGTGTTGTACGAGAACGTGTATTTGGTGCCAGGCTTTACGCCCGCTTCGGCCAGCAGCTTCTTGGCCTCGGCCACGCGCTTGGCCATGGGCCAGGTCGACCATTCGTAGGGGGTGGGGTCGGCCCCCACAACGCCGGCAACAATCAGGCTATAGGCAGGTGCCTGGCCATCGGCGGTAACGCGTTTGGACAGTATTTCGCGGTCAATAACCATGGAGAGCGCCTTGCGCACCCGCACATCTTTGAACGCGGGGTCTTTGGTTTGAAAGTCGTAGTAGCGCAACCCGATGATGGCCTGGTTTCGCAGTTCCTTGGGGTATTGCGCCTTGTATTTCTCGAACACGCCTGGAGGCATCTGGTAGACGTAATCGGTTTCTCCCGACTCCCACAGTTTGATATCGGCAAACTGGTCTTCGATGGGCAAGTAGGTTACCTTGGTAAGTTGCACGTTGGCGGCATCCCAGTATTGCGGGTTCTTTTCGACCACAATGCGGTTATTCACCTGCCAGTCCTTGAGCACAAACGCGCCATTACCCACCGAATGCCCTGGCTTGACCCAGTCTTTGCCCCATTTCTCAATTGTGGCCTTATGAACCGGGCCCAATTGGGTGTTAGACACCAGTTCCGGCAGGAAAGCGACCGGGTCCAGGGTCTTGATCTCCAGCGTATGTTTGTCCAACGCCTTCACGCCCAATTCGCTGGTGGGTTTTTTACCTTGCGCGATTTCCAGGCCGTTGAGCAAAAAGACACCAAACGTGGTCGCATAGGGCGAGGCCGTCTTGGGGTCTACAAAGCGGCGAATGCCATAGACAAAATCGTCTGCCGTGACGGGGTCGCCATTGGAGAACTTGGCGTTGGTGCGCAGCTTGAAGACCCAGGTGGTGGGGTTGGTCTGCTTCCAGCTCTCGGCCACACCGGGGACAGTTTTGCCTGCGGTGTCGGTGGCCGTCAGCCCCTCGAACAAATCGCGCAAGATTTGGTTGGCCGGAACGGTCTCAGCCACGGCAGGGTCCATGCTCTCAGGCTCGGAGCCGTTGGAGCGGATAAAAGTTTGCGTGGGATTCAGTACGGTACCGGGCGGAATGATGGCAGCCAGAGTGGGGCCAGCTATGGCAAGGGTCAGGGCCGCTACGGCCGTCAGATTGATGCGCGATTGCATGGTATTCCTAATCGTGTGAGGACTGCCGGGGTTCGTTGTGCGAACGTCAGTCTGTCCCGCCGGGTTGCAAGATAAGCATTGGACGAAAGTGCAGGATTGTAGAGGCTGGCCCCACTTTCGCTGATGTGGGAATGGGCGGGTAAACCCTCTATGGCTTGGGTAGCTTACTCAGATCAATGTCAACGTAGCGCCAGAACGCGCGCGATGTTGGATGGCGGCGGTAACCGATTAGCCAAGGCTGCATTACATCGGTGCGGATGCGGTGGGTGTTGAACTTGTAAGGCATGTAGGCGACCAGGATTTTGACCATCTTCTGCATGATGGCCAGACGGTCAGGGCCATCGGGCATCACCACTTGCTGGCGGTAGAGTTTGTCGTACTCGTCGTTTTGGAAAGCTGCCAGATTGCCTTCAAACTTTTGCGGGCCGTAACCAAAATCCAGAAAACTACCTCCGTCTGGCGAAGAGGCTGAGTTGCCAAGCCCCCACATCATGACCTTGCCAGCACGGGCCGCCTTCAGGTTTTCGGGCCATTTGGCAGTCTTGAACACGACCTGGATGCCCACTGCTGTCATGCTCTTCTTCCACACTTCGTTGAGCTCGCGATCGGCCGCAGAAGGTGATGTGGCGTATTCCAGCACCAGTGGACTGCCGTCAGGCATGTCGCGCCAGCCATCGCCGTCTTTGTCCACATAACCAAACATGTCCAATAGCGCCTTGGCGCGTGCTGGGTTGTAGTCGCTCATTTCGGACTTGAACTTGGGATCGTAGCCCCAGGTGTTCGGCGGAACGACACCCTGGGCCGCTATGGCCTGGTTGCGCCGGGGCACGCGAATTTCTTCCTCCGTGTTGTAGGCCAGCGCAATCGCTCGGCGCAATGCTACTTTGTCGACAGTGTTGCCCCCAACCGTGGGATTTTCCATGTTGAAGTAGGAGAAGGTCACTTCAGGTGCAGCATAGCGTTCTATGCGTATGCCTTTTTTAACCAGATTGGGAGCCAGTTTGTTGTTGGGGATGACCTGGTTGGCAAATTGAGCGGGCAAGTACATCAAAAAGTCATGTTCATTGCCCAGGAACGAGAGCCAGCGCGGCTGCACTTCGTCAATGATGGAAATTTCCACCTTGTCCACGACAGGAATGCGTTTGCCCTTCATCTGTCGGTAGATTTCCTGAGACAGTTCGTCGTCGGCAGGTGGCTCCGCTTCGTAATACTCTTCGCGGAAATTCGGGTTTTTCACAAATGTGATCTTGGACGAGCGCGTCCACTGGTCCAGCTTGAAAGGCCCGGTACCCACCGGGTGCTCCATGATCTTGTCGCCATACTTTTCAACCACCTCACGCGCCACCACGCCTAGGACGCTGGACTCCGTCAGCAGGTAGATGAAGCGAGGTTTGGATTCCAGCATCTTGAACTGGATGGTGTAGCGATCCAGTGCGCGCAGCCCTTCAACATCGGTGTCATAGTTGAAGCTGGCACCCGGTTTTTCGGCCGCACGGCGCAGGGCATCCATGCCCAGCAGCTTGACCTCTTCCAGATCGGGATAGATCTGGGCCTTGGTCTTGGGATCAAAAATTCGTTTGAATGTGTAAACAAAATCCTGTGCGGTCAACTCACGCTTCTTGCCGCCAAAAGCGGGGTCATCGGCAAAGTAGATGCCAGGCTTGACCTTGATGGTGTAGTTCCTGAAGTCATCAGTGATGACTGGCATGCCGTCCGCTACATTGGGAATCACCTTGGCGGGCCGCGCTAGGTAGTCGTAGCGGTACAGCGCGTCAAACATGTTCTCGGTGGCCGTGCGCGAGTAGTAGTCTGAAATCTGCGCCGGGTCGAATCCGGTCTCGGCAATTTCAAATGCATAACGCAAGACCTTCGCAGCTTGTGGCTTGCTCGGAGTCTCCCCACTGGCGCCAAAACCCCAGCACAGCACTGCCAAGACCACGCCTATTTTTCCTAAACCCATAGTCACCCTCATACAAACACCAATGCCTAAAGCAAAACATGGAAGCATAATCCGCGCCTTGTTCCGCTGCATCAGCGTTTAACCTTAGTCTTCTCAATATATGCTTTCCTACATCCTGCGACGCATCTGGCAAATGCTTCCCACCCTGCTGGGGGTGATTCTGCTCATCTTCTTCCTGTTCAAACTGTTCGGGGGCGATCCAGTCGAAATCATGGCCGGATTGAAGGCCTCGCCCGAACGACTGGCTTCACTGCGGGCGCAACTGGGTCTGGACAAATCAGTCCCCGAGCAGCTTTGGGTGTTTGTGCAGCAGGTGTTCACCTTCAACTGGGGCAAGAGCTGGACCACGAACGAGGCCATCTCAGATATTTTTGCCACCCGCCTTCCTGCAACGCTGACGATCATGATTCCGATCCTGCTGCTGGAGGTGGTGCTGGCCATTGGCGCAGGTCTCGCCGTGGCCTATGTGCGTGGCAGCCTGACCGACCGTGCCATCATGATTGTCACCACTGTGGCACTGTCAATCAGCTTTTTGGTCTACATCATCGTCGGTCAGTACCTGTTTGGCTTTGTGCTGGGCTGGTTCCCGGTGCAGGGTTGGAGCAACAGCGTCTGGACGAACCTGGTGACCTATGCGCCTTTGCCCGTATTTTTGGCAGTGCTGGTCAGCCTGGCGCCGCAGACGCGTCTGTACCGCAGCTTCTTTCTGGATGAGATTGGCCAAGACTATGTACGCACCGCGCGCGCAAAGGGGGTATCGGAGAACGCCATTCTGTTCAAGCATGTGCTGCGCAACGCAATGATCCCCATTTTGACGAACGTGGCCACCGGCTTGCCGGGTGTGTTCATTGGCTCCTTCCTGATCGAAGTGTTCTTCTCCATCCCCGGGCTGGGGCGCGAGATTCTGGTGGCGGTCAACCGCAGCGATTACCCCGTGATTCAGGCTGCCACGGTGTATCTGGCCGCGCTGACGATGGTGATCAACCTGATCACCGATGTGTTGTACAAGTTTGTTGATCCAAGGGTGACGCTGAAATGAGTACCGATATTTTGCAATCGCTGCCCCAGTCACCCGGCGTCTGGAAGCAGGCGTGGTTACGCCTGAAGACGGACCGGGTCGGCATGGTGTCGCTTTACATCACCTTGCTGTTTATCGTACTGGTGCTGGCTGCGCAGTTGGGTCTGGTGGCCAAAGACTGGCAGAAAGAGGTGGCCGTGCCCTTTGCCGCGCCAACCCTGGTGGGCAAAATTGCCGATGGCACCCAGACCGCCATCGTGGAAACCGTTGCCGGACCGAATGTGGACATCAGCGACGTGGACCCCCTGGCACCGCGCTACAAGGAGTGGGACGAGCGCGCTGCCCAATTCAAGACTACGGTGACGGTGAAGGCCGACACGCTGCCCTTTGGCGCTGACCAGCAGGGTCGCGACGTGTTCAGCAAGGTGGTCAAAGGCGCGCAGGTGTCCATTACGGTTGGGCTGACGGCCGCCTTGTTTGCGACGCTCATCGGGACCGTTCTCGGGGCCATTGGCGGCTATTTCGGGGGACCCATAGGCGATTTTCTGGAGTGGGTTTACAACGTATTCACCGCGATTCCCTATATCTTGCTGGTGTTCGCGCTGGCGGCAGTGCTCAAGTCCGGGCCACTGGCAAGCACTCTGGGTAGTGGTGTCTGGACCGTGGTCATCATTCTCAGTCTTGTTGGCTGGACGGGCATCTACCGGCTGGTGCGCGCCGAGTACATGAAGCACCGCTCGCGCGAGTACGTGCGCGCGGCTGAAGCCATTGGTGCCAGCCATGCCTCGCGCATGTTTACCCATATCTTGCCCAACATCAGCCACGTGGTGCTGGTGCAGTTGAGCCTGCATGTGGTGAGCTTCATCAAGGCCGAGGTCATCCTGTCCTACCTGGGTCTGGGTGTGCCCATTGACATGGTCAGCTGGGGCACCATGTTGGCTGAGGCACAAACCGAACTGGTGCAGGGCAAGTGGTGGCAACTAGCAACCGCGACCCTGTTCATGGCCACCTTTGTCACAGCTTTTGCGCTGCTGACCGACGCCCTGCGCGATGCGCTGGACCCCAAATTGCGTTAACTTCTATGGGGGTCAGAGCACATTGCTTCGCAAGTGATCTGACCCCCGACTGACTAGGTAAGACATGAATAATCTGATCAGCGTTCAAAACCTGCAAGTTGCATTCCGCATGAGCAAAACCGTGACGGCACAGGCCGTCAAGGATGTGAGCTTTGACATTCCCGCAAACTCTACCGTCGCCCTGGTGGGCGAGTCGGGTAGCGGCAAGAGCGTGACCGCCATGAGTATCGTGCGCCTGTTGCCCGAAAACGCCATCATCGGTGCCGGCAGCAAAATTCTGTACGAAGGTCGCGACCTGTTGACCTCGTCTGTGGAAAACATGCGCGCCATGCGCGGGCGTGATATTTCGGTGGTGTTCCAGGAGCCCATGAGCTCACTCAACCCGGTGTTCACCGTGGGCGAGCAGATCGCCGAAGTGCTGCGCATCCACATGAAACTCAACCCCCGCCAGGCGCTGGACCGTGCGCTGGAGTTGATGACCGAGGTCGGCATTCCCAACCCCAAGGAGCGGCTCAAGTCCTATCCGCACGAGCTCTCTGGCGGCCAGCAACAGCGCGTGATGATTGCCATTGCCGTCGCCTGCGAGCCCAAGCTTTTGATTGCGGACGAGCCCACCACCGCGCTGGACGTAACCGTGCAACGCCAGATCACCGACCTGATTGCCCGCTTGCAACAACGCAAAAAAATGAGCGTACTGTTCATCAGCCATGACCTGGGTCTGGTGGGTGAAATCTCCAACCAGGTCATCGTCATGCGCCACGGCCAAGTGCGCGAAACCGGCGATGTGGAGACCATCTTCAATGCGCCCAAGGACAGCTACACCCGTGCCCTGATCGCCTGCCGCCCCAACCTGGACAACCGGCCCCGGCGCCTGCCGGTAATTGACGATTTCGTCAACAATCGTCCCATTGAAACAGTCCAGCGCGTCAGTACCACTGCCAGTGGCGAGCCGCTGGTGAACGTGAAGGGTTTGCGCAAAGATTACCGGCTCAAGAAGGGTTTATTCGGCCACACCATCTTCCCAGCCGTCAAACTGGCCGACTTCACCCTGTACAAAGGCCGTACCCTGGGCGTGGTGGGTGAATCGGGCTCGGGCAAGACGACCATCGGCATGATGCTCACTCGCCTGACGGAACCCACCACGGGCAGCATTCTGTTCGAAGGCAAAGACCTGACACACTTGAACGCCGACCAGATGCGTCCCTACCGTAGCCGCATTCAAATTATCTTCCAGAACCCCTATGCCAGCCTGAATCCGCGCTTCACCATTGCGCAGATTCTGATGGAGCCCATGCGCATCCACGGCATTGGCAAGGACGAAGATGAACGTGCCCGCATGACACTGACCCTGCTGGAAAAAGTGGGCCTGCCGCGCGATGCTTTTGGCAAATATCCGCATGAATTTTCGGGTGGCCAGCGCCAGCGCATCGCCATTGCACGCTGCCTGTCCATGAAGCCTGAGATCATCGTGTGCGACGAAAGCGTCAGCGCCCTGGATGTGAGCGTGCAGGCCACGGTGCTGAACCTGTTGCTGGATTTGCAGGAAGAGTTTGGCCTGTCCTACGTGTTCATCAGCCACGACCTGGCGGTGGTCAAGTACATGGCCGACGACATGCTGGTCATGAGCCAGGGCGAGATTGTGGAGCGCGGCCTGGCCGAAGACATCTACCGCAATCCCCAGCACCCCTACACCCAGCAGCTGTTGCAGGCCATTCCCCGTGGGCTGGTCGCTCGGGCAGCGGCGTAGGATTGTTATTCTGAAATGGTTAGTGGTCAAATCGACCGCTAGCCCTCGTGGAATGGTCGTATTAAGCTATTAATATCATAGTAATATCTGAATTGCAACTCAGGGAAGCGCTTTGCCGATTCAACCCTGACCGGCATCGGCATTGATTGCGGTGGAGTACGAAGTGCGTCTTTGCCTTGAGAATAGCCGGGTATGCCCCGTCAAATTGCCCTTAGAACCTTTCTGATCAGTGCCTTGCTGGTGGTGTTGTTGCCTGTCGTGATTGCCAGCGGCTGGTACTTCTACCGTTCCGCTCTGAACGTAACCGAGCAGTTTGCGCAGCAAATCGCAGATGAGGTGTCAGGTCGTGTGCGCGAGAAGGTCGTTGCATTCTTCGACATTCCCTTGCGCGTGGTGACCTTCAATGTTGAACAGGCCAAGGCCGGGTATTTGAACTATGCCGAGCCTGACGAGCTGATGCGCCAGTTCTTGCTGCAAATTCGCCAACAGCCGCAGTTGACGTTTGTGTCCATGGGGATGCCTGATGGTCAATACTACGCAGGCAGTCGTCCTCCGTTTGGTATCGACAAGGATCTGCGCATGTTGCGAGCCCGCATCGTTGACAACCGCGCCATGGAGGTCTTTCGCGTCAACGAAGCAAATACACGTGGCGAACGCATATCGCACAGCGACATCCATTTCGACGCACGGATCCGACCCTGGTACAAGTCTGCCATGTGGAATGGCGGTATGGCTTGGTATGCGCCCTACCGGTACATGATTGATGATGTGCAAGGGGCCTATTTGGCCATGGGCATGGGGGTGTCGGCACCCGTGTTTTCGCAGAATGGGACCATGGTTGGCGTTGCCACCGCCGATGTTGCCTTGTCGCAGGTCAGTGACTTTTTGAAGCGGGTTGCCAGCGAATCGGGCAGCATCGCCTTCCTGGCTGATTCCGGCGGTGAACTGCTGGCCACTTCCACTGCCGAGCCCAGCTTTCATCTGGATGCCAGTCGCAACGACTATCGGGTCAAAACAGCCGAGAGCAGCAATCCGATCCTGCGTGCGGTGGGGGAACGCATTCGAGGCACCGCTGCTGCCGTCGGGAACCATTTCATAACCGTCAATGGCACTCGCCAACTGGCCCGCTGGTGGACATATCAACTGCCCAATGGCCCCGAACTGACCATGGGCGTCGTCTTGCCAGAGAGCCAGTTCAATACGCCGCTGCATGGCGTATTGCGCAATGTGGTCTCGCTGACACTGGCTGTGTTGTTGGCATCCGTTCTGTTCGCGTTCTTCGTCACTGACCGTGTGGTGCAACCCTTGGCGTCACTGAGCGCCTGGGCTGCCCGCCTGACCCAAGGCGACTGGAATGCCGCTGCGCCTAAATCCAGTCCGATTCGGGAATTGACGGGCCTATCCGGCGCCATGGGCGTCATGGCCGGGCACCTGAAACAACATGCAGAAAGTCTGGAACACGAAGTGGCTCAGCGCACGAGGGAGCTGGAGGATGCCATGACCGTCATTGAGCAGGCACTGACAGATGAGCGCCAGTTTATCGCCATGCTGTCACATGAAGTGCGATCGCCGTTGGCCGTGATTGACACGGCAGCGCAGTTGCTGTCTTTTCGGCTGAAGGATGATCCGGCACAACTCGCCGTGGCGGAGCGCATCCGGCGGGGATCCACGCGACTCAGCAATTTTTTCGATAACTGTCTGACCCAGGATCGTATCGACAGCCAGAATTTTGTAGTGCAGGCGGCGCCCATTGATATCGGGCGCATGGTGTCGTGGGTCCTGGAAAGTTGCGCCCAGTTATCCAACAGCCAACGCATCGATGTTGATGTGTCGGCTGATGTGTCCACGTTACACGGTGATGAAGTTCTGTTGCGCATTGCATTGACCAATCTGATTTCCAACGCATTCAAGTATTCACCCGAGGGCACAACGGTGGAACTGCACGTATGGTGTGACGACGATGATTGCCATTTTGCAGTGGATGATGGTGGCGTCGGGATTCCGGACGAGGAGAGGGCATTGATATTCCACAAATACCGGCGTGGACGTGCCGCCGAAGGCAAACCTGGGGCTGGCTTGGGCCTGGCCCTGGTGGAGCGTATTGCTACCCTGCACGGAGGCAGCGTACGCGTGTCACGGCGCGAGCCGGCAGGGAGCCGCTTCGTACTGAGCATTCCCCTGCATTCCCCGCCAACGGCCTAAACTGGCGACCCATGAATACCCCCAAACCCCGCATTGCCATTGTTGAGGATGATGCCGATCAGTTGCACTCCATCGAAGAGTTCTTGCTGGACGGCGGCTATCCGGTGTGGGGCGCAGGCAGTGCAGAGGCCTTCTACCGGCAGTTCATGGCCAGCCCGGTGGATGTGGTTATTCTGGACATCGGTCTGCCGGGTGAGAGTGGTTTGGCCGTAGCGGAGTTGTTGAAAGACAAGCCGCAGGTGGCAGTCATTATTCTGAGTGCGCGGGATTCTCTGGGCGACCGACTGTTGGGTCTGCGTTCTGGTGCAGACCGATATCTGATCAAGCCGGTCAGCCTGCTTGAACTGGCAGCCAACATTGATGCTGTGGGGAAGCGGCTGGCGCTGCATCCGGATGACACGCCCAAACGCCTGACCGAGGCCCCGCAGGGCCTCTGGACCCTGGCAACGCAGGACTGGCAACTGCAATCACCACAAGGCACGGTGTTGCACCTGACAACACACGAATTTGCACTGTTAAATTGCCTCATCCGCGCGCAAGGCAAGGTCGTGTCAAAACAGGAACTCATCACACAACTCCAGGGGCCTCGCGCACAGAATGGCAATGAGCGTCTGAACCTGCTGGTGGCCCGCCTGCGAAAAAAAGCCAGCGACACGCTGACCGAACCATTGCCCTTGAAAACTGCACACCAACTGGGCTATGTATTCACTGCGCATGCCCGCCTATCGCAGGAATCGAATTCTGCATAGGGACAATTTGGTGTACGGGAAATCCCGTAGAAAAAATGAAATCAAATGAAAGAAATTGACGCTGCGTGAATGGGGGTTTTGCGAAAAACTCGGGGTGCTCTTTTGCACACACGAGGAATCCACCATGCAACGTCGTCAACTGCTTCAACTTTCCGCGCTGGGTACCCTACCCGCTTCACTGGGGCTGTTCCAGTCTGCCTTTGCCCAAGCAACGGGTGCCATCCAGTTTGGCTGTCCGGTGCCCATGTCGGGCGCATTTGCAGCCAACGGCAAGTATGCCGACCTGGGTATGAAGCTGGCCATTGAGCAGTACGGTACCGCCCTCAAGCGCCCCCTGGCCTACACGTTGCTTGACACCGAAGGCAAACCGGCCACTGCTGTGCGCAAGGTGCAGGAATCTGCGCAGCAGCAAGGTGCACGCTTCTTTGCGGGTGGCATCTTGTCGTCCGAGGCCTTGGCGATGGGCAAGGAAGCAGAGAAAGCGGGTGGTATTTTTATCACTACGGCGGGTGCTGATGAGATTACCGGAGCGGACTGCAATGCAGCGACCTTCCGCTGGTCGGTCCCAACTTTTGGCGCAATCGAGCAGACGGTGCGCCCATTGGTCGATTTGATGCCCAAGGCCAAACGTTGGTACACGATTACCCCGCAATATGTGTTTGGTGACGGCTTGCTGTCGGCAGCCAAAAACATCTTCAAGGAAAAAGGCATAGAGCACGTTGGAAACAGCTACCACTCGCTGGCCGAGAAAGAATTCAGTGGCTACATCACCAATGCCATTGCCGCCAAACCCGATGTCTTGCTGTTGTTGAATTTTGGCGGTCAATGCGCCGACACATTGCGTCAGGCAGTGAGCTTTGGCCTGAACAAGAACATGACGATTCTGGTCGCTTGGGCCTCCGGTCTCGAACAGTTTGAGTCGCTGGGTGCGGATCTTTGCGAAGGCATCTATTTTGGCGCCCAGTATTGGCATACCGTGGACTCTCCGTTGAACCGTGATCTGGTCAAACGTACCAACGACAAGCTGCAGATGAACCCCAACTACAGCTTGGCCGGCTCCTATATCTGCACCAAGCTGCTGATCGACGGCATCATCAAGGCCGGCTCGGTGGACCAAAAAGCGGTTATCGCAGCGCTGGAAGGCATGAAGTACCAGGGGCTGACTGGCGAAGAAGAGGTACGCAAGGCGGACCACCAGGTGCTGAAGAATTACTACCTGCTCAAGGCCAAGGCCAAGGCCAAAATGAAAAACAAGGATGACTATGTGGATGTCCTCAACTTCGGCAAGTCATTCCTGCCAATTGATCAAACCGGCTGCAAGAAGGCCTGATACGACCGCGTAGATGAACATCTATCTGCTACAGGCTGTCAACGGGATCGGCATTGGCATGCTGTACTTCTTGTTGGCGGTCGGACTATCGATCGTTTTCGGGCTGTTGCGCTTCGTCAATTTCGCCCATGGTGCCTTTTACTTGTTGGGCGCCTATTTCTGCTACCAGATGATGCAGTGGGGCACCAGTTTCTGGTTGGCCCTGGCGCTGGTGCCGATCGCAGTGGGCGGTATTGGCTGGTTGACTGAAAAGTTGATGTTGCGCCACGTGTACGACAAGGCTCACGAGTTCCACATTGTCATAACGGTAGGGTTGGCTTTGGCAGTGCAGGAGCTTGTCATTCTGCAGTGGGGTGCACTGGGAACAAGTGTGTCCGTACCGGATGCTCTGCAAGGCGTTGTCATGTGGGGCAGCTTCATCTACCCAAAGTACCGTCTATTCGTGATCGGCTTTACCTCTGTGCTGGCCTTGTTGCTGTGGTGGGTATTGGAAGGCACCCGTTTGGGTAGCGCAGTGCGTGCGGGCAGTGAGTCCACCGAGATGGTTTCACTGTTGGGCATCAACGTTTTCCGCATATTCAGTCTGGTTTTTGCACTTGGTGCAGGTACTGCAGCACTGGCGGGTGTATTGGCTGCCCCCATTCGGGGCGCTGAGCCTTTCATGGGAGCTGAAGCACTGGGTGTGGCATTTGTTGTTGTCGTTGTTGGCGGCTTGGGAAGTTTCGGCGGTGCCTTATTGGGGGGGCTCTTGATAGGTGTAGTGCAGAGCGTCATGAGTACGCTGTGGCCGGAAGGGGCAAGGCTGATGATTTACATCGCCATGGCCGCCGTGTTGTTACTGCGTCCCCATGGACTGCTCGGGCGTAAGGAATAGATGCCATGAAGAAAAACCTGCACTTCTTGCTGGCACTGTTCGTTGTGGTCCTGATGCCTCTGCTCATGCAATCCGGGTCGCTAGCCAGCGAGGTTCTGATTTTTGGGCTGGCAGCCATGGGTTGCAACCTGCTGCTCGGTTTTACAGGCCTGCTGTCTTTTGGGCAGGGCGTTTTCTTTGGTCTGGGTAGTTACACCGTAGCGCTGACCCTTACGCGCTGGCCTTTGCCCATGCCGCTGGCACTACTGTTGGCTATGGCCATGGGAGCTTTGGGGGCTGCGGTTGTGGGTTGGGTGGCGATACGCCAGAAGGGAACCTATTTCGTCATGCTGACGCTGGCCTTCGCCCAGATGTTCTATTTCATTGCATACACCGCAACGGGCATCACCGGTGGCGACAATGGTCTGCTTGACATCCCGCGCCCCAATCTATCGGTCATGGGGACCACGCTGTGGAACCTGACATCACCCTGGCAGTTCTATAGTTTTGTCGCAGTGGTGTTTTTGACAGCCTTCTGGTTGCTACAGAAGGTGTCGCGCTCCACCTTCGGGCGCACTCTGCTTGCGGTACGTGACAACGAGGAGCGCGCCGGTGCCATTGGCTACAACCTGCGGCTGCTAAAGCTGCAGGCCTTTGTGATATCCGGCGCGGTGACTGGACTGGCAGGTGCCTTACATTCAATGATGACCGGTATCGCCCCATTGTCCAGTGCCGAGTACCACACCAGTGAAATGATTTTGGTCATGACCGTTATTGGTGGTACAGGCAATCTGTTTGCGTCCGTGCTGGGTTCTGCTTTCTATGTGCTGATGGCCGATTGGCTGTC
This sequence comes from Candidatus Aalborgicola defluviihabitans, assembly GCF_016705985.1. Classification (NCBI taxonomy): domain Bacteria; kingdom Pseudomonadati; phylum Pseudomonadota; class Betaproteobacteria; order Burkholderiales; family Comamonadaceae; genus Allorhodoferax (SeqCode); species Candidatus Aalborgicola defluviihabitans. Next base: position 131,935 of record NZ_JADJKN010000023.1, read on the forward strand.
TACCTTGTGGCCCCGCTGGCTGCTGCTGCTGGGGTTGGTCTTAATGGCTGTGAGCCTGTGGATGCAACGCGGGCTCTGGGGACTGGGTGACAGCGCCTGGCGTCGTCTGCGCGGCAAGCTGGAGGCTCATCATGACTAATCCCATCCTGCTGGAAGCGATTGGTGTAGAGAAGTACTACGACAAGTTCGCCGCTCTCGGTGGCGTTGATCTGAAGGTGCGCGCCAATACCGTGCACTCGGTTATTGGTCCCAATGGGGCCGGGAAAACGACCCTCTTTCACATGCTGACCGGTACCAAAAAGGTCAGCGGTGGCCGGATCGTTTTTGATGGACATGACGTAACCCATGAGCCAGACCACCGCCGCGTGCAACGCGGTATGGCCCGGTCATTTCAGGTGACCAGCCTGTTTCTCAGTCTGCCCGTTCGCGAAAACCTGCGTCTGGCTGCCCAGGGAATTGCTCCGACCAAGGCGCTGAACTGCTGGCATGAACCAATTGGTCCGCGCTCCTGCGTTGATACGGTTGAACGTGTTCTTGAAAAACTGGGGCTCGAGAGTTTCGCTCTTGCACCGGCAGGAAACTTGTCCCATGGCCAACAGCGTCGTCTGGAATTGGGTATGGCACTGGCCGCGCACCCCAAGGCCATCTTCCTGGATGAACCGACATCGGGCATGGGAATTGATGATTTGGACGACATGAAACGCTTGATCAAGAGCTTGCGCGACGAGCATACCGTGGTGTTGATTGAACACAATATGGACATCGTAATGGACATATCAGACACCGTTACCGTCATGCAGCAGGGGCGTGTTCTCGCAGAAGGTCTACCCCATGCAATTCGCAATGATGACCGGGTACGCGCCGCCTATCTGGGCAACATGATCACAGGAGGCAAGGGATGATTCTGGAGCTCGAGAACGTACATGCCCACTACGGCAAGAGTCATGTCCTGCAGGGCGTATCGTTGCGGGTCAATGATGGCGAACTGGTGACTCTGCTGGGACGCAACGGCGCGGGCAAGACCACTACGCTCAAAACCATCGTCGGCGTTGTGCCCCCCACGCAGGGCAACGTCAACTTTTGCAAGAATGCCATCAACGGTCAGCCTGCCCACCTCATTGCCAAGCGCGGCATTTGCTTGGTACCAGAGCACCGGGGAATTTTCAAACTACTGACGGTGGAAGAGAACCTGCTGCTAGGCCAGCGTAAGCGCTCACCATGGCAGTTGGCTGATGTTTACCGCATTTTTCCGCGATTACAGGAACGGCGCAAAAACGGCGGAGGACAACTTTCAGGTGGAGAACAGCAAATGCTGTCCATTGGACGTGCCCTGATGAACGACCCCAAGTTGTTAATGCTTGACGAGCCCGTGGAGGGTTTGGCACCAGTTATCGTTGAAGAGATCGTGGCCCAACTCCACACCATCAAGGCGGCTGGCGTGGCTATTCTGCTCGTCGAACAAAACCTGGAGGTTTGCACCCAACTGGCCAGTCGCCACTACATCCTGGAGCAGGGCAGCATTGTCTATTGCGCAGACAACGCCACGTTTTTGGCGGATACCGAAGTCAAGGACCGCTATCTGGGTGTCGGGTTAGTCTAGTCCGCGCTACAAAAAAAAGATACTTTCCTATGAAGATTCTGATTGCACGGCTCAACCACGAAACCAACACGTTTTCGCCCGTTCCTACACCGATGGAGGCATTTGCTCCCACCTATGGTGAAGCAGCCTACCGGGCGAATCTGGGAATGCGCACCGCCATGGCTGCGTTCATCGATCTGGCAGAGGCCTTAGGCGCCGCCATCGTGACTCCGGTATCCGCCATTGCCAACCCCAGCGGCCCGGTGCAGGCGCAGGCTTACGATGCGTTGACAGAACGCATCGTGGCGGCAGCCCCAGGCTGTGACGCCATCCTGCTGGATTTGCACGGTGCCATGGTGGCTGAAAACTCGTCCGATGGTGAGGGCGATCTACTGGCTCGTGTACGCGCTGCTGCACCCGGGGTTCCGGTCGGGGTGGCGTTGGACTTGCATGGCAACATCACGCAGGCCATTGTCGACAATGCCGATGTGGTGGTTGGTTTCAAGACCTACCCCCATATTGACATGTACGAGACCGGCCAGCATACCGGGCGTTTGCTGCTGGCCATGTTGCAGGGCGAACAGCGCTACAGCGTATGCTGGCGACAGTTGCCGCTGATGAGTCACACCCTCTGTAGTACAACATTGCACGGGGCGATGCAGCGCGCAGTCCAGGCAGCCCGGTCCGCAGAAGAAGTCGGATTGCCAGCGGTTTCCATATTTGCCGGATTCTCTCTGGCAGATATTCCTGCACCATGCGTCAGCATCGTGTCCACAGCCATCGACTCGCCACAAGGAAGGGCCGTAGCTCAGGCCGCTGTGGATCAAATCGCAAACCAAATCTGGGCTGACCGCGCACAGTTCGTCTACCACAGCGAACCACTTGAGCAATCATTGGAGCGCGCAAAGACCTTGTCCAAGAACGCTACACGGCCAGTGTTGCTGTTGGACCATGGTGACAACTGCATGTCTGGCGGCACCTGCGACACCATGGATGTTCTTCAGACCGCGCTTGCGCACGGACTTCAAGACATTGTTACAGGGCCGCTATGCGATCCGCAGGCTGTTGCAAGCCTGGTGCAGGCTGGTGTGGGCGCCAGCGTCAACATCTCACTTGGCAACAAGGTGCCCCTTTCGCAACTCGGCATCACCAAGCAGCCCATGCAAGTCACTGGCATCGTGCTTGCCGTCAGCGATGGTGAATACACCGTCAGCGGCCCCATCTACACCGGGCAACGCTGTTGCATGGGAAGGACCGTCTTGTTGGATATTGGTCAAGTGCTGATTGTTATCACGGAGCAGACCCATGAGCCATGGGATCTGGGTGTATTTCATTGTGTAAAAGTGGATCCTACCAAGCACCGTTTTCTACTGCTGAAGTCACGCATGTATTGCAGACCGGTGTTTGTGCCCATTACACAGGATTTGATCGAGTGTGACAGTCCAGGTGTCACCAGCTCGGACTATGGCTTGTTCCCGTTTACCCAGGTCCAACGACCGGTATACCCCTTGGACTCCATGTAATCTCCACTTTCCCGTTGCTCAATAGGCTTACAGCATGAATACCCAAGTTGCAACAGACACCACTACCGCACGCATCAACGGCGACCGCCTGTGGGCCTCCCTCATGGAGCTGGCCAAAATCGGCGCCACCCCAAAAGGCGGTGTGTGCCGATTGACCCTCACCGACCTGGACAAGCAAGGCCGCGACCTGGTCACCGGCTGGGCCCGCGAGGCCGGCATGACCGTCACCATCGACAAAATCGGCAACGGCTTCATGCGCCGCGCCGGGCGCAACAACAGCCTGCCCCCCATCATGACCGGCAGCCACATCGACACCCAGCCCACCGGCGGCAAGTTCGACGGCAACTACGGCGTGCTGGCCGGCATTGAAGTCGTGCGCACCCTGAACGATCTGGGCATTGAAACCGAAGCCCCCATCGAAGTTGCCTTCTGGACCAACGAAGAAGGCTCGCGCTTTGTGCCGGTGATGATGGGCTCGGGCGTATTCGCCAAAGCCTTCACGCTGGAACATGCCTACGCCGCCCTTGACACCGAAGGCAAGAGCGTCAAGGGTGAGCTGGAGCGCATTGGCTACATCGGCCCCCAAGAACCGGGCGACCACCCCATTGGTGCCTACTTTGAGACCCACATCGAACAAGGCCCGGTGCTGGAAGATGCTGACGTCACCATTGGCGTGGTACAAGGCGTGCTGGGTATCCGCTGGTTTGACTGCACCGTAACCGGCATGGAAGCCCACGCCGGCCCCACGCCCATGGCACTGCGCAAAGACGCCCTGCAAATATCCACCCGCATCATGCAAGAGGTGGTGGCCTGCGCCATGCGCCACCAGCCCCATGGCCGTGGCACGGTGGGCATGGTGCAGGTGTTTCCCAATAGCCGCAACGTGATTCCGGGCCGGGTCAAGTTCAGCATCGACCTACGCAACGCCACCGACGCGTTGGTGGACCAGATGGCCGACGAGGTCAAAGCCTATGCCATGAAGGCGGCCAAAGACAGCGGACTGGATGTGAAGATTGAAATGGTATCCAGCTACCCGGCGCAGGTCTTCCACAGTGACTGCGTCGATGCCGTGGGCCGTGCCGCCAAGAAGCTGGGCTACAGCAACATGCCTGCCGTCTCAGGTGCCGGCCACGACGCCGTCTACATGGCCCGCCTGGCGCCCAGCGGCATGATCTTCATCCCCTGCAAGGACGGCATCAGCCACAACGAGATCGAAGATGCCAAGCCCGAGCACATTACCGCAGGGTGCAATGTGCTGTTGCATGCAATGCTGGAGCGGGCGGGGGTGGTTTGACACTCCCTTTCGGATCTCTTGACTTCACCGTCCCCATGGCAACATGGAAGAAAGTACACCGTCCTTGAGCACCAGATGGTGAAAGATGGCGGCAGCGGCGTGCAGCCCGGCGAGCACCATAATGGTGTCGCCCAGGAATTTATGTACATCGCCCCAATCGGCCCATTTGCCAATGCCGGCTTGCGCAATCAGAGGCATGTGATCAATCCGAATGTCCCCCAACAACGTCAGGGGGTGCCCTTCACTGCCCAGCGACAGGAGCGCTGTTGCAGGCAGCGCAAACATCAGTGCCCACAGCGCCAGTTGCACAAGCTTGGCCATCATCTGCATCCAGCTGGCCATTTGAAACTGTGGCGCCGCCGGGCGAAATGCCACCCATATCAGGCGCAACAAGGTCAACAGCAGAACCAATAGGCCCAAGGATTCGTGCCAGACGATATCGCTTCGCGTGGCGGGGTCGACCCCCTGGCGCATAAGCCGGCCAAAGCCCTCTGGCCCGAGGATGAATGCGATGGTCACGACGATGGCCGTGACCCAATGGAATGCGCGGCTGAGAAAATCGTAACGGGGTGAGGATGGCAGATTCATTGTTGTCCCTGATAGTTGATCGTATTCTGAACCTTGCGTGTTAAAGCAGTATTGATCCGGATACACGATGCATCCGTCCGGTGTGGAGAATGTCGCCATGCCCCGCCCCATCTGCCCTCGCTGCCAACGACCGCAAAGCACTTGTATATGCTGCTTCGTCACCCCCACGGCGCATGCCACCGAGGTGCTGATCATGCAGCATCCGCTGGAAGTGCACGAAGCGAAGAATACGGCTCGCCTGCTGCACCCGGGCCTTGCGCACAGTCGGCTTGTGGTAGGCGAGAGGTTTGACGATGCTGTGCTACACGCGTTGATTGCCGAGCCCAAAGCCACCGTGCTGCTGTACCCAGCCACTGCACACAAAGGCCACGCCGCGCCCGCATCACTGGACGCTGTCCAGCTGGCAGACCCCAGCAAGTTGCGACTGGTAGTGCTGGACGCCACCTGGCGCAAGAGCCGAAAATGTTGCACCTGAGCCCGCTGTTGCAAGGGCTGCCGCGACTATCGCTACAAGAGGTGCCAGCGTCTGGGTACGTGATTCGCAAGGCGCACAAGCCTGGACAACTATCCACGTTGGAGGCGACCTGTGCAGCACTGGCACAGCTAGAGGGCGCGCCTCAGAGGTTTGCGCCGCTGTTGCTTGCGTTCAGCGGGTTTGTGGCGCAACAGATGGCCTTGGCCGCACAACCCATTCATTTCTCTCGCCCCGTGGTGTGCCGACTTTGTAAGAGAATGTGCCAACGGTGGCGCTGCAGCCGGGATGGGGGGAGAATGCGTGCAGATTGGGGGGGTACACTGTGCTTGTCTATATCCTCGCATCCATTGCGGTCCTAATGGGCATCGCGACATTGGTTTTGACCATCCAGTTGCAGCGTGCGCGCCGCGACACACGCCAACTCCAGCGCTACGTGTCCAAACTGCAAAACGCAGAGCGGACACTCAAAAACATGCTTTTTTTGATCCTCTAACCGGACTGCCCAACCGCTTGTTGCTGATGGACCGCTTCCAGAGGGCCATTCAACACGCCAAGCGCAGCCGCACCCAATTTGCGGTGCTGATGGTGGACCTGAACAAGTTCAAGGCGATCAACGACACCTATGGCCATGCCGCCGGCGACAAGGTGCTGGTCACCATTGCCCAGCGGATGGTGTCACTGGTGCGTTCGACCGATACGGTGGCCCGCCTGGGCGGTGACGAATTTGTTTTGATTATTGAGTCGCTCACTGAACGCGAACAAATTGGAACGTTGGGCCAGAAGCTGATTGACTTGCTCGCAGAAGAGATCCTGCTGGATTCCGGTGAAGCGGTCAGTCTGGGTGGCAGCGTTGGCTTTGCCTGGTATCCCTCTGACGGCGATTCCTTGAAGGATATTCTGGAAGTGGCGGACGAGGCCATGTACTTCTGCAAGACATCGGGGTTGATGGCACTTTGATGCGGGGCGCATCGTGCCACAATGAACCCAATTCCATTGCACGACTGGCTCACCATGAACATGCTTTCCAGAATCATCCTGATCACCACAACCGCACTGACCGTGGCACTGTCACTGCCGCTTGCACCTCTGTAGAGGTACAAAAAACACAGGCCGCCAAGGAGCTCAAAGCAGAAACGCGTGTGCCCGGTACGGCCTACAACGGCTGGCGGGTGTTTCAGGACAAATGTGCGGGTTGCCACGGGCCGGCCGCTACCGGCATGGGGAACGCGCCCAACCTGGTGGTGCGCATGCGCGATGTGGGTCCGCGCCAGTTTGTCGATCTGGTGCTCAAGCGGTACGACTGGGGTCTGGGCTCCATGCAGGCCAACCATGCCGGCGTAACCTGGGACACCATGGTGGACGATGTTATGCAAAACAAGCAAGGTTCATTGACCATGCCCGCCTGGGAGGGCGAACCCCGCGTGACGGCGCACATCACCGATCTGTATGCCTACCTTTCCGCTCGCGCACAGGGCACGCAAGGGCCGGGTCGCCCCGCGCCTTAAGCGTTGGAGTCGCGCGCGGGCGAAGAGAAGTCCGTGCGCGCCTGCAATGCCCGCTGACGTGCTGTGCAGCCTTCCAGGTGGTCGTTCACCAAGCCCATGGCCTGCATGAAGGCGTACATGGTGGTGGGGCCAACAAAGCTCCAGCCACGCTTGCGTAAATCTTTGGACAAGGCTATCGATTCCGCCGACGTGGTGAGTCCGCTCAGGCTTTGGTAGGTTAGCCGCTCTGGCCGGGTGGTTGGCTGCGGTTCAAATTGCCAAAAGTAGGCTGCCAGCGAACCAAACTCGCTGCGCAGCGCCTGAGCTCGCTGGGCGTTGTTGATGGTGGATGCTATCTTGCCACTGTGGCGCACAATACCGGCGTCCAGTACCAAGCGCTTGGATTCGGCCTCGCCAAAAGTGGCGACCTGGTTCATATCGAACCCGGCAAAGGCCAGCCGAAAGGCCTCGCGTTTGTTGAGAATGGTGAGCCAGCTCAAACCCGCCTGAAAGCCTTCCAGGCAGACTTTCTCGAACAAACGTCTATCGTCGTTGACGGGAAAGCCCCATTCGTGGTCATGGTAGTGCTGGTAGGCGGATGTTGAACGGCACCACACGCAGCGGGTGACATCGTGGTCATCGGTAAAGGTGCCGGTGGGCACAAGTTTGTCGTCGGTCATGGCAAATTTTCTGGAGGGTGTGGGGCGCAAAGACCACCGCACGAACAATCACACTAACTGATAATGTGTACAGTATATTGCCAGCAGTCGAGCCAAAAAAGGAAGCACTATGTACCTGCCGCCGCACTTTGCCGAAGAACGCCCCGAAGCACTGCACCACCTGATTGCGCACAACCCCTGGGGCGCTGGTTGTAATGGGCCCCGACGGGTTGGACGCCAACCACATCCCGTTTGAGCTGAATGCCGAAACCGGGCCAAACGGCACCCTGCACGCCCACGTGGCCCGTGCCAACCCGGTATGGCAACAGATGTGCAACGGCGACCCGGTGCTGGTGATTTTCCGGGCTGAAGATGGTTATATTTCACCCAATTGGTACCCCAGCAAACACGAAACCCACCGCCAGGTGCCTACCTGGAACTACCGGGTCGTGCATGCGCATGGGCACATCCAGATTCGCGATGACGAGAAATACGTGCGTGGTCTGGTCGGCCGGCTGACTCGCGAGCACGAGCGCCGTACGGGAGACGCCAAACCCTGGACCATGGCGGACTCCGACCCAGCCTACATCACCAGCATGATCCAATCCATAGTGGGGGTGGAAATTACCATTGCGCGGCTTGCAGCCAAATGCAAATTCAGCCAAAACAAAGAAGCACGTGACCGCCAAGGCGCGGTTGACGCCCTGCATGCCCACAGAAACCACGCATTGGCCGAGGCCATTGCCACTACGCTAGAGCCCCGGTAAGCTCTACACCCTAGTTCGAGGCTGACTCCTGGGCAATCAGTTCGCGCGCAAAGTCATACGCGGCCGTAACCGCTTTTTCTTCACTGGGGTAGTCATTGTGAACACGGTGGGGGTTCCCCGCATGGGCCTTCAACCGTGCAAAGTCCGGGTCACGTTCGAAGCTGACCCATGCAATCCAACGGCCGGTCGGTTCCCGCTGGGTTGAAATCGATGCGCAGCGCCCTTCGTGTTCAAGTAGGGGATAGGCAGACATGGACAACTCCTTATAAAAAACTAACCAGGGTGCCAATTTAGGCCACCCCGCCGGTAAATTCAATACACCAACACGCCACCCACAAATCCATAAGTAAAAATAGCCTCTAGCCCTCGTCGAATATAAACAAACTGCTACTAAATAAATAGCAACCACTATCCCCGCAGGGAGTTCCGGTAGCGCTGGAACAGTATTTTGACCCGCTGTACATAAACCTGGGTCTCAGCATAAGGCGGCACACCGGCGTATTTTTGTACCGCTTCGGGGCCGGCGTTGTAGGCGGCAGCGGCCAGCGTGACGTCGTTCTTGAAGCGCGCGAGCAAACCGGCCAGGTACTGGGCCCCACCGCGAATATTGTGGGCCGGGTCACTGGCATGCGCCACACCCAGCATGCGCGCGGTGCCAGGCATCAACTGCATCAAACCCCTCGCTCCTTTGTGAGCGGGCACTGGCGTTGAAATTGGATTCGGCGTGGATGACGGCCCGTAGCAGCGCCGGGTCCAGATCGAACTGGCGTGCCGCCTGGCCAATCTCGTCTGCATATGCGTCCAAGTTCAACTTGGGTGGTATTCCAGTTGATGTTTGAACTCACACCGCAGGCGTAACACGACGGGCGGTACACCACATAGGCACCCTTGGCAGGCGGAACGTCGGAGAAGGTGGGCGTGCCACCCTGCAGCGACTTAAAAATGCGCGGCCCTTTGCCAGATACTTCAGAAGTGGCCAACAAGGGCGCGCACAGCAGCACGGCACCCAGCACCAAGGGAAGGCAACGGTTTTTCAGGGGCGAGAGTAGAGACGTTGAAATGCGCACACCACATTGTCCAACCAACGCCCACCACTGACCAGCACAATGCCCAGCAGCACCGGAATCGCGCCGATCAGAAAGTTGGGTTCGATTGGTTCGCTCAGCAGCCATGCGCCAAAAACTATGCCGAACATGGGCGTCATAAACGAGAAAACGCCCAGTCGTGAGGCCTGGTAGCGTGTGAGCAGCCAAAACCAGGCCAGAAAACTGGCAAACGACACCACCAGTGAATGAAAGGCCAGACTGAGCCAGACCTGCGGCGTGGGGTTGAAGTGCGTCTGGCCGGTAACCAGAGACGCCATCAGTAGCAGTACAGCAGCTGCCACCAACTGGTACATCAGGGTTTGCGTGGCCGGTGCCCGCGCCAGTGTGGTGGTGCGCACCACCAGTGTGGTGGCTGCCCAGGCCACGCCAGCCAGCAGGCCCAGAAAATCACCCCACAGCATGTCGGCCATATCCTTGCTAGAGCCAGTGCCCTGGCTTCGGCCCAAAAAAGTCATGGCAATGCCGCCAAACGCCAGCGCAATGCCCAGCCACTGCACCGCGCCCAGGCGTTCCGATGGCAATTTCCAATGCAGACCCAGTGCGGCAAAGATCGGGGCTGTGTAGAGGAACACCGCCATGTGTGAGGCATTGGTGTGGCGCAAGCCTTCACCCACGAGTAAAAATTCCAGGGCAAATAACCCACCTACCACCAGGCCAGGGCCTAACGTGCCGTCGGTGATGCGCATGCGCTCGCCGCGCAGTGCCATGGTCATCCACACCAGCAGTGCGGCCACGCCCGAGCGCAGGCCAATCTGCAAAATGGGCGCAATGTCGTGCGCCGTGGCCTTGAGCACCACCTGTTGCAAGCCCCACAGGAGGCAAATCACCATCATCGAGCCGATGGCTGTGGAATCGAGTGCCCTGCGCGTGTCCATGGGAAAATTTTCCTGGGGTGATTGCGGTGGTTCGATTATGGAGTTGGCTGCTTTCGTTAATATAGTGAATAACTGACAAGCCATACGGCAGAGCCGCCAAACCATGCCCATCCTGCAACCCAAGCTCGAAATCCCCTTGTCGGCCCGGGAGCTGCCGGCGCCCATCATGTTTCGCAGCGCGTATGTGCCGGCCGCTGGTCTGTACCCCGAGCACCAGCACGCCTGGGGCGAGTTTGTCTACGCCTTCAGCGGCGTCATGGAGGTCAAGGTGGCCGGCCACCACTACCTGGCGCCACCGCAATACGGCATTTGGCTGCCACCAGACGTGGAGCATGTGGGCCTGAACCGCTATGAGGCTCACCACTGCTCGCTCTACCTCTCACCGGCTGCGTGCGCGGCATTGCCCCGCCAGCCTTGCGCGTTGACTGTCAGCCCCCTTGTGCGTGCCTTGCTGGAACACCTGCAGCAAATGGGTGCGCACCATCCCTGCAATGCAGCGCAAGAGCGCCTGCTACAAGTATTGGTGGACCAATTGGTCAACGCGCCCAGCGCTGGCAGCTACTTGCCCACTTCGGACGACCCGCAACTGGGGGCAGTGCTGCGCATGCTGGAAGAACAGCCGGGCGACAACCGCTCGCTGCCCGAACTGGCCCAGGCGGCTCACACCACTGAGCGAACACTGATGCGCCGCTGCCAACGTGATCTGGGCATGTCGCTGGCCGATTGGCGCCAGCGCCTGAGGGTGGTCAAAGCCATGCCACTGCTGGAAGCCGGACAGACGGTAGAGACCATTGCACTGGACCTGGGCTATGGCAGCGCATCGTCTTTCATCACCATGTTCAAACGTCTGGTGGGAGCCACGCCGGATGAGTTTCGCAAAGGCGCGGCCGGAAGATCAGTTCAGCCGCAGCTCTGAAAACAACGCCAAGAGCATGCCGTGGCATGCTCCTTTGTGGTGCGCGTGGATGTCAATCTAGTCAGGCCTTGCTACCCCAGGCCTGCGCCAGTGCAAACACCGAGTTGGGTGTACCCGGGCGGGCCACCGGAGGGCGTGGCTTCTGGAACACCCCTTTTTGCACAACTTTGCGTTCGTCCGCCTGAAACCCCTTGGCCATTTGTTCAGCCGCCAGGCTGTGCAGCGTAACCGTGCGCAGGTAGGCCACCACGGTGGACTGCAGGGCATCCCACAAATCCTGGGTCATTTCCTGGGCGCTGGCTGACGTTTCGCGCAAGGCTTCCTTGGGCCGGGTGTCAGCGCTGTCTTCAATGGCACCAATAATGTCGGCCACCGTGATGGCGTCCGCGTTGTGCGCCAAGGTGTAACCACCGCCTGGCCCACGTGTGCTTTCCACCAGCCCATGCTGGCGCAACTTGGCAAACATCTGCTCCAGGTAGGACATGGAAATACGGTGGCGCACGGCCAAATCTTGTAGGGGAACGGGCGCTGGTGTCTGGCGTGAGGCCAGGTCAATCATGGCGGTAATGGCAAAACGGCCGCGGGTACTCAAACGCATGGAATCACTCCTTCCAACACACATGGGGTTGGTTGGTTTGAATGTAAGGTAGATAATGCTTCGTGTAAATTCGTATTTCTAACTAATTCACTTCGATTTATACGAACTAAATAGTCGACATGAACTTCAAACATCTCCACTACTTCTGGGTTACTGCCAAAGCTGGCGGCATTATGCGCGCAGGTGAGCAGTTACACACAACACCACAAACCCTGTCGGCCCAGATAAAATTACTGGAAGATTGGCTGGGACGCAAGTTGTTTCGCAAGAGCGGACGCAACCTTGAACTCACCGAAGACGGGCATTTGGCCTGGGCTATGCTGACCAGATATTCACGCTGGGTGCCGAATTGAGGCTGCCGTGCGCCAGGCCCGTGACGGCCAGCGCGTGCTGGACTTCAAGGTCGGCGTGGCAGATTCGGTCACCAAATCCATCGCCTACCGGCTGCTGGAGCCCGCCTTGTCTGTGGCTGAACCCGTACGCCTAGTGTGCAGCGAGGGCAACTTTCCTGATCTTTTGGCGCAACTGGCGCTGAATCGGCTCGATTTGGTGTTGGCCGACGAACCCATGTCCAAGCGCATCAGCGTCAAGGCCTTCAACCATCCGCTGGGTCGCACCACCATGAGCTTTTTTTGTGCACCCCAACTGCGGCCCCAGCTTAAGGGTGTCTTTCCCCAATGTTTGAGCAACTTTCCCCTGTTGATTCCCAGTGCTCAGGCCTCCGTGCGCCAGCAGCTCGAAGGTTGGCTCACCCGCCACGAGATCCTGCCACGCATCATTGGTGAATTTGATGACGCCGCCTTGATGAGCGCTTTTGGCCGTCAAGGACGCGGGGTATTCATGGCCCCTACGGTGATGGAACACGACACGATCGAGCAGTTTGGCGTTGAGTTAATCGGACGCACTGACGAGCTGGTAGACGAGTTCTATGCCGTAACGGTGGAGAGGCGCATTACCCACCCTTGCGTGGTGGCAATTACGGATGCGGCGCGGGGGCGGCTATTTGGATAATCCCTGGCGGTGCACAGCTCTCAGAACAGCCACTTAGCTCCTATTTCCACTGTTGAATCACGTTCCTGTGGCAGCACCGCCACACCAGCAGGGCCAGTCAGAGCATCGGCGTTGCAGTCTTAAAAGGTCAGGGTTGCAGACCAGGCGCGAAACATGTGAGTAATCGAAACACTGTTCTGTCGCTGGTTTTGGCCAACGACCGTTTTGCTTTGGTTCAGGGAAAAGTCCATGCTCCAGTCTTCAGACATACTCCAGTTAACGCCAAGAGTCTGACTGCGATCCAGCAAATTACCCACTTTCCCCGCCAGCACCACGCGCCGGACCTTGCGGTTCAACAGAGCGCGTGCCAGATCGATTGGGTCCACGCTGTAGTCATGGTTGTCCACGGTCATGTAGACATCCAGCGTGTTATCTCCCAACCCTTGATGCACATCTACGCGCGTCCGGCCCTGCTGTGGAATGTGACCATTGAGGGTCGACACACCAGCTTGGGAAGAGTAGTCATACAAATCACGGGCCAGTTCGAGTCAGGTCGAGTTGCCCCCTAGCCAAAGTTTGTTCACATTCCACGCCACCGAAACGCCATGCCCGTTCACATGGATGAACTCGTCACTTGAAACCGTCAGGTGGCCAGTCACCATCCAAAGCGGCGACGCTCGCCAACCCAGGGTCGCTCCGAGCTGCATCGAAGTTTCCACGTTCTCCAGAAGGCTCTGGGAAAGATCCAGACCAATGACAACCGGTAGTCCAGACGGCCCAACCGTTGCGGCCAGATTGTTGGACCAATAGCCCCCGCTTCCGCTGCCGCGTGTGTAGGACACGTCGCCCTGCATCGCGCCACCGCCCTGAGCGTGTGCAGTGCCAATAACCATTGCCGGCACCAGAGGCCTTTGCGGCAGAGACAATACACCGCAGGATAAGACCAAATTTCGAACGAAACGTCATGCACTGACTTTTACCGGTGATTGTCGGACGTTGAAAGGCACACTGTGTACTAGTTGTCCTGGCGCTTTTGGTCCCTTCGCTTTAGCCGTTTACGCAAAGCCTGGCGCTGCTCATCGTCGAGGTCATCCGCTTTTTCGCGGAACGTCCGTATGGCGTCTGGAAGAATTCGCATGACATCGCGGACTCGCTGCCTTAGCATTTCTTTGCGCTCTTGGATGCGCCCCTCCAAATGCAGTGTGCGCGACGCCAGGAACTCGGGGCGATCAGCAAGCAAGCGCAGAGCCAAGTCCCTTGCTGCGAATACATACTGTCCGGCATTTACCTGCAATTCGCCGGTGGGACTGCGAATGACGGTTGTGCCATCCACTACAGAGTCATAGGTTCCTGGATGGTCACGGGAAATTTCCGGTCCCACCACGGTTGTTTCATGGCCCGTTCCGCGAATACCGATTGCCGCCGTCGGTGTTGCCAGTCAATATCCTGACGGGTTGATCTTGCCGATCCATCCGGTGATGGAGCGCAATGCCCCGCGCACCAGAGACATATCAATCATCGCCTTATGGTCCTGAGTAGCCTGGAACTGCAAAACTTTGAAGCGTGTGTTGGGGCGCACCGCCAAGAGGCCGCCGTCCTCGGTCACCACGTTCAGTTCACCCGTTTGTTCGGTTTGTACGGTTTGCCCAACCAGCAATTTTTGCCCCAAGACTGGTGGTGATTGGATGCCGTCCTCATGAATGATCGAAACAGCTCCGCCGACTGCATCAACGGTACCAAATACCTGGGCCAATGCGCCCAAAGGGACCATCGGTGCACAAAACCAGCAAACAAAATGTCGCATGTCGCACCCCCACTAAGTCGTCGCGATCGTACTGTTTTGGGTGCTGAATAGAAGATTTGGCTGACAGCTGTTTGCTTGCTTGCGGTGTACCTAACCGGCCAAATGTGCCAACACGGCGGCAGCTGACAACAACAGGGCAAACCACATTCCCAGCCGAAAGGTCCGGATCAGGATGGCATTGCAATCAACTCCAGTGGTACCGGGCGTTAAGGCCCGTTGCATGGCCCATGTGTGCGGTACCACTACCAAAGGCAAGAGCATCCAGGGCTGGCGCAGTACCAGTGCCATCATCACAGGCATAACCCAGCTTGCACTCAACAGGATGCGGTACAGACGCCACGATGCCGTCTGGCCCCAAGTAACTGCAAAGGTGCGCCGTCCGGCCAGTCGATCGTGTGCAATATCGCGGTGGTTATTAACCACCAGTGCTGCCGCTGCCAGCGCGCCTACAGCTACCGCCGCCATCAAGCCTCCGATGCTGATACCGCCCGTGAGCAACCACTGCGTACCCAGCACAGCCACCAATCCAAAGAATACAAAAACCGTCAGCTCCCCAAAGGCGGTATAGGCAATGGGGCGCGGCCCACCCATATAGGCCAGCGCCGCGAACAAAGACGCAGCGCCCATGGCCAGAACGGGCCAGCCCCGTAGCGCCACCAGTGAAAACCCCAAGCCGCTGGCCAGCACGCTCAGGATGAGGATGGCGACGCGCACCTGGTGCGTACTCAGCCAGCCCATAGCGGTGGCACGTGGCAGGCCGGTGTGTGAGCCAACATGCTGAGCACCCCGCGTGGTGAAGCCCACGTCATTTTGCAAGTTGGTGATGAGCTGCATCAGCACCGCTGCGGCCAATGCCAGGGCCGCGAGGCCCCAGTCCAATGCGCCAGATTGCCAATAGCCCATGCTCGCTCCGACACATACGGGCCCCAACCCAATTAACAAACTGGGCGGGCGCACGGCTGCCGCCCAAGCGTGCAGGACGGACGGCGTGCTAACAGTTGGAGGTTGCAATGCCAGGTAAAAGATCAGGGTAAATGTTCAAGGTTCAGCGGTAATAGGCCTCAACCTTGCCTTTGATCTTGATCAGCAGGGGCTTGCCCTTGCGGTCCACGGTCTTGCCGGCAGGCACCTTGACCCAGCCTTCGCTGACACAGTATTCCTCCACATCAGCGCGCTCCTTGTCGTTGAGGCGGATGCCGATTTCGTGCTCGAACACGGCGGCAACGTGGTGGGGGCTGCGTGGGTCCACCGACAGGTGGTCGGGCAGTGGGGGGCGCTCAGAAGCGGTGGTTGCGGTGTTGTCGTTCATGGGCAATCTCAAAATGGGTAGTGGGTGGGTTGGCCGATGGCATCAGCCCAGCAAACGGGCCAGGATGGCACCAAAACTGTACGTTGTTTTCATAGGGAGTGATGGTAAGGCATCAGCCGATGACTCTGGAGTGGCAGCTACAATTTTGCGATAGGTTACTTTCCATGAACACACCAATCAATTGCGCGTGTTGCACCACGCCCATGCACACGTTTCGCTGCCAGAATAAGGTGGATGGCGAGATCACGCTGGATCTGTGCTTTGGCTGCCAGTCCATTTGGTTTGACCAGTTTGAAAGCCTGCAGATGGCACCATCCGGCATTCTGGAACTGTTCCGGCTGATTCATGAACACAACACCACGCCCCGCCACGTTTGGGGCTCGACGTTAAAGTGCCCGCGCTGCGAAGACCGCCTGGTACAGAGCTTCGACCTTTGCAAGAATGGCAAGTTCACCTACTACCGCTGCACCCAACAACACGGTCGTTTCACCGCTTTTTCAGCCCTCATGGTGGAAAAAGGCTTTGTACGACAGCTCACCGTTCAAGAAATTGAGGCCCTGGCGAAGCAGGTGCAGGTGGTGCGATGCAGCAGTTGTGGGGCACCGGTGGACATTCGCACGCAGTCGGCATGTGGCTACTGCCACGCTCCCATCACCATCCTGGACCCCAACGCCGTCGAGAAGGCACTGGGCCAGCTGGTGGAAGGTGCCAAGCCACCAAAGCCATTGGACCCGAACATCGTCGCAGACATGTTGCTGGACCACGCGCGTCAGAAATGGGGAGCCCAACTGACGTTGGCAAAAACCGGTCAGTGGTCCTCGCTGGATGACAATCCGGTCGATCTGGTCACCAGTGGATTGGCGGCTATCCGGGCGCTGCTGAAACGGTAAGGTCTATACAGAAGCGCTACTGTATTAAGAGCTGCTCATGTATATTCGACGAGGGCTAGAGACCTATTTAACTACAAACCACAGCCCCGCAACAGCAGGGACACCACGTGCTCGGTGGCGCGGGCGTGGTCCTTGATGCTCAGGCGCTTGCAACCCAGCACGGCGCAGACCTGCACGTCAAAGTCGGCATAGGTCTGGGTGGCGGCCCAGATGGTAAAGAACAGGTGCACCGCGTCCACCGGGGCCATGCGGCCCGCGTCCACCCAGCCCTGCACCACTGCTGCCTTCTCCTGCACCATGGGGCGCAATTCGCTGCTCAAAATGGTTTTGACAATCGGTGCACCGTGTAGCATTTCGTTGGCAAACACCTTGGAACCATCAGGCCGCTGGGCCGACAGGGCCATCTTGGCACGAATGTACTGCTCCAGGGCGGTGCGCGGGTCGGCTTCGGCGCGGATGCCATGCGTGGGTACCAGCCAGTCATTGAGAATGCGCGCCAGTACGGCGCGGTACAGCACGTCTTTGGAACCAAAGTAATAGTGCAAGTTGGCCTTGGGCAGGCCGCTTTCGGTGGCGATGGCGGCCATGGTGGCGCCGCCAAAGCCGGCGCGGGCGAACACGCGCTCGGCTGCTGAGAGAATCAGGGCCTCATTCGTTTGCCGAATGAGGCCCTTGGCGCTGTCGTGCGCAACGGGTGCCACGAGAGTGCGCCTTCTTTTACCTTTTACTTCTGCGCAGCGTCCCAAATCACGTGCGAGTAAGCTGCCTTGCCCGGGTCTTTCTTGATGACAGGCGAGCTGCCACCGGCCAACAGCACCTTGACGGTACGCTCATACGCAGCAGGGTCCAGGTAACCGATCTTGGGCGTGCCGGCATTGGTGATCAGCTTGGCTACGTTTTCCATCTGGCGCTGCTGCACTTTCATTGTCGCGCTGCCAGATGCGTCAGCCGCCACCACCGCCTTGGCAGCTTCGGCGGGGTTCTTCACTGCCTCATTCCAACCCTTGAAGGAAGCTTTAAGGAACTTGGCCATGCGGGCCACAAAGGCCGGGTCTTTGAGCTTGGCTTCCATCACGTACAGACCGTCTTCCAGCGTGGCCACGCCTTCTTTTTCATAGAAGAAGGTGACCAGGTCTTTTTCCTTGATGCCAGCATCCACCAACTGCCAGTACTCGTTGTAGATCATGGTCGAGATACAGGCGGCCTGGTTTTGCAGCAACGGGTCTACGTTGAAGCCCTGTTTGAGGACCTTGATATCGGTGTCCGGTTTGTAGCCCAGCTTGTTCATCCAGTTGAGGAACGGGTATTCATTGCCACCGTACCAAACGCCCAAGGTCTTGCCTTTGAGGTCTTTGGGGCTGTTCACACCGCTGGACTTTTTGCAGGTCAGCATCAGGCCAGACTGGTTGTACACCTGGGCAATATTGACCAGCGGCACACCGGCTTCGCGCGAGGCTAGGGCCGAAGGCATCCAGTCCACCATCACGTCGGCACCGTTGCCTGCCATGACCTGTGCAGGGCCAATGTCTGGGCCGCCGGGTTTGATGGTTACGTCCAGCCCCTCGGCCTTGTAGTAGCCCTTGGCCTGTGCCAAGTAGTAGCCCGCAAACTGCGCCTGCGGCAGCCACTTGAGCTGGATGGTCACCTTCTCGGCAGCCTGTGCGGTCATGCCGCACACCGCCACCACTGCGGCTAGTAGGCCTTTAGTGAGACCTTGCGGGACAGACCGCAGCGACACACCGTGCGCTAGCTCTGTCCTCAACTGATTAAAAATGAACGAACCGGTCATGAATCACTCCTTGGGGTTGGGTAGATAACAAAGCAGCAGGGCATTATTTGCCCCGCACCGACGGATGCCAAAACGCCACCCGGCGCTCCAGCTGCACAAGCAAGGCATAGACCAGCGAACCGGTGACCGCAGCCACCACGATCGCGCCCCACACCAAAGGCATGTTCATGCGCGAGGCTTCGGTCGAAATCCGAAACCCCAGGCCCACCGTGGGTGAGCCAAAAAACTCGGCAACGATGGCGCCAATCAGCGCCAAAGTAGCATTGATCTTGAGTGCGCCCATCAGAAAGGGCGTTGCCGATGGAAGGCGCAGCGACCACAGCGTGCGCCCGTAGCTGGCGCCGTAGCTGTGCATCAGTTCGCGCTCCAGCTTGCCCGATGCCTTGAGCCCGGCCAAGGTGGACACCAGCATGGGAAAGAAGGTCATCAACACCACCACCGCAGCCTTGGAAGGCCACTCAAAACCAAACCACATCACGGCAATCGGCGCCACGGCCACCAGCGGGATGGTGCTGGTGAGCGAAGCCAGGGGAAGGAGGCCGCGCTGCAAAAACGGCATGCGGTCAATGGCCACGGCCACAGAAAATCCCAGGCCGCAACCCAGTAACCAACCCACGCCCACGGCCTTTAGCACGGTTTGCTCAAAATCGCCCCACAGCTTGTCGCTGTTATCCAGCAGGGACTGGGTGATCAAGGTGGGTGCGGGCAGCAGAACGCGCGGCACCTCAAAGGCCACCACCAAAACCTGCCAGAAGTACAGCACCCACAAGCCAAACAGGGCAGCGGTCAGCACGCCGTCAAAACGGGTGCCCTGGATGGCTGCCACGCGGCGAATGGTCCACAAGGCCGCAACGCCCAGCGCAGCAATCAAGAGCCAGAACAGGGCATCCGGCGGACGGGTTCCTTGGGCAGCCGGGTGCATGTACAGCAGGCTGGCGACGACCAGCGTAGCCACCACCGCCATGGCAGTGGTGCGATTGGATGGCGCCGATGCAGAATTCATATTCTGCGGTGGCGCAAGGCCAAATGTTCGGTCACGGCCACCACGGTGGTGAGCAGCACACCCAGCAAGGATGACATAACCAGCGCTGACCAAATGGACAGCGTGTTGCCGTAGTAGGAGCCGGTAAGCAGGCGTGCGCCCAAGCCCGCTACAGCGCCGGTGGGCAGCTCGGCCACCATGGCACCCACCAGACTGGCGGCAATGCCCACGCGCAGCGCAGGAAACAAAAAGGGCAACGCGGCTGGCAGGCGCAACAGCCACAGCGCCTGCCACCGAGAGGCAGCGTAGGTGTGCATCATCTCAGTCTCGATCACCTGGGGCGAGCGCAGGCCCTGCACCATGGCCACGGTGACGGGGAAGAAGCTCAGGTACATGGAGATCACCGCCTTGGGTGCCAGACCTTCCATGCCCAGGCTGCCCAAAATGACCAGCACGATCGGCGCAATGGCCAGCACCGGTACGGTTTGCGAGGCCACGATCCAGGGCAGCAGGGCACGGTCGAGCGTGCGTGAATGCACGATGGCCACTGCCAACACCAAGCCCAACAGGGTGCCGAGCACAAACCCTACCAACGTGGTCTCGCCGGTGACGGCCACATGGAACATCAGGTTGCGGGGAGAGTCCAACGGCCAGTCCATCAAGCTGGACCAAAAATCGAGCGCAATCTGGTGCGGTGCGGGCATCACCGGGCGCTCCATATTCCAGGTGGTGGTCATCAGGGCTTGCCAGGTCCAGGGGTTGCCAGTGGGTTCCAACACACGCTCTATGGCCGCGTTGGCATTCATGCCCCAGGCGGCGCCGTACCAAACCACCAGCAACACCAGCAACACCACGGTTACCGGAAACCCCGTATCCCACAGGCGACGCGCCAGCGGCGGGGCAGGTGGTTTATTCGAGGTGGCCATCGGCTAAGGCTTCGCGCACCGCGTGCGCCACATCCATAAAGGCCTGCGTGTCGCGCAGGGTCAAATTCCGGTCGTCGGGCAGGGGCGAGTCAATGATCTTGATGATGCGCCCCGGGCGCGGCGACATGACCACAATTTTGGTGGACAGGTACACCGCTTCGGCAATGGAGTGGGTCACAAACACCACGGTGCGGCGCTCGCGTTGCCAGAGCTGCTGCAGCTGTTCGTTGAGACGGTCACGGGTGATTTCATCCAGCGCACCAAAGGGCTCGTCCATCATCAAAATCTTCGGCTCAAAAGCCAGCGCACGGGCGATCGACACCCGCTGCTGCATGCCGCCCGAAAGTTGCCAGGGGTACTTGCCTTCAAACCCGTTAAGACCCACGCGCTCCAGATGCGCCATGGCAATGGCCCGACTGTCGGCCGTTTTGCCACCCTGAATTTGCAGCGGCAGCATGACGTTACCCAAAACAGTGCGCCAAGGGAACAAGGCGGGCGCCTGGAACACATACCCATAGGCACGGGCCATGCGTGCGTCGTGTGGGCTCACGCCATTGACCAGCACCGTGCCGGCGCTGATCTGCTCCAGATCGGCAATCACGCGCAAGAGCGTGGTTTTGCCACAACCCGATGGGCCAATCAAGGAGACGAATTCGCCTTCAGCAATACGCAGATCGATATCGCTCAGGGCCTTGACTGGCGTGTCACCCGTTTGGTAAACCACACTGGCGTTGCGCACCTCAACCACCGGACGGGCGGTTGGTGAGGAAGTTGAAGGTGCGGCGGACGCTGGTTCTGGATTCATGGGGTAAAAGCTAACCGATTGGTCAAGTTATTGTAGGGCTGCTTACAAGTTACATACCGCAATTGAACCCCCGATCCGGATATACCCTAACCGGGATTTACCCGGGTGCGCACGACCTCAGATAGGTTCAGTGCGTTGCACCAGCCAGGCCAGCGCAGCGCCTTCCAACAACGGACTCAAACGCGCACGGACCGTGGCATGGTAGGTGTTGAGCCAGTCAATCTCGTCGGTGCGCAACAACGTCCGGTCAATGCAACGGGTATCGATAGGGCACAGCGTCAGTGTCTCAAACTCCAGAAACTCGCCAAACGGTTCATGGGTGGGTGCACTCACATTGAGCACCAGGTTTTCAATGCGCACGCCCCATTTACCAGACCGGTACAAACCGGGTTCGATCGAGGTAATCATGCCCGGCTGCATGGCCATGTTGGCATCGGGAATGGCCTTGGAAATGCTTTGCGGGCCTTCGTGCACCGCCAGAAAGTACCCGACGCCATGGCCGGTGCCATGGCCATAGTCCATGCCATGAGCCCACAGGGGCGCACGGGCGAGGGCGTCGAGCATGGGTGACAGCGTACCCAGGGGAAAGCGGGCGCACGACAGGCCAATGGTGCCTTTGAGCACCAGGGTGTAGTCGCGCTTTTGCGCATCGCTGGGTGCGCCAATGGGCCAGACGCGGGTGATGTCGGTGGTGCCGCCAGGGTACTGACCACCCGAATCAATCAACAGCAGGCCATTGCCTTCGATGACGGCATGGCTTTCGGGCGTGGCGCGGTAGTGCGGCATGGCGCCATTGGCGTTGAAACCAGCAATGGTGTTGAACGACAAGCCCATAAAACCGGGGCGCTTGGCACGCTCGGCGGTCAGGCGCTCGTCGATGGTGAGTTCGGTGATGCGCTCGGTGCCCAGAGCCTTTTCGAACCAGGCATAGAACGCGCACATGGCGGCGCCGTCTTGTTCCATGGCTTTACGAACGTGGGCGGCTTCATGCGCATTTTTACGGCTCTTGAGCAACACGCTGGGGTTGACGGCCTCCACCACCTTCACGCTCGGTGGTGCACTTTCGCGCAGGCCCAGGGTCACGCGACGGGGGTCCAGCAGCAACACAGCATTTGCCGGCAAGGCGGCTAATGCTGCGCCAGCCTGGGCGTAATCCTGCAACTGCACGCTGTCGGCCTGCAGGCGCGCGGCCAACTCGGCAGGGACCTTGCCCTGCGACACAAACAACGTGGCACCGGTGCCATCGATCAGCGCATGGGCCAGAAAGATGGGGTTGAAGGACACGTCCGAGCCGCGCAAGTTGAACAGCCAGGCAATATCGTCCACGGTGGAAATGAAATGGTGGCTGGCGCCGGCTTGGAGCATAGCGGCGCGCACCTGGGCCAGTTTGGCACTGCGTGGCGCACTCACGTAGGCGGCATCGTGCTCGTAAACGGGAGCTTGGGGCAGATCGGCACGGTCGGGCCAAATGGTGGCCAGCAGATCCACATCGGTGCGCAGGCTTGCCCCCACTTGGTTCAATGCCTCGCGCAACTGTGCGGCGGCGGCCAGCCCCAGCACCGCACCATCCACACCCACGGATTGCCCTGGTTGCACAGCCTGCGCCAGCCACTGCACATGGTGGGTGGCAGCACCGCTGTCGATTTTGACCAATTCAATTCCGCTACCAGCGAGTTCGGACTCGGCCTGGGTCCAGTAACGGCTGTCGGCAAACAGGGCAGCACGATTGCGGGTAATCGCCAAGGTAGCCATGGAACCGGTAAAGCCCGACAACCATTGCCGCCCTTGCCAGCGCGCCGGCAGGTATTCCGACAGATGGGGGTCACTGGAAGGCACCAGGCACGCCTCCAGCCCCAATGCTGCCATGGCATTTTGGGCAGCAGCAATGCGTTGGGCAAAAACGTTGGGCGTGGCGGTCATAACGGTTCCTTTTGGGAAGGGTGGCAGCGCCAGGGTGCGGCGCAAAGCGGCGATTGTAGGACGCCGCCCAACCCTACGATTAGAGCCGCGTGACGCCTGGCAAATAGCCGACCAATTGGCCATCCACATACAGCGCGCCTTCTGGCGCACCGGCCTCTGCATAGAACTCAAAGACCTGCTCGCCATGGGCATACCCACGATTGCGCTCGGCGACCTTCAGCTGGCGTGCAACACGGGCCAGTATGCGGCTCGCACTGCGCAGCATGGCGGCCAGCCAGTTGCGGATGCTGGGGCCGCGGTGGGTGTAAAGCGGCAAGGTTCTGGTGGGCAAACTTCCTATCATGATGCTCTCTCCTGGGTCATCTCTCCTGGGGTGGAAATAACAAAGCCCCGAACGGGGCCCGAAGAACGATCCAATCGGATCGGTCAAGGTGAGTCTGGAAAGCCGGCGCTTATTGCCTGTATGTGCAGGAAACAACGTCTATCTCTACAAACTTACTCAAATGATAAATTAAATATTATCTTGAGAAAGTAATGTTTATCTTAAAGTATGAATACCTACTTTTTTTGTCGTAGCGGCGCCACACCGGACTGGGAGCGCAGCCACAGAGCATGGGCATCACCAGCAGGGGCTGCGGTGGTCACCGACTGGGGCGCCGGGGCAGGAGCGGCCCTGGTTTCGCTTGCGGCTGGGGTCAGCACCTCACCCAGCAGGTCCAGCAGCCGGGTGCGGGCGCGTTGTGGGTGGCGTCGGTAGTAGGTGAGCACCAGACCGACGATGAAACGCTCATCGTCATCGCGGGGAGCATGGCTGTCATCGGCTGACGAAGGCGCCGGGTTGCCCTTGGTGGTGCCGGTTCCGGGCGTGTGCACCTGGTCCATCCACCCGTTTGGCTTGCGGCACAACAGCTCAAACTGGCGCGCCAAGCGCTCGCCAATTTGGCGGGAACGGCTCTTGATCTGGCTCCAGTAGCTGGGCTGGATTTGCACCTTCTCGGCAAAACGGCCTTCCAGGCCTCGCAGGGTGGCGGCGTCAGGGTGTTTGATGGTGTTTCGCACAAATTCGTCAAACAAGGCCAAGGCATTGTCAAAGCGGATTTGCGCCAGATCGGAGGCGCTGGTCATATGCTGATGATAAACCTGCCTTGTGCAAGCACCGATGGCCGATCGCCGCTATACCGGTGTAGCGGGCTCCGGTTTGTCGCTCAGCCCTGCAGTTTGTCCGTCATTTGGGCACTGCGTCGCCTGGGGCTGGCGAGACCCCGTGGCGGGTGAGTACAGTCTGGGCTTCGATCGTCGCCTTTGGTAGCACCCATCATGAATCCAACATCTGCCCCAGCCACTCAGCCCAGCCAATGGGCTCGCTTTTCCACGACCTGTGTGACTGGATTCCATGCCTATGCCCAATGGCTGGTCAGCCTTACCTGGAAGCGGTTTTTCCTGTTGGCATTCGCGTTGATCATCAGCATGGCCATCCTGCACGACATCCCGCCGTTCAGTTTCACATACACCGAGGTGGTCCACTCCGACGCACCACCACGCGTGCCACACGAACCTGCCAAGAGCAAGACCAACAAGCCAAGCAAATCAAGCAGTAATGAGGGACTTGACATCTCGGTTGATGAGAAAGGGGTGCGCATTCGTACGCGCCCTGCGATGCCAGCAGTCCCAGCCGTTCCGACACCGCCAGAATCTGCTGCCTCTGCCGCACCGGCCGAAGTAACCCAAAATTCCGACGCAACATCCGGCCCTGAGGTCCACATCCGGCTGCCTCCGGGGGCCAACACCGAGGAAGTACGCAAGGCCATTGAGGAAGCCCGCCAAGACTTCAAATCGGCGCTGGAGGAACTACGCCAGGATGCCATGGATTCCGCCGATGAGGCCGCTGACGGCTGGACTCCGCACCTGCGCACGCACAAGATTGGCGAGCCGCTGATGCCGCTGACCATGTGGTTCGTCCTGCTGTCGATGATCCTCAAAATCACCTACAAGGGCACGGTGCAGGCCGAGGCCAAGGCCGCACAGGCCACCGAGGTGGCAGAATCCGAGTCCCTGAAACGCCAGGTGGTAGAGGCCCGGATGGCCGCCATGCAAGCCCAGGTGGAGCCGCACTTTCTGTTCAACACGTTGGCCAGCATTGACCACCTGATCGAGACTGATCCGCCGCGTGCCAGCATCATGCAAAAGAACCTGATTGCCTTGCTGCGTGCCAGCATGCCCACCATGCGCGAGGCCAATGCCCAAAGCACAAGGGACCTGGGACGCGAGCTGGCGGTGATTCGACCCTACCTGGAAATCCTCAAGGTGCGTATGGAAGAACGACTGCAGACCGACGTGCGGGTGAGCGACGGCCTACTGTCCGCCGAGTTCCCGCCGATGATGCTGCAAAGCCTGGTGGAAAACGCCATCAAGCACGGACTGGAACCCAAGGCCGAGGGCGGCAGCCTAACCGTGAGCGCCGAAATTGTGCACGGCAAACTGGCCGTCACAGTAGCCGACACCGGCCTGGGCTTTGGCAAGGCCGCCACAGCCGGTACTGGCATCGGCCTGACCAACATTCGCGAGCGCTTGGCCCTGCTATACGGCAACAAGGCCAGCCTCAGTGTGGCCGAAACGCCCGGCGGCGGAACTTCGGCCACCATCACGGTGCCCTATGTCGCCAAAGCTCCGGATCAGCCAGAATAGGCGCTTCCTGCAACCCGACCCCCGAGATGGAGTGTGCGCATGCCCCGTGCCCTGATTGCCGATGACGAACGCCTGTTGCGTGAACAGCTGCGTGCCCGCCTGACCGAGGTGTGGCCCGAGCTGGAAATCGTGGCGGAAGCCAAAAACGGACTGGAGGCCGTGGCGCTAACCGAACAGCATCACCCTGACATCGTCTTTTTGGATATTCGCATGCCCGGCCTCACCGGTGTCGATGCGGCGCGCCAGATTGCGCAGCTACCCACCTACGAAGATGCTGACGGTTGGCCCGGCTGCGAGATTGTGTTCATCACCGCCTACGACCAGTATGCGGTACAGGCCTTTGAGCAGGGCGTGGTGGACTATGTGCTTAAACCGGCCGAGCGCGAGCGCCTGCTGCTCACCGTGCAGCGCATCCGCCAGCGCATGACCGAGCGGGCCAGCCACGCCTCGGACGAATCGACCGACACGCCACTGTTGGCCACCCACACGCCCGACATGCAGCGCCTGCTGCAACGCCTTTCCAGCCAGCTCAATCCGCAGGCACCGGCCAAGCTCCAGTGGATACAGGCCACGGTGCGCCAGAGCATTCAAATGATTGCGGTGGAAGATGTGCTGTTCTTCATATCCGACGAAAAATACACCCGCGTGCAGACCGCAACGGTAGAGGCGCTGATCCGCAAACCGATCAAGGAGCTGATTGAGGAGCTGGATATGCAACTCTTTTGGCAAATCCACCGCTCGACCCTTGTCAACGTCAAAGCCATCACTGGGGTGAGCCGCGACGAGCGCGGCCGCCAACTGGTGAGCGTGCGCGGCAGTACCGAAAAACTGGAAGTGAGCCGCAGCTACGCCGGTCTGTTCAAAGCCATGTGAGCCTGGGCGACAATTCCCGCATGTTCATGGTTCGTCTGTTTCGCCTGCTGGGCCATTTGCCGCTGTCATTCATGCAGGGCGTGGGGGCACTGCTGGGGTGGTTGGTGTGGTTGTTATCTCCCGCCTACCGCTTGCGCCTGGAAAGCCAGGCCCGTGCCGCCGGCTTCAACCCCCCACAATACCGACCCGCCGTGGCCGCCATCGGCATGATGGTGGCAGAGCTGCCCTGGCTGTGGTTGCGCCCCCGCCAGCAAGGCGTGCTGGACCGGGTGCAGTGGGACGGTGCCGAACGGTTCGAAGCCGCGCTGGACGCCGGCAAGGGCGTGATTCTGGCGCTGCCACATTTGGGCTGCTGGGAGATGATTGGCCAATCACTGGCCGAACGCTATGGCCCCACGCGCGGTCCGCTGGTGGCCTTGTACCGACCGGCTCGCAAAGCCTGGTTGGCGCCACTGGTGGCCAGTTCACGCGACCGGCCCGGCCTCAAGGCTGTGCCCACCAGCGTGGCCGGCGTGCGCAGTTTGATTCGCGTGCTGCGCGGCGGCGGCTACACCGCCATCCTGCCGGACCAGGTGCCACCGCTGGGGCAAGGGGCATGGGCGCCGTTCTTTGGCCGACCCGCTTACACCATGACTTTGCTGCCACGCCTGGCCCAACAAAGCGGCGCCACGGTGTTGTTGTGCTGGTGCGAGCGCGTGGGCATCGGCAAAGGCTACGTGATGCATTTCGAGCCTATGGACGCGCCCGAGCTGCATGACGCCAGCGCCAGCCCCGAAGCCGCCGCCACGGCGGTTAATGCGGGCATGGAGCGGCTGATCCGCCAGGCACCAGGGCAGTACCTGTGGTCGTATGCGCGCTACAAGCAGCCAGCACAAGACATCTGAGTTCGCTTCAATTCAAGCGAAATGCTACATATTGAATAGCGTATCACTTAGATCTCACGAGGGCTAACGACCTATTTCTTCTAAAGAAAGCTGGCGTTCAAGCCACCCCCGCCCGCTCCAGCATTGCATGCAACAACACATTGCATCCGGCCGTGATGTGTTCGGGCTTGGCGTCCTCAATCTCGTTGTGGCTGATGCCGTCCTTGCAAGGGATGAAGATCATGCCGCTGGGTGCCAGGCGGGCCATGTAGACGGCGTCGTGGCCGGCGCCTGAGACGGCAGGCATGTTGCTGTAGCCCAGCTTTTTGGCGGCACGGCCCACGGCATCGACGCAGTCACTGTGGAAGACCTGCGCCGGGTAGCTGGATACCATTTCAATCTTCACATCCAGTCCGCTGTCTTGGGCTACCTTGGCGGCATAGGCTTTGACCTCGTCGGCCATCTGGTCCACCAACGCGTCGGTGGCGTTGCGCAGGTCGATGCTGAACTTGACCCGCCCCGGAATCACGTTGCGGCTGTTGGGGAACACCTGCACCATGCCCACCGTGCCACGGCCATGGGGCTGGTGGCGCATCGCACAAGCCACCACCTCTTGCATGATGCGGCTGGAGACCTGCATGGCGTCTTTGCGCAGCGCCATGGGCGTGGGGCCGGCGTGGGCTTCCATGCCGGTTACGGTGCAGTCAAACCAGCGGATACCCAGCACGCCTTGCACCACGCCAATGGTCACGTCGGCATCTTCCAGCACCGGGCCTTGCTCGATGTGGGTCTCAAAGTAGGCACCAATGGGGTGGTCGCCTGGCTCTTGGTCACCGATGTAGCCAATGCGCTCCAGTTCTTCACCCACGCTCTTGCCTTCGGTGTCGGTGGCGGCGTAGGCATGTTCCAGCGTGAAGGCTTTGGCGAATACGCCCGAGCCCATCATCACCGGCACAAAGCGCGAGCCTTCTTCGTTGGTCCAGAAGGCAACTTCAATCGGCGCTTCGGTTTCAATGCCCAGATCGTTCAGGGTGCGCACGACTTCAATGCCGGCCAGCACACCGTAGTTGCCGTCAAACTTGCCGCCGGTGGGCTGGGTGTCGATGTGGCTGCCGGTCATGATGGGGGGCAGGCTGTTGTTGCGCCCGGCACGGCGCATGAAGCCGTTGCCGATTTTGTCGATGGTGACGGTCAT
This sequence comes from Candidatus Aalborgicola defluviihabitans, assembly GCF_016705985.1. Taxonomy (NCBI): domain Bacteria; kingdom Pseudomonadati; phylum Pseudomonadota; class Betaproteobacteria; order Burkholderiales; family Comamonadaceae; genus Allorhodoferax (SeqCode); species Candidatus Aalborgicola defluviihabitans. The sequence continues at coordinate 160,830 of NZ_JADJKN010000023.1, forward strand.
GCCGGCCTCGCGCGCCCAGCGGGTGACCAGATCACGGCCCTGCTTGTCCAGGTCGGTCAGGGTCAATCGGCACACGCCGCCTTTGGGGGTGGCGCCGATTTTGGCCAGCTCCATGAGGGAGGCCCAGAGGCGGTCGCCGTTGATGCGGAGGGTTTCGGTGTTGGTTGTGGTGGTCATGGTGAACTCCTGGGTGTTGTGGGGCGAGCCAGCCGGCGAAAGGCCGGCGCCGGCCGGGGGCTTGGGGGGGCGGGGCCGGGGCGTTGGCGATGAGCGGCGGCGGGCACGATCATTTACGTTTTACGGCTGTTGGTGCCAGCGTCTCAGCCCGCAACTTGTTCGCCGCAAAGTTGGAACTGAACGCGGGGCGTTTGATGTAGCGGCCCTTGCCCTTCACCGCCCGCAGGTCGCCCTGCACAAACACCAGCTCGCCCTGGCTGATGGTGTGGCTGGGGATGCCCTTGACGGTGCGGCCTTCGAAGATGTTGAAGTCGCCCTTGCTGTGCTGCGTCTTGGCCGACAGCGTCTTGGTGCCCGCCGGGTCCCACACCACCAAATCGGCGTCGGCGCCGACCGACACACTGCCCTTTTGCGGGTAGATATTGAACAGCTTGGCGGTGTTGGCAGACGTCACCGCCACAAATTCGGATGGCGTCAGGCGCCCGGTATTGACGCCCGCGTCCCAAATCACGGCCAAGCGCTCTTCCACGCCGCCGCAGCCGTTGGGGATCTTGGAGAAGTCGTCTTTGCCCGCCGCCTTTTGCGCGGCGCAGAAGGTGCAGTGGTCGGTGGCGGTGGTGTGCAGGTTGCCGCTTTGCAGGCCGCGCCACAAAAATTCCTGGTTGCCCTTGGGGCGGAACGGCGGGCTCATCACGTGGGCGGCGGCGGTGGCAAAGTCGGGGTGGCGGTAGACGCTGTCGTCCAGCACCAGGTGGCCGGCCAACACTTCGCCATACACACGCTGGCCGCGGGCGCGGGCGCGGGCGATGGCCTCTAGCGATTCAATGCAGCTCACGTGCACCACGTAGATCGGCACGTTGAGCACATCGGCAATGGCGATGGCGCGGTTGGCGGCTTCGGCTTCGACCATGGGCGGGCGCGACAGTGGGTGGCCTTCGGGGCCTTTGATGCCCATGTCGGACACCGTCTTTTGCAACAGGTAGACCAGCTCGCCGTTCTCGGCGTGCACGGTGGGCATGGCGCCCAGCTCGAGCGAACGCTTGAAGCTGTTCACCAGCGTTTCGTCGTCGCACATGATGGCGTTTTTGTAGGCCATGAAGTGCTTGAAGCTGTTGATGCCCTCTTCCTTGACTAGCGTGCCCATGTCTTGGCGCACCTGCTCGCTCCACCAGGTGATGGCGACGTGAAAGGAATAGTCCGACGCCGACTTCTCGGCCCAGCCGCGCCACTTTTTGTAGGCGTCCAGAATGTTTTCTTGCGGGTCGGGGATGACGAAGTCGATGATGGTGGTGGTGCCACCGGCCAGGCCGGCCGCCGTGCCGGTGTAAAAGTCGTCCATGGTGGTGGTGCCCATGAACGGCAGCTGCATGTGGGTGTGCGGGTCAATGCCGCCGGGCATGACGTACTGGCCGCCGGCGTCTACGATGGTCGCGCCCGCAGGCGCGGTGAGGTTCTCGCCCACGGCCTCAATCTTGCCGTCTTGGGTCAACACATCCGCCTTGAAGGCGCGGTCGGCGTTCACCACGGTGCCGCCTTTGATCAGAATACTTGTCATGAATGCTCCTGTATTAGTAGCGCATTAGTTATATCGCACGAGGGCTAGAGGCCTAAATCGCTTAAACCACCTAAACCGATGTGGTGGTTCGCATGGGGTTGTTGATGTGCGTGGTCCAGTTAGCATGTTTGTCGCTCACAACCAGCCCCGTGCGCAAGTCCTTTTCGCCCGGTTTCAGATCACGCAGTGTGATGCACTCAGGCACGGGGCACACGGTCACGCACAAGTTGCAGCCCACGCACTCGTCTTCTTTGATCTCGAAGAAGCGTTTGCCATCCTTCATGTTGGTGATGGCCTGGTGGCTGGTGTCTTCGCACGCAATGTGGCAGCGCCCGCATTGGATGCAGCTGTCCTGGTCGATGACGGCCTTGCTGATGTGGTTCAGGTTCAGGTATTGCCAGTTGGTGACGGTGGGTATGGCTTTGCCAACGATCTGGTCCACACTGGTGAAGCCCATCTCGTCCATGTAGTTGGACAGGCCATCGGTCATCTCCTGCACGATCTTGAAGCCGTAGACCATGGCGGCGGTGCAGACCTGCACCGTGCCCGAGCCCAACGCGATGAAGTCCAGTGCGTCCCGCCAGTTGCCAATGCCGCCAATGCCGCTGATGGGCAGGCCTGCAGTTTGCGGGTCACGCGCGATCTCGGCGACCATGTTCAGCGCGATGGGTTTGACAGCCGGGCCGCAGTAGCCGCCATGCGATCCCATGCCGCCTGTGCTGGGTGACATGGTCAACGTGTAGGGGTCCACACCCATGATGGAGTTGATGGTGTTGATCAGCGACACCGCGTCGGCACCGCCCTTTTTGGCGGCGCGCGCGGGCAGGCGCACGTCGGTGATGTTGGGCGTGAGTTTGACGATGACGGGCAGCTTGCTGTACTGCTTGCACCAGGCGGTGACCATCTCGATGTATTCCGGCACTTGGCCCACAGCGGCTCCCATGCCGCGCTCGCTCATGCCGTGTGGGCAGCCAAAGTTGAGTTCAATGCCGTCGGCCCCGGTGTCGACCAAGCGGGCCAAGATGTTTTTCCAGGATTGCTCTTCACACGGCACCATCAGCGAAACGACCATGGCGCGGTCGGGCCAGTTGCGTTTGACCTCGCGGATCTCTTTAAGGTTGAGCTCCAAATCCCGATCGGTAATGAGCTCGATGTTGTTGAAGCCCATCAGGCGACGGTCGGGCGTTAGCAATGCGCCGTAGCGCGGACCGTTGACGTTCACGACCGGTGGACCGGCCTCACCCAGAGTCTTCCAGACTACACCGCCCCAACCGGCTTCAAACGCCCGGTTGACGTTGTAGGCTTTGTCGGTAGGTGGCGCAGATGCGAGCCAAAAAGGGTTAGGTGTTTTGATGCCGGCGAATGTGGTTGCGAGATTGGCCATAGTTTTTCTCCAGATGTCGTGTGCGGCGATCAGGTTGTGAGGAATGCGTGTATGGCATGGGCCGATTGTTTGCCATGCTCCACAGCTTCCACCGTCAGGTCCAGCCCACCGGCACGGCAGTCACCACCTGCCCAGACGCCAGGCAGGTTGGTTGTGCCTTCGGCATCCGTGGCAATGCGGCCACCGTCCAGAGTCAAGCCTGCTGCAGCCAGCACGGGGTTACCCAGTTTCTGGCCAATGGCCCTAAGGACGGTATCTGCCTCAAATGCGATCTCCCGCCCAGTGGCTTGCAGCTTGCCGTCCACCATGGCTTGCTCGGCAAAGCGCACACCCGCCACAAAGCCATCGCGACCCAGAATCTCGACAGGCGCCAGCCATTGGTGCAGCACTACACCATTGGTCTGCGCCCATTCCTGCTCTTGCGTGGAGGCAGACATGGTCTCTGGCCCGCGCCGGTACACCATGTGTGCCACCTTGGCGCCCAACAGCTTGCTTTGCACGGCGGCGTCTACCGCAGTCATACCGCCACCGATGACCACTACGCGACGGCCCACGGGCAAGGTAGACAGGTCTTCGGCCTGGCGCAGTGTGGCGATGAAGTCGACCGCGTCCTGCACACCGTTCAAATCTTCACCCGGCACACCCAGTGGGTGCGTGGTGGCCAGACCCATACCCAGAAAGACTGCGTCGTGGTCTTTACGTAGCCCAGCGAGCTGGGTCGTGGTTTCCAGCTTCCAGTTGTTCTGGATGGTGATGCCGCCAATGTCCAATAGCCATTGCACTTCGCGCTGGGCAAAGTTGTCGGGCGTTTTATAGCTGGCCAGCCCATATTCATTCAGGCCACCGGCCTTAGCGTTGGCGTCGAACACCACCACGTCGTGCCCTTTGCGCGCCAGCACATAAGCACAGGCTAAACCCGCAGGGCCAGCGCCGACAACAGCAATTTTTTTGCCGGTGGGTGCCTCACGTGTGAAGATTTGCGGTTTTGCACTTTCCATCAGTGCGTCAACGGCAAACCGCTGCAGGCGCCCGATGGCCACTGGGCGGTCTTCTTGCGTGTTGCGCACACAAACGGCCTCGCACAAATTCTCGGTCGGGCAGACCCGGGCGCACATGCCACCCAGTGGATTGGATTCCAAAATGGTGCGCGCCGAACCACGCAGGTTGTCGTCAGCTATACGCTTGATGAATGACGGTACGTCGATGCTGGTGGGACAAGCAGTGGCACAGGGCGCGTCATAGCAATAGAGGCAACGCTCTGCCTCCAATAACGCCTGGGTGCGGGTTAAACGCGGTGTGGCATCGGCAAAGCGTTGCGCGTATTCGCTGGCGACCAGCCGCGCGGGGCGAACATCAGATTGGTATGAGTCAGACACGCTAGCACTCCTGTTATAAAAATCTGACCGTTTAGTCAGCTTCTTTGTCGGATGCTAGCAAGCGCGATGCCGGTTTGTATCTAGGGGTTTATCCGTGGAACGGCTGCGCAGCGGTCGCCAACCACTGCCTGAACAGCACCAAAGCCGCGGGCTCCTGGTCTCGCAGAGGTGTCACCAAGTAGTAGGCTCGCACCGCGCGCAGAGGTTGCTCGCAGGCTACGACCAGATCACCGCGCGCCAATTCGGTCTCCACTAGGAGCCGCGGCACCAGCGCAACACCCAAACCGTGGATAGCGGCCGTTGCGGTCATGGAGAACAGTTCGTAGCGCGGGCCCGATAGTGCATGCGGGGCGACGACGTCCATGGCGTCAAACCACTGGCTCCAGCCAAACGGGCGGGTGCTTTGTTGCAGCAAAGGCATTTGAGCCACACCCTGCGGGCTCAATGGCGTGGAATCGGTCAGTAACGCAGGTGCGCACACCGGCAACACCTCTTCGTGCACCAGTAGGGTCGCTTGCGTTCCGGCCCAATTTGCCACCTGTTCGGGCGTGCCGGCATACAGAGCGGCATCAAACCCGGTTTCAGCAAACATAAATGGCCGGGTGCGGGTTTCGATGTGCACCACGATGTCTGGATGCTGCGCAGCCAGTTGGGGCAAGCGTGGTATCAGCCAACGGGTTGCAAAAGTGGGTACTGCCGCCAAATGCACAGCGCCCTGCGTGCCCTGGGTGGACATGGCGTTGAGCGTGTCGCGCTCTAGCGCCAGCAGCCGCTCTGCCACCTGGGCGGCGTATTCACGGCCGCGCGGTGTCAGCGCCACGCCGTGGCGTGTGCGGGTAAACAAGGCTTGGCCCAAATACGCTTCCAGCGCCGCCACCTGGCGCGACACGGCGCTTTGCGTCAGTGCCAATTCCTGCGCGGCGCGGGTGTAGCTTTCGTGGCGCGCAGCGGCCTCAAAGCACAGCAGCGTGTGGGTGGCGGGTATCTTGCGGCGCATGGCGCGTCAGTGTAGTGATGAGGCATGCCTGCCCAATTGCGCCATGCCTAGGCTGGGCCCAGGGTGCGGGCGACGCCATCTTGCCATCGCCAAGCGTCCTGGCACATATGCTCCAAGCCATAGCGCGCTTTCCAACCCAGCAGGCGCTCGGCAAGTGATGGATCAGCCCAGCATGCGGCAACGTCGCCAGGGCGTCGGGCCACTACTTCGTAGGGCACTGCACGGCCGCTGGCCTGCTCGAAGCCTCGCACCATTTCCAATACGGACACGGGCCTTCCGGTCCCTAGGTTCACGGTTAGCAAGCCGGCATGCTGGCGCAGGTAGCGCAGCGCCGCCACATGGCCATCTGCAAGGTCACAGACGTGGATGTAGTCACGGACCCCGGTGCCGTCTGACGTGGGGTAGTCGTCACCATAGACGCTCAGACATGCGCGTTGGCCCGCAGCAACCTGCGCTACGTAGGGAAGCAGGTTGTTGGGCACCCCTTGAGGGTCTTCGCCAATCAGGCCGCTCGCATGCGCGCCCACCGGGTTGAAATACCGTAGCCGCGCGATGCGCCATTGACCGGGATCGGCCGCGTCAACATCGGCCAGCATTTGCTCCATCATGAGCTTGCTCCAGCCATAGGGGTTGGTCGCCGATAACGGGAAATCTTCGCGAATCGGCAAGCTGGCGGGGTCTCCGTATACGGTGGCAGATGACGAAAATACCAAGCTGCGTACCTGAGCGGCTTGCATGGCGCGCAACAGAGTCAATGTGCCTGAGACATTGTTGTCGTAATAACGCAGCGGCTCGCGCACCGACTCACCCACGGCTTTCAACGCCGCGAAGTGCACCACAGCGGTTATGCGGTGCTGTGCAAATACCTTTTCCAGCAGGACGGGGTCACGAACGTCCCCCTCGACATAATGGGGCGTTGCGCCCGTGATGCGCGCAACGCGCTCCAGTACCGAGTGGCGACTATTGCTGAAGTTGTCGAGCACCACAAAGGGCTCGCCTGCTGCAGCCAAGGCCACACAAGTGTGCGAACCAATATATCCGGCACCGCCGGTTACCAAAATCATGCAAGGTCTCCCCGAATCGACTTACAAAACGTGTGTGCGACAAACGACATTTTGGATGTGAAGAATCAAAAATTTCTATAATGTAGCGAAACATTTCATTACAACTGCAGGTCGATCCCGCAATCCACCCTGGCTGCAAGCCCGAGAATTCACCATTAACCCGAATACTTTGATTCTCGGTCTTACACGATCAACACCACTATTTACTCTCACCCAATGGGCTAGTTGGTGCGTGTTATGCATTGCCACCATTGTTTGGCCAGTAGCATCGTCGGCAGCGCCGGCCGTGGCGCTGTACTACGGGCAGAGCACGCCAATCAAAGAATTTCGTGCGTTTGACATGGTGGTGGTTGAACCTGATCACAACCAGGCTTTGCAACAACTCCCCGGAACGGACCAGTACGCCTATGTCTCGGTCGCCGAGGTCCAGGCATCACGCCCCTACTATGCGGACATTCCGGCGCAATGGAAACTGGCACGCAACGGTGCCTGGAAGTCAGACGTTATCGACCAGACGCCGCCCGAGTGGGCCGATTTTTTTGCCCGCCGCGTCATTGCGCCTTTATGGGAGCGCGGTTACCGTGGGTTCTTCCTGGACACACTCGACTCCTACCGCCTGGCCATCAACTTTGACGAGAAGGCCCAGCAGCAGGGTTTGGTGCGCGTTATCGAAACCCTTCACCAGCGCTTTCCCGGCATCAAACTGGTGCTTAACCGGGGTTTTGAGATCGTGCCACAAGTGCGCGATAAGATTCAAATGGTGGCAGCTGAATCGCTGTATCAAGCCTGGAACGCAAATAGCCAGCGATACGAAGAAGTCAGCGAGACCGACCGAAACTGGCTGCTCGGACAGCTTCGCGCTATTCGCGACCAAGAGCGACTCCCGGTACTCGTCATCGATTACGTGGCGCCGCAAGATCGCGCCCTAACCCGTGCCACAGCGGCCCGTATTCAGGCCGAAGGTTTCATTCCCTGGGTTACAGATAGCGCGCTGCAGACCATGGGCATTGGCAGCATTGAAACAGTGCCGCGGCGTATTCTCATCTTGTACAGCAGCGCGGAGGCAGCGTCCCTGAATTACTCCAACGCACACCGCTATCTACAGATGCCGATCAACCACATGGGTTACATCGCAGACTATGCAGACGCACTTCAGCCCTTACCAGAAGGCGTACTGCGGGATCGTTATGCGGGGGTTGCCACGTGGTTCTCAGGATTCTTACCTGAAGGCCGCCGCAAAGCCGTCAGCCAATGGCTACAAAATCACATGGACGAAGGCATGCCGCTGGCCATCGTGGGCGACCTTGGTCAATCCCCGGACATTCAATGGGCAAACAAACTCGGGGTACAGACCGGCACGGTAGAGCCCAACGGCGCGCTGCGCATGACGGCGCAGAACCCAATGCTGGCGTTCGAGACAGCAATGCCCCTGGTCACACGAAGTTTCGAGCCTGTAGAGTTGACCCCCGCCATGGCGGCACGCGCACAAGCGCTGGTGGAGTTTCGCGACAGTCGCCAACGCGCGTTCGTTGGTGGCGCGCTCACTCCGTGGGGCGGCTTCATTCTCGACCCCTATGCTGTGATCGAAATTCCTGGCACTGAATTTTCTCGCTGGGTGATAGACCCTTTTGCCTTTCTAACCCATGCACTGCGTTTGCCGGTCATTCCAATTCCTGACACCACCACGGAAAGCGGACGTCGCCTATTACTCGCGCATGTAGATGGCGATGGCTTTGCGTCACTCGCGGAGTTACCGGGCAGTCCACCGGCGGCACAAGTTCTGCTCAAGGACGTATTTGAAAAATACAGATTCCCCCAAACGATGTCGGTCATTGAAGCAGAGATCGCGCCGCACGGCCTGCACCCCGACTTGAGTCCCCGACTGGAAAGCATTGCGCAGCAAATGTTCAAGCTGGCGCACATCGAAATCGGCAACCACACCTATTCCCACCCGTTTTTGTGGGACCGCAGCACTCTCCACGGTTTATTCAAAGACAACGAGGAAGCCGCCTACAACCTCAACATACCTGGGTACACCATGGACCTGACGCGTGAAATCGTCGGCTCCACCACCTACATCCGCGAGCGCCTCGCACCCAAAGGCAAGGCGGTCAAGATTCTGCAATGGTCAGGGGACACCGCTCCCGATGCGAAAGCATTGGAGATTACGGAACGCGCCGGTCTGCTCAACATCAATGGCGGCGACACCTCCATCACGCTGGCCAATCCCTCACTGACTGCCGTAGGCGCCTTGGGCATCCGCAAGAATGGATACCTGCAGGTTTACGCACCGATAACGAACGAAAACATCTACACCAACCTGTGGCGCGGTCCGTTTTATGGTTTTGAGCGCGCCATAGAAACCTTCGATATGACAGACAAGCCGAGGCGCATCAAGCCTGTGGGCATTTATTACCATGTGTATTCGGCGAGCAAACAAGCCGGTTTAAAAGCACTGCACAAGGTGTATGGCTGGGCACTTGCACATCCGCTGTACCCGGTTTTCACTTCGGAATTCATACTCAAGGTACAGGATTTTGATAGCGTTGCCATCGCCCGAGACGGCGCGGGCTGGCGGGTCCGCAGCGATGGACACCTGCGCACACTGCGCTTACCACCTGCGTTAGGGACACCCGACTTGCTAACCAGTAACGGCGTCGCCGGCTACCGTCCTGGGCAGGAGGGGCTATATGTGTTGCTCTCCGGTAATCAAGCCACATTACAAGTGCAAGACGCAAGCACGAAAGCATCGGGCCAAACGCCTTATCTTTTCGAAGCCAACGGACGCTTGACGGGTTGGACCCGGTCTGACCGCGAGCCGCGCCTGGAACTGGAGCTGCAAGCCCATGTGCCGCTGGAGTTTGCATTAGCTGGCGCTAGCCAATGTCAGGTAAAAACGAAACAGCGTACGCTCACGCCCACGCCAGGCGGGCCACTGGCTTTGCCAGGTATTCAGTATTTCCGTCTTCAGGAAACCCATGCTCAAATCCAGCTCAACTGCCCTGCTCACTGAGCGTCCAGCGCTGGCACCCGGCTGGCTGATTGCACTATTGGCTGCAATGGTTTGCGCCGCCTTGTGGATGCTGTTTCCGCGGCAAGACTTGGAACGGCGCTTGTCCGAAACGACCGAGTCTGCCCTTTCGATCACCTATCTCAACAACCTTCTGCGCAGCGACCCTGAAAACCCCCGTTTGCGCCTGCTGCTGGCGCAGCGCCAGATCGCACATGGAGACACCACGGATGCACGCGAGACGCTTCAACCCGCACTCGACTCCAAGCAACCTGATATTCATCGCGATGCGTTATGGACGTTATGGGAGCTGACGTACGCCGAATTTCAGCGTACGCCAGAAAAAGAAAGTGCGCGCCGCGATGCCTTGCGCCAAACGCTGCGTGATCAACTCCACGCGCTGGCACGCGAGACGTGGCCATTGGCGCGGCAACGAAGTTTGGCTGCCATGGCCGCGCAGTTCAACGAACCCGCATTAAGCATTGCCATCAACCGTACGCTGGCCTCCGAGCAGAACGATCCACAAGAAGCCTCCTCGTTTTACGAACGTGCGGCACGCGATGCGTTAGCGGCGTCAGACTATGCAACAAGCGCTGCGCTGTACCTCACCGCCCGCAAGGTGACTACCGATCCGCAGCAAGCCAAACATTTTTATCTGGCAGCCGTACGTGCGTTGCAATCAGGGAATCAACCTGTGTCCGCGCTACAAATGGCCGAGCAAGAATTAGGCACATTAGAAAATGATACAGAAATCCTGTTTTTTCTCATTGAACTGGCACGCGCAGCCGGCAAGCCTGACGTAGCAGACCGCTACGCGCGCCGCCTGTTGCACATGGCACTCCTGCGTCAGTTGCAAGACCAATTTGCACAAGACTCCAAGCCCACACAGGTATTTGACGACGGGGCTTCCCTCCTGGCCTCGGCAGGCACCAGGGTGAGCATGCAAACGAGTGATGCACCGATCCGAATCGACGGAACGCGCAAAAGCTTTTCTCAACCAGGCCCAATACCTGGTTTGCCGTTTGACGAAAAAATATACTCCTTGGGATACCAGGTTTTCCTGGAAAACCGCAAGCCCGAAGACGCCTGGGCGGGGGCCCGCGCAGCGGTTCAACAAAACCCGACCAGCCTTGAATGGCGTCAGCGCCTGGCCCACCTTTCGGAGTGGACCCTGCCCCTCGATGTGGCACTTGAAAATTGGTTGGTAGTTGCCCGTCAAACCCAAAAAGAAGAGGCCTGGCAGGCCGTGTTGCGGTTAGCGCCCGGCCAGTTCGACGATGCCGCACTGGTGCAGGCCATACGCCACCAGCTGGCCAGCCAGCCCGACGATTTACCGCTCATCACGGCCCTGGTACAGGCGTACGAGCGACTGGGTGAACCAGAGCCTGCGTTGAACTATCTGCAGCAGCACGCCAAGACTGCTGCCACGCTGGAAATTCTGGCCCAGTTGGCCGAACGTGCGGGCAAGCCCGACATGGCGTTGCAGGCTTGGCGCCGTCTGTTGAGTAAACCGGATCAGGCCACGCCAGAACGCGCCATGCGCGCGGCCGTATTGGCGCTCACCCATGGCCAAGCAGACGAAGGCCTCAGTTGGCTGGAGACCTCGCAACGGCTGCCGCCAACGGCAGAAATTGCCAGCGACTATTGGCGTCTGACGGGCCAGCTGGCGGAGAGCCGCCAACGCGTGCCTCTGGCTGTTGCCGCTTACCGTGCGCTGCTGCAATCCAAAGATTCACAGGTGAGCGACTTCGACGATTTGATTCGTCTGCTGCTACTGGATTACCCGTTAGAGGCAGCGCAGGTTTCTGCGCACGCGTGGGAGCGCTACCGTCAACCGCGTCACTTATTGCAAGCGCTGACTGTCTATTCTGGGCGCACGCAGTGGGATGCTTTTGCAAAGCTCATACAGCCACTCGGATCCGGAACACAGGCCAACCGCGACGCGCTGACCGCACTGTGGAAGAGTCCTGAGTTTTTACGTCTGGTTGGCACCTGGCACCAGAACCAGGGCCGCATGGCCGAGGCGCGCAGACTTTTTGAAGCGGGCCTGCGCGCCAGCCCCAATTCAACTGACATGCAACAGGCGCTGCTGTGGCTTTTCATTGACGGCAATGACACCGTGTCGCTGCGTGCACTGTTGGCGACACGTGAACGGCAGTGGGGTCAGTCTGCAGAACTACACGATGCACTCGCCTCTTCTTATCAAGCGCTGTCGCTGCCCCAGACCGCACTGGATCGCTACCTGACACCACGTTTTAAAGCCCACGAGAACGATTTTCTGTGGATGATGAACTATGCCGATGCCCTAGACCAAAACCAGCAAGGCGACCGCGCCTGGCGCCTGCGGCGCCATTTGCTTTCACGCGAGTGGCAGGCGGCACGCACCAGTGCAAGCGGTGCGCGCCTGACACGCGAGCAGGCACGCCAACTCTGGTTAACCGATGCGGGTCTGGACCAAACACAGCGCATTGCCCGCACACGCCTGATGATCACGCAGCGCCCAGGTGATGCAGCCATCGATGTACTGCGTGAGCTGCTGCGTTTGGACCGTGATGCGCGCGGAAATTTCTCCAACGCCGCTGCAGAAACCGCGATTGGCTGGCTACAGGATGCTGGTGAATACACGGCCGAACGGGGATTTTTGTGGCACCAATACGCCCGCAGCCTCAGCCTGCGCGCCAACCGCCCGCTATGGGCCGAGATTACTGTTGCCTTGGCCGAAAACGACAAGTCTGCGAGTGGCCAGCTACTGGAGACCTTTGACGAGCGCCTGCCCCGTTACGACCGAATCAACGCAGCTGTAGCGGCACAAGACATCCGCTTGGCGCAAAGTGCCGCATTCGACGCGCAAGCTGATCAGCACGGCGACGCGCCATTGCACTTGCAGTTGGTAGATAACCTGTTGGCCTTTAGCGAGCATGCTGGCACCCAAACCACTGCCGCGCAGTTGGGGGGAATGGATGAACAGCGCACAGATGCGGTCTTGCACCTCGCCTTTCGCCCGAGACTGTCGCTGGACATGAACCTGGGCAGCATCCAGCGACAGTCCACAGACCCCCTAACCATCGTCTCACCGCCGAGCGAAAAGTGGCTAGAGGCAAGGTTGCACTGGAAGCATTTGGATGGCGAGACCGTGCTGTATGCCGCCAATCGACAAGGGTTTTTGACCACAACACCGTTACAAGTAACGCATGAGCAGCGTCTAGATAACCGCCTGAGCTTGCAAGCCTCTGCCGGTGTGAGACTGCCGAGCGAAGAAAGCCTGGCACTGCGCGTGGCCGGTATGAAAGACCGTGCAGCCACCAGTCTGCGCTACCAAGCCACACGTCAGGACCAGTTCTCACTCACATACGCGGACGAAAGCTACCAACTCCAGACCGGCGAGCGGGTTGGCAATGGTCAGCACAGCACCTTGCAGTACATCCATACCTACCGCCAAGACGCGCCATCCTTGGAATGGGGCGCATTCTGGTCCACGCATGCCTACCAGCGCAGTGCGGTTGCGGGCCTACCCCCCAGCACTTTTAGGTTGCAGAATCTGCTGCCTGCAGATACAACTGAACTCGGACCAGACTACTTTTTGCCGGACAACTTCGACTTTTATGGCATAGAGTTAGCCACCAACACACGCTACGCACAGGACTACAGCCGCGCACTGCGCCCCTTTGCCAGCATCAGCAGCACCTGGCACAGCCTGCTCGGCCCTGGTTATGGCGTACGCTTGGGCTTGGCGGGTAGCGTGTGGGGCACTGACCACTTGAGTCTGAGCTTGGGACAATCGCTATCAGGTATCCAGACACAGGGCCTAACCCGGGACCTGCAATTTACCTACCGTTTTCACTTTTGAGCACCTTGAGGATCAACATGCAACACCACACCACCATTTTGCGACGCCTACGCATCCTCTGCCTTGCCAGTGGCATGTTGCTGCTTGGCGCATGCTCCACTTTGGACCGGGGCGCAGCCCCAACACTTGAGCGACAAGCCAGCTGGGTGGTGCTCCCTTTTGCCAATCACACTGAAACGCCATTGGCGGGCAACCGTGCAGAAGCCATCGCACTGGCATTGCTGCACGCGCAAGGGGTTGGCAAGGTGCAGCGATATGAGTCCACCGCGCAGCAAGAGGCCCTGTTTGATACGGCTGACAGCAAGCGCCAGCAAGATGCATTGGAATGGGCCCGCGAGCGCAAGGCACGTTATGCCCTGGCGGGTGCTGTGGACGAGTGGCGCTACAAGGTCGGCGTGGATGGTGAGCCTGCTGCTGGCGTTACCCTGCAGATCATCGATGTGGCGTCCGGCGACATTCTGTGGAGTGGTACCGGTGGCAAGAGCGGCTGGAGCCGTGAAGCACTTTCGGCAGTAGCCCAGAAGCTCATTCGCGACCTGTTGCGCTTTGGCCTGTCTGGCGCGCGCTAAAGCTTGATACCGCAGCCCATGAGCAGTCCTGTCGAGAACCCCGCGCCGCGCCGCCAGATGGCTGGTAATGAGGCGTCTGCGGCGCCGGCGAGCAGGCCCGCGCACTGGCCATCCACGCTGCTGGGCAAACTAACGACCGCAGACATTCGGCCCTGGGCTATGGCAGCAGAGACGTTCCTGCTGCCTCTGATCGCTATAGCACTTGGGTACCTCTGGAATCCAACCGATCCACTCTGGAGTCAAGGTGCATTCCCCTGGCCATGGCTGACTCCTGTCATTCTGGCGCTTCGGTATGGCCCCTTGGCAGGCTTGGGCGGTTCTGGCGTCCTGCTGCTCGGTTGGCTTGGTTTCAATGTGGGTCACTACGACGACTTCCCCCAGATCTACTTTCTGGGGGGGTTGATTCTGGTGATGTTGGTGGGCGAGTTTTCCAGCTTGTGGCAAGCACGCACCCGCCGCGCTGAAACCTTGCAACTGTATCTGGACCAACGGCTTGAGCATTTGGTGCGTCAGTATTACCTGCTGCGTCTATCGCATGACCGTCTGGAGCAGGAGCTCATTGGCCGCCCCATGTCCATGCGCGATGCGCTGTCCACCTTGCAAGAAGTGGGCAGCACTACACAGGGTCCCGAAGCACTGTTGCGGCTCCTCGCACAGTACTGCCAACTGGAAACTGCCGGGCTGTACGCGGCCGTCGACGATCGCGTGCATTTGACGCCACTGGCCAGCCTGGGCGCGGTGCAGCCGGCGCTGCAAAGCGATCCTCTGGTGCAACAGGCCATCGAGTCGCGCAGGCTTTGCCACATCAGCCAGGCGCTGGCAACACAGCAGCAAAGCCGCTACCTGGTTGCCGCACCCCTGCTGGACTTGGGCGGTGAGCTGTACGGCCTGCTGCTAATCGAAGAAATGCCATTTTTCTCACTGCAGGCAGAAAACCTGCAGACCATCAACCTGCTGCTGGGCTATTACACCGACGGGCTATCCATGCAAGCATTGGCACAGCCCGTCCTGCAGGCCTTGCCAGATTGCTCTGCACAATTTGCCTTTGAAGCGCAGCGTCTATCGCATATCCGATCCACCACGGGGGTTCCCAGCATCATCGTAGCGCTGGAGTTCTTGCCCCGCGCCATTGCGCGTGGTTTGCCGCAGCAACTCCAGCGCCTCAAACGCGAACTGGACGAATACTGGCTCATCGCCACCCCGCAGCGGCAAATACTGGCCATGTTGATGCCCTTGGGGAATGCCGCCACTGCCGAGGGATACATCCAACGGCTGGAAGCGTGGTCGCAGCAAAATGGTGCCCAACCCTTGGCCGCCGCTGGCGTGTTTGCGCATGTCATGCCGCTGAACGCCGACAACCCATTGGCGTTGCTGCAACGCATCCACGATCTGGCGCATGGTTAACTTCAAACTCGGCATCGCGGCGGTTTTGCTGGAGCTCGGTGCCTGGAGCGGTCCTGCGCTGTTGAACGGCCAGGCTGACAGTGCATTGGCCAGCTATTTGGTGGTGCATGCAATCGCCTGCGTGCTGCTGTCGGTTTTCCTGTTTCCGCTTTTATTGAACCAGCGACCACAGGCGCGGCTTCCCATTTTGTTGCTAATGGTGGCATGCAGCTATGGCATTCCCATTGCGGGCTTCTTCGGCATGCTGGCAGCAGCTATCGTTTTGCGTCTGTACCGTACACCTGCCACGCATGCGGATTTCGACTCATTGCAAATGCCGGAATTTGACCAGCACCAACGTCGCCAAGGCCATTCCCGCCATGCAGGTTTACGTTCTTTCTTGGGCAATATCCATGCGCCACTGGATGCGCGTTTGCGCGCTATGGTGGCATTGCAGTATGTCTCGGGGCGCACCGCATCGCCACTGCTGCGCACAGTGTTGAGCGATCCAAGCGAAGACTTGCGACTGCTCGCTTACGGCATGCTCGATACACTTGAAAAGCGCATTAACAGCAGCATTGACGTCGAAATGACAGCTCTGCATGCTGCCCAGGAGGAAGATGGCCAAACGGGCGCACGCACGCTGGAATCAGCGCAACGCCTGTCCGATTTGTATTGGGAATTGATCTACCAAGACCTTGTGCAGGGAGACTTGCGCAAGCACGCGGCCAAGGAATCCCTGCGGTACTGCGAGTGGGTGCTGGCGGAACACCCCCACAATGCACAGATGTGCCTACGACGTGGTCGCCTGCTGCACGAGCAAAAACGCACTGACGAAGCCGCGCTTGCTTATACGCGGGCCCGCGAACTGGGTTTGCCCGCCAGCCGTGTGCTGCCCTACCAGGCCGAATTGTGTTTTGAGCAGAAGGACTTTGGACAGGCGCGCACATTGATGCAAGAACTGGGGCAATGGAGTGCACTGCCGCGCCTGCACCCGGTGGTGGACTACTGGAGTGCGCCATGACCACGCCCAAGGCCGAAAGTGCAGACGTGGCGCTGGTGCTGGAGGGCACCTTTCCCTACGTGAGCGGCGGTGTCTCCAGCTGGATCAACCAGATCATTCGTGCATACCCCGAAATACGTTTTGCCATCGTATTTTTGGGGAGCCGCCGCGCAGACTACAAGGCGTTCAAATATGCGCTACCTGACAACGTGGTGCATTTTGAAGAACATTACCTCTACGAAGACCTCAACGCGCACCACCAGCCCGCCATGCGCAGTGGCGACCCCGAAGCGTTCGATTTGGTCAACCAACTGTTGGATGCCCTGGGTCACGGCGCCGACAACGTTCAGACCATGCACATTCTTCGCCAACTGGTGCTGGAGATGCGCCCTGGCGGCAAGCTCAAACTAGAAGATTTTCTGTACAGCCAACGCGCGTGGGAGATTATTTGCACAGCCTACCGGGACCATTGCAGCGATCCCTCATTTGTCGATTTCTTCTGGACGGTACGCATCATGTTTCAGCCGCTGTGGTTACTGGCACGTGTGGCCACCGAGCTGATTCCTGTACGTGTGACGCACTGCGCCTCTACGGGCTACGCGGGCTTTCTCGGTGCGTTGCTGGAGCAAACGCGGGGCACGCCGCTGATTCTGTCCGAGCACGGCATTTACACCAAAGAACGCAAAATCGATCTATTCAAAAGTGAGTGGATTCGTGACAACCGCAATGTCTTTCAACGCGACCCCACAGAACTGTCGTACTTCCGCCAAATGTGGATACAACTTTTTGAGTGGATGGGGCGCTACTGCTACGCATCTGCCAACCCGATCATTGCCTTGTACGAAGCCAATCGCCTGCGCCAAGTGGCTGATGGCGCCATGCCCGAGCGCACCTTCAATATTCCCAACGGCATACAGCTTGCGCGTTTTGCGCCCCTGCGTGCGCAGCGCCCGGCCACGCCACCACCCGTGCTGTGCCTGATCGGTCGGGTCGTCCCCATCAAAGACATCAAAACCTTTGTGCGCGCCATGCGGCGTGTGGCCAATGAACTTCCGGGTGCCCAGGGCTGGATTGCCGGGCCTGCCGAGGAAGACCCGTCCTACGCAGAAGAATGCCAGAGTCTGGTGCGTAGCCTGGGCCTGGAAGAAAACATTCATTTTCTGGGCTTCCAAAAGGTCGAAGATTTGATGCCACGCATTGGCCTGGTGGTGCTCTCGTCGATCAGTGAAGCGCTTCCGCTGGTCCTATTAGAGGGATACGCCGCCGGTGTGCCTGCCGTGTCCACTGATGTGGGCTCCTGCCGCCAACTGGTAGAAGGGTTGACGCTGAAGACCAGGCGCTGGGACATTCGGGGAAAATTGTGCCCATTGCGGACCCGCAGCAGCTGGCCGACGCCGCACTGTCGCTCTTAACCGATCCTGTTGCCTGGCAGGCCGCCAGTCTGGCCGCCATCGCGCGCGTTGAGCGTTACTACACCGATACCATGATGTTCGACCGCTACCGCGCGGTCTACGAAAAGGCCTTTCAACAGGCCGCTGGGGTTCACTGATGGCAGGCATCGGATTTGAATTGCGCCACATGCTGCGCAAAAACACACTCCTCAGCGTCGTGCAGGCCTACGCCTATGCGGGTGTGATCGGATCTGGGCCCTGGGTGTTTTCCATTGTTGGCATTCTGTTGATTGGTATCTTCAGCGCCAGCGTGGTGGTTCCAGGCTATTTGGTCACGCAGTTTCAGACATCGGTCACCTACCTGGTTGCCAGCAGTCTGATTTTGACAGGGCTGGTGCAATTGGCCTTCACCCGCTTTATCTCTGACCGTCTCTTCGAAAAGCAACAGGAACTGGTACTTGCCAACCTGCACGGCCTGCTGCTGATCGTGATGTTGGTCTCGGGTGTTTTGGGCAGTGTGGCACTGTTCGTGGTGCTTCCCGGTCAAGGGCTGCTGTACCGCCTGCTCATGTTGGCTGGTTTTACGCTGATGTGTGGGGTCTGGATACTGACGGTTTTGCTGTCTGGCATGAAGCGCTACAAAGCGATCGTGGTGCTGTTCGGGCTGTCTTATTTGCTTATTGTGGCGGGTGCTCTGTTCATGCGCCGTTGGGGGCTTGAAGGCTTGCTGGGTGGTTTTGTACTGGGCAACTACGTCTTGCTGGCCGGTATGTGGCTGCTGGTGGTGCGCGAATTCAACCCCACGGGCAGCTATATAGCCTTTGACTTTCTGCGCCGCAACATGCTCTATCCGTCGCTGATGGCGATCGGTCTGCTCTACAACTTGGGTATCTGGGCTGACAAGTTCATGTTCTGGTACTTCCCGCCGACCTCGCAGGCCATCATTGGAGGGTTGCGGGCTTCGTTGATATACGACCTGCCAGTGTTTCTATCGTACCTGTCGATTATTCCGGGCATGGCGGTTTTTTTAGTCCGTATTGAAACTGACTTTGTGGAGTACTACGACAAGTTTTACGATGCCGTGCGCAGCGGTGGATCGCTGGGATACATTGAAACCATGCGCGATGAGATGGTCTACTCCATTCAGCAGGGCTTGGGCGAAATTGCCAAAATCCAGACGCTTGCGGTCCTTGTGACCTTTGTTGCCGGGCCCGCACTGCTAGACGGCCTGGGTATCTCGCGCTTGTATTTGCCGCTGCTGCATGTGCAGGTTATTGGGGCCGGATTGCAGGTGGGTCTCATGGCGATTTTGAACGTGTTCTTTTACCTGGACCAGCGCCGCATCGTGTTGTTGCTGTGCATGGAGTTTGTGCTGCTAAACGTGGTGTTGACGGGCCTGACCATGTACTTTGGCGCAGCGTTTTACGGCTACGGTTTTGCACTGTCCACCCTGATTACGCTGTCCACCGGCCTGGCTTTGCTGACCCGCAGCCTCAACCAGCTGGAATACCGCACCTTCATGCTGCAGTAAGCCGCGTGCGGTGCATCACCATCCACTTTGCCCTGCACAATGGCGGGCAACCCATTCACTCTTTGTTTGCCATGCTCCCAACCAAACCCAGTCTGCGCTTGTGCGCTTTCTTCTTTGCCGCACTGCTGGCCTCCTGCGGTGGCGGAGATTCGGGCAACGTTACGCCACTGCCACCGCCACCGGTGGTGGCGGTCACCGTCCAAATCACGGCTCCTGGCGCGCTTGACAACGTTTTCACGGCTGGCACACCAGTTGCGGTGCGCGCCAGCGCTGCGGTCAACGGTGTTGCGGTGGCCGATGGCACGGTGGTGCGCTTTTCCACGCCATCGGGCACTTTTTCACCAGTCGCACCGGGCAGCCGCACAGGCGTGGCTTCAACCACGCTGACCAGCAGCGCAACGGGCCCACTGCAGATCAATGCAACGGTTGCTGAGACCGATCGCGCCGGCACGGCTACGCAAACCATCTACCAGCGCCCGACGCCTGCGCGCATGGAGATCCTGGTGCCGGCCTATTTTTACCCATCCACGCGCTCTGCGTGGAACACGCTCACCACGAGCGCCGCCGCAAACCCGTTGGTGACCATCTTGGCGATCATGAACCCCAACGATGGCATTTTCACAAGCGCGGATGCCAACTTCACGCGCGCAACCACGCAGTTTGTCGCGGCCGGTGGCAAAGTGCTGGGGTATGTCTACACCGGCTATGGCAAAGGCGGGCGCTCCATTGCCGACATCAAGCTCAACATCGACCGCTACCTGCAGCTGTATGGCCGTGAGCGCATCAGCGGCATTTTTCTGGATGAGATGGCCAGCGAGCCCCAACGGCTCGACTTCTACCGGGAAATCTACAGTTACATCAAGAGCTTAGACCCCAGCCTGCGGGTGGTAGGCAACCCGGGCATGGTTCCGGCTGCGCAATATGCCAGCGTGGCGGATACCCTGGTGGTCTTCGAGAGTACAGCATCCGACTACCAAAAGTTCGACCCCCGCCCGCAAAACGCATGGCTGTATAGCTATGCAAACCAAACGCAGGCCATGCTCGCGCACAACACCGCCAGCTGCGCTGCCATGCAAACTGCTATGCAAGCAGCCGCTACCGCGCGCAACAACGCAGGGCTGGTGTACGCCACTGACCGCGAATACAACTTCGCCACCGACGTGGGTAACCCTTGGTCCGGACTCCCTGCTTATTGGGAAACTATGGTCAGCACCGTGGACGCCATCAATCGCGGTGCCACATTGCCCCGCTGCTAGCGCCACCGCACAAGGTATGCGATGAACGCATAGCTGAGTGCAGAACAATCGTTTGTGCCCGACACAGTTCAGCACTACCATTTGCCATCATTTCGTCTTATCAACTGACAAACACTGGAAAGGTTCGCGCCCATGGCCCACGCAACATTCAATTGGCAAGACCCTTTTTTACTGGACAGCCAGCTCAGTGACGACGAACGCATGGTGCTCGACGCTGCAGCCGCCTATTGCCAAGACAAATTGTTGCCCCGCGTCACGCAGGCCTTTCGCGATGGCACGACGGACCCCGCCATCTTCCGCGAGATGGGCGAATTGGGCCTGCTGGGCCCCACCATCCCCGAGCAGTATGGCGGCCCCGGCCTCAACTACGTGGCTTACGGCCTGATTGCCCGCGAGGTAGAGCGTGTAGACAGCGGCTACCGCTCCATGATGAGCGTACAAAGTAGTCTTGGTGATGGTGCCAATTTTTGAATTTGGCACTGAAGCACAGCGCCAGAAGTATTTGCCCAAGCTGGCCACGGGTGAGTGGATTGGCTGCTTTGGCCTGACCGAGCCGGACCACGGCTCCGACCCCGGCTCCATGGCGACCCGCGCGCACAAAGTGGCCGGCGGCTACAAACTATCTGGCAGCAAGATGTGGATCAGCAACAGCCCCATTGCCGATGTGTTTGTGGTCTGGGCCAAGGAAGTTTCAGAAGGCGGCCAAGTTGGCCCGATTCGTGGCTTTGTGCTGGAAAAAGGTATGCCGGGGTTGAGCGCCCCTGCTATCCACGGCAAGGTGGGTTTGCGCGCCAGCATTACCGGCGAAATCGTCATGGACGGTGTGTTTTGCCCCGAGGAAAACGCTTTCCCCGAAGTGCAAGGCTTGAAGGGTCCCTTCACCTGCCTGAACAGTGCCCGCTACGGCATTGCCTGGGGTGCCCTGGGTGCGGCCGAAGACTGCTGGCTGCGCGCCCGCCAATACACCATGGACCGCAAACAGTTTGGCAAACCCCTGGCGGCCAACCAGTTGATCCAGAAAAAGCTGGCCGACATGCAGACCGAAATTGCGCTGGGCTTGCAGGGCTGTTTGCGTTTGGGACGCATGAAGGATGAAGGCACCGACTCGGTCGAGATCACGTCGATTTTGAAACGCAATTCCTGCGGCAAGTCGCTGGACATTGCGCGGTTGGCGCGCGACATGATGGGTGGCAATGGCATCTCCGATGAGTTTGGGGTGGCGCGGCATTTGGTCAACCTTGAAGTCGTTAATACCTATGAGGGCACGCACGATATTCATGCGCTGATATTGGGTCGGGCGCAGACGGGGATTGCCGCGTTTTAGTTCTTTCTTGCTTTGCCTTGCAGGAGGCTTTCTGAACACACCCCCTATCCCCCCCGCCCCTTTCCACCCTCGCCAGGGCGGAAAGGGGAGCCGAACAGCCATATTTGGCCGCGTGTTTTAAGGGGGCACGTACAACCTGGTGATGGGGGCTCTTTTGGGTGCGCAGTGACTAAACCGGCGCGCGGCACAGTTTGTAGCGTTGGCAATTGAGTGTGTACGCCCCTTGTTTCAAGACGCGGCCAAATATGGCTGTTAAGGCCCCCTCTCGCCCGGCGGGGCGAGAGGGCGGGGGGAGAGTGGGGGAAGTGAGGAAGACCCCTGCAAGGCAAACCCACAAACAAGCCACAACAGGTAAAAGACATGATGACCGAAGCAGACCAAACAACCCAAGGTGCCCTACCCCACATCAAGGTCCTGGACCTCTCCCGAGTGTTGGCCGGCCCGTGGTGCACCCAAATGCTGGCCGACCTGGGTGCCGACGTGGTCAAGGTAGAAAAACCCGGCGAAGGCGATGACACCCGCCACTGGGGCCCTCCCTTCCTGCAGGATGCTGACGGCAACGCCACCCAGCACGCCACCTACTTCACCGCCTGCAACCGCAACAAGCGCTCGGTCACCATCGACATGGCCCACCCCGAAGGCCAGGCGCTGATCCGCCAGATGGCGTTGCAAAGCGATGTGCTGGTGGAAAACTTCAAGGTGGGTGGCCTGGCCAAATATGGGCTGGACTATGCAAGCCTGAAGGCACTCAACCCGCGCCTCATCTACTGTTCCATCACCGGCTTTGGCCAGACCGGCCCCTATGCCGAACGCGCCGGTTACGACCTGATGATCCAGGCCATGAGCGGCATGATGGACATCACCGGCCGTGCCGACGGCACACCGGGCGGCGGCCCGCAGCGGGTGGGTGTGGCGCTGACCGACCTGTTCACGGGCGTTTACGCCTGCAGCGCTATCCTGGCCGCGCTGGAAGTGCGCCACCGCACCGGCGTGGGGCAGCATATCGACATGGCGTTGCTGGACGTGGGCATGGCCACGCTGGCCAACCAGGCGGCAGGATTTTTGAACACCGGCAAGGTGCCGCAGCGCCAGGGCAACAGCCACCCCAGCCTGGCGCCTTACCAGGACTTTCCCACGGCGGATGGCTCCATGCTGCTGGCCATTGGCAACGACGGCCAGTTCGCGCGCTTTTGCGAAGCCGCAGGCCAACCGCAATGGGCGCAAGACGCCCGCTACGCCAGCAACACGCTGCGCGTAACCCACCGCGAGACCTTGATTGCGGCCATGCAAGCCGTCACGCGCACGCGTACCACTGCCCAGTGGATTGCGCTGCTCGAAGACAAGGCGGTACCGTGCGGCCCCATCAATACGATTGGGCAGGCTTTTGCCGATGCCCAGGTTCAGGCCAGAGGTTTGGTGATTAATCAGCCTCTAGCCCTCGTCAATACTACGAATAAAGCTATTCAATCAATAGCAACGGTGGCCAGCCCTTTGCGTCTGGTGGATACGCCCCCGGTGGTGCAGCGCCCACCCCCAGCGTTGGGCGAGCACACCGATGCGGTGCTGGCCGGCTTGGGGCTGGATGCGGCTGCCATTGCCGCGTTGCATCACCAGGGCGTGGTGTAGCTGGCGGGTATCGCGCGCCAGCCGGGGTTGAACTCAGGCGGGCTTGCCCAGTTCTTCCCAGCGCTCCAGCGTTGCCATCAGCAGCTCGTCGATCTCGGCGCTACGGCTGGCTAGCTTCATGGCACGCACGTTGTCGATGGCATAGAGACTGCCATCAGCCAAGGTCTCAGCGGCAATTTTTTGTTCGGCTTCCAACGCAGCAATTTGATCGGGCAGACCGTCTAATTCGCGCTGCTCCTTGAAGCTGAGCTTGCGCGTTTTAAGTGCAGGGGCTGCGGGCGCCAGCGGAGGCGTTGGCGCTGCAATTTGCTCATTTTTCAATAGCTGACTACGTAGACTTTGCGAGGGCTTGCTGCCTTTTTGACCCTTGATCTCGCTGGCGCGCCGGCTCTGGATCAGCCAGTCTTCCACGCTGCCCTCGTACTCGCGCCAGCGCCCATCGCCCTCAAACGCAATGGTGCTGGTGACCACGTTGTCCATGAAGCTGCGGTCATGGCTGACCAAAAACACCGTGCCGTCGTAGTTCTGCAGCAGGTCTTCCAGCAGTTCCAGCGTGTCAATGTCCAGGTCGTTGGTGGGTTCGTCCAGCACCAGCACGTTGGCAGGGCGGGCAAACAGGCGCGCCAGCAGCAAGCGGTTGCGTTCGCCGCCCGAGAGACTGCGCACCGGCGAGTTGGCGCGGGCTGGTGAGAACAAAAAGTCGCCCAGGTAGCTCTTGACGTGCTTCTTCTGGTTGCCGATTTCGATCCATTCCGAGCCGGGGCTGATGAAATCTTCCAGCGTGGCGTCCAGGTCCAGCGCGTTGCGCATCTGGTCGAAGTAGGCCACCGTCACATTGGCGCCCAGGCGCACCGTGCCCCAGGGGCTGTGGCCGGGTTCGGGCTTGGGGGCGTTGGCGGGGGCCGGGTCGGGTTGCAGTTCGCCCAGAATGAGCTTGAGCAGGGTGGTCTTGCCGGCGCCGTTGGGGCCCAGCAGGCCAATCTTGTCGCCGCGCAGAATGGTGGCAGAGAAGTCGCGCACGATGCATTTTTCACCAAAGGATTTGGTGACGTGGGTCATCTCGGACACCAGCTTGCCGCTGGCCGCGCCGCTGGCCACATCCATCTTCACGCTGCCTTGGGCGTTGCGCCGCGTGGCGTGCTCGGCGCGCAGGGTCTTCAAGCGGTCGATGCGGGCCTGGGCCCGGGTACGACGCGCCTCCACCCCCTTGCGGATCCAGACCTCTTCCTGGGCCAGCAGTTTGTCGGCCTTGGCGGTGATGACGGCTTCCTGTGCCAGTTGCTCGGCCTTTTGGGTCACAAAGGCACCAAAGTTGCCGGGGTAAGACAGTAGTTGCCCACGGTCCAGTTCGACAATGCGGGTGGCCACCTTGTCCAGAAAGGTGCGGTCGTGGGTGATGGTGATGATGCTGCCTTTGAACTCCACCAGCAGGTCTTCCAGCCATTCGATGGAGTCCAGATCCAGGTGGTTGGTGGGCTCGTCCAGCAACAGCACGTCCGGCGCCGACACCAGGGCCTGGGCCAGGGCCACGCGCTTTTTGGTACCGCCGGAGAGGTTGCGCACCAGCGCCTGAGGGTCCAGGTGCAGGCGGTGCAGGGTCTCTTCCACGCGCTGCTCCCAGGTCCAGCCATCCAGAGATTCGATCTCGCTTTGCATGGCATCCAGGTCGCCGTGGCCCAGAGAGTATTCTTCAATAAGGGCTCTAGCCCTCGCCAAACCTACGCTAACTGCTTCAAAAATAGTAGCATTCGCATCGAGCTGCGGTTCCTGCGCCACAAACGCAATCCGGGTGTTGTTTTGCACCTGCAGGCTGCCGTCGTCGGGCTTTTCCATGCCGCCCAGGATTTTGAGGAGGGAGGATTTGCCAGCGCCGTTGCGTCCGATCAGACCCACGCGCTCGCCGGTTTCGAGTGAAAAGCCTGCGTGGTCCAGCAGGGGAACGTGCCCAAAAGCGAGTTGGGCGTCAAGTAAGGTAATCAGTGCCATGTGGTCAGGATTATCGCCGCGCTCAGGGGTTACCATTAGAGGCTTCCTGGCGCGGGCACACCGTAGCGCCCGCATTCCCACTAGGAGTTTCCATGTTTAGTAGCCTGATGCCGCAGCGCGCAGAATTTTTTGAGTTGCTCGCGGCACACTCGGACCGCGTGGTGGCTGGTGCCAACGCAACCCTGAGACTCATGAATGGGCTGGGTGTGGGCACCGAAGACATTCCCGTTCTGGTGGCCGAGGTCAACATGAACGAACAAAGCGCCGACAAAATCAAGGCGCAGGTGATTGCGCTATTGCACCGGTCCTTCACCACCCCCATCAACCGCGACCAGATCCACACCCTCACCATCGAGCTGGATGCCGTGCTGAACGCCTTGCAGGCCGTGGCCAATGCGGTGGGGATGTACAACATTCTGGAGTCCACCGTCGAGTCGCGCGAAATGGCCTCCCTGGGCGCTGACGCCTGCATGCGCCTGAACCGCGCCGTGATTGCCCTGCCGGACAAAAAACGCAACTCCGAGACGACGGAGCTGTGCAAGGAGATTGACGCCATCGAGTCCCGCGCCGACCGGGTGCAGCGCAAGGCGATTACCCAGTTGTTCCGCGATGGCGGCTCGGTCTGGACGGCACTCAAGATGCGGGAGTTCTATGCCCTGCAGGAAGAGGTTTTGGACTGCTGTGAAGATGCAGCCAAGACCATTGAAGAAATCCTGATCGAGAATTCCTGAGAGATCGCCCCATGGAACATCTAAATATCAGCATGTGGTCGCTGGTCCTGCTGATTGCCGTTGCGTTTGCCTTCGACTTCATGAATGGCTTTCATGACGGCGCCAACTCCATCTCGACCATTGTGGCCACCGGGGCACTCACGCCCAAGCAGGCCGTGCTGTTTGCCGCCGCCTTCAACTTTATCGCCCTGTGGGTGTTCCAGCTCCATGTGGCCGCCACCATCGGCAAGGGCACGGTGGACCCGGCTTATGTGGACCATTTCGTGATTTTTGGCGCCCTCATGGGTGCGTTGTCGTGGAACATCATTACCTGGTACTACGGCATTCCGTCCTCATCCTCGCACGCCCTGGTCGGCGGGTTGGTGGGCTCCACCGTGGTCAAAGCCGGCGGGCTGGCACCCATTGTGTGGAGCGGTTTTGGCAAGATTTTGTTGTTCATCATCGTGTCGCCGCTGATTGGGTTTTTTCTGGGCGGCATGCTGATGGTGCTGGTGGCGTGGACATTTCGCAAGAAGTCGCCGCACCAGGTCAGCAACTGGTTTCGTTACGGGCAATTGTTTGCTGCTGGTGCCTACAGTTTGGGCCATGGTGGCAACGATGCGCAAAAGACCATCGGCATCATCTGGTTGTTGATGATCACTGCCGGGATTGCCACGCCAGACGTTGCCAGCCTGCCCAACTGGGTGGTGTATGGCTGCTACGGCGCCATAGCCTGGGGCACCTACCTGGGGGGCTGGCGCATCGTCAAAACCATGGGCAGCAAGATCACCAAGCTCAATGCGGTGAGCGGCTCCTGTGCTTCCATGGGTGGGGCCATCAGCTTGGGGCTGGCCACACTGGCCGGCATTCCCGTGTCTACCACCCACACCATCACCGGAGCCATTGTGGGCGTGGGAACCGCGCAGGATGTAAGGGCGGTGCGCTGGGGGCTGACCTTCAACCTGGTGATTGCCTGGGTGCTCACCATTCCGGCCTCGGGTCTGATCTCGGCAGCGTTTTGGTACGTGGGCCGCAGCTTCCTCTGATCCGTTCCAAGAGACCACCATGCTCAACAATGTCATTTCGCAGCGCAGCACCTTTTTCATTCTTCTGGCGGCCCATACCGATCGGCTGGTGGCAGGCGCCAGTGCTACCTTGCGTCTGATCACCGGCCTGGGCAACGAGGGTCACCAAACCGCCCTCTTGATTGAGGAAGTGAACCTCAATGAAACCAGCGCCGATGCCATCAAGGCCGATTTCATCCGGCTGTTGTACGAGTCTTTCACCACGCCCATCAACCGCGACCAGTTGCATACCCTGATTCTGGACCTGGACCGCGTGCTCAACACCCTGCAAAGTGTGGCCAATGCGGTCAACATGTACAACATTGGCAACTCCACGCCCGAGGCGCGGGCGCTGGCCTCACTGGCCTCGGACGCCTGCCTGCTACTGAACCGTGCGGTGATTGCATTGTCTGATCGCGAGCAGGCCCCGCGCCTTGCCGTGCTGTGCCCGCAGATTGATGCGCTGGAGTCCCAGGCCAGCGACCTGATGCGCGAGGCCATCACCAAACTGTTTCGTGAAGAGGGCGACGAGCAGGCCGCCTGGCACGCCATGAAAATGCGCCGCTTCTATTTCACGCAGGTAGCGGTTCTGCATGGTTGCAAGCGCGCCGCCCACACCATGGAAGAGATCCTGCTGGAAAACGCCTGAGCGGTTGCGCGCGTGTGGGCAAGGGCACGGCCCACTGCGCATTCAGGAACGCTGCTCAAAGGCCTGCGCGGCCTTGCCCACCGACACAAAAAATTCCTGTGGCTCCAAAAGTCCCCGTGCGTTTAGACGTTGCAACTGCTCGCGCAAGGGGCGCGGGCAGTCGGCAAACTTCAGCTCCACACCTTGGGCCAATAATTCGCGTTGCAATTGGGCCAGCTTTTCGCCGGCTGTGATGTCGATATCGGTGATGGCCTGGGCATCAATCACCAGCCACCGGAGCGTGGGCCCGGCTTGTTCTGCCAGGGTTTCAATGTGGTCCAACACATGGCGGGCATTGGCAAAAATCAGCGGTGCATAGGGGCGGTACACCAGCAGGCCGGGGATGTATTCGCCTTCGTCGTCGTTCTTGCAGTCATGAAACTTGCCGTCAACCGCCAAGCGCCGCAGCACGGCTCCACCGGGCCGTGAAATTTCCACCAACACCGCGATCAGCGACACCAAAATCCCCAGGATGATGCCGGGCACTACGCCGGCCACCAAAATAGCCCCGGTTACCCCCATGGCAATGCCAAATTCCACCCGGTCAATGCGCAGCAAGTGGTGCAGTGGAGCCAACTCCAGCATACGAGCCGCCGTCACCAGCAGAATGGCAGCCAAGGCCACGGTGGGCAGTTGGTCGATGGCACTTGTCAGAAACAGCAAAAAAAGTAACAAGCCCGCAGCTGCCACCAGCTGAGCCACCTGGGACCGCGCACCCGTACCATCGGCCACTGCTGTACGCGACTGGCTGGCAGATACGGCAAAACCTTGGCATAACGCAGACAACACGTTGGCCACGCCCAGCGCCACCAACTCCTGGTTGGGGTTGACTTCGTCCTGGTGTTTGGCGGCAAAGGTTTGCGCCAACAGAATGCCATCTGAAAACGTCAAAAAGGCCAGCGCCAATGCTGCGGGCGCCAGCGCGTTGATGTCGCTCCACGACATTGCAAACGTGGCCGGTTGCGGCAGACCGCGTGGCACGGCGCCCGCCACGGTGATGCCGTAGCGCTGCAGGTCCAACACCTCGGTGAGCACCACTGCCACGGTGCAGGCCACCAGGGCGCCCGGTACCTTGGGCAACCAGCGCGCCAGCCCCCACAGCAGAGTGATCAGACCCAGGCCCAGCATCATTGTGGGTGCATGAACGGCGTGGATTTGGGACAGCAGGGACTGGATATGCGGGATGAAGGCATCACCCACGGTCGTGATCCCAAACAGCTTGCCCAACTGGGTCGCCAGCAGCAACAGGGATGCACCGTTCAGGTAGCCCACCAAAACAGGGCGTGACAGCAGGTCGGCCACATTGCCCAACCGCAATTGGGCTGCCAACAGCAGCAGTGCGCCTGATAGCAAGGCCAACTCGGCGGCCAGCAAGGCCACGCGGCCAGCGTCACCGGCAGCCAGCGGCAAAATCACCGAGCCTGCCAGCAGACCGATAGCGGCGTCGGGCCCGGCAATGACCTGGCGGGAACTGGAAAACAGTGCATACCCAATACAGGCCGCCAGCGCCGCATACAGGCCGGTAACTGGCGGCAAGTGCACCAGCTCGGCGTAGGCCATGACCGAGGGAATCATCACCACGCAAGTCGAAAGACCTGCCACCAGGTCGTGGCGAAACCAGGCACGCGGATACTGCTTGAGCACTGCGAGCAGAGGCAGCCAGTGCAGGTGGGTGGCGTTGCGTTCGTCGTGCATGGTGTTGTTCCATTATCCAATGGGTCCTTGCGAGGGCTGGTGTCATGCGGGCATGCCGGGTCATGCGTAGAACCAGTCCCTACGGCTCTTGCGCACGCGGTGCTTTGGAACGTTCTGGTTTGCCAGTCTGCTGTCGGCAGACACTCTGACTACAGCCGTCCTCTAATCATCCGCCTGTCGCTACGCAGTTACGGCCCAGGTGTTTGGCTTGGTAAACCCCCATGTCGGCTGCCTTGAGCAGGTCTTCCAGACTGCGCATGTTGGCGCTGCGTACGGCTACGCCCACGCTGATGCTGCCTTGCCAGCCTCCATCGCCAGCAGGCACGTACAGTGCAGCAACTTCTCGGCGCACTTTCTCGGCCAGTTGCAGCATGCCGTCCAGTGGGGTGTCGATGCAAACGATCAAAAATTCATCGCCACCGAGGCGGCATACCAGATCATCGTTGCGCACCGCATGGCTCAGTTGCACCGCCAGGCGGCATAAGACCTCGTCTCCCGCATCGTGGCCCTGCGTGTCGTTGATGTGTTTGAAGCCATCGGCGTCCAACAACATGCACGCCAGTGGTGCGCCATGGTCGTCGGCTCTGCGCCACTCTCGCTCCAGTGCAAGCAAGGCATGGCGTCGGTTGGGCAGGCCGGTCAGTACGTCGGTCATAGCCATATTCTCCAGGCGCAGATTGGCGTCTGATAGCGCGTGGGTGCGCTCAACAACCCGCGCCTCTAGTGTCTGGTTCAGCTCTGCCAACTCGCGGTTGCGTTCGGAGACCTGTTCAAACAGCCGGTTCATGGCCTGCAACAGCGTGGCTGTGGCCGGGTCGTGTTCCTTGCGGTGGGCTGCAAAGGCGGCTTCTTGTGACATGCCGAGTTGGGTGGCCTCCACCAGCCGTGCCAGTAACTGGTCAGAGCCCAGAATATGGTAAGCCAGCCAGTTGCACAGGTACTGCAGCAGTTCGCTGGCCTTGCCACGCTGGTTGCTGGCCGCGCCGGTTCGCATGAAGGCAACATCCACCAGAAACTGGGCGTGCTCCTTTTTCTGGTGCGCAAAGTGGCGCGAGTCAATGGCATGCTCTTGCATCAGGAGCTCTTCTTCGCTGAAATGGTAGGCGGCGTAGTCTGCCAATTCCGCAAACACGCGTTCCATTTCTTCGCCGGTGCTGCCTTCGGGTCGCAACAAGAGGTCGCCAAATGCGTTGATGATGTCCACCAAGCGGTGATGCTGTTCATCAACGGTGGGTATGCCGGTGACGAAACACGTATCCCAACGAAACGATTCCATGGGGCCCCTCTTTAAGCGCTGGAACGAGTCTATTGCATTCCCCGCATGGTTGTGGGGCCGTATGCCAAAACTTTTCCCGCGTCGGCACCGTTGTGCACAGCGGCAGCGAAACAGAGCAGTGTTTGCAATTTTCGAAAGTTGATGGATATGGTGCGACTCTCATCAACGCATGGGTACTCTCGGTAATCAGGTCTTCCACCGGATCATCAAGTTCAGAATTTTCATGGCCCGGCCCGCATAGGGTGGCTGGAACAGCATCTGAATGGCAGAGAACGGGCCCTGGTAGAACACCGGGCGCAATTTGGAGAAGGTGTTGAAACCTTCAATCGCATGGTAGTGGCCCATACCGCTGGGGCCGACGCCGCCAAAGGGCAGGTCGTGCTGGCCTACATGCAACAGGGCTTCGTTGACGGACACACCGCCCGACATCACGCGCGAGATATAGAAACGCTGTAGTTCCTTGTCGTTGGTTAACGGATAGATCGCCAGCGGGCGGTCATGGCTGTTGATGTAGCGGGCCACTTCCATTTGGCCTTTGTACGTGCGCACCGGCAGGATGGGGCCGAAGATCTCACGCTGCGACAGAATCATGTCGGCCGTGGGGTTCAGCACCAGGTGCGGTGGGAATTTGCGGGCTTGCGCGTTGGGTGTTTGCCCTTCTGACAGGTTGACCAGCGTAGCGCCCTTGGCGCGTGCATCCTCAAGAGTACCTTGCAGTCGCTCATACGAACGTTGGTCGATGATGGACGTGTAGTCGTTGGCGTTGATATCCGGAAAGCGCTCGGCAAACAGGCGCTTGCAGTGCGTTGCAAACTCATCCACCTTGCCTTCGGGGATGAACACGTAGTCGATGTTGGTGCAGATCTGGCCGGCGTTCAACATCTTGACCCACATGATGCGTTCGGCGGCGGTCTTGATGGAGAAGTCAGGCCCGACGATGGCGGGAGCTTTGCCACCTAACTCCAGTGTGACGGGTGTCAGATTGCGTGCCGCATTGGCCATGACCGCGCGGCCTGTAGTGCCAGAGCCTGTGAACAGCAGGTGGTCGAACGGAATGCTGGAGAACGCTGGTCCGCGGCCACCGCCGTCTTCAAAGAACTTGAGCTTGTCTTCCGGGAAATACATGGGGCTGATTTGCGCAAGCAACAGCGCCAAGTGGCGCGAGTTCTCGGACATCTTCACCATGGCCCGGTTGCCCGCAGCAAAGATGGCCGCCAGCGGGGAGAAGGTCAGGTTCAGCGGGAAGTTCCAGGGCACGATGATGCCCACCACGCCCAGCGGCTGCGGGATGACTCGGTTGGACGCGCCAGGGTAAGTCAACATGTCGATGTGGCGGCGCTGGGGTTTCATCCACTTCTTGAGATTTTTGGACGAATCCTTGATGGTTTCCAGCACCACAAAGAATTCGGCAAACAGGGTTTCAAACTCGGAGCGACTGCCATAGTCCGCGTTAATGGCCGCCACCAGTGCCTCCCGATTTTCTTTGAGCATGCGCGAGAGGTTCAGCAAATCCTGGCGGCGCTCGGCCAGCGTGGGCTCGGGGTGCTCCAGGTAGGCCGCGCGTTGGGAGTCAAAACATTGTTGGAACTCAGCGGGGATTTGCGGCAAGTCGAGGTAGGGTGTGGTGGGGGCGTTCACGGTGACTCCTTGTTGATCATTACTTGGTCACGATGGCAAAGTTGCCAGGTGCCTTGTCGATCAGGCCAAGAAAGCGTACCAAGTCGATCTTGCTGCCATCTATCTTCAGGTCATCGCTGAGCAAAGTATCTTTCACGCCGGCAGTACCTGCCATCATCTTGATGAAGATGGATTTGGTCAGTGTCAGGGTGGCATTGGCATCTGTGTCAGGCGCGGCTTTCTTGTAATGCAGCACGGCATTTTCAATCCAGAGCACATACGATTCCTTGATATCGCTGAGGACCAGGTTGACCTTCAGATTTTTGCCATCGGCTGCGGGACCGTCCAGGCCTGCCGCCATCGCCTCCAGGAAGCGCTCCACCGGGGTTTGCATCAGCATTTCAACAAAGCCTGCGCGGCTGACACCCTTCGCAGGAGGGCCGTTGCGCAATTCGGCGGCTCCCGTCAGGTAGCTGTTGCGCCAGGTCGCAGATTCGGACATATAACCCATTTGGTCATACGTCTTGGCCAGCAATTCCTTGGCCGCTTTGCTGGAAGGATCGCCAAATACGGCTTGGTTCAGCAGTTCTGCCGCCCAGCGATATTCGCCTTTGTCATAGGCGGTCTGCGCTGCCGCTACCGCCTTATCGGCACCACCCAAAAGCTCCAGATAGTGTTTGGCAGCCTCCTGCGGAGGCAGCGGATTCAGGGTGGCCGGGTTGCCGTCATAGGCGCCCAGGTAAAACTGGTAGACCGCCCGCACGTTGTGGCGCAGGTCGCCGTAGTAACCGCGTGCGCCAAAGTGATCTTCCAACGACTTGGGTAGTTTGATCTTGTCGGCAATTTCATTGCGGGTGTAACCCGCGTTGATCAGGCGCACGGTCTGGTCGTGGGTGTACTTATAGACATCGCGGTGCGCTTTGATGAAGTCTTGGATATGCGCATTGCCCCAAATGGGCCAGTTGTGTTGACCGAAATACACCTCGGTGCCCGCCGTTTGCTCCAGCGCCTGTTCCATGTACTCGGACCAGCGCAGGGCGTCGCGCACCTTGGCGCCGCGTATGGGTAGCAGGTTGTGCATGGTTTGTGTCAGATTTTCGGCACCGCCGTAGGCCTTTTTCTCTGGAATGAAGAAGGTCAATTCGGCAGGGGCTTCTGCACCGGGAACGTTGTGGAACACAAAGTGCACGCCATCCAGCGTCAGCTCTTCGGTGGGTTTGGTAATGAGTTGGGTAGGCGGCAAGATGCCGAAGGTGCCATAGACCACGTTCTTACCCAGGCCGGTGTCCACATTGCCCTTGGCCGAGAGTTCCAGGTCGCGCCCAAACTGGTATATAGAGCGGCGGCCCATGGCCGTGCCAACCATCACGTTTTCGCTGGTGGCTTCTTCCATAAATCCTGTGGGTGCAATCACCGGCACTTTGCGTTCGCTGACCTCCTGGGGCGTCAGCACGCCCAGCGCACCACCAAAGTGGTCGATGTGACTATGGGAGAACACCAAAGCGGTGACGGGCTTGTCACCCAGATGTTGGCGCGCAAAAGCCATGGCAGCGGCGGAGCTTTCGCGAGTGGTCAGGGCATCCACCACGATCCAGCCCGTTTTACCTTCAATCAACGTGATGTTGGCGACGTCAAAACCGCGCAGCTGGTAGATGCCGTCAGTGACCTTGAAGAGACCGATCTCGGCATTCAGGCGGGCGTGACGCCACAGGCTGGGATTGACGGTATCTGGCGACTGGCCCTTTATAAACTGATAGGCGTCATAGTCATACAGCACACTGCCGTCTGCAGCCAATAATTTGCCTGTGGGCTTGGCGACAAAGCCGCGCTTGGCATCTTCAAAGTCCTGTGGGTCATCGAGCTTCAGATCCTTGGCGAACTGGGCATTGGCGGCCAGGGTTGTGGACGTCGCATCGCTTGCTGTGCCACCGACGCCGCTGTTCTTGGTGCAGCCGGTCATGCTGATGAGCGCTGTCAGCAACGCTAAATTGAGTATGTTTTTTGCTTTCATAGAATGGCTACTAAAGGTTTGTTCTATTTGCTGGCACGGATCAGGTCGGCCGCCTTTTCGCCAATCATGATGCTGGCGGCGTTGGTGTTGCCACCAGTCAGTGTGGGCATGATGGATGCGTCGGCAACACGCA
The DNA here is from genome assembly GCF_016705985.1 of Candidatus Aalborgicola defluviihabitans. Classification (NCBI taxonomy): domain Bacteria; kingdom Pseudomonadati; phylum Pseudomonadota; class Betaproteobacteria; order Burkholderiales; family Comamonadaceae; genus Allorhodoferax (SeqCode); species Candidatus Aalborgicola defluviihabitans. The sequence continues at coordinate 195,503 of NZ_JADJKN010000023.1, forward strand.
GGCCATCGACTCCTTTGACGCGTAATTGCGCATCGACCACGGCCATCGGGTCGCTATCGGGGCCCATCTTGCAGCTGCCCACGGGGTGATATTGGGTATCAGCGCGGTTGCGAATGTCCTGCTCCATGGCCTTGGCATCGTCCACCCGCACCGGATACAACATCTTGCGGCGCACGGATGCAAAGGCACTGGATTCCATGATGCGTTGCTGCATCTGGCCGCCTTTGACCAGCAATTGGGTGTCGCGTTCGTCTGACAGGAAGCGCGGATCGATGACAGGCGACACGCGTGGGTCGGTACTTTGGAGGCCTACGGTACCGCGGCTGAAAGGGCGCAGCACATCCACGTGGCACGAAATTCCATGGCTGATATGCATCTTGCGCGCATGGTCATCCACCAGGGCCAGCACGAACACCAATTGCAGATCGGGAATGGCGACGTCCGGGTGGGACTTGAAAAATGCACCGGCCGAGGCAATGGCGCTGGTGATCATGCCGGTTCGGTGGCGGCGCCACTCCCACATGGCGGCGAAGGTCTTGAACATGCCGCGTGGCATGGCGCCAAAGGTGGCGGTGTTGCTGGGCACGTACCAGCTTTGCACGTAGTCAATGTGGTCCTGCAGGTTCTTGCCCACGCCAGGCAGGTTGTGGGCAACGGCAATGGCATGCGGTGCCAGATCTGACGCGTCACCGATACCTGAGAGTTGCAACAACTGGGGCGACCCGAAGGCGCCAGCGCTGAGCACCACTTCGCGGCATGCGCGCACGGTTTGCAACTGGTTGCCCTGGTAGAACTGCACACCGGTGGCGCGGCGTCCTTCCAGGTTGATCTTGGCGCTTACCGCGTGGGTGATAACCTTGAGGTTGGGGCGGTTCAGGTTGGGGGTGAGGTAGCCTTTGGCCGCGCTGCATCGCTCGCCATTTTTGTGTGTCACCTGGTACAGGAAAGAGCCCTCTTGCTGCGCGCCGTTGTAGTCGGGGTTCAGGGGGACGCCGTTTTGCGCGGCAGCATCCAGAAACATCTGGCTGAGGGGACTGTCAAAGCGCGGATAGGTCACATTCAGCGGACCACCCTGGCCGTGGAAGGCGTTCTGGAACTGTTCGTTGTTTTCCGAACGCTTAAACAGTGGGAGCACCTCGTCGTAACCCCAGCCAGGGTTGCCCAGCGATGCCCAGTGGTCGTAGTCCCAGCGGTTACCGCGCACGTAGAGCATGGCGTTGATGGAGCTGGAGCCACCCAGCGTTTTGCCACGCGGCTGGTAGCCACGGCGGCCGTTCAGCCCGGGCTGGGGTACTGTCTCATAAGCGTAGTTGTTGATCTTGGTGGGCACCATGGCCACCACGCCAGCGGGGGCGTGGATCAGCACGCTGCTGTCCGGTCCACCGGCCTCCAGCAGGCACACGCTCACCGACGGGTCTTCACTCAAGCGAGCCGCCAATACACAGCCCGCTGAACCCGCGCCAACGATCACATAGTCGAATTTCATTTCTGTCATCGCATAACCTTCAAATAACTATCGATACCGTCGTTAGGCACCTCGGTGGAATGTGAAATTTCAGTAGGCATTTGTCTAATGCTTTTATTTCGGCAATGCCGAATGGGTAAGGTCCGAGTCCATACTTTTTGATCCAGGGAGCGTGGATGTGGCACGCGCCGTTCATCGCCCACCCGTCACGGGAATCAATGCCCCTTGTATTGCACGACTTTGCTTGCTCATCAGAAAACACATTACGTTGGCGATGTCGTCGGGTCGAACCCAGTCACCTGGGTTAGCAAGGGCATGGCTTGCCGGTTGGCGGGTGTATCGATGATGGATGGCAACACCGCATTGACGCGGATACCTTCAGGGCCCAGTTCGGTAGCCAGGCTTTCTGTCAGGTTCATCACTACTGATTTGGACGCGGTGTAAGCGCTCATGCTGGCACTGCCATGCAGTGCCGACAGGGCTCCGACGTTGACGATGCAACCTATTTTGCGCGCCTTCATGCCCGGCACTACGGCTTTGATGACGCTGCATAGGGTGGCAACGTTGCGCTGAAACATGGCATCCCATTGCGCATCGTCGGGGTCATGGCCCATAACCCCCACGGCAAAACCACCGGCGATATTGAGCAATGCATGGATGGGGGGCAACGCTGCAACCAGGGCTGACACCGCCTGGGCGCCGGTGATGAGAATGTTTTGACCGTGTAAATTCATCATGTCGATGTCACAGTCGACGTGGGTGCTTGCGAGTCGTCGTAGGGGCGGCCACCGAATTTCAGCGCTGTATGTTCACGACGCGATTGAAAGAAGGGGTAAAACATCTGGTGGTACCAGCGCTCTTGTCCGAAGAGTCGGTCGTCGATCAGCCCCACCTTGGCGGGAAATTTGCGGGTGATATGGGCTGTGCCCAGCAAGATATCCCAGATGAACATCAGATTGCCAAAATTGCCCTTGTAATGGCCAATGCCGTCGTCATTGGTGATGGCATGGTGGGCCCAATGGGTGGCCGGTGTGGAGATGGTCCGCTCCAGCACCCACATCAAGGGACGCAAGGCGCGAATTTTGTACAAGGGCTCGTCCCAGCGCCACGCGCAATGGGCTCCCAAAATGACGGCAATTTTGACGACGATGTAGGCCGCATAGGTCATCCCAAACCCGAGATACACAAAAACACCTGCAATCCATAGCCCCGGCATCAGCATGTAGTACAAAAAGTTGTTGCGGTAGGTGACGCGGATGCTCATGTACTCTGCGGAGTGGTGCGCCCGGTGCAGCGGCCACAGCAGTGGCGTGTGCGATGCGCGGTGCCACAGGTATTGGGTCAAATCGTCCCCTACCAGCAGCAGCCCTAGCATGGCCCAAACCGGCCAATTTGCCCATGCTCCGCGCATGTCGGGAATCAGCCAGGCGCATAATTTTCCGGTCACCAAAAGTGCGATGGGTTGCGCGATGGCAAGCAGACTGAGGAACATGAGCAACTCCAGCTTGGTGTCGTTGCCGTTGGCGGTCACGGTATCTTTGTAACGCCGTGACACCCACTCCATGAGTGCGTAGCCAAATATGAGACATACGATCAATATGTTTTGCAGCTTCTGGGGTTCCATGGTCTTGCTCCTGGGTTTGTCTTCCGCTTTTTTTTAGAGCCCGGCGTGCGGATGCTGGGTCCTTGGCGGTATTGTGAAATTCCAATGTCAATCTGTCTAATGCATTTATTACAAAATATCAATGCACTGGATGCATAATTGATGCACACTCGCTCCGAATCGAAATGGACCTCAAACGCCTCAATCACCTGGTAGCCCTTGCAGACACGCGCAATTTCGGTCGCGCCGCCGTGCAGTGCCATCTGACCCAATCGGCCTTTAGCCGCAGTATTCAAGCCGCCGAGGAAGAAATGGGTTTGCAACTGTTTGACCGGGGAACGGTCGAGGCAAGGTGCACCGACGCAGGGGAATTCGTGGTCGAGCGCGCACGCAAACTGCTGTTTGAGAGCCGCTGCCTGCAGCGTGATGTGAGCCTGTACCGCGAGCGCCTGATTGGCGACCTGGCATTTGGGGTTGGTCCCTATCCGGCCGCCACCATGGTGCCACCGTTGTTGACCGAAATTCGCTCGCAGCATCCCGGGGTGAATGTGCGGGTGGAAGTCAACAATGCCGACTACCTGGCGGCGCACTTGCGTGCCGAGGAATTGGATTTCTACATGGCAGACTTGCGCAACGTCGTAGCGGCCGCAGACCTCGACGTCGCACGGATTGCCCGTCTACCCGCAGGGTTCTACGTTCGCTCTGGGCACCCGCTGCGGGAGAACCCAAACATTACTGCAGCCATGCTGCTGCCCTTCGGAATTGCCAGCGTTCGGGTTCCCGAGTCAGTGCTACTGGGCTTGGGCGCACGCATGGGCCTGGGAGAGGGCAAGCGCTTGCCCTTGGTCGTGGAGTGCGACGATCTGAGCTTATTGAAGTCTCTGGCCATCAGCACCGACACCGTCATCGGCTGCGTTGATGCTGGCACCGCCTTGGATGTTGCACAGGGTCAACTGGTTCGTCTTGCGGTGGTTGACGTTCCCACGCAGTTTGCCGATATTGCCATCGTGTCACTCAAAGGCCGAAGCTACTCCCTCATGGCGCAATTCGCGGTGGACTCTATGCGCCGCCAGGCACAAGAATTGATCCAGCCGGTGACGTGATGGCGCGGACCAAAGCCGGGGCCGACTTTCTTTTTGCTGTGCTCGCCCTTGCACAGTTCGCACGCGTCCGCTGGCGTAATGTGTGCGTAGCATGGGCGTTGGACAACTAGGCCACCCGGTTGCGCCCCAGTTGCTTGGCTTTGTACAGGGCTTTGTCGGCCAGGGAGTAGAGACTGTCGAAGTCGCGCTTTTCCTGCGCCGTGGTGGCACCCACACCGATGCTGGCGGTAATGGTGATCGTTGTGACGTCTTGCCAGGGCAATGGGGCGTCAGCGATGCGTTGACGCAACTTCTCGGCCAAGTCGCGCGCGGCCTGTACCGATGTGTTGGGAAGCAGGACGGTGAATTCCTCGCCGCCCAAGCGCCCCACCAGGTCAGAGCTGCGCACCGCCGTACTGATCACTGTGGCGATGTGGCGCAGCACGGCGTCGCCCGCAGGGTGACCCCAGGTGTCGTTGATGCGTTTGAAGTGGTCCAGGTCCAGCAGCAAGATGGACGTTGCGCTTCCTTGGCGCTGCCCCCTGTCGAGTTCGCGGCGGGACAGGTCAGCAAATGTAGTGCGATTGAACAGACCGGTGAGTCCGTCTTGGCGGGTCAGCTGTTCCAGTTCACGGTGGCGGGCATACAACTCGGCATTAACCTTCTCCAGCTCGGACTGTTGCAGCGTGATAGTGGTGAACTTGCGCCACAGCAGTACCGAAAGCAATAAGCCCAGCAGGCAGGCCGTTACGCCGTTGAGCCGGTTCGACAGCAGTTGCTCGGGGTCGTGTTGGGTGATCCCCATGGCGACATAGAAAAGCATGTAAGCCGCCAGATACATGCCGGCGGCCACCCTGGGGGCCAGATACAAGATCACCCCGCCCGCCATGCAGGTGATCAAAAAGGGTGTGATGGCGGGCGTGACCCACTGGTCTATGCTGGCCACGGCGACGGAAAAAACCAAGGTGGTCAACGCGACGCCAATGGTCAGTGCCTGGGACCAGCGGGTCTGGTGTGTTCGTTGCAGATGACGCACCAGACCCGCGACCGCCAGCATGGTCAGGCCCATGGTCAGGTGTGTGATCAACAGGCCCACGGCCCAGCGGTAGCGGTTGCTGTCAACTGGCGCACGCACCAGTTGCAGAGCAAAAATCAGCACATGCACCGCGTTGAGCGCGGCCACCAGGGGCGCGACGACACGTAAGCGGCTCAGGTTCGCGCTGGCGGCTTGATCCTGCACGCGCGCGTGTTCGCCACGCCAGCGTGCCAACAGGTTCAAAAAATCGTGGATCCGGATTTTCATGGGCGAGCAGAACAGTCATAGGCAAAGTTCTGCCCGGAGCATACAGTGAATGCCGGTTCAATGCCCTTTCACTCTGGGCGACAAGTGCCTTGTTACCCCAGAGGCCCTAAAGCAGAGCATTCAACACTTTGCAGCCGAATGCGGTACGTCAACCCACGCCTTCATGTTGCAAACATTGGAGAGTGAGGTCAAACGGCGCAAGCCGCAGCAGACGACATTGATGGGGGCGGACCGGTTTACGATTTGGCTGACGTGCACCAGTGGCTCAAGGCACGCATTGCGGCACGGAGTACCGGCGCAAAAGTCAAAGACCCTCAACCGTTAAAAGACCGCCCTACCGTTGCAGGCAAACGTCGCAAAACCACATGACGCGCGTTCTCGTTGGCGAGAGGGCGCGGCTCGATTTGAAGCTATTGGTTGATTTTCTCGCGGAGCAGGACCCTGCTGCGGCTTTAGCGACCACGGATCTGATTGTCGGGGCGCTGGGACTGTTGCCGCACCACCCTCGAATAGGTAGGCGGGTAGAGGATAGCGGTGTCGCGAGTAGCGAAGCCAATATGCGCGAGCTGGTGATTCAGCGCGGCAGAAGCGGTTACTTGGCCTTGTACCGGGTGGATGCACAGGACCAGATTGTCGAAGTTTTGGCCATTCGACATCAACGCGAATCGGGATACCATCCTGTGGACCTGTGAGGTTTACCGCATTCCCGATGGCATGGAACCGTTATAGGAATTCTGGAACCAAACCGGCTTTTGCCGGTGCTGCAGATCCGCAGAGGTAAAAATCGGTCTCGTTCGAGTCAAATTCGAGACGCGCCAATGCGTCGGTCACACGGCCGTCCACGCCGGCAATGGAGTAGTCACGCCATTCCCCGTCACCCACACGCAAGCGGGCGAACTGGCCGGGTGCGTAGTCGTCTACTGGCTGATCCAGTTCAAAATCGAGTCGCCAGACAGTCTCGGTGAGCTGCTCTTTGTAACGCCGCACCGACGCCACCCATCATGGGCATGGGCATGGGCCCGGGCACTGCGCTGGTGCTTGAGCGAATCTAGTCACCCATTGCGCGTGGGCCGCTGTAAACTTTGCAACCACCATGACGCCCACCGAGTTTGCATCCTTCAAGTACCAGCACACGGACCCGGCCAGCCTGAGCCCCAAGCGGCGCTGGTTCATTGGCATCAGCCTGGCGCTGGCGCTGCTGGTCATCTTGACAGGCTGGGTGGCATTCCCTGGCAGCCTGGCACTGTTGCTGTTTCCCGTGGTGGCCCTTGCAGCGCGCAGTCGGCAACTGCAACTGGGGCCGCGCTACCTGCTGTGCGGCAACAGCATCGTCTACTACGCCAACGTCAATCGCCTGACACTCTCTGGCGCCAACGGCACGCTGCGCCTACAGTCCCAAAACGGCAAGAGCTTTGTGCTGGAGCGCGACAAGTTTCCCACCGGTGCACGCAAGGCCGACAAAATCAAGAAGAACAAGGCCGCCAAGTTTGACAAGGTATCCAGCAAGATCATCGAAAAGGTGAAAAAGGCCGCCCCGAGAGTGGACATGATTGGCACCTGAATGGACCGCGCCATTCACCTGCTGTACGTACCCACGCTGTGCTGCAACCTGAGCTGTAGCTATTGCTACCTGGGCAAGCAGACCACCGAAGCCGCCCTGAAAAAAGACGCCCAGCGCGCCGTGCAAACACTGCGCCACACACTGGACGCACTCAAGGCAGCAGGCGTACTGGCCTTCAATGTGTCACTGCACGGCGGCGAGGTCACCACCCTGCCTGCCCCAGTGCTGAACGAACTGTTTGGGATGATCCGCGCGCACTACCTGGAACACTTTGACGCGCTCAATGCCTTGGGGCACAAGAAGTCAGCACCACACATCAAGACCAACCTGTTCAAGTTCGCACCGTTTTACGACTTGTTCGACCGGCACAAAGTCTCCATCAGCGCCAGCATCGACCTGCCGCTGGCCCTGCACGCGCGACACCGCACCACACGCGGCGGCACCGACTGGTTGCCCCGCACGCTGGACAACATCCGCCTGCTGGCGCGCTACCCGCATGCCAAGAAGATTTCGGCCACGTTAAGCGCGGAACACCTGGCGGACATTCCGGCGCTGGTGCACGACATCTGGTTCATCCACCGTGAGCTGGGCTTTGACATGAACCAGTTCAACCTGATGTTTGCCTTTGGCTCCGAGCTCAACCGCGCCGCCAAGGGCGAAGCCGTGCTCACCCCCGCCACGCCGGCCCAGCAACAGGCGCTTTATGCGGCGCTCAAGGCCGAGTTCACCGGCACCGAACTGGAAGAAGGCCTCAAGCGCAACTGGTTTGACGAATTCAAGCCCAGCTACTGCACCAACGCCGCCAACTGCGGCGAACGGTTTTACCTGCTGCAAAGCGACGGTGCTGTGTACTCGTGTGTGCGCGGCCAGGGCATTGAAGCCTTTCGTTACGGCAATGTGTTTGAAGACCCCATTCTGGATATTCTGGACAACGGCGCGCGCAAGATACGCGCGGTCCACCAAGCCCAGGGCTTTGACGCATCCTGCCAAAGCTGCAACCACCTGAGCACCTGCAACACCGGCTGCGCGGTCGTCAAATACCAGAACCAAAGTGGCAAGTCTTACACCTGCAGTCTGCAAAAAACCCTCTACCAGGACAACCCCCTGTCCTACCCCGCAGACGATGCCGACGCGCAGCGCGACTACGCCCGGCACTACCAGCACACCACCCACCCCAGCCTGGCTTTTGCACTGGCGGCACCACGGCCCAAACCCGAAGGCTTGATGTTGCCCAACGACCTGATTGACAGCAAAAACGCATTGAGCGCCCTGATTGCCGCCGACCCGGTGCTACAGGTGCTGTTCAGCGACAAGGCGTTCATTCTGGAACTGGCGGGTGAATCACTGGCGCTGGACTCGCAACTCTTCAAGCAACAACGCACCCAGCACACCCTGGTAGACGGTGACCGCGTGGTGTTGCATTTGCGCCGCGATGTGCTGCAGGCCAACTGCCCCGAGGCCATCCGCAACACCTTGTACCTGCAACTGCTGCGCGACACCCCGGTGGTCTATGGCGATGAGCAACGCACCAAGCAGGAACACATCTTCACCTACCAGCTCTATGCCAACTGTCTGGAGCCCAGCACGCGTTTGGGCGATGATTACCTGCAGTGCGACCTGACCGGCCTGCTGGCCTTGCACCGCGCGCATTTTCAGCGGGGTGTACTCAACAATCTTTTTGTAACGACGCTGTTTCTGCGCGAATACCACTACCAAAAGCAAAAGGCCAACGCCTTCTACCATGTGCAAACGGCCAACCTGCCGTTTCAGAACGTCGAGTTTCACTACCTGCCCTGAGCCTGGAGCCACCTACCATGAAGCCCCAAGACTTGCAACGCACCGCCTACACCGTGGAGTGCTTTTTAAACGCCCTGCGCCTGGAAGATGGCCTGGACCGCACCGAGGTGGAAGAAGCCCTGGTGCACTGGCTGAGCGACGACGCCCGCCAGAAGGACGACCACCTGATCTACCAGGACGGCACCGTGTCTTGCTACAGCCAAAACCGGGTTACCCAAAGCTTTGCCCTGCCGCAGGCCCGCCAGAAACAAACCCTGTGGTGCAACGCGGCCAAGCTCTCGGCCATCGACGGTACGGCCTTTAGTAGCAACGCCAAACTGGTCATGCTGGGCACCGGCGGTTTGCTGCTGGCGATGCCCGGCCTCGTGCCCGCCCAGAACCCCAAAGACCGACAACGCAGCAGCAATAACAACAATAACAACAACAACAATAACAACAACAACAACGGGTAGCGAGGCAGATTCACTATTGTTTTGATAGTGGCATACGTATATTTTACGAGGGCTACCAGCGGAAAACCCTTAGTGAAGCCTGCAAAATTCAATTGTCAAAAAGCATCCTCAGTCATTTGCCCTGCCCTGGCTGGCTCTAGACTGGCAACAGACCCACTTAAGCCATTACCACCCTGCCCAAGCTCTACCGCGAATTCACCACCCAGGCGCAGATCGACGCGCAGTACAACCCCTCGCTAGCACTAGCCGACGCCTCCGCACCCGGCAAGCACTTTGTGGCCGCCGCGCAGAAGGCGCGCAGCAGCCTCAAGGCGCACCTGCCCCACACCCACCTGGGTCACCTGGGGCGGTGCCGAGACCACCGAGTTTGCCCGCCAAGCGGCCAGCTACCACGCCGCAGCCACAGCACTGGGCAACCCGGTGGAACTGCGCGCCGTGCCGGGGGCCGACCATTTCAGCGTGATCCACGGCCTGGAAGTCAGCGCCACCCCCATGAGCCAGTGGCTGGCTGAAAAGTTGAAGGCGAATTGAGCGCTTGTCTGCAGCCGCGTTATGGCTGGTGGCATTAACGCAGTGGGGAAACGCTGCAGCGTTTCCGTTGATTACTATTGAATTAATAGTGGCATACGCTTATTTCACGAGGGCTAGAGGCCGATTTTGCTGAGAGATTATTCTCCGACTGCATCAAGCCCGCCAGGTGCTTGCGCCCCATCAGCGTCACCTATGGGGTGTGATGCAGACGAGTTTCGAGGGTGAATGTGGGGGAATGATTTGGTGGGTGGCGAAATGTGGGAGTCATTGTGGCGCCGCGTTGGTATACGCTTTCGACCCATAGTGGCCTCCTAGCATCGGAGAAAGCGGCAGTTGGACGAGGACCGCATAGATTGCTAATGTCGGAAATTCGAGTTGGCTTGAACTCCAACGGCACGTCCGTTGCGCAAGACTTGAACCACAAGAGACATTTTTTACGGCCTAGACGAACTTTTCAAAGCGCATTCGCCGCGTCATATGCGGTTTTGGTTGCGTGTGAAATATCGGCCACGTTGCGGCAGTCGCCGACCATGACGACCTCGATGCCTCGGTTAATCAGCCCCTCACTCTCGAATGCGACTGGTCGGGCGCCGCTGGCGATTACGACGTTGTCGCAGGGTATCTTCACAACTCTGCCGTCCTTGTCAGTGCAGATCAAATGGCCCAAAGCAATTTCCAAAACCTTGTGTCCGGTGTATTGTTCTACTCCAAATTTCCTGTAGTTCTCGAGCATTGTGGGTAAGACGGTGGAGCTTAGGCCGCTTGCAATCTTTCCCTGCATTTCCACTATCGATACCTTGTAACCTTGGGCACCAAGGTGTTCCGCAGTCTCGCAACCAACGACACCGCCGCCGATTATTGCCACGCGACCGGATACGTTTTGTACCCCCGCCAGCACCTTCCAAGCATCACGCACGTTTGGCCCGTCGACACCAGGGATCGGCGGCGTAAAGCTTGATGCCCCGACCGCCACGATCACAGCGTCGGGCGCCAAAGCCAGTACGCCTTCAGGGCTGGCTGTTTCGCCCATGCGCAGTTCCACGCCAGCGCAGCGTACCGCGTGAACAAGATCTTCTGTGGCGCGGCTGATTTCTAACTTTCTCGGCGGTACGTCGGCGATGTTCAACTGCCCGCCCAGCCGGGCTTCTTTCTCGAACAGCGTCACGTTGTGGCCTTTTTTTGCCGCGACACGTGCAGCTTGAAGCCCTGCGGGGCCACCGCCAATGACCACCACGTTCTTCGCTACCTTGGCGGGTGTGATGATGCGGGTTGCCTCAAAGCCGTTCTCGGGATTGACGACGCAGGCGATAAATCCTCGGTTCAGAATAGCGTCGACGCAGCCCTCATTGCACGAAATGCACCGAACGATGTCGCTGGCCTTTCCCGCCGCGGCCTTGTTTGTCCAGTCTGGGTCGGCCAACAGCGCACGGCCAATCCCAATCATGTCCGCCTTGCCGGATTGCAGCACCCCCTCTCCCATTTCGGGGTCGATGATGCGCCCCGAGGTGCTAACTGGAATGGACACAGCCTGTTTCACCGTGCTTGTGATATCCGCAAAAAAACAGTAGGGCTGAACGCCCATCGGCGGAATCGTATCTGCCATGTTGCCCGTGTGGTTTGCCTGCCCCACATGCAGCATATCCACGCCTGCGTCCTCAAGCCATTTCGCGAACTGCGGCGCGTCGAGCTCATCAATGCCGCCTTTGCCGCGCTCTGGCGTGACGACGGATAATTTGTAGTCAATGATCATGCTCGGCACGGCACTTTTTAGCGCACGCACCAGCTGCAAGGCAAAACGCGTGCGGTTCTCGAGAGAGCCGCCGTATCTGTCTGTCCGCCGGTTCATCTTCGTGCTGCACAGCGCACCCACCAGCCTGTCGCCATGCACTTGGACCACGTCCACACCCGCTTTCTGCGCGCGCACCGCACAGGCACACATCTTGTCGATGATTTGCATCAGGGTGGCTTCGGTCACGTCATTCACGAAATGCTGCATGTCGTGGTGCAGTTGGGTGCGCACGTTGTCCATTTCGCCGTTATCAAACAGCGCGTTAAGGGCATCAACGTCATATTCGGGGTAAAAAATTTGCACACCGAGCTTTGATCCATACGCATGCACGCTGTCAGCGAGTAAGCGGAAGCTTTCAATTTGGCTATCGTCAAACAGCTTGGGGGTAGGGGCAAAGCTGCGGATCGGTGCGACATCGCCCAAAACGATGTAACCCGTGCCGCCCTTGGCAAGACGCGTGTAAAACGCTCGGCTCTGCGCGCTGATACTGCCGTCCTTGGCTTCGTACCCTGTAGTGAGCGGAGGGAACATGACGCGGTTCTTAAAGGTGACACCGCCGATGCTGATCGATTCCAATAATTTCATTGCGATTTATTAGGTGGTTAGCTTGAAAAGAACAGAACCTAGATTGTGGCGACACTTACTTTCAATTTCTGAAATTTTCGCCCGGGCGAGATCTAATTCAATTTGCAGACAACCTCACCTTAGCAAAGCGAAGGTGAGGTTGTCTGCCGCTCCTGTTCGATGCTCCGCTACAACGTGGCCAGATCCTTTACCACGGACGAGTTGCCCACAACAGCGACTTTCGAGCGAGCACGCTAATGCTAGTTCCTAGCGTGATGTGGGTACTGATCACTTCGGTCCGAGCAGCTGTTTGCTGCCTATCAGGGACGGTCAACTGCGCCAATCGCTACCAAAATGCACGCCGGTTAGCTCTCATTCGCGGGCGTCAGCGACTGGCCCATAACCGTCTCAATGCTCACCCATGCACCTGCCCGGGGAACAGTTGCTAGTACACACCTCAAACCATCGCCCCGATGCGCCGACAATCCCGCCACCGCCAACGTCAGATTCCCCACCGCGCGCGTGGCGTCGCAACAGGCAAACACGTTTGGCACGCTGGTCGCCTTGCCTTCGTCCACATGGCCGCAGTAGACTTGCCGCCTGCCGGATAGGGTTGTGATGTACGACGCGCTATTTCCGCTGATTGCTACTAAATAGATAGTGGCATACGTATATTCCACGAGGGCTAGCGGCCTATTTTTCATATACCAACTGCCCATCCTCCTATGAGCACCACCCCAACCCCCACCCAACCCCACATCGCCCGCCTGTTCATCTACCCGATCAAGTCGTGCGCGGGCATCGAGCTGCCACAGGCCCGCTTGACCGAAACCGGCTTGCTGCACGACCGCTGGTTCATGCTGGTCGATGCGCAGGGGCGCTTTGTGAGCCAGCGCGAGCTGGCCCGCATGGCGCTGATCCGCCCCGAGATCGAGGGCGCGCAACTGCGGGTGCGCGCGCCGGGCATGGCTGATCTGGTGCTGCCCTTTGATGCGCCTGCCGACGAGGCGGCCACCGTGCTGCCCGTGCAACTGTGGGCGCACAACATGCCCGCACTGGATGTGGGTGCACAGGCTGCGGCGTGGTTCAGTCGCTTTTTAGGGCAAGCCGGGCTTCGCCTGGTTCGCTTCGACCCCACGCACCGGCGTGCGTCTGACACCCAATGGACGGGCGACGAGACCGCCTTGAATTTGTTCAGCGATGGATTCCCGCTGCTGGTGCTCAGCCAAGCTGCGTTGGATGGCCTGAACCGCCGCTTGTTGGCCCAGGGTTTGCCAGCGGCGCAGCTACAGCGCTTTCGCCCCAACATCGTCATCGACGGTGTGCCGGAGCATGAAGAAGACCTGGTTGCCGAACTGCTGCTGTTGCCCGACGCGGGTGGCGATGGTGAAACGATCCGCCTGCGCATGGTCAAGCCCTGCCCGCGCTGCCCGATCCCCAACATCGACCCCAGCACCGCGCACAGCACGCCGCACGTGATCGACTGCCTGGGCACTTACCGGCAAGATGCGCGGGTGAATGGCGCCGTGAGCTTCGGCATGAACGCCATCATTTTGGCGGGCCTGGGCACTACGTTGCGCGTAGGCCAGCCGCTGGAACTGGACTACGGGTTTGAGTAGTTTAGAGTTATCTACTATTAAATAGATAGCTGCTTACGTATATTCGACGAGGGCTAGAGGCGCATTTTTCTTACAACTCTGTTCTTAGCGACCATAACTCTGGGAACAGCACCACGTCCAGCATCTTGCGCAGGTAGCTCAACCCCCAAGCGCCTCAGTAGACTTCAACCAGAATGTTCTTTGCACCACGCCGCTCCAGCAGCGCACGGGCGTCGGCGACCATGGCTGCAGATCCGCAAAGGTAAAAATCGGTCTCGTTCGAGTCAAATTCCAGGCGCGCCAATGCGTCGGTCACACGGCCTTGCATGCCACCCCGGGGCGGGTCTTCGCGACTGACACAGGGCGTCACGCGGGCGGGCATGGGTGTGAGTTGGCGGGTGATGTTATCGGCGTTTACGCGGCAGCCGAACAGCAGCTCTGCCTGATCGAGCTTGCCCATCGCTTGGAGTGCCCCGAACATCGGAAGAAAGGGTGCCAGGCCGGTGCCGGTGGCGACGAACACTTTACGGCGTGCGTTGTCCAGCAAGGTGAACTGCCCCAATGGCAGTTCCAACTCGGTGGCTGCGGATACGGTCGCCGTAGCCACAAATTGCGATCCGATGCCGCCGGTGCGTGTGCTGATCAAAAAGCGCACAGAGCGGCCGTCCACGCCGGCAATGGAGTAGTCACGCCATTCCCCGTCGCCCACACGCAGGCGGGCGAACTGGCCGGGTGCGTAGTCGTCTACTGGCTGATTCAACTCGAAATCGAGTCGCCAGATAGTCTCGGTGAGTTGCTCTTTGTAACGCAGCACCGCGCTCTTCTTCTCTGACGGGCGCACCCCGTTTGATGCGGTTTTGACACCGGCTCGCATGGCTGTCTTGATCATCGAAAGCCCGTTCGACCCCAGCACTTGGCACGCCGCACCGACGCCACCCATCATGGCCCCCACAACACCCAGACTGGCCGCGTCGGAGCCCGACAGGTAGAGGCCTTCGATGGGCGTGCGGGTGCCCGGCAGGTTGCTTTTGAAACGTTCGGGCGATGCGGCCAGTCCGTAAAAGTGACCCCCGGGATGGGATGTGTAGTGCTCTATCGTCAGCGGTGTGGACAGTTCGCTGTATTCGACCAAATCCGTGAGACCGGGGATGGCGGTCTCGGCGAGTTTCAGAAGGCCGTCGCCGATGCGTTGCTTCAGTGCAGAATAGTCCGCGCCCCGATTGCCCATAGGTTGATCACGCCATGCGGCAAAGGCGCTTTCATCGGCAAAGCTGATGATCTCGGCCGTATGAAAACGCGTCTCGCCCGATTTCAGGGACGGAAAAGACACATACACCATGCGGGGTTGGCCCTGAAACAGGCGCTGGCTGCCAACGTCCGTCTGGTCGTGGTTGGTACTGGTGAATATCCAGTAGTTTTCGCCCTTCACGCCAATCGATGCGGCCGTGGTTTTGAGGCGCAGGTAGAGGGTGACCGCCGAGGTGCCCGTTCCCAGGCGTTCCATCAGCGCGCGGATCGGTGCGGTTTTGGCTCCGATGGGACCGTTGGTGGGTAGCAGGCGGGTGTAAGTGAGCGGGGCTCCCACGTTCGAAATCACCACGGGTGCGCGGTGGATGACGGTGCGCGGCGTCGGACCGCGATGGTCAATGACCTTCACGCCAACGGCACGGCCGCCTTCCAGCAGGATTTCGGTCACTTCCTGGCCGACCCGGATGGCACCACCGGCGCGTTCAATGCCTTTTTCAAAGGTCCGTGCGATGCGACCGCTGCCGCCTTCAGGGAACCAGGCACCATACAGGTAGTGCGAGACGATCAGCGCGTGCACGGCAAAGGCACTCTCCGCAGGCGGCAGGCCGTAGTCGCCCCACTGGCTGGCCAACAACGCGCGCAATTCGGGTGATCGAAAGTGGCTATCCAGGTAGGCCTTGGTGGTCTGTTTGGCCTTGCGGCCTGTCACGCGCTGCAGGGCGCGCAGCAAGAGGTCAACCACGTTCGGCACCATGCCTCGCGCGGCGCCGCGCACCGTCCATTTCTCGACTTCACGGATGTCCTCGAAGTAGCGGCGGATGGCGGCTTCCTCGTCGGGGTAGCGGTCGATGAGTCGCTGCGCATAGACTTTGGGGTCCGAAGGTACGGCGAAATCGATCCCCGGGTAGACAAAGCGCTCAAAGTCATCGGTGACGCGGTTCCATTTCAATTCCCCGCCGGAGAGGTAATCAAAAAAAGCCCGCGAGCGTGATTTTTCTCCCACGCGACCGATGTAGTGCAAGCCCACGTCCCACGATGCGCCATCGCGACGAAACACATGTGTCTGCCCGCCAGGCTCGGTGTGTTTTTCAAGCACCAGCACTTTTTTGTCGGCCACACCGGCCAGCAGTCCCGCTGCGCTCATGCCGCCGATGCCCGAACCGATCACGATCACGTCATACATGGTGTTCCTTCAATTAGACAGTGTCTAGTCGATGGTAAAGACTCAACCAGACAGTGTCAAGTGCAGCACGCATAATGGCGGCATGAACGCCTGCTTGCCACCACCTCCACCAGCCGAAATCCCCGCTGAGTCAGCGGCCGATGCGCCGCGTGACCTGCGTCAAATCGTGCTTGCGACCGCCCGCGCCCTGCTGGACGAACAGGGAGTGACCGGACTCAGCATGCGCGAAGTGGCGCGTCGCGCCGGGGTTACGCACCAGGCGCCCTACCACCACTTTGGTGATCGGGAATCCATTTTGGCTGCGGTGCTGGTGCAGGGATTTGACGAACTGGCCACACGGATGCAAACCGCCCTGGCGCGTAGCGCGGCGGGTGGAGGGCGCGCCATGATGCTGGCTGCGGCAAATGCCTACGTGGGCTTTGCCCTGGCCAATCCGGGTGTCTTTGGCGTCATGTTTCGCCGTGAGATTTGCAACCCGATTCGCTTTCCCGAGGTGCGACACGCCGGTGCGCGGGCACACCATGAGCTGGAGCGTCTGGTGCACGCAATCCACGGGCCGACGGCCGACGCTGCGCTGACGAGCATCTACTGGGCGCACGCCCACGGTCTGGCCTGTCTGATGATTGACGGGCCGCTTTCATTGCAAATGACAGATGAAGCGCAACGCGACGCACATCTGCAGGCCGTGGGAAACCAGTTCGCGAAAGCCATGCTGTCACTGGTTCAATAACTTCGGTCCCCCGACGCCTGAATTTCAGCCGCTATGACACAAAAGGGCATTTTTCAATGCCCTTTTGTTTTCACTCAGTTGTCTAGCGGCTGCTCGGAAAACTAAACACTGCCCCTTCGCGCACACCCGCGCTGGGCCAGCGCTGTGTAATGGTCTTGCGCTTGGTGTAGAAGCGCACGGCGTCAGGCCCATAGGCGTGCAGGTCGCCAAACAGGCTGCGCTTCCAGCCGCCAAACGAGTGGTAAGCCACCGGCACCGGCAGGGGCACGTTCACGCCGACCATGCCAACCTGGATATGGTCGGTGAAGTAGCGGGCCGCTTCGCCATCGCGGGTGAAGATGCAGGTGCCGTTGCCGTATTCGTGGGCGTCGATCAGGTCCATGGCTTCTTGCAGCGTTTTGACGCGCACCACGCCCAGCACCGGGCCGAAGATTTCTTCCTGGTAGATCACCATGCCGGGTTTCACGTGGTCAAACAGGCACGGGCCGAGGAAGTAGCCGTCTGCATGGCCGGCCACTTTGAGGCCACGGCCATCGACCACCAGCGTGGCGCCTTCTTTGACGCCTTGGTCCACGTAGCCGCGGACCTTGTCGAAGTGGGCTTTGGTGACCAGCGGGCCCATGTCCATGCCGGCGGCGGTGCCGGGGCCGACCTTCATCTTGGCAATTTCGACCTTCAGGCCAGCCACGACCGCGTCGGCGGTGGCATCGCCCACCGCCACCACCAGCGGAATGGCCATGCAGCGCTCGCCGCACGAGCCGTAGGCCGCGCCCATCAGGGCGCTGACGGCGTTGCCAATGTCGGCGTCGGGCATCACCACGGCGTGGTTCTTGGCGCCGCCCAGGGCCTGCACGCGCTTGCCGTGTTTGCAGCCTTCGGAATAGATGTATTCGGCAATCGGGGTGGAGCCGACAAAGCTCACGGCCTTGACGCGTGGGTCGGTCAGGAGCGTGTCTACCGCCTCCTTGTCGCCATGCACCACGTTGAGCACACCGGGTGGCAGGCCGGCTTCCAAAGCGAGCTCTGCAATACGCAACGTGCTGCTGGGGTCGCGCTCGGAAGGCTTCAGCACAAAGGTATTGCCGCAGGCCACCGCCATGGGCCACATCCACAGCGGCACCATGGCCGGAAAGTTGAATGGCGTGATGCCCGCACACACACCTAACGCCTGGAATTCGCTCCAGCTGTCAATGGCCGGGCCGACGTTTTTGCTGTGCTCGCCCTTGAGCAGCTCGGGGGCGTAGCTGGCGTACTCCACGTTTTCGATGCCGCGCTGCAGCTCGCCCAGCGCGTCCGGCAGCACCTTGCCGTGTTCAGCAGTGATCAGGGCGCAGAGTTCGTCGGCGTGCTGCTCCAGCAGCACCTTCAGCTTGCCCATCACCCGGGCCCGCTTGAGCGGCGGCGTGTTGCGCCAGGCGGGGAAGGCGGCCTGGGCTGGCAATGGCCTGTTCAACCGTGGCCTTGTCGGCCAGCAGCACGCGTTTTTCGGCCTGGCCGGTGGCGGGGTTGAAGACGTCCTGCGGCGCGTGCCGGCCCTGGGCAGGCTGGCCGTCAATCAGGTGGCGGGATGGTGGGGAGCTGGGACATGGGTTTCCTGGTGAAAATCTGGATGAAAAATGGGGCCGTAGCCCTCGTCGAATACAGCGCAAGCAGCTATCAAAAAAGCGATTACGTCCGCATCGCGAGGGTGGGTTAGGCTCAGGCCGTCGCGTTCAGCGACTCGCCCAAGGCGTTGATCAGGCTGTCGATCTCGGCCTCGGTGCTGATGAAGGGCGGTGCCAGCTGGATGGTGTCGCCACCGTAGCGCACATAAAAGCCTTTTTCCAGGCAGCGCATGGCAATCTCGTACGGGCGCTTGGCCGGCTCACCGGGCAGGGCGGCAATGGTGAAGCCCGCGGCCAGGCCGTAGTTGCGGATGTCGGCCACGTGTTTGGCACTGCGCAGGCTGTGCACGGCGCGCTCAAAATGCGGTGCCAAGGCAGACACCCGCTCGACTGCGTTTTCTTTCACCAGCAAATCCAGCGCGGCAATGCCAGCGGCGCAGGCCACCGGGTGGGCGGAATAGGTGTAGCCGTGGGCAAACTCCAGCATGTAGTCAGGCCCGCCCTGGGCCATAAAGGTGTCGTAAATTTCCTTCTTGGCCACCACCGCACCCAAAGGCTGGGCACCGTTGGTGACCTGCTTGGCGATGTTGAGGATGTCGGGCGTCACGCCAAAGGCGGCAGCACCGGTGTAGGCGCCCATGCGGCCAAAGCCGGTAATGACCTCATCAAAAATCAGCAGGATGTTGTTGGCGGTGCAAATCTCGCGCAGGCGTTGCAAATAGCCCAACGGCGGAATCACCACGCCCGCCGAGCCAGAGAAGGGTTCCACAATCACCGCCGCAATGTTGCTGGCATCGTGCAGCGTAATCAGGCTCAGCAACTCGTCGGCCAGCTCGGCGCCGGTGGGCGGCATGCCCTTTTGAAACGTGCCGGCTGGTGGCTGGGTGTGGGGCAGGTGGTCGGCTTCAATGCCCTGACCAAAGGTCTTGCGGTTGCCCGCGATGCCGCCCACCGAGATGCCGCCAAAGTTCACGCCGTGGTAGCCCTTTTCGCGGCCAATCAGGCGCGTCTTGGTGCCCTGGCCCTTGGCGCGCCAGTAGGCGCGGGCCATCTTCAGTGAGGTGTCGGCTGACTCGGAGCCCGAACCCGTGAAGAATACATGGTCCAGCCCGGATGGCATGAGTTCGGTGATCTTGTTGGCCAGCTCGAACGAAAGCGGGTGGCCGAACTGAAAGGCCGGCGCGTAGTCCAGCGTGCCGACTTGGGCGGCAACGGCTTGGGTGATTTCGGCACGACCATGTCCCAAGCCGCAGCACCACAGGCCTGAGAGGCCATCAAAAATCTTCTTGCCGTGGTTGTCGGTGTAGTAGGCGCCCTGGGCACTGACGATCATGCGCCCGTTCTGGGCACCGCTGGTCTTGAAGTTGCGGTTGGCGCTAAAGGGCATCCAGTGGGCTTCGAGCCAGTTGGCGTCCGTGGGGAAGGCACTGGTGCTGGTGACTGCGGTTGTGGCGGTGGGGTCGTTGAGTTTCATGATCGGCCTTTCGGTTGTCCAAGGGGTTGTGTGGAGCAGATGGCGCATTGTGGTGGTCTCTGTTACTCTTATAAAGTTACTAATATCACTATTTAGTTATCAAAATATGCAACTAAAAAATCGTGCGGTCCTGGGCCAGATCAGCGACATGGATTTGCGCCTGCTGCGCGTGTTCCGCACGGTGGTGGACTGCGGCGGCATGGCGGCGGCGGAGTTGGAGTTGAACATTGGCACCTCCACCGTGAGCCGCCACGTCAAAGACCTGGAAACCCGTCTGGGGCTGACCCTGTGCCGCCGGGGCCGGGCCGGTTTTGCACTGACGCCTGAGGGGCACAAAATCTATGACCAGACCACCGCTTTGCTGGCAGCCACGGATGCGTTTCGCAGTGGGGTGGACGCCATCCACCAGCGCATGGGCGGTGCGCTGCATGTGGCCATGTTCGACAAGACCGTCAGCAACCCCCAGGCGCACATTGCGCAGGCGATTGCGCTGTTCACCCGGCAAGCTCCGGACGTAGCCCTGAACTTGCACGTGGGCACCCTCAACGCCATCGAGCGAGGTGTGCTGGATGGGCAGTACCAGATCGGCATCATCCCCGGCCACCGCAATTCGGACACGCTGGAATACGCGGAGCTGTTTGACGAGACCATGCTGTTGTATTGCAGCCCCGCCCACCCCCTGTTTGCAGCCCATGCGCCGCCACCGGATTGGGATGCACTGCAGGCCTACCCGTTTGCCGGGCTGGGCTACCACTCACCCAACATGGAAATCAGCCAGCAGCTGCGCCTGGCGCGCAAGGCCACGGGTTATGACCAAGAGGCGATTGCCACGCTGATTTTGTCGGGTGCATTTTTGGGATTTTTGCCAGACCACTACGCCCAGAGTTTTGTGCGTGCGGGGCAGATGCGGGCAGTGGATGCAGCGGTGTTTCGCTACACCTGCCAGTTTTTTGCGATTGCCCGGCGCTCACCACAGGCGGCGCGGGCAACGCAGGCGTTTCTGGAGTGCCTTATGCAGGCACACCGAAACCAATAGCGTGATCAGCCGCCCTTTTTGGAGCGCTTGCCGGGGTTCTTCTTGCTGCGGGTGGCAACGCCACGTTCCAGGCTCACGCGCTGGCCGCGGCCGCCGGTGGGGAGGGTCACGCCGGGTGGGGTGACAGGGCGGGGAGTGGCTTTGCGGTCTGCTTCAGTAACGATCTGTTTGCCCATGTTCTATCCTGTGAGTTTTTTGGTGAAAGGGTCTATTGTAAGAGGCGCTGGCCCTCAGGCCCTGCCGGTAAACCCAAAAGCCAGATCGGGCACCTTGCCGCTGATGAGTTCGGCCAGTGCTTTGCCTGAGCCTGCGCCATGGGTCCAGCCCAGGGTACCGTGGCCAGCATTGACCCATAGTCCCGCACCTGGGTCTGGCCAATGTAGGGGATGTTGGTGGGCGTGGCTGGGCGCAGACCCGTCCAGTAGTTGGGGCTGCCGCCGTCGGCTTCCTCGCGGGTGTCGCACATGCCAGGAAACACCTCCTCGATGCGACGCGCCAGCATGCGGCAGCGGGCGCTGGCCACGGGGGTGTCCAGCGACAGGTTGTAGTCGCCCACCTCGATGGTGCCGGCCACGCGCAGTTCGTCGCCCAGGCGGCTGATGGCAATCTTCTTGCTGTCGTCAATGCTGGAGACCGAAGGTGCCAGTTCGGGACGCAAAATCTTGAAGGTGGCGCTGTAGCCCTTGCCAGGGTAAATGGGCAGGTCGATTCCCACGGTGCGCAGCAACGGCGCAGAGTAGGAGCCGCAGGCCACAACAAACTGGTCGGCGCTCATGTGGCGCACGGGCTGCTGGCTATTGATGTCATCAGCTCCTGTGGAAACTGCCCGCACGGCAATAGACTTGATAGCGCCTTGTTCGACCTTCAGGTCGGTAACCGAATGGCTGTAGAGAAACTCCACACCCAGTTCGACACAGTGTTTGGCCAGTGCCTGTGTGAACACCTTGGCGTCGCCTGACTCGTCGCTCGGGGTGTAGGTGCCACCCACAATTTGCTTGCCGTAGGCGGTGAACGCGGGCTCGATGCGCAGCAGTTCTTCTTTGCTCACCACCTGTCGAGCTACGCCATAGCGGCGCATCAGGTCGGCGGCTTCGCCGGCGCTGTCGAAGGACTTCTGGTCAATGTAGAAATGGGCAATGCCGCGCTCCAGGCGCTGGTAGTCGATGCCGGTGCTGGCCACGATGTCTTTCAGAGCCACGTGGCTGTAGGCACCCAGGGCGACGAGCTGCTGCACGTTGCGCTCGAACGCTTTGTCGTTACAGTTGGCCAGGAACTGCAGGCCCCAGCGCCATTGCTGCCAGCCTTCGCCAAACGGCAGGCGGGGGCGAAACAGCAGGGGCGCTTCCTTGCTGAACATCCATTTCAAGGCTTTGAGCGGGGCTTCCCGGTTGGCCCAGGGTTCGCAGTAGCTCACGGAGATTTGGCCGGCGTTGGAGAATGTGGTCTCCAGCGCAGCATCAGGCTGGCGGTCAATCACGGTGACACTATGGCCGCGCTGGGCCAGATGCCATGCGGTGCTGATGCCGATGATGCCGGCGCCTAGGACGATAATTTTCATCGCCGAAGTGTCCAACAAATGGAAGCACATTAACAGTTAATGTGAATAAAATTGCATCTTCATTAGTTTGTCTAATAAAATAGAGCGCAGCCGCAATGCGGTTGGATGCACTGTTAAAACATAAAAACCCCCATGCGAACCTTTGATACGGATGCTCTGGAATGCCTGGCCGCCATTGTGGAAGAAGGTGGTTTTGAGCGCGCGGCCGTGCGCCTGTCGGTCACACAGTCGGCCGTGTCGCAGCGCCTGCGTGCGCTGGAAGCCCAAGTTGGCACCGTCTTGCTGGTGCGCAGCCGCCCGGTCAAGCCCACCTCTGCCGGTCGCCTGCTGATCAAACACGCTATGCAGATGCGCCTGTTGCGCGCCGATCTGGAAACCGACCTGCAAGACCTGACCCCCGGTGCTGGCGCGTTGCGCGAGGAAGACCGGATCTCCATCGCCATCAATGCGGATAGCATCGCCACCTGGGCGTTGCCCGCTTTGGGGGCATTGGTAAGTGAGGGCTTGCCCCTGGAAATCATCACGGATGATCAGGATTTCACCCATGAGTGGCTGCGCGAAGGCCAGGTTCTGGGTTGTGTTACCACCCTCAAGCAGGCCCTGCGCGGGTGCAAGGTTATGCCGCTGGGTGCCATGCACTATGTAGCCGTGGCCAGCCCCGCGTACGCGGCTGAAAACTGCCCCAAAGGGCTGACCACGCACAATTTCCGCCAAATTCCATTCATAGCCTTTAACCGCAAGGACGACTTGCAGACCGAATTTGTCAGCCGCGCCTGCGGCTTGCGCCGGGTAGCGCTTATCCAGCGCTTTGTACCCAGCGTGGAGGGCCAAGTGCGTGCCGTATTGGCCGGCTGGGGCGCCAGCGTATTGCCCACCCTGCAAGTGCAAAGTCGACTCGACAGTGGGGAACTGGTGAACCTGGCACCCGATGTCACCCTGCCTGTGAACCTGTATTGGCATTGCTGGAACCTGGACTCTGTGGTGATTGACCGGTTGACTGCGGCGTTGACCACTGCTGCGACCCAGGCCCTGAAAGTGCCAGGCTAAAACAACGGGCGCCTTACGGTGGGTGCCTTAGCGCACCAGTAGCACCGGCACCTTGCAATGCGCCAGCACTTGGGTGGCTACCGAGCCCATGACCAGGTTCACCACAACGCCGTGGCCGTGCGAACCCATTACCACCAGATCGAATTTGCCATCACTGGCCATTTTGGCAATGGTGGCACCAGCCGGGCCCACCTTCCAGACCGACTTGGCATCAATGTTGTGGCGCAACAGGAACTTGGCTACGGGGGCCAACACCTTTTCGCTTTCCTCGGTGTAGTAGCCGTCTACGATTGCCTTTCCCACTGCGGCGCGGGCACGGGGTGGCAGGGCGGGTTGGGCGTGAAACACGGTGTAGTTGTTGAAGCTGCTCAACAGGGTTTCGTGGGTTCCCAGGTAGGCCAGCATCTTCTTGCTGTAGGGGCTGCCGTCCACGGCCAAAAGGATCTTCATGCTCCACTCCTTGCTGCGATGCGTTCAGTGTAACCATTCGAAAATGCTATTATTACGATAGCTGTATATGTAGCATTGACGAGGGCTAGAGGCCTATTTCTATCAAACAGTTTGGTAGAAACGCGGCCTGCTCATTTTTGCGTGCATACCCCAACGGGTTGGCCACCACCCGGCAGCCCCGGTGAACGTAATCGCTGGGTGCGTGCAGATGACCGTGCAGCCAGACTCGCGCACTGGGCAGCAGGTCGTCCAGTGCATTGCAAAACCCGGCGGTGCCGGGAGTCATGCCATAGCGGGGGTCGGCGCTGTGCAGGCTGGGGGCAAAGTGGGTAACCACCACCGTGGGGCCATCAAACGGCTGGGCCAAGGCATGGCGCAGCCATTGCTGGCATACCAGAGCCTGTTCACGCATGCCTTCGGCCAGCCAGGCTTCTCCTTTACGGGTAGTCAGGGTCTTGCGCAGGTAAAAGTTGGCGGCGCGAAACGCCTTGTCACGCGCCTTGAGTTGCTGGGACGGCGGGCTGCCCTCCGCCAGGGCGTCAAAGTCGCTCCCACAGGGTGGTGCCAATAAAACGCACACCACCCAAAACCACCGTCTCGCGCTCCAGCCAGATCAGGCCCAGGCGCTCGCAGGTAGCGCGCAAACGCGCGTGAGCGATGTCAAAGTCCAGTCCATCGTATTCGTGGTTGCCGGGTACAAAAAGTACCGGCGTCGGCCAGCCGTGCAGAGGTGAAAAGCGGCCCAAACCGAAGTCGGAGTCGATGAGCTGCGAGTGGGTCTGGTACGACCCAATGTCGCCGGCCAGTACCAGCACTTCGGCCCCCGGCGCAGGCTGTGGTTGCCAGTGCGGATGGGCTTCCAGGTGCAGATCGGACAGCAGTTGCAGCTTCATGGCGAGCCAAAGGCCAGTTGCGCCAGATCGGCCACTTGGGCCCGCAACCAGGCGTGCGCACTGGAGCCGGCCTGACGTTGATGCCACAGGGCATCGACCAGAATGACGGGTGCAGGAAAAGGCAGTTCGCGCAAAACGAACTGGTCGGCAAAGCCGGTGACGTTGACAAAATGGCGCGGCATGACGGTCAGCAAATCGGAGCGGGTAACGACCTTGCCAGCGGTGAAAAACTGGTTAACCGTCAGCACCACCCGACGGGTACGACCCAGCGCGCCCAGGGCCTCATCGATAAAACCAAAGGCTCGCCCTGAAAAGCTCACCAGCATGTGGCGTGCTTCACAAAAGTCGTCCAGTGTGAAGGGACCCTGCGCCAGGGCGTGACCGCAGCGCATGACGCAAACCAGGTCGCCCTGAAACAAGCGGTTGTGGATATACGACACGTTCTCACCCGACTGCGCGCGGGCGGTCAGATCCGTGATGACGGCTGGAAAGTGACCAATGGCCAGGTCGGCCTGGCCATCGTTCAACAAGCGGCGCGGGTCGTGCGTTGTCAGGGGCACAACCCGCAGCGAAACATCCGGTGCCAGAATCGCCAACCGCTCCACCAGCGCGGGCATCAGCTCGGCGGCGGTAGCGTCGGCCATGGTCAGTACAAAGGTGGTCGTAGCAGAGGCGGGTTCAAACACGTTGGGTGCCAGTGCCGTTTGCAGGCGCTGCAGGGCATCGCGAACGGCGGGCCATATTTCCAGGGCACGGGGTGTGGGCTCCAGACCGTGGCCCTTGCGCACCAGCAGATCATCGTCCAGTGCCAGGCGCAGGCGACGCAGGGCGTTGCTCACGGCGGGCTGCGTCAGGGCCAACAGGTGGGCTGCGCGGGTCAGGCTGCGTTCGGCCATGACCACGTCCAGCACCTTAAGCAGGTTCAGATCCAGGGTGCGCAAATTGACAGTGTGCATATCCGATCATAAGTCCTGTGAATACTAAACATCACAAACATAAAGTGGACTAACACTAGGTTTAACCCTAGTATTCACATCAAGATGATATTGAGCCCGACTGCTTTTAACCCTAACCGGGAGATTTCCATGACACGTACTGACCACCCCATTTTCGCTTCTTCGAGTGCCTCGACCTTTTCGGGAGCCGCACGTCGCACACCCGTTTCGCGCGAACATTCCCGCATGCTTGCCGGCATGCTCTTGGCCGCCGTGATTGCAGCCTTGTTGGTGGTGGCTGATCAGGTGGTCAACACCTGGGTAGACGGCCACCTGCTGGTGGGCTGGGTCGTGTTGTGGTCGGTGGCATTTGCAGTGCTGGCCTTGTTGGCACCCCCCTTGCGTCAATTGGCCGACGTAACAGCTCAAGCACTGACACGCTGGGTAGCCGCCGGTTCAGCGCGTCGCGCCGATGCCGTCATGTGGAAAGCTGCCCAACAGGACCATCGTTTGATGCAAGACCTGTACGTAGCGAGCCTGGTTAACGAACACAGCGGCGCCTGATTTTTCCGGCCTACCCAATAAAAAAGCCACCGCGACGCGGTGGCTTTTTGCTATTTGGGGCTCGGGTCAGGTGGTTAAACGCTGTTCCAGTTGGGCCTTGGTTTCTACCAGCTCTTTGGGCAGGTGGTAAGCCAGTTGGGTGAACAGGTCATTGTGCAGGGCAAACTCGGCCTTCCAGGCGTCCTTGTCCAGGCTGGTCACGCTGTCAAACTGGGCTTGGCTGAAGTCCAGACCCGTCCAGTTGATCTCGGAATACGTGGGGCTGATGCCGAAGCCATTTTCAGAGCCCTTGGCCGTGCCTTCCAGGCGGTCGATCATCCACTTGAGCACGCGCATGTTGTCGCCGTAGCCGGGCCAGACGAACTTGCCGTCGTCACCCTTGCGGAACCAGTTGACGCAGAAAATCTTGGGCAGGGTGTGGCCGCTGTCTTCGAGCTTGTGCTCCATGTCCAGCCAGTGCTGGAAGTAGTCGCTCATGTTGTAGCCGCAGAAGGGCAGCATGGCGAACGGGTCGCGGCGCACCACGCCCATTTGACCCACGGCAGCGGCTGTTGTCTCAGAACCCATGGTGGCGGCCATGTACACGCCTTCCATCCAGGTGCGGGCTTCGGTTACCAATGGCACAGTGGTGGAGCGGCGGCCACCGAAGATGAAGGCGTCAATCGCCACACCGTTGGCGTCGTCCCACTGGGGGTCGAGTGCGGGATTGTTCTGTGCAGCCACGGTAAAGCGCGAGTTGGGGTGAGCCGCCTTGGCTCCGGTTTCCTTGGCGATGGCCGGTGTCCAGTCTTTGCCTTGCCAGTCAATCAGGTGCGCGGGGATACCACCGCCGTCTTTCTCCATGCCTTCCCACCACACATCACCGTCATCGGTCAGGGCCACGTTGGTGAAGATGACGTCTTTGTTCAGCGACAGCATGCAGTTGGGGTTGGTGTGCATGTTGGTGCCGGGGGCCACGCCAAAGTAGCCGGCTTCGGGGTTGATGGCGTACATCTTGCCGTCGGCATGGGGTTTGATCCAGGCGATGTCGTCACCAATGGTGGTGACCTTCCAGCCAGCAAAACCGGCTTCGGGCGGCACCAGCATGGAGAAGTTGGTCTTGCCGCAGGCGCTGGGAAAGGCCGCTGCCACGTGGTACTTTTTGCCTTGGGGGTTGGTCACACCCAGAATCAGCATGTGCTCGGCCAGCCAGCCCTGGTCACGGCCCATGTTGGACGCAATGCGCAGCGCAAAGCACTTTTTGCCCAAGAGAGCGTTGCCGCCGTAGCCAGAACCGTAGGACCAGATCTCACGGGTCTCGGGGTAGTGAACGATGTACTTGGTCTTGTTGCAGGGCCACTTCACGTCAGCCTGGCCGGCTTCCAGCGGGGCGCCCACGGTGTGCATGCAGGGCACAAAAGCACCATCCACACCCAGCACGTCGTACACGGCCTTGCCCATGCGGGTCATGATGCGCTGGTTCACCGCCACGTAGGCGCTGTCGGACAGTTCAATGCCGATGTGGGCAATGTGCGAGCCCAATGGCCCCATGGAGAATGGCACCACATACATGGTGCGGCCTTTCATGCAGCCGTCAAACAGGGCCTTTTGGCCATCCTTGCCGGTTTGCAACAGGGTGCGCATCTCGGCAGGTGCCATCCAGTTGTTGGTGGGGCCGGCGTTTTCTTTCTTCTCGGAGCAGATGTAGGTGCGGTCTTCCACGCGGGCCACGTCGGACGGGTCGGAGCAGGCCAGGAAACTATTGGGGCGCTTGGCGGGGTTGAGCTTTGTGAAGGTACCGGCATCAACGAGCTGCTGACACAGTCGCTGGTATTCCTCTTCGGACCCATCGCACCAATGGATGGCGGCGGGTTTGGTCAGTGCGGCCATGTCGGCCACCCAGGCAATCAGCTTGGGATTTTTTACGTAGCTGGGTGCATTAAGGTTCAGGCCTTGCATCGCGGGTGCGTTCATAGGGTAGCTCCTAGTTTGAAAATCGTCTTTTCAAAATGAAAGCGTTGCTTTGATTTTGAGAAAACGGCTTCCAGGAAACTGCAAAAACCTGCACCCAGATATTTCATGCGGACAACTTGGGCAGGGTCTGCCATTTTATGAACGGGTACCGGGGTTACAGGGCAACTCACGTTAAAGATCATGCAAAAATAACATAGGGTTATGCATAAAAATCTGGATGTGCCAGAAACAAAAACGCCGCGCAGGATGCCTGCACGGCGTTATCGGTTCCCCGCTCTTGGCGGACGTTTTTTACCCTTAAGGGGTGTAGCCTCAGGCCATGGAAACGGCGATAAAAGCCAGCAAGAAGATCATGATGGCGCCCACAACCGGCACAACAAAGGGAATCATCGGAACAATGGCTTCAACCGGATCAACGGGTTGGCCAGGGGTTTGGGCGGCAGGAGCGGACATGGAGGGTCTTTCAATACAGGATGGAAATTGCGGGTGATTCTAGCGATAAGCGATCAAGCGTGCTGGATCTGGTCGGCTGCCTAGCCCAGCTGGGCATCAAATCCGGCTTGGCGAAGGACTTCCAGCACCTGGGTAACATGGGCGTGGCCTCGGGCTTGCACCACCAGTTCGATCTCAACATTCTGCGCGGAGAGTATGGTGAAGGCGCGCTGGTGGTGCACCTCTTCTATATTGGCACCCACATCAGCCACCATGGCCGTGATCTGGGCCAGGGAGCCAGGCACGTCACGCGCGCCGACGCGAATGCGCGCCAGGCGCCCGGCACGCACCATGCCGCGCTCGATGATGGCGGCCAGCAGCAGCGGATCAATATTGCCGCCGCACAGCACCAAGCCCACGCGCTTGCCTTTGAAACGCTCGGGGTATTTCAGCAGGGCAGCCAGACCGACAGCGCCGGCCCCTTCAACCAGAGTCTTTTCCACCTCCAGCAGCATCACCAGCGCCTGCTCGATATCGCCTTCGTCCACCAGCAACAGATCGTCCACGCGCGCCCGGATGATGTCCAAGGTAATGCGCCCCGGCGTGCCCACGGCAATGCCCTCGGCAATGGTGCTGGTGCCTTGCGGGTGTTGCGTACCCTGGATGGCGTTGAACATCGCCGGGAAACGCACGGTCTGCACCCCCACCACTTCCATCGTCGGTCGCAGTGCCTTGGCGACCGTGGCCATGCCAGAAATCAGACCACCTCCACCCACGGCAACAATGAGCGTGTCCAGATCGGGCACGTCTTCCAGCATTTCCAGCGCGACAGTTCCCTGACCGGCGGCAATGGCCTCATCGTCATAGGGGTGCACAAACGTCAGTTGGCGCTGCTCGGCCAGGGCGGCGGCGTGGCTGCGGGATTCTTCCAGCGTGTCGCCGTGCAAAATCACCTCAGCGCCAAAGCCACGGGTGCGCTCCACTTTGACGCCTGGCGTAAAGCGGGGCATGACGATGACGGCGTGCAAACCCAGGCGCTGGGCATGATAAGCCACACCTTGGGCATGGTTACCGGCGCTCATGGCGATGACGCCGCTTGTCCGTTGCTCGGGCGTCAACTGTGCCAGCCTGTTGCAGGCCCCTCGCTCCTTGAACGAGGCCGTGAACTGCAGGTTTTCAAACTTTAAAAACACCTGTGCACCAGTGATGTCGGACAGGGTTTGCGAGGCCACGCAGGGTGTGCGCAGCACATGGCCTTTAAGCCGTTGTGCGGCCGCCAGGATGTCGTTGTATTCAATCATCCCCCGATTGTGCGCAATTTTTGGAGCCGCGCCCATGTCCTTGGACTTCCATCTTGTTTCAGACTGCTGTATGGTGACCTCGTACACAACTGTGGTGGAGGCGTTTGATGGCCAAGCGTTCACTGTCCCAGCCCCCCGACGGGCACCTGATTCCCTCACCGGGCCTCTTGGAGGCGCCGGTGCTGGATTTGATGTGCTCCCACTTTGTCCTCACCTTGGCAGCCCGCCAGGGTTCCAGCCTGAATGTGCGCCGTGACTTCAATGGCATCGTGGGGTTGGCTGGCCGTCACCTGGTTTGGCCTGTCACGGTACTGGCCCGGTTGCGGGACTATTTGGCCCGGCGCTGTGTCAGCAACGAGCTGTGGCGTGGCCATGAGGCGCTGGACGCAACCGAGTTTCTGGCGCGCCACGGTGTCTGGCGTGGCGCCTATGACGAGGCTACGCTGTACTTTTTTCTCGACGAATACGCCAAAGACCAGCCGCGCGACCTGATCGCCGTGCTGAGCGTCACGGGTGAATGGCTGAGCCACACCCTCAAACGCCAATCCACGTTGGTTGAAAAAAACATCAACGCCCTGGCCGGCCTGCTGCAACTCAACAAGGCTGAGCGTGCCTTGCTGCTGTACGGCACGCTAGCCCGCTACCAGCGCGACATGCGCAGCATCCTGGTGGAGTTCAAGGTCAACAACGCGCCAGAAGCCTACGCAGCCATTGCCGAAGTAGCACACGTCAATCCCGAACAGGTGGCTGAGGCTCTGCGCGCAGGCTCGCGACTGGAGCGCATTGGCCTGGTGGAAAACCTGATCTCCGAGCACAACATCACCGATCTGGCGGATTTGATGAAGGTTAGCGAAAAGCTGCCCCCGGTGCTCATGCGCCAGTACCGCGATCAGGCCGAGCTGATGGCCGTATTC
Organism: Candidatus Aalborgicola defluviihabitans; assembly: GCF_016705985.1. Classification (NCBI taxonomy): domain Bacteria; kingdom Pseudomonadati; phylum Pseudomonadota; class Betaproteobacteria; order Burkholderiales; family Comamonadaceae; genus Allorhodoferax (SeqCode); species Candidatus Aalborgicola defluviihabitans. The sequence goes on from NZ_JADJKN010000023.1 coordinate 226,570, forward strand.
ACCCGCCTCTCCAGCAAAAGTACCTTGGCGATGGACGATTTTGCCTTTGTCGCCGAAGACGCCCAGGTACTTTGCACGCTGCTGGCCAATGCGGTCAACCGCCAGGAAATCGGCATCAATGTGTTGTTGTATGGGCCGCCGGGCACGGGCAAGACCGAACTGGCCAAGGTGGTAGCGCAGTCGGCTGGACTGGAACTGTTCGAGGTGGAGTACGCCGACCGCGACGGCAATAGCTTAAGTGGGCGCGACCGCTACCGTTCACTGCAAATTGCCCAGGTGTTTTTGAAAGGCAGCGCCAAGGCAGCCCTGCTGTTTGACGAGGTGGAAGATGTGTTTCCACCCATTTCGCACGAAGCGGCGCAGTGGATGGCCCGGGTTGATGCTGCCGCCACGCCGCCCAACAGCAGCGTCAGCGGCAAGGCGTGGGTTAACCAGGTACTGGAGTCCAACGTGGTGCCCACCATCTGGGTCACCAACCGCATCGAACAGATTGACCCCGCCTTTCGCCGCCGTTTTGCCTACCACCTGGAGCTCAAATCCCCGCCGCCGGGCGCACGCGAAGAACTGGTGCGCAAGACCCTGGCTGGTGTGGCCGTGACGGACGACTTTGTCGCCCGGCTCACCCAACGCAAGGGCCTGACCCCGGCACAAATCCGCACCGCTTCCCGGTTTGCCGCGTTGGCGCAGGCCAGCTCAGGCACAACTGCCGGTATGGAAGCCCTGATTGAGCGCCAATTGCGCAATGCCGATCAGGCGCTGGGCAACCGGGTGCATTACACGGCCCGTGACATGGCCGGTAGTGCCTACGATTTGACCTTGCTGAATGTCAAAAGCCGCTTCGACATCGCGCGCGTGGTGCAGGCCTTGCAGGCCCGTGGCCACGGAACCCTGTGTTTTTACGGCCCGCCCGGCACAGGCAAGACCGCATTGGCTAGGCACATAGCCAGCTCCTTGGCGCAGCCCCTGCATGTGCGCCAGGCCAGTGATCTGATGAGTAAATACGTCGGTGAGACCGAGCAAAACATGGCCGCCATGTTCCGCGAGGCCGAGACCGAAAACGCTATTTTGTTGCTGGACGAGGCCGACAGCTTTCTTCAGGACCGCCGCAGCGCCCAACGCAGCTACGAGGTGACGGAGGTCAACGAAATGCTGCAGGGCATGGAGCGCTATCGCGGCATTTTCATTTGCACCACCAACCTGATGGAGCGGATCGACCAAGCCGCCCTGCGCCGCTTTACCTTCAAGATCCAGTTCCTGCCGTTGACCCGGGCGCAACGCCTGACGCTGTTTGTGACCGAGGCCTGCGCCGGGGACGCGACCCGACTGCTGCCCGAGCTGGAGTCACGCCTGGCCAACCTGGACCAGCTCTGCGTAGGCGACTTTGCCGCGGTTAAACGCCAGGCCACCATTCTGGATGTACAGATGGACCCAGCCGAGTTTTTGGAACAGCTGGAGGCCGAGCACCGCATCAAACCCGAGGTGCGCGACGCGCGGGGCATGGGATTTCTGCAGTAATTGCGGGGCTTGTCTTCAATTTTTTGTGGGCGTGTCAACCGCTTGACGGGGTCAAGCGTCATATCTCCAAGCGGACATATTTCAATGTCCATTCCAACCTAAGCTGACTAGTTTGTATGAACAAAGAGACGATCAAGGTTCCTGAGAAAGGTACCTACCAATGGCAGTTGTTTGACTACTGGTCAGACGAGTTTCGCCATACCAATGCCGATCACTCCGCCTATATCGCGCTCAATTTCGCTGGCGTGCTCGACGCCTGCCGCAACAAGCTCCAGGCCCTGATTCAGCACCACAGCCAGCACGTCTGCGACGCCAAAGGCGGCACGCGCCATAGCCGCGCCATTGCCCGTCTTCAAAATACCATGTCCGGCGCAGCCATGTCGTACGAGACTTGTTTCCGCCGCCACATAGCTTAGGCCCCCACGGTCGCTCACTGCGTGTGGCTCCCTGCCCCCCAAGGGGGCCGCGTTTCGCCTTGGGGCGGCCCGGCGGCGAAACCCATTACTTTAGACCCACCACGCGCAGCACCGCCTGCGCGTAGGCTTCCAGCTTCTTGACGCCCATGCCGCTGATGCCTTGGAGGTCATCCAGGGTTTGCGGCGCACGCTTGGCCACCGCTGCCAGCGTGGCATCGTGAAAAATCACATAGGCGGGCAGGTTGTGCTCCTTCGCCACCTCGGCCCGCCAGGCTTTTAGCGCCGCATAGCGCACCAATCCTTCTCCATCCAGCGCAATCGGCGCCTTGATTGCGGCCGATCCGGCACCGGTGCGCTTGCGGCTGGCCGGTGCCGACACTGATTCCCGCAGCAGCACTTGCACATCGCCCTTCAGCACCGCGCGTGATTGCTCGGTGAGCTGCAGCGTGTTGAAGGCTTGGGAATCCACCGCGACCGCGCCCATGGCAATCAACTGGCGCAGCACGCCCCGCAACTGAATCTCACTAAAGTTAGCGCCTACTCCGAAGGTGCTAAGGGCGTGTGGCCGTGCTGGGTGACCTTTTCGGTGGTTTTGCCCCGCACAATATCCATCACCTGCCCAGCCCCGAACGACATACCGCTGGACTGCTGAATGCGGTAAATGGTGCTGAGCAGCTTGCGCGCCGCGTCGGTGCCGTCCCAAACCTCGGGTGGGTTCAGGCAGTTGTCGCAATTGCCACATCGGTATTGGGGGCTACTACCCAGTTGCTCCCCAAAATACGCCAACAACCGGGTTCGGCGGCAGTCCGTAGACTCGGCCAGGCCCAACAGGGCGTCGAGCTTGCCGCGCATGACCTGCTTGAATTCTTCGCCCGCCGGGCTCTCATCGATCATGCGGCGCTGGTTCACCACGTCTTGCAGGCCATAGGCCATCCAGGCGTAGGCGGGCAGGCCATCGCGGCCGGCGCGGCCGGTTTCCTGGTAGTAGCCTTCGATGTTTTTGGGCATATCCAGGTGAGCCACAAAGCGCACATCCGGTTTGTCAATGCCCATGCCAAACGCAATGGTGGCCACCATGACCACGCCTTCTTCCCGCAGAAACCGGTTCTGGTGGTCCTGGCGCATGCGGCTATCCAGCCCGGCGTGGTAAGGCAGGGCATACACACCCGCCTGCGCCAGGGTTTCAGCCACGTCTTCCACCCGTTTGCGCGACTGGCAGTAGACGATGCCTGCATCCCCCTCGTGCTCGCGCTCAATAAAGCGTTGCAGTTGTTGCACGGCTTCACGTTTTTCCACAATCGTGTAGCGGATGTTGGGGCGGTCAAAACTGCTGACAAATTGCTGCGCGTCTTCCAGTTGCAGGCGCTCCAGGATGTCGGCGCGGGTCAGGGCATCTGCGGTGGCGGTCAGCGCCATGCGCGGCACACCAGGAAAGCGCTCATGCAACACGGTCAGCCCCCGGTATTCGGGGCGGAAGTCGTGGCCCCACTGGCTCACGCAGTGTGCCTCGTCAATGGCAAACAGGCTGAGCAAGCCGCGTTCAAACAACGAATCCAGCAACGCCAGAAAGCGCAGGTTGGTCACCCGCTCCGGCGCCGCGTACAGCAAGGTGATCTCGCCGCGCAGCAAGCGCTGCTCAACCTGGTGGGCCTCTTCGCTGCTCAGGGTAGAGTTCAAAAACGCGGCGTCCACGCCGGCCTCATGCAGGGCGCCCACCTGGTCGTGCATCAGCGCAATCAGGGGCGACACCACCAGCGCTACCCCGTGGCCGGCACGTTGTCGGGCAATCGCCGGAATCTGGTAACAAAGCGATTTGCCGCCGCCCGTGGGCATCAGCACCAATGCGTCTGCACCGTTGGCCACCTGCTCCACAATGGCCTGCTGCGGCCCACTGAATTGGGCGTAGCCAAACACCTCTTGCAGGATGCTTTGGCAGGTCTGGCTGGAAATAGAGGAATCAGTCGCTATCAAAATAGTAGCTGCTTACGTAATGTTGACGAGGGCTAGATGCCTAAAACACTCTAAATGATTTGGGAAAGGGTGCTGGCATTGCCCTTATTGTCGGGCAAGTGCTGCAGCAACTGGGCAGCGAGCCAGAGCCAGAGTGAACTAAAATCGCGTCCATCCCAAGGAGCGCTGCAGCGATCCGGGCCTGTACGTAACGGGCCCAAACGGTCGCCAGGCTTGGGTTTGTCAACGGCGCTCACTTGTCCATCACAAGGTGAGCCGCTACCCATGAAACCTTCCAATTACACCCGCGCCCAGGCCTTACCGGGTATTCTGGCCCAACGCATTGCCATTTTGGACGGTGCCATGGGAACCATGATCCAGCGCTTCAAGCTCGGTGAAGCCCAGTACCGGGGTGAAGGCTATACCGGCCCCGGCAGCCAGGGTGACCGCTTCAAGGACTTCTCACATGACGTCAAAGGCAACAACGAGTTGCTCAGCATTACCCGCCCCGACGTCATCCGTGACATCCACGAACGCTACCTGGCCGCCGGTGCCGACCTGATCGAGACCAACACCTTTGGCGCCACCAGCGTGGCCCAGGCCGACTACGGCATGGAAGACCTGGCGGTGGAGATGAACCTGGCCTCGGCCCGCCTGGCCCGTGCCGCCTGCGACAAATTCAGCACGCCTGACAAACCCCGCTTTGTTTGCGGCGCTTTGGGCCCCACGCCCAAGACTGCCAGCATCAGCCCCGATGTGAACGACCCCGGTGCGCGCAATGTGACCTTTGAAGAACTGCGCAAAGCCTACTACGACCAGACTAAGGCGCTGGTCGAAGGTGGCGCCGATGTGATTCTGGTGGAGACGATTTTTGACACCCTCAACGCCAAGGCCGCCCTGTTTGCGGTAGACGAATACTTTGAAGCCAGCGGCGAACGCCTGCCCATCATCATCAGCGGCACGGTGACCGATGCCTCCGGCCGCATTCTGAGCGGCCAGACTGTCACTGCGTTTTGGCACAGCGTGCGCCACGCCCAGCCTCTGGCGGTTGGCCTGAACTGCGCACTGGGCGCGGCGCTGATGCGCCCCTACATCCAGGAGCTGAACAAAGTGGCGCCCGACACCTTCATCAGCTGCTACCCCAACGCCGGCCTGCCAAACCCCATGAGCGACACCGGCTTTGATGAAACGCCGGACGTGACCAGCCGCCTGGTGCGTGAGTTTGCCGCCGAGGGGCTGGTGAACATTGTGGGGGGCTGCTGCGGCACCACGCCGGACCATATTGGGGCCATCGCGCATGCGGTGGCGCCCTTGCCTGGGCGCGCCTTGCAGCGCAGTTATTTCTACAAAGAAGCGGCTTGAGCGCCCTATAGCGCCCTATAGAGCGCACCAACCGCCCGTGGCACACTTACCCCCGGCGTAAAACAACTACACGGGGCGGGAGGCGGGTTTGGACAAGCGACAACTGTCTGAAAGCGATAACCTCCCTTCCCACCCAGTGCATTGACCTGCGCCAGCGCCTCACCAGCGTCTGCGCCAGCAGGCGCTGCTGGCGCAGGTGCTGGTAGCAAATGCCAGCTAAGACCATGTTGGCAAAAACAATGGAACCCATATGTTGACCAAGGCCCGTATCAAAAACTTCAAAGCCTGGCGGGATACGGGCGACATTCGGTTGGCACCCTTGACAGTAATCTTTGGTGGCAACAGCGCCGGCAAAAGCAGCTTGGGACACCTGTTGCTGGCCTTGAAGCAGACGGCGGCGTTGTCTGACCGTAAGCGTGCATTGCATGTGGGTGACCCCTCATCGCTGATTGATTTGGGCACTTTTCAAGACTGTCTTTACGGCCAAGACACCCACCGCAAGATGGAGTTTGCTCTGCAGTGGCGCACCCACGTGCCTTTAAGCGTTGTCAACTCCTTAGACCCTACAGAAAAATACTTGGGCAATGAGATTGCGCTCAACGTCACCATCAAGGCGGGCAAGGCCGATCAACCCGAGGTTGAGCGTTTGGCTTATGCATTGATAGACGGCGACTCTGCCAGCTTGCAAATTGCGCACACCCACCAGGATTCAAAAGTCGCCTTGAAGGCCAAGCCTATGAATCTCGTCAAGGTGACTGGGCGGGTTTGGCCATTGGACGCGCCAGAGAAGTTCTATCGGTTCTCCGACGCGACCCTGGCGCTTTTTCAGAACGCCGGTTTTTTGTCTGACTTTGCGCTGGAGACCGAGCGTGCGCTCAGTTCCATTTATTACCTTGGCCCGCTGCGGAGCCATCCCAAGCGAATCTATGCGTGGTCTGGCGAGACGCCGCCCGACGTGGGTATGCAAGGCGAGCTTGCGGTCGCCGCCGTTTTGGCGGCTGAGGCAGAAGCGCGCAAGTTGAGCCGTGGCAAAGGGCGCAAGCCAGAAAGTTTTGCCAAGTTTTTGGCCGACTGGCTCAAGACCATGGGCGTGATCCACAGCTTCAAGGTGGAGCCATTGGCTGCAGGGCGCAAAGAGTACGAGGTTTTGTTGAAAACGCACTTGGGTTCGCCCGAGGTCAGGCTCACCGATGTGGGCTTTGGCGTGTCGCAGGTGTTGCCCGCCTTGGTAGAGGCGTTTTATGCCCCCAAAAACTCTACGGTTTGGATGGAGCAGCCAGAGATTCATCTGCACCCACAGGTGCAAGCGCACCTGGCGGATGCTTTCATTTGCGCGGTGCAAAGTTGGGAGGGCGGGCAGCCCCGCAATGTGCAACTGATCGTTGAAAGCCATTCAGAGCACTTCCTCAACCGTTTGCAGCGGCGTGTGGCGGAAGGGCTCATTGCGCCCCAAGACATTGCCATCTATTTCGCCAAGCGGTCGGGCAAGACGGCGGAGCTGGAGCCCTTGGAGCTGGACCAGTACGGCAATATTCAAAATTGGCCCGCCCATTTTTTTGGGGATGTGATGGCAGATGCGGTGGCACGTACCACGGCGGCCATGAAGACCAAAATGGCCGAACGCACCAAACCTGCACCATGACGGTCGTTGTCGATACCAATGTGATTTTGGTGGCGAATGACGCCCATGCCGAGGTGTCGCCAGAGTGTGTGCTTGAATGTGTACAGCGCTTGAGCCAGGTGATGGAAAGTGGCTCGATTGCGATTGACGATGCGTACCGCATACTGGGCGAATACCTGAACAAGACAAGCCCCGGCAACGGCAACGGCGTTGGCGATCTGTTCGTCAAGTGGGTGTTGGCCAACATGGGCAACGCGCAGCGCGTGCAGCAGGTGCCACTCAATGAGTGGGATGACGATCAATTTGCAGAGTTTCCTGCCGGCCCGTTGGAAGCGGTTTTTGATCGGTCAGACCGCAAATTTGCCGCCGTGGCAAACGCGCACCCCGCCAAGCCACCGATTTGGCAGGCGGCCGATTGCAAATGGCTGGATTGGTGGCCTGAACTGAAAGCCCACGGGGTGGACGTCACGTTTCTTTGTAGCGACGATGTTTGCCAGTTTTACAAGAAGAAATTTCCCCAAAAACCAATGCCTGTTTTGCCATGACTGATTTCTTTCGGTTCCCCCATACCCCACATATTGCGTGGCTGGCCTCGGGCGCACCCCGTGACGACAAGGTTTTGTCGCCTGACGAAGCAGCCGAGTTGTTGGCTGGTGACGTCGTGATTGAGGAAAAACTGGATGGGGCGAATCTTGGCCTGTCGGTGTCGCCCGATGGGGTGGTGCGCGCGCAAAACCGCGGTCAATATTTGGTGCAGCCGTTTCACGGGCAGTTTGCCCGCCTTGGCGATTGGCTCGCAACCCATGAAGACCGGCTGTTTGATGCCTTGGGAAGCAACTTGATTGCGTATGGCGAATGGTGCGCCGCGCGACACTCGCTGGACTACGCGGCGCTGCCAGACTGGTGGTTGGTGTTTGACGTTTATGACCGCGACACAGGCCAGTTCTGGAGCACGGCGCGGCGCAATGCCTGGGCGGCAGAGCTGGGGCTGACAACGGTGCCCCGGTTGCACGCCGGGCATGTCGATATGCACCAGTTGAGGGACTGGGTGCATGCCAAGCACAGCCAATTTCGCCAGGGCCCGTTAGAGGGATTGGTCATTCGGCGTGAAAGAGGCGATTGGCTGGAGCAGCGCGCCAAGCTGGTCCGGGCTGACTTTACCCAGGCAATTGAAAGCCACTGGCGCAGTCGCGCACTGCAGTGGAATCGCGTGGCGATTCCGTTAGCTTCCTGAAGTGCGACATCGGTTTATGGACTCGTCAGAATACTGTGCAGCTGCCTCTTGTGCACAAGCGTTCTCATTCCCGCCCGCGCCCGGCAGGCGCTGCTGGCGCAAGCGTTGGTTGGCGAGGTGGCCTGAGCCAACTCGGTCTACGCTGCGTCCGTCAACAAGTGCCCAGTTTTGACAAAGATGGTGCAGCCCTCTTTGCTGAAAGGCTTGTGCACACTCAAGTGGGGGCTGCGAATCCAGGAGCCTGCAGGGTAGCGCCCGTGCTCATCTTCAAACACGCCGTCCACAACAAATATCTCTTCACCTCCAAAATGCCGGTGCGGGTTGAAGTAGGTGTCTGGTGCCCAGCGCACCAGGGTAGAGCCGGAGCCTTGCCGCATCAGCGGCATCACTGTCAGGCCCGGCACCATGCCCTGGTACCACTCCGCCGTGGTTGTGTTGATGACCTCGGTGTGCTGCTGGTCAGCGCCCAGATGCCGGAGTTTGACAAAGAGAACACATCCCGATTCACTGTGCGGCGCGTGTGAAGACCCCGGTGGATTCATCATGTAGGTGCCCGCCGGGTAGTCGCCGTTCTCGTCACTGAAAACGCCTTCGAGCACCAGAATTTCTTCGCCAAACTCGTGCAGGTGTGAATCAAACTTGGCGCCCGGCGCGTACCGAACGATCGAAGTCGCCTTGGCAACCTCGTCGCCGATACGGTCAAGCATGCGGCGCTCCACACCGGTTTGTGGGCTTCCAATCCAATCCAGGTCATGGTGGTTCAGTACCACCCGCTGGCTGTAGTCAGCATTCAATTCCATCACATCGATTCCTCTAGCGCCAGGCCCTTTGCCTAGGTGGCAGAGGTGTCCAGTCTGTCTTGGGTTTTAGTATCAAAATCGGCAGCCTCGTGGCGTTCATGCAATTGGCTGGATGGCTCACCCCAGGTGCGGTTGACCTTGCGCCCGCGCTGTACCGCAGGCCGTAGTGCAATTTCATCGGTCCAGCGCAGCACGTGTTGGTACTCATGCACACTCAGAAATTCACCCGCTTCGTACAGCTGGCCTTTGACCAGCGTGCCATACCAGGGCCAGACCGCCATATCGGCGATGGTGTAGTCGTCTCCTGCCAGGAAGCGGTGGTCTGCAAGATGACGGTCCAACACATCCAACTGCCGTTTGACTTCCATGGCGTAGCGGTTAATGGGGTACTCAAATTTGGCCGGCGCGTAGGCGTAAAAGTGGCCAAACCCACCACCCAGAAAGGGTGCACTGCCCATTTGCCAGAACAGCCATGACAAACATTCCGCCCGCGCTGCGCCACCGGCGGGCAGGAAGGCGCCAAACTTTTCAGCCAGGTATTGCAGGATCGCTCCCGATTCAAACACCCGCACCGGTGTGTTGCCGCTGTGGTCCATCAGCGCCGGAATTTTGGAGTTGGGGTTGGCTTGCACAAACCCACTGCCGAACTGGTCACCATCGTGGATCCGGATAAGCCAGGCGTCGTATTCGGCACCCCGGTGGCCGGCGGCCAGCAGTTCCTCGAGCATCACCGTGACCTTGACGCCATTGGGCGTTGCCAGTGAGTACAACTGCAGTGGGTGGCGCCCCACAGGTAAATCTTGGTTGTGCGTGGGACCCGCGATAGGTCTGTTGATGCTGGCGAACTTGCCGCCGCTTTCCTGGTCCCAGGTCCAGACTTTGGGTGATGTGTATTCGGAGGTGTTGCTCATGAGGATCGTCAAATAGCCAAACCGCAATTATTGCGTGGCGTGTGAAATCAGTAGCGTGTCAGGGGGATTGGAGGTCTTTCTCGGGCTGCCCCACAAAAGGTTTAAATATGCATTTCGCCATTGCACGCCGATACATTTTGCGTTTTGCATGTTCAGGTACTGCAAGAGTACGAGACCGAGCTGAAAGAGGGCGACGGCCATAAAGGTCCATCGGCTTTGATTGGTCTTGTCGGTAAGAAACGCTGGGGCGGCACGCGTGGGCGCTAGGTTGGACGGAACATGTGAAAAAGCTGCTCGCGCCCGACGGTGAAATAGTCCGCCGGACCACCTGCCCGAAGCACAATTTCGGCGCCCGCAGTGTCAAACACCCCGTCTTTGAGCAAACGCTGCGCAATGTGCACAGCAACTACCTCACCCAACACGAGCCACGAAGGAACCTTCTCGCCACTGGCACCCTGCAATTGCAGTACTTGCGTACACCTGCACTCAAAGGTAACGGGGCTTTCCAAAACGCGCGGTACTGTAACGACCTGCGACGTTAACGGTGTGAGGCCGGCCAACTCAAACTCGTTGACCTCCGGACCCACTGCGGCACAGGTCTGGTTCATCGCCTCGGCCAAGGGACGCGTCACCAAGTTCCAAACAAACTCGCCAGTCTCTTCGATGTTGCGAACGGTATCTTTGTACCCAATGCTGGAAAACCCAATGATGGGCGGTGTGTAGTTGAAAGCATTGAAAAAACTGTAGGGGGCGAGGTTCAAATGGCCTGATGCATTGCGTGTCGAAATCCAGCCAATGGGCCTGGGCCCCACGATGGCGTTGAACGGGTCGTGTTTTAGCCCATGGCCTCGTTCGGGCACGTAGGAATGAGTGGATTCATGCATCTTTTCGTTCGCGCTCTTGTTAGCGGCATTTTGTGTCAATTCGCTCTGGTGGCCTGTAACTCTACGGCGCCAATAGCCTTTAGGCCCGTGGCAGTACCAACCGGTCAATTTCCATCTGCATGGCCTTGGCCAGCTTGGCGTAGAGCCGTAGCTTGCGGGCGTTGTCGCGCAGCCGCTCGGCCAGGCGGGCAGCAATGGCCAGCAGCAGTTTGGAGCCGATGCGGGGTTCTTCGTTAATCAAGGCCTCAAGGGCGTCGCGGGTGAGGATGGCGCACAGCGAATCTGCGCTGGTGGTGCAGGAGGCGGAGCGGGGCTCCCGGTCCACCAGCCCCACCTCGCCCACCAAGCTGCCGGGGCCCAGCACGCGGATGGTGACTGGCTCGGTGCGGCTCACGGTGACGCTTTCCACCACTACTTCGCCTTCGAGTAGCAGGGCCATAAAGCCTTCGTCGGCGGCGTCCCCTTCGCGGATGAAGGTGGTGTCGGTGGGAATGTAGCGCGGCGTCATGTAGCCCACCACCACACGGGCCTCGTCCAGGCTCAGGTGTATGAGCGCGCTGGGCGCGGTCAGCAGCTCGGCCGCGGTCTCAAATGCGCCGGTCGGTTGCGTGTCAGGTGAATGGTCGTCTGAGCTCATGAACAGTGTGCCCACGGTGAAGGCGGCGGAAATGCGACGGATAGGCGCCGCCGCAGGGATTAGGGGCGATGGTAAACCACCCCGGCAAGGCAGGACATAGGTTCTCCCGTAAAATGGGGGCATCCAAGGAGCGTTGCAGCGGAGCCATCAGTGCTACCGTCAGGCTTGGATGTCCCAACGACGCTCACCTGGCTGCTGTTTATACAGGTGAGTTGTATGTCCTCTTCCCCCGCTGATTCTGTTGCTGTTGCCCCCATGATGCTGTCCGGCCTGGAGCCAGTTACCGTAAACGCCCAGTCGCTGTTTGTCAATATTGGCGAGCGCACCAACGTCACCGGTTCCAAGGCCTTCGCCCGCATGATTTTGAATGGAGACTTCGACCAGGCACTATCCGTGGCGCGCCAGCAGGTGGAAAACGGCGCGCAAATCATCGATATCAACATGGACGAGGCCATGCTCGACAGCCAGGCTGCCATGGTGCGTTTTTTGAACCTGATCGCCTCTGAGCCCGATATCTCGAGTGTGCCGGTGATGATTGATTCTAGCAAATGGAGCGTCATTGAGGCCGGCCTGCGCTGCGTGCAGGGCAAAGGCATTGTCAACTCCATCAGCATGAAGGAAGGCGTTGAAGCCTTCAAGCAGCAGGCCAAGCTGGTGCGCCGCTACGGTGCCGCCGCCGTGGTGATGGCGTTTGACGAGCAGGGTCAGGCTGATACCTACCAGCGCAAGATCGAGATCTGCGAGCGTGCCTACCGCATCCTGGTGGACGAGGTGGACTTTCCGCCTGAAGACATCATCTTCGACCCCAACATCTTCGCCATTGCCACCGGCATCGAAGAGCACAACAACTACGCGGTGGACTTCATCAACGCCACGCGCTGGATCAAGCAAAACCTGCCCGGCGCCAAGGTGAGCGGGGGTGTGTCCAACGTGAGCTTTTCATTTCGGGGCAATGACCCGGTGCGCGAGGCCATTCACACTGTGTTTTTGTACCACGCCATTGCGGCGGGCATGGACATGGGCATCGTCAACGCCGGCATGGTGGGCGTTTATGACGACCTGGAGCCGGTGCTGCGGGAGCGGGTGGAAGACGTCGTGCTCAATCGCCGACCCGACGCCGGCGAGCGCCTGGTTGAGATTGCTGAGACCGCCAAGAGCGGCGCCAAGGACGAGAGCAAAAAGCTGGAATGGCGTGGCACGCCGGAGCACCCGGCAACGGTCGGCCAGCGCCTCTCGCACGCCATGGTGCATGGCATTACCGACTTCATCGTGCAAGACACCGAAGAAGCCTACCAGGCGGTGTTGGCCCAGGGTGGCCGCCCGCTGCATGTGATTGAAGGCCCTCTGATGGTTGGCATGAACATCGTGGGTGACCTGTTTGGTCAGGGCAAGATGTTCCTGCCCCAGGTGGTCAAGAGCGCGCGGGTGATGAAGTCTGCCGTGGCCCATTTGATTCCGTATATTGAAGAAGAAAAACGCCAGGACGAAGCGGCTGGGCGCGACGTCAAAACCAAGGGCAAGATCGTGATTGCCACCGTCAAAGGTGACGTGCACGACATCGGCAAGAACATTGTCACCGTGGTCTTGCAGTGCAACAACTTTGAAGTGATCAACATGGGCGTCATGGTGCCCTGCCACGAGATTCTGGCGCGCGCCAAGGTCGAAGGCGCGGACATCGTGGGCCTGTCAGGCCTGATCACCCCCAGCCTGGAAGAAATGCAGTACGTGGCCGGTGAGATGCAGAAGGACGACTACTTTCGCATCAAGAAAATCCCGCTGCTCATCGGTGGCGCAACCTGTAGCCGGGTGCACACCGCCGTGCGCATTGCTCCGCATTACGACGGCCCAGTTGCCTATGTGCCCGATGCCTCGCGCAGCGTGGGCGTGGCGCAAAGCCTGCTGGGCGACGGTGCTGCCAGTTTCCTCGCGGAACTGAGCGCCGACTACGCCAAGGTGCGCCACCAGCACGCCAACAAGAAGCAAACGCCGCTGTGGCCGCTGGCCAAAGCCCGGGCCAACAAGACGCCTGTGGAGTGGGCGGGCTACCAGCCACCGCAACCCAAATTCATTGGCCGGCGCGTGTTTAAAAACTTTGATCTGGGCGAGCTGGTGCCATTCATCGACTGGGGTCCGTTCTTTCAGACCTGGGACTTGGCCGGGCCGTACCCCGCCATTCTGAAAGACGCCGTGGTGGGCGAAGAAGCCACACGTGTTTTTGTCGACGGGCAGGCATTGCTCAAGAAAATAGTGGATGGCCGCTGGCTCACCGCCAATGGCGTGATAGCCCTGTACCCCGCCAACAGCGTGGACGATGATGACATTGCTTTTTACACCGACGAGACCCGCACCGAGCGGGCCCTGACCTGGTACGGCCTGCGCCAGCAGACCGAAAAGCAGGTGGTCGATGGAATCCAGATGCCCAGCCGCTGTCTGGCCGATTTTGTGGCGCCCAAGGGCCCGGACTATGCCGGCCTGTTTGCCGTGACCGCCGGCATTGGCGCCGACAAGCATGCCCAGGCCTTCGAGGCCGTGCACGACGACTACTCCGCCATCCTGCTCAAGTCCTTGGCTGACCGCCTGGCCGAGGCTTTTGCGGAACTGATGCACAAGAAGGTGCGAACCGACCTGTGGGGCTATGCGGTGCAAGAAGACCTGGGCCACGACGCGCTGATTGCCGAACAATACCGTGGCATTCGCCCTGCACCGGGCTACCCTGCCTGCCCGGACCACAGTGTCAAGAAAGAGATGTTTGCCCTGCTGCAGTGCGACGAAGTGGGCATGACCGTCACCGAGAGCCTGGCCATGACGCCGGCCTCCAGCGTCAGCGGCTTCTACATTGCCCACCCGGACAGTACCTATTTCAGCGTGGGCCGCGTGGGAGACGACCAGGTGCAGAACCTGGCTCAGCGACGCAATATGAATTTGCCCGACCTGAAGCGCCTGTTGGCACCGAATCTGTAACTAGAGGAAAACTGTACCTATGTCGAACGAACTGACCCCACCCGTATCCCCGACTCCAAACACCTCCAGCCGCTGGCTGTGGGCCGCTGTTGGCGCACTGGGTGCTGCCACGCTGGCCATGGGCGTGGCGCTGGTGCAAATGCGCTCCGCTCCCGTGGCGCCTGCCGCTCAGCCAGAAGCTGTGGTTGTCAGCCCTGCACCGGTCGCTAGCACCGCACAGCTTGCAACCAGCGAACCGGTTTTCGCTGTACCCAGCGTTTTGGAAGAAAAACCAGAACCAGCCCTCGTCAAACCTGCGCAGACAACTACTAAAAAGGTAGCAAAACGCGCACCCGCTGCACCCCCATCGCCAGTGGCCACGCCGGCACCAGAGTTGCCAATGGCGACCCAGACACCACCACCGCCTCCCGTTGCGGTGTGTGCCCATTGCGGCACGGTGGTGGCCGTTACGCCAGTTGAGCGTGAGGGCGCTGGCAGTGGTGCCGGTGCGGTCGCTGGCGCGGTATTGGGCGGTCTTCTGGGTAACCAGGTAGGCGGTGGCACTGGCAAAACCCTCGCTACGGTGGCCGGCGCAGTCGGCGGTGGTTTGGCTGGCAATAGCGTCGAAAAGAAGATGAAGAAAGTTACGGTTTACCTGGTGGACGTGCGCATGGACAATGGCGCTGGTGTGCGGGTCGAAACCCAATCCGTGGTGTCGGTAGGGCAGCATGTCAACATCCATGATGGCGTTCTGAGCCAGTAATGTGCTAACCGCCCGACGCCGGCAAGACGTTGGGCTACCGCGCACCCCACCGGGTGTTTTACAACCTACCCGTTCGACCTCCTACACTGCATGCCGTTGCACTTTGTACAGGAAGCTGTGGACTAAAATGTGCACTAGCCCTCGTGGAATATACGTATACAGCTATTTAATTTATAGCGATTCTTCGTTTTGTGGAAAACTTCTGGGCCATAGCCAACGCTCCAATTCCCAGGAGACTGAGGCACAGCAGCGCCGTCAGACCCAGGGTGTAGCCATTCTGCGGACTCCATAGCAAGCCCAGACCCAACGGAGCCGCTGCGCGGGCCAAAGCCAGCGGAATACCCAAAGCACCATTGAGCGTGGCGACATGCTCTCGGTTCACATATTCGGCAATGACAGTGCCATTGACGATGGTCAGCATGCCGTTGCCCATGCCCCATACCGCCACAAACGCCAAGACCAGGGCAAAGTGCGCCCCGGCGGTGGAGGGTGCTGCCAGCAAAGCCAGCAACCCCAAAGGAATCAAGCAAGGAATCAGGCGGTTGGTGAAGTGCAGGTCAAGGTGTCGTTCAAAAAAATACAGCAAAAGCCGTCCAAACACCTGGACAACCCCAATGCTGGCCGGAATGGCGATGACCCAGGCCTCGGCCAGGCCATGCTCGCGCAGCAGGCTCACCATGTGGGCAGGCAGGGCCACGGTCACAGACATCATCAGCACCACAAAAGCACCGATCAGCAGAAACGGCGTGCTGGTCAGGTGGTGCATTAACCCGGGCGTTTTTTCTGCCGCCGCCTTCGGCTGGATGGGAGCCGGGCGTGGTGCGCCACGCAGCACGATGGCGTGCAGGGGTGCACACACCAGCAGGTGCAGCATTGCGAGCGCCATCATGGCGTGGCGCCAGCCAAACTGCGCTATCAACCACGCCGTCAAAGGAATAAATACGGTACTGGCCAGGCCGCCCAAAAAGGTCATGGTGATGATGGCGCGACGAAAGTCGTGCGGAAAGCGTCGGGTGACTACGGCAAACACCGGTGCGTACAGCATGGCTGCCATGGCTAGGCCCAAGCCGACCCAAACGGCATACAGACCCACTACATGGGTCACCCAGCCATGGGCCAGCAGGCATAGGCCGGCCAGCACGGACCCGGCTGTCATGACGGCGCGCTCGTGCCCGCGATCAATCCAGCGCCCAACAGGGTAGGCCATCAGCCCCTCGGCCAGCAAAGCCAGGCTAAACGCGAGGGAAGACTGTGCACGGGTCAACCCCAGATCATGCTCCAACGGCCCCATGATCAGGGTGAAGGCATAAAACACGCTGCCCCAGCTGATGAGCTGGGCCAATGACAACCAGCCCACCAAGCGCGGGTTGTAAGCGGGTGTGCTGGCTTGTGGTGTCAGCTTTGGGTGCCTGTGTGCTTAGTCGGAAACTTGATCGGAAGGGTACTTCCACAGGTCGCGCAACAGGTAATTCATGGGGATGTTGAGCGAAGTGTTGTTTGGGGGAATGGGTTTGGTGAACCAGCGGTCGTAAATGGTATAGGCCTCGCGGGAACTGATCAGGCGCTTCATTTCCTCGTCGACTATGGCCTTGAGTTCGGGGTCGCTTTTGGACATGACGATGGACAGAGGCTCCAGCGTCAGGTACTTGCCAACCACCTTGAGCTTCGTTGGGTCGGGACGACTGGCGATCAGGCCGAGCAGCAGCACGTCATCCATGGCAAAGGCATCGGCCTGCCCTTTTTCGATCATCTCGGCGGCCTGCTTGTGGTCGTTGACCTTCATGATGTTGATGCGCATCAGCCGCTCGGTGTTGGCACGGGTGACAGCTGCCAGCGAAGGCGTGCCAAAAGACGACAGCAGCGTCAGCCCCTCCATACCCCGCAGGTCGGTAATTTTGCTGTCAGAACGCACCATGAAACGGGTGCCGGTTATGTAATGGGGGATGGTGAAGGCCACTTTTTCACGGCGTTCGGCATTGTTGCCCGTGGAGCCACATTCCAGGTCAGCCTTGTTTTGCTCGATGGCCTTGATCTGGTTGAACTCGGTGACCGGCAGGTACGCAATGGTTAATGTTTTGAGCGCCAGGTTCTTGCGGATCGCCTCAGTTACCTTGAGGCACAGGTCTATGGTGTAGCCAATGGCGTGTTTGTCAGCGTCCAGGTAGGCAAACGGGATGGCTGTACTGCGGTGCGCAAGCGTGATCTTGCCACTCTGGCGTATGCGTTCCAGCACGGGCCCGGCATTGGCGGACCACGAGGTGGCAACCAAGGTCAGGGCGGTCAGGATAGTTGCATTCAGTGTGCGCAGGGCGGTGGCGTGGCGAAACAGCATAGTTGGACACTCTGGTTGTGCGACGGAAGCATGGATTGTCCCGCCAAAAAAGGTATGGCGCATTGTGTGCTAGATACCCAGTTAGCGCAGAATCATATCGGAGTACGCGATGGTCCTAGGGGGACACTGTGCGGCGGTACTGCATGGCCTCGGCCACGTGGCCGATTTGCGTGTGCTGCGAACCAGCCAGATCGGCTATGGTACGCGCCACTTTGAGTGTGCGGTGCGTGCCGCGCGCCGACCAGCCCAGGCGCGCTGCGGCCATGTGCAAAAACTGCAGTGCATCCGCTGCCAGCAGGGCGTGCTGGTCAATGGCCTGGCCTTGTAGGGCCATATTGCTGCTACCCTGACGATCCATGGCCCGCTGGCGAGCCGCCACGCAACGCTGGCGAATACTGGTGCTGGATTCACCCAACTGTGCCCCCAGCAAATCGGAGTGGGGCACCTGGGGTACGTCCACGTGCAGATCGATGCGGTCCATCAGCGGCCCACTCAATTTGGATTGGTAGCGGCGGATCTGATCGGGCGTGCAACGGCAGCGGTGGCTTGCACTGCCCAGGTAACCGCAGGGGCAGGGGTTCATGGCACCCACCAATTGAAAGCGCGCCGGAAATTCGCAGCGCTGCGCCGCCCGCGAGATGGTGATGGCGCCAGTCTCCAGGGGCTCACGCAGCGCCTCCAGTGCTGTGCGCTGAAATTCTGGCATTTCGTCCAGAAACAGGACGCCGTGGTGGGCAAGGGATACTTCGCCGGGACGCGGTGGTGATCCGCCGCCTACCAGAGCCACGGCGCTGGCCGAGTGGTGGGGCGAGCAGGTGGGCCGTTGACCCCAGTTTTCAATCGCAAAGCGTCCGCGCAGGCTGCTGATGGCGGCGCTTTGCAGCGCCTCTTCACATGACATGGGCGGCAGCAGTCCGGCAAAACGTTGCGCCAACATGGACTTGCCAGAACCCGGTGGCCCCACCATGAGCAGACTGTGGCCTCCAGCGGCAGCAATTTCCAGGGCGCGCTTGGCACCGGCCTGACCTTTGACGTCGGCCATATCGGGGCCGGTACGATGCGGGGTGTGCAGAACCGCCTCCACACGGCACCAGCCGTCATCGGGCACGGGCTCCGTGTCGTCCTGGGCCGCTGCAGTGCTGCCAGGCGGGACAAACTGGCGAACCACGTCCAGCAGGTGGCGGGCCCGGTACACCTGAGAGCCAGGTACCAGCGCCGCCTCTTCGGCATTGCCGGGTGGCAATACCAACTTGGGAACTGCAGTGGTGCTGTGCAAGGCCAACGCCATGGCCAATGCGCCCCGCACAGGCTGCAACGCTCCGGTTAGCGACAGCTCGCCGGCAAACTCATAGTCTGCCAAACGGCTGCCGTCAATCTGCCCACTGGCGGCCAGAATGCCCAATGCAATGGGAAGGTCGAGTCGGCCGGAGTCTTTGGGCAGGTCAGCCGGCGCCAGATTGACGGTGATACGTTGGTTGTGCGGAAATTGCAAGCCAGCATTTTGAATGGCGCAGCGAACCCGCTCGCGGGCTTCCTTGACCTCCACATCGGCCAGCCCAACCAGGGTAAAGCTGGGTAGCCCATTGGCCAGATGCACTTCCACGGTGACCCGTGCGGCCTCCAGGCCCCGCAAAGCACGGCTTTGCACCAAAGACAAGCCCATAGCCCATGCTCCCAAAAAGTGCGCACTGTCCAGACCTTTGCGCCCAGGTTATGCACTAGACTAGTGCAAACTGTAAATATATACAGTCATGATAGCGATATCTGTACGCCAACGTCAACGGTCAAGCGCGATACAGACCTTGAATGGCATGTGGCATGCATCGTGCTAAGTGGGACTATCCCCTTAACCGATCGGAGCCTTCAATGCCAACCAAGTCCAAGACCCTTCTCGCCCTCGCCTGTGCACTGGCCAGTACGGCCGCTCTGGCACAAACGGCTGCCCCGGCTGCTGAGCCGCAGTCCACCCTGAGCTTCAACGTAGGCGTTGTGAGCGACTACCGCTTTCGCAGCGTGGCACAGACGTCGTTCAAGCCCGCGCTCCAGTTGGGGGCTGACTACGCCCACAAGAGTGGTGCCTACGTTGGCATCTGGGGTTCCAACATCAATTGGATCAAGGACTATGTGGGTGCCACCGATGGTTCCACCGAAGTCGATCTGTACGGCGGCTTCAAGGGTGAAATCGCCAAAGATTTAACCTTTGACGTGGGCGTGATCACCTACCAATACCCCGGCAACACAGCCGACAAGGTGCTGGTCAACGCCAACACCACAGAAGTCTATGGTGCACTGACCTTCGGCATCGTCACCGCCAAGTACAGCCAGGCCACCAGCAACTTCATTGCCAACCCCGACAGCAAGGGTGCGAACTACCTTGAACTGGCTGCCGCATTGGATCTGGGCAATGGCTTCACGCTGACTCCGCACGTGGGCCGCCAGAGCATTCCCAACCAGGCTGGCAATGCAGGGGATTACACCGATTGGTCGCTGACGCTGACCAAGGACTTCGGTACCGGCCTGACGGCCTCCATAGCAGCCATGACCACTGACGCCAAGGACGCGTTCTACAAGGTCGGAGGCTTTGACAACCTGGGCAAGAACGCACTGACCGTCGGCGTCAAGTACACGTTCTGATGGCGTCGATCAACACACAAGGAAGCACCATGAAACTCGTAACGGCAATCATCAAACCATTCAAGCTCGACGAGGTGCGCGAAGCCCTGTCCGGCATGGGCGTGCAGGGCATCACCGTCACCGAAGTCAAAGGCTTTGGGCGTCAAAAAGGGCACACCGAGCTGTACCGTGGCGCGGAGTACGTGGTCGACTTTTTGCCCAAGGTCAAGATAGAAGCGGCGGTCGACGACGCGCTGGTGGAACGCGTGATTGAGGCCATCGAAGGCGCCGCTCGCACCGGCAAGATCGGCGACGGCAAGATTTTTGTGTACGACCTGGAACAGGTCGTGCGCATCCGCACCGGCGAGACCGGCAACGACGCCCTGTGATTGGAAAACACCATGAAAAAATTATTCATTTCCCTTGCGCTGGGTTGGAGTCTGTTAACCGCGGGTTCTGTCGCGCTGGCGCAGACTGTGGCACCCGCGCTAACACTGGTCCCCAACAAGGGTGACACCGCCTGGATGATGGTCTCCACCATGCTGGTCATCTTGATGACTGTGCCGGGCCTGGCGCTGTTCTACGGTGGTTTGGTGCGCAGCAAGAACATGCTGTCTGTGCTGATGCAGGTCATGGTCACGTTCTCGATGATTGTGGTGCTGTGGTTCATCTACGGCTACAGCCTGGCGTTTACCGAGGGCAACCCGTTCATCGGCGGGTTTGACCGGTTGCTCATGAAGGGCATCTGGGACAACGCTGCGGGTACTTTTGCCAATGCCGCCACATTCAGCAAGGGCGTTGTGATCCCTGAGATCGTGTTTGCCGCATTCCAGGCCACGTTTGCCGGCATCACTTGCGCGCTGATCGTCGGATCATTCGCTGAACGCATCAAGTTCGCTGCCGTGTTGGCCTTCATGGTGCTGTGGTTCACCTTCAGCTACTTGCCTATGGCGCACATGGTCTGGTTCTGGGCCGGCCCTGACGCTTACATCAGCAAGGAAGTGGTCGACAAGGTTAATGCCACGGCTGGCATGCTGTGGCAGTGGGGTGCGATGGACTTCGCAGGCGGTACGGTGGTGCACATCAACGCTGCGGTCGCCGGTTTGGTCGGTGCCTTCTTTATCGGCAAGCGTATTGGCTACGGCAAGGAAGCCATGGCACCCCACAGCCTGACATTGACTATGGTGGGTGCTGCCTTGCTGTGGGTCGGCTGGTTCGGCTTTAACGCGGGCTCCGCATTGGAAGCCAATGGCTTTGCCGCCCTGGCCTTCATCAACACCCTGGGTGCAACGGCAGCGGCCGTGCTGACCTGGTCTATCGGTGAAGCCATGCACAAGGGCAAAGCCTCCATGTTGGGTGCTGCGTCTGGCGCAGTGGCAGGTTTGGTGGCCATCACGCCGGCAGCCGGCAACGTCGGCATCGGCGGTGGTCTGGCGATCGGCCTGATCGCTGGTTTTGCCGGTCTGTGGGGTGTGACCGGCCTGAAGAAGATGCTGGGCGCTGACGACTCGCTGGACGTGTTCGGCGTGCACGGTGTCTGCGGCATTCTGGGTGCCCTGTTGACCGGTGTCTTCGCATCACCCTCCTTGGGAGGCCCGAGCGCCATGGGCGACTGGGTGACGGCAACCATGGTCACACCGGCTGACTACTCCATTGCCGCGCAAGTGTGGATCCAGGCCAAGGCCGTAGGTGTGACTGTGCTGTGGTCGGGCATCGTATCGGTTGTTGCCTACTTCATCGTCGACAAGACCATCGGTCTGCGCGTCAGCGAAGAAGACGAGCGCGAAGGCCTGGACATCACCTCGCACGGAGAAACGGCTTACAGCCGCTAGGCACGCTGCGCAAAACCCCGGACGAACGTGTGTTCCTCCGGGGTTTTTGTGCTGGTTCGGTGCACAATTTGGCATTGAGTCACATTGTGAAAGCGTCCGCCATGCTCCCTCAAACCAACCCGTTTCCTGGCGATGGTCCAGCCGTTGATCCGTCGCAGACGCACACATTGCAATGGCAAACCCTCAACCCGTTGACGTACCAGCTGGGGGAGTCACCCTTTTGGCACCCGTTGGAGCAGTTGCTGTATTGGGTCGATATTGCGGCAAAGACCATCTTGCGCGCCAATGTCTATATGGGCACGGTGGAGACTTGGGAGATGCCCAGCGAGCCTGGATGTCTGGCACCGGCGGCCCTCGGTGGGTTGGTCATTGCGCTGCGCAATGGTATTTTTCGTGCGCGCGAATGGCGTGGTGGGCTCGACCCAGTCACCACGTTGCCGTACGACACAGGTAGCGTGCGCGCCAACGACGGCAAGTGCGACCAGCGTGGGCGCTTTTGGGTGGGTACGCTGGACGAAACCAAGACCGCGCATGCTGCCGCCCTGTACTCTGTCGATGCGCGCAGTGGCCGCGTGCCACAGGTGCAGCGTCATGTGGGGGATGCCCTGACAGGCAACGGTTTGGCGTGGAGCCCGGACGAACGCACGGCCTACTGGACAGATACCGCCAGTCACGCCATCCGCGCCTGGGACTGCGACCTGCAAACCAATACCCTGACCGCACCGCGCACGTTCCAACAATTTGCACCCAAACCCGCCGGGTGGACATGGTCACCTGCATCAGCGTCCAATGCAGTGCCGTACGGAGGCCGCCCTGACGGCGCTGCCGTGGACGTGCAAGGCCACTACTGGGTGGCGCTATACGAAGGGCAGCGCCTGTGTCGCTTTGCGCCTGATGGCCGTCTGGTAGCACAGTACCCGACCCCCGCCGTATGCCCGACCATGCCCTGCTTTGGTGGCGAAGACTTGAAAACCTTGTACCTCACATCCGCCCGTCGTGGGCGCAGCGCAGACGAACTCGCGGCGTTTCCGGATTCGGGCTGTGTCTTTTCCACCCGTGTTGATGTACCGGGCCTGGCGGTCAATATGTACCAAGATTGAATTTCGGTGCTCCATGGGAACAAATTTTTGGTGCCTGTGGTTTCAAAAAATTCACGCTAAGCCGGCAATGCCGCCGCTACCATGGCGGGCATGCAAACCATGGATTCGGCCCTGCGCCATATTACTGACCACATCCGCGCCGCTTCGTCGAATGGCACTGCCTTACGCATCTGCGGTGGCGGCAGCAAGGATTTTTATGGCAACCACCTCGAGGGCGAGTTGCTGGACACCCGCGGACTATCGGGCATTCTGAGCTACGAGCCCACGGAACTGGTGGTCACCGTGGGTGCCGGCACTCCGTTAGCCGAACTGGAAGCCCTGCTGGCCGAGCATGGTCAATGCCTGGCGTTTGAGCCGCCGCACTTTGCCTGGTCATCCTCCGCCACGGCCACCCACGCCGAGCCCTTGGGCGAGCGGGCTCCATCTTGTGGCACCGCCGACGGGAGCAAAGCGACCATCGGTGGCATGGTTGCTGCGGGTCTGAGTGGTCCAGCCCGCGCCAGTGCCGGTGCGGTGCGTGAATACGTGCTGGGCCTGCATCTGGTCAACGGCCTGGGGGAGGAATTGGTCTTTGGTGGCCAGGTCATGAAAAACGTGGCTGGCTACGATGTCTCCCGCATGATGGTGGGCAGCATGGGTACGCTGGGGCTGATCACCGAGGTCTCGCTCAAGGTGCTGCCGGTGGCCCCCGCCGAGGCCACTCTGGTGTTTGCCATGGACCAGGCCAGTGCTCTGGAATGCCTGCACCGCTGGGGCGGCCAGCCCCTGCCGCTCAATGCCAGCTGCTGGGTGCACGACGACACGGCTGGCGAAACCACAGGATATACGGGCCAGGACCTGCTGTTTGTGCGGCTGCGCGGTGCCGTGGCGGCGGTGGAGGCGGCCTGCCAGAAGATGCTGGCCGAACAGACGGGCCAGCGCATGGACAACGCCCAAGCCCAAGGCGACTGGGAACTGTGCCGCAACCAGCAACTGCCTTTTTTTGCCCGCCCGGCTGACCCATGCCTAGCGCTGTGGCGCCTGAGCGTGCCGCAGACCACCCCGGTGCTGGACCTGCCTGCCAGCCCGTTGGTGGAGTGGCACGGCGGCCTGCGTTGGCTGTGGGCGCCGCTGCACGCTGCCGCCGCGCTACAGGCGCAGGCCCACGCTCATGGTGGAAATGCTACTCTTTTTGTAGTGCCTTACGTAGATTCGACGAGGGCTAGAGGCTCATTTCTCTTGAATAATTCGGCGCAGATGGCCATTCAGCAGCGCCTCAAGCAGAGCATGGACCCCCACGGCATCTTCAATCCCCACCGGCTGTTTGACGCCTGGTAACCCTATGCAAACCACGCTGGCCCCCGAGTACCAGAACACCCCTGACGGCCAGGCCGCCGAGGCCATCCTGCGCAAGTGCGTGCACTGCGGCTTCTGCACTGCCACCTGCCCTACCTACCAGTTGCTAGGCGATGAGCTGGACGGCCCGCGTGGCCGCATCTACCTGATGAAGCAGGTGCTGGAAGGCCACACGCCCACCCGCAAAACCCAGTTGCATTTGGACCGCTGCCTGACCTGCCGCAATTGCGAGACCACATGCCCCAGTGGTGTGGACTACGGCCACCTGCTGGACATTGGCCGCAAGTTGGTGGACGCCAAGGTGCCGCGCCCGATGGGGGAGCGCGCCGTGCGCTGGGCATTGAAGGAGGGCATCCCTTCACCCCTGTTCGGCCCAGCCATGGCGTTGGGCCAGCTGGTGCGCCCGTTGATGCCTGCTGCACTGAAGAACAAGGTGCCCGCCAAGCAGGATGCTGGCACGTGGCCCACACGCAGCCACACGCGCAAGGTTCTGATGCTGGCCGGCTGCGCCCAGCCCGCCATGGCCCCCAACATCAACGCATCCACCGCCAGGGTGCTGGATGCGGTGGGCATCCAGACCATCGTGGCACCCGATGCGGGCTGCTGCGGCGCTGTCAAATTCCACCTGAACGACCAGGACGGCGGCAAAGCCGAGATGCGCGCCAATATTGGCGCCTGGTGGCCCCAGGTGCAACAGGGGGTAGAGGCGATTGTGATGAATGCCTCGGGTTGTGGTGTCACGGTCAAGGAGTACGGCTATATCCTGCAAGACGACCCGGCCTATGCCGAAAAGGCGGCCCGCATCAGTGGGTTGACCCGGGACTTGAGCGAGTTGTTGCCGGTGATCGTGCAGTCCTTGCAGGCTGCCCGTCCGGCGCTGGCAGAACGCATCCGCACCCAGGCACCCAAGCTGGCCTTTCACCCGCCGTGCACGTTGCAGCACGGCCAAAAGCTCAAGGGCGGGGTCGAGCAACACCTGGGTGCATTGGGCTTCGACATCCGCACCCCCCTGAATGAAAGCCATCTGTGCTGCGGCTCGGCTGGCACCTACAGCGTGCTCAACCCTGCGCTGGCCTACCAGTTGCGCGATCGCAAATTGGGTCACCTGAACGAACTGCAGCAAGAGGTGATCGTGTCGGCCAATATCGGCTGTATCACCCACCTGCAAAGCGGCACGGCAACAAAGGTGCGCCACTGGGTGGAAGTGCTGGACGAGGCGTTGGCGTCACTGTCCTGAAGCTACTGGTTGCAGAGTGGTCGAGGTTGGTAGGCGGCCATGAAAGCGTCAAAGTCTGCCGCCCGCATGGGCCGGGCGTACAGGTAGCCCTGTACAAAGTCGCAGCCAACTGTGGCCAGCAAGTCTCGCTGCTCGGCGGTTTCTACGCCCTCTGCAATCACCTGGATGCCCAAGGCGTGCGCCATCACGATGATGGCCTTGCATAACGCCAGTTCGGTGGACTCGGCAATCAAATGGCACACAAAAGACTGGTCGATCTTGATGAAGTCGATGTCGAACTTCTGCAGATACGACAAGGACGAATACCCTGTACCAAAATCATCCAGCGACACGCGGATGCCCGCATCACGCAGCGCCAGCAGGGTGTCAACCACCTGCCTGCTGGTGTTGAGCAGCAGGCCCTCGGTGATCTCCACCGCAATGCTGTCGCCGGGCAGGCCCTGCGCCGTCAGTTGCGCCGACCAGGGTGTGCGGCCAGCGCCGTCGTGGTGGAATTGCACCGGAGACTTGTTCACGCTGATCTGAAAATGGGGTGCCAGATCTTGCCGCCAGGCCCGCACCTGCAGGGCGGCTTGCTGAAACACCCATTCGCCAATCTCGACAATCAGACCACTGGATTCGGCAATGGGGATGAAGGTTGTCGGACTGACCAGACCCCGGGTGGGATGGTTCCAGCGGATCATGGCCTCGGCCTTGTGGATGGCGCCGGTGGCCAGTTCGATAATGGGTTGGTAGACCACATGAAATTGGTGGTTTTGCAAGGCGGTTCGCAAGTCGCCGGCCAGGCGCACCCGGGTCTGTGCGGCCTCCTGCAACGCCGGCGTAAAGAAACTGAAGCGGTTGCGCCCGGCGCCTTTGGCCACGTACAGGGCCTGGTCGGCGCTTTTCAGCAGGTTCTCGATGTGGTCGGCGTCCGATGGATAGAGAGCGATGCCGATGCTGGCCGAAACAAACACCTGTTCCGTGCCAAGTTGGTAGACCTGGCTCAGCGTTTGCAAAATCTTTTGCAGGATGCCTTCCAGGTGGAACCTGTCAGTAAGTTCGGCCAGGATAACGGTGTACTCGTCACCGCCCATCCGTGCCACGGTGTCCGACTCCCGCACGCAGGCCTGGATGCGCCGCCCGGCCTCCACCAACAGCAGGTCGCCCTGGTCATGGCCCAGGGTATCGTTAACCTCCTTGAAGTGGTCCAGATCAATGAAAATCAGGGCCAGTTGCTGCTGGTCCCGGTTGCATTGCTTGATCTCCTGCTCCAGCCGGTCACGCAGCATGCGCCGGTTGGGCAGACCGGTCAGGGAGTCGTAAAACGCCTGCTGGCGGATCAGTGCCTCGGATTCTTTGCGGTGGGTGATGTCGGTAAAGGTGCCGATCATGCGCAACGGCAGGCCTTTGGCGTCGCGGCTGATGACCATGCCCCGGCTGAGTACCCACTTCCAGCTGCCATCCTTGCAGCGAATACGCCGCTCAATGGTGTAGCTCGGCGTACGGCGTTCAAAGTGGTCGGCGCGTGCGCGTTGCAGTGCATCCATGTCGTCCGGGTGGGTACGGCTGTCGAACTCCTCGGACAGGTTTTCCAGGTCTGTGCCGTCGTAGCCGCACATCTGCAGCAAACGTGGAGAAAAGAACTCCTTGCCCGTCTGAATGTACCAATCCCACACGCCGTCGCCGGTGCTGTCCAGGGCCAGTTTCCAGCGCTCCTCGCTTTCGCGAATAGCGGCCTCGGCCTGTTTGCGTTCGGTGATGTCCTGCAGTACCGAAGTGCGTCTTTGGGGCTTGCCCTCGTTCCAGGTGGTCCTTCCCTTAATGCGGACCCAGATGGGGCGGCCTTGACCGGTGATCATCTCCAGTTCCATATCATGTTCAGTCATTTCCCCGTCGGCCTGGGTCGGCGGGATCAGCTGGATCATTTCCTGGGACCGGGGCGTAAAAAAACGTCGGGTCGAGGCCAGGTCACCTGGCGTGTAGTCCTCGGGGGTGACTTCCAGGATGCGGTAGACACCATCTGTCCAGTACACCGTGTTGTTGACAAAGTCGCGCTCCCAGGCGCCCACGCCTGCCACGGTCTGGGTGGCGTCCAGCAAGGTATTGAGGCGTTGGCGTGCGGCTTCCGACTGCACGTAATCGGTGACATCAGCAAAAGTGCGCACCAAGCCGCCCGAGGGCAGGTTCTGGGTGCGCACTTCCAGGGTCCGCCCTTGGGGGGTGTCGCGCAGGTAATGACTGGGGTAGTTGTTTGTCGCCCATTGGGTGGATTGCGTCAGATGCTGGCGGGCTTCCGGGGCCACCAGGTGTGCATCGGTCCCAAAGTCGCCCCGCTCCCGCAGAAAGTGGATTATGTCTTCCATCAGGGGGTGCTGCGCGAGCATGCTCATCGGCAGGTCCAGCAGCTCGCAGGCGCGCTGGTTGAACTGGCGTACGCGCCCATCTGCATCCACCAGCACGATGCCCTGGCTGATACTGCTGAGTGTCGTTTGCAGCAGCTGGGTGTTTTGCTGCAATTGGGTGTTGAGGGCTCGCAAATCGCTTTCGGCTCGTTTGCGTTCGGTGATATCGGTGTGGGTGCCAATCATGCGCAGGGGCGCGCCGTTGGCGTCCCGCTCGACCACCGTGCCCCGCGCCAAAATCCACTTCCAACTGCCATCTTTGCAGCGTATACGGATGTCCTGGGCATAGGTTGGGACCAGCCCTGCCATGTAGTTGCGTGCGTCAGTCTGGACGCGTGGCAGATCGTCCGGATGCACACGGTCCACAAAGTCCCGATAGCCTTGTGTCAATTCGCCGGCCTGGTAGCCCAGCATTTCTTCCCAGCGCGCGGAATGTGTTTGCGCATTGGTGACCAAATTCCAGTCCCACACCCCTACTCCGGTGCCTTCCAGCGCCTGCTTCCACGGGTTTTCTTCGTCAGTGGGTGATGTCAGTGCGTCGTTCACGGTTTGGAGTATCCCATGTGCTTCCTGCCACAGCCACAATGGTTACGACCAAGTTCAGTGGCGGTTGTGCACCCACCGATAGTTGCCTAGGGTGCTAACACGGCCTCGATATCTTTGGTCATGCTTTGCGGCGTATCGGTGGGGGCATAGCGTTTGAGAACCTGACCGTCGCGTCCGATCAGGAACTTGGTGAAGTTCCATTTGATCGCCTTGGAGCCCAACAAGCCAGGTGCTTCAGCGGCCATCCACTGGTACAGCGGGTGCGCGTTGCTGCCGTTGACATCGATCTTGGACATCATGGGAAAGCTCACACCGTAGTTGAGCTGGCAGAACTCGGCAATCTCGCCGTTGTTGCCAGCGTCCTGCGCTCCAAATTGGTTGCAGGGGAAACCCAGTACGACCAGTCCCTTCTTGCCATAGGTTTCGTGCAGCGTTTCCAGACCGGCGAACTGCGGCGTAAACCCGCAGGCACTGGCGGTGTTGACGATCAGCATGGGCTGTCCCTTGTATTGGCTCAACGCCACCTTTTTGCCGGTGATGGAAAGGGCTTCAAAATCGTATGCGGAGGACATGGTGCGGCCTTGGTGTTGGTAACAAAGCGGTCACCTTAACACTGCGCAATAACACTTGCAGAGGTGTGATATTGGCGTGAGGGTTCCGCGCTACGTACCTGAGGTGGCTGCCCTGAAAGACACGGTGGACAGGATGGCCGCCAGAAAGATCAGCGACCCGCCCAGCACCACACGCAGATTGAGTTCGCCGGCGCCCAGCAGCACGGCCGAGGTACTGGCAAACACCACTTCGGACAACATGATGATGGAGGTGGTGCTGGCGCTCAGGCGCGCTGCGCCGTACTGCAACCCCACATTGCCAACCAGAAAGAACACACTCAAGACTCCTACCCAGGTCAGCCAGCTTTGGGTTGGCGCAGGCAAGCTGCCCACCAACCCGTACTGCATGCCCAACAGTGCTGCCAGCGCCGCCATCAACGCGCCCCCGCCAAACATGGCCAGCATGCAGGCGGTTGTGGGCACGCCCTGCAGACGTCGCAGCAAAATGTTGGTCAGGGCAAAGGCAAAGCCACCCATCACGGCAAGGCCATCGGCCAGGGTATGCGGCCATGGCCAGGGGGAGTCCGGTGTCTTGAGCACCACCAGCACGCCTGCCAGCGCCAGCGCCAGGCGCAAGAGTGATGCTGACGTGGGACGCTCCCCAAGCAAGGGCCAAGCCAACAAGACCACCCAGGCGGGCATCAGGTAGAAAAGCAGCACCACACGCACCACGTCGCCCACGGTAACGGCCCAGTTGAAACCGACGTTGGTCAACCCGGCGGCCACCAGCAGCACCCACAACCCCGCATGCTGGCCAAACGCGCGCCATGCGCCCGTGCGCAGTGCCAGCAGGCACACCAGGGCGAAGCAGTAGATCAGTGCAGTGGACCACAGTGGGTGGACGCCTTGATCCTGCAATTGGCGAAACGGCCACCAGGACACGCCCCAGGTAAACGCATTGAGCAACAGGGCCAACGCGGCCAATGCCCGAACTTTGCCGGGTGCTCCCGGCTCAACCGCCATGGTGGGTGTCGTGGCGGGCTATTTCCAGCAGGTGATTGACATCGGCGGCGTGATTACGGCAGTTGCTTTCGTGCCAGCGCTTGATCAGCCACATGAACCCAGCCACCACCATGCCAAACACGGTAATGGCACCAAAAATCGATAACCCCATGCCAGTGGACAGGCTGTAGAAGGCGCCCAGGGCCAGAGTGCAGGCCTGTTCATTGAAGTTCTGCACGGCAATGGATCGGCCGGACCCCATCAGGTTGTGGCCACGGTGCTGTAGCAGGGCATTCATGGGCACCACCAGGAATCCGCCGAGACCGCCCAGCAGCACCAGGAATGGCGCCGCGACCCAGACGTTGGTTATTACGTTCAACAAAAGGATTAGTACCCCCATGGCAATGCCCAATGGCAGCACATGGGTGGCCTGGTCCAGTCGCATGCGCATCGATGCCGCCACGGCGCCCACCGCCGTGCCGATGGCGACCACACCCACCAGCGCCGAGGCCTGTGTCACGCTGTAGCCCAGCGCGATGGAAGCCCATCCCAGCACAATGTATTTGAGGTTGCTGCTGACACCCCAAAACAACGTGGTGGTGGACAACGATATTTGGCCCAGTCGGTCGCGCCACAAACGCATATTGCAGTGCCAGAAATCGGGAAGCAGAGAGATGAGGTGCTTTGGCAGGGGGCGCATGGGGACGCCAGTGAGCGGGATACGCAGATTGAACCAGGCCGCCAGAAGGTAGACAAAGATCAGCACGCTAATGGCCGCCTCGGATGGGCTATCGATGCCGGTGTCAATCAGCGGAAAGTCAAACGACAGCAGGTAGGTGGATGCGGCATGTCCCACCAACTGCCCGCCCAATAGAACACCCAGAATGATGGACGCGATGGTCAGTCCTTCAATCCAGCCATTGGCCTTGACCAGTTGCGAAGCCGGTAGCAGCTCGGTCAGGATGCCGTATTTGGCGGGTGAATAGGCCGCAGCACCCAGTCCGACAATGGCGTAGGAGATCAGCGGATGGTTGCCAAACAGCATGATCAGGCAGCCAACGATCTTGATCCCGTTGCTATACAGCATGACCCGGCCTTTGGGCAGCGCATCGGCCACGGCACCCACAAAGGGCGCAAGGACCACATAAAACAGGGCAAACATGGGAATCAGTGCGGCCTGCTGCCATTCGTCAGATCCACTGCTGCGCAACAACTGCACGGCCGCGACGAACAAGGCGTTGTCTGCCAGCGAGCTGAAAAACTGCGCCGACATGATGGTATAGAAGCCGCGTTTCATGCGTGGGGGTTGCGCGCGCCGGCGTGGCCGGTGCGAAATAATGTGTGAGTCTCCAAACGAGTTGCGGTTATAGCATGCCGGGCAGTGTCAAAATCTCCCCAGACCCAAGCCGAGTAATTGCCATGCCCCGTCCGATTCTTGCCACCATCCACCCGGCCGCCTTTCGCCACAACCTGGAGCGGGTTCGCCGTGCTGCGCCCGACGCCCGTGTCTGGGCCGTGGTCAAAGCCAATGCCTATGGCCATGGTATAGAACGCGTGTTCGATGGCATGCGCAGCGCCGATGGTTTCGCCCTGTTGGACCTGGCCGAGGCCCAGCGTGTCCGTGATCTGGGCTGGCGCGGCCCCATTCTTTTGCTGGAAGGGGTGTTTGAACAGCGCGACCTGGAATTGTGTTCCCGCCTGGACCTGTGGCACACCGTGCACTGCAACGAGCAGATTGACATGTTGGCCACGCACAAGACCAATGTCCCACAGCGCGTATTCCTCAAAATGAATGTGGGTATGAACCGCCTGGGCTTCATGCCCGAGCGCTACCGCGCGGCCTGGACCCGCCTCAATGCATTGCCCCAAGTGGACGAAATCTCCCTGATGTGCCACTTCAGTGATGCCGATGGCCCGCGCGGCGTGGCACAGCAAATGGCAGTCTTTGCCGCCGCCAGCCGGGATCTGCCTGGCGAGCGGTCCTTGAGCAACAGCGCCGCGATTCTTCGGCACACGGTCGATCCGGCGCAGGCAGCACTGCACCCCGAGGCCTTGGTGGTGTCGGACTGGGTACGCCCGGGCATCGTGCTGTATGGCAGCGCGCCGGACTATCCCGAGCACAGCGCAGCCGATTGGGCGTTGCAACCCACGATGACACTTGCTGCAAAAATCATAGCTACTCAGGCATTGGATACGAGGGCTAGCGTCGGATATGGCTCAAGTTTTGTAGCTGACAAGCCAATGCGTATTGGCGTTGTGGCCTGTGGCTATGCCGATGGCTACCCGCGCATTTGCCCAACTGGCACGCCAGTGCTGGTGGACGGCGTGCCCACGCGCACCGTGGGACGGGTCAGCATGGACATGATTACGGTGGACCTGACACCTGTCCCCCAGGCCGGCGTGGGCAGCACCGCCACGCTGTGGGGGCGCGCCGCCAATGGCACCGTGCTGCCGATCGACGATGTGGCGGTCTGTGCCCAGACCGTGGGCTACGAGTTGATGTGTGGCCTGGCGCTGCGGGTACCGGTGGAGGTGGCCGCGTGAAGTGGTGCCTGGATAAGGTCCGTAAGGTGCGGGAAAAAATCAAACATCTGTAATTTTGTACAGTATTATGGTGGTATGGCCAAAGAAAAAACCATCTACACATGTACCGAATGCGGAGGCACCAGTTCCAAGTGGCTGGGCAAATGCCCTAGTTGCGCCGCCTGGAACACCTTGATCGAATCGGTGGTGGACACCGCGGCGCCGGGCAAGAACCGGTATGCATCGCAATTCCAGTCGCTGGCCAAAACGGCCGTGGTGACCGTACTGGCCGACATCGATGCCACCGACGTGCAGCGCACGCCCACCGGCCAGGACGAACTGGACCGGGTGCTGGGTGGCGGCATGGTGGAAGGCGCTGTCGTTCTGATCGGTGGCGACCCTGGCATTGGCAAGTCGACGCTGCTGTTGCAGGCACTTGATTCGCTCCAGCGCAGCGGGCAGTCCACCCTGTATGTAACCGGGGAAGAAAGTGGTGCCCAGGTCGCGCTGCGTTCGCGTCGGCTCGGGCTTGCGGGTTCCCAGGTCAAGGTGCTGGCCGAAATCCAGCTCGACAAGATCCTGGCCACGATTGATGCCGAGCAGCCCGACGTGGCCGTGATCGACTCCATCCAGACCGTGTACTCCGACCAGCTCAGCTCCGCGCCGGGTTCGGTGGCCCAGGTGCGCGAATGCGCGGCCCACCTGACGCGTTGTGCCAAGTCCAGCGGCACGGCCATTGTGCTGGTAGGGCACGTCACCAAGGAAGGCGCTCTGGCCGGCCCGCGCGTGCTGGAGCACATGGTCGACACGGTGCTGTACTTTGAGGGCGACACGCACAGCAGCTTCCGGCTGGTGCGTGCCATCAAAAACCGCTTTGGCGCGGTCAACGAAATCGGCGTCTTCGCCATGACCGAGAAGGGCCTCAAGGGCGTCTCCAACCCCAGCGCCATCTTTTTGAGCCAGCATGCCGAGCCAGTGCCGGGTAGTTGCGTCATGGTCACGCTCGAAGGTACGCGCCCGCTGCTGGTGGAAATCCAGGCACTGGTGGACAGTGGCGGCCCCAGTCCCCGGCGCCTCTCCGTTGGGTTGGACCGGGATCGCCTGGCCATGCTGCTGGCGGTGCTGCACCGCCATGCGGGCGTGGCGTGTATGGACCAGGATGTGTTCGTCAATGCTGTGGGGGGCGTGCGCATCAGCGAGCCGGCCGCCGATCTGGCGGTGTTGCTAGCCATCACGTCCAGCCTGCGCGGCAAGGCTTTGCCCAAAGGTTTCTTTGCCTTTGGCGAGGTGGGGCTGGCCGGTGAGGTGCGCCCGGCGCCGCGCGGCCAGGAGCGCCTGAAGGAAGCTGCCAAGCTGGGCTTTAGCGTGGCCGTCGTACCCAAGGCCAACATGCCCAAAAACCTGAATGGCAAAGACTATGAAGGATTGACCATCCATGCGGTGGAGCGGGTGGAGCAGGCTATGGAGGTGGTGCGCTCGCTGGGCTGAGAGCGCCTCGATGGTCCTGGGTGTGCGCCATGCGCAGCGGCGGTCGTAAAATCAGCGGTTTCTAAGACCACGATTCCAAGGAAACACGCCATGAGCCCATTACCACCCTCAATGTCCGACCGCGATGGAAAAATATGGATGGATGGCCAGATGGTCGATTGGCGCGATGCCAAGATCCATGTCCTGAGCCACACCCTGCATTACGGTTGCGGCGCTTTTGAAGGTGTGCGGGCCTACAACACAGTTAACGGCACGGCCATTTTTCGTCTGGAAGAGCACACTGATCGTTTGTTCAACAGCGCCAAAATTTTGCGCATGGCCATTCCCTTTACCAAAGATCAGGTCAACGAGGCGCAAAAGGCCGTGGTGCGCGAAAACAAGCTGGAGAGCTGCTACCTGCGCCCCCTGACCTGGATTGGTGACAAGAAGCTGGGGGTGAGCCCCAAAGGCAATACCATCCACCTGATGGTCGCCGCCTGGCCCTGGGGCGCCTACCTGGGTGAAGAAGGCATGCAGCGCGGCATCCGCGTCAAGATTTCCAGCTACACCCGCCACCACGTCAACATCACCATGACCCAGGCCAAGGCGGTCAGCAACTACACCAATTCCATTCTGGCCAACATGGAAGCCACTGATGATGGCTACGACGAGGCCATGCTTCTGGACGCCAATGGCTTTGTCAGCGAAGGCGCTGGTGAGAACCTGTTCGTCGTCAAGGACGGGGTGGTGTACACCCCCGACCTGTCGGCCGGTGCCTTGAACGGCATCACCCGCAACACCGTGTTCCACATCTGCAAAGACCTGGGGCTGGAAGTGGTGCAAAAGCGTATCACCCGTGACGAGGTTTACATTTCCGACGAAGCCTTCTTCACCGGCACCGCTGCCGAAGTGACACCCATCCGTGAACTTGACCGCATCGAGTTGGGTAAAGACGACTATGTGGGTTCGCGCGGCCCCATCACCGAAAAAATCCAAAGCGCGTTCTTTGACATCGTCAATGGCCGCAACCCCAAATATGCCCACTGGCTCACCAAAGTCTGACACCATGACCATCGCAACGATTGAACTGCTCGTAAAAGACCTTACCGACGAAGGCGGCGTGTTTTGCCCGAACCCCTTGGCCAAAATGGAAACCTGGAACACCCACCCCAAGGTGTACCTGGATGTGGGCCAAACCGGCGAGGCCAAGTGCCCTTACTGCGGCACGGAGTACCGACTCAAGGCGGGCGAGCATTTCGACGGTGGTCATTAACCACCCGCACGACG
This sequence comes from Candidatus Aalborgicola defluviihabitans, assembly GCF_016705985.1. Lineage (NCBI taxonomy): Bacteria > Pseudomonadati > Pseudomonadota > Betaproteobacteria > Burkholderiales > Comamonadaceae > Allorhodoferax (SeqCode) > Candidatus Aalborgicola defluviihabitans. The sequence continues at coordinate 261,812 of NZ_JADJKN010000023.1, forward strand.
CAATAATCCCATGACCCGCGCCCTGGTGATTGCGCCACAGTGGATCGGGGACGCGGTGATGACCGAACCCCTGCTGCGGCGCCTCCACGCACGTGGCGAGGTAATCACCGTAGGCGCATTGCCCTGGGTGGCACCGGTTTACCGCGCCATGGCGCAGGTGGCCGAGGTGGTGGATTTGCCGTTTGCCCACGGCGGGCTGCAATGGGCCGCACGGCGCAGCATGGCTGCAAAGATGCGGGGCCGCTTCGACGTGGCCTACGTTGGCCCCAATTCCCTCAAGAGTGCCCTGCTGCCCTGGTGGGCCGGTATTCCCAAACGCGTGGGCTACCAGGGTGAGTCGCGCTACTGGGTGCTGAACCGGCGTCTACCCAACCCGCCACCTGGCGATCGGCCACCCATGGTGGCGTTCTATTCCGCGCTCAGCGGTGATTCTGGTGTGGAGCAAGATCGGCCTCAACTACAACTGGCCGCTGCCACGGTGGATGCCGCGCTGCACGAACTGCAACTGACGCGCCAGGGCTATTACGTATTTGCGCCGGGTGCCGAATTTGGCCCTGCCAAGCGCTGGCCGGCCAGCCACTTCGCGGTGCTGTCCGAGCAGTTGGCATTGCCAGTGGTGCTGCTCGGCTCTGCCAAAGAGTCGGCTTTGTGTGGCGAGATCGCCCACGTGGTCAATGCGATCCGACCTGGGCACTGTTTGAACTGGGCGGGGCGCACCTCGCTGGACCAAGCGCTGGCTACTATTGCAGCGGCCAAGGCCATGGTCAGCAACGATTCCGGGTTGATGCACGTGGCGGCGGCCTTTGGCATTCCGCAGGTGGCTATTTTTGGGTCATCCAGCCCGCTCCACACGCCGCCTTTGAATACGTTGGCCCATGTGGTTTGGCTCAAGAAAGATCCGCTGTATCAGCCGCCGCTGGATTGCGCGCCCTGTTTTGCGCGCACGTGCCCGTTGGGGCACACCCGCTGCCTGGTCGACGTCCAGCCGGATGACGTGCTGCGGTATTTGTAACAAAAAAAAGCCACCCGAGGGTGGCTTTGTAAAAGTCTCCCGAAAGAGACGTCGTTGGAACCGTTGTAAGCCAACCCGTTATTGCGGTTGGACTTCAATTCTTTTGTGTCTTGCAACTGTGACAGCAGTTGGATGAACTGTAGAGGGTATGCACCCAATCCGGTATCCCCTGTTTGTGTGAGATTGAGGGGAAAATTGCAAAAAACCGACAACTTTTGACTAGTTGGTCAAATTTATGAGGTGCTGGACGCGGTCGTTGGCAGACGGATCTCGAAACAGGCACCGCCGCCAATTTGGTTGCTGCAGTGGACCGAGCCGCCGTGGCGCAGTGCAATTGACTTGACCAGCGACAGCCCCAAACCGACGCCACCATCGCGTTCCGAGGCGCCTGGCAGGCGGTAGAACGGCTCGAAAATACGGTCCTGAAACGCTTCGGGTACGCCAGGACCTTGGTCGCAGACGCGGATGCATGCCATGCCTCCGTCCTTAACAAGCGTCAAAGTCGTCGCCTTGCCGTTGGCATGGCGGCGCGCATTCTCCAGCAGGTTGCGCACGGCGCGGCGCAGTAACTTGCTGACCCCCGGTACCGACAACTCACCACCCGTAACCTGCACGTCCAGCGTGGCATCAGTGCGGGCGCATTCTTCCGCTGTCAAGCCAATCAGGTCCACCGATTCCACCGTACCCAGATCGGCCTGGCGGGCATCGAGGCGGCTGGCCAGCAGAATCTCGTCAATCAACTGGTCCAGTTCGGCAATATTGCGGGCAATCTCGTCTTTGGCGCCGGCAGCGGTGACATCAGTTGGCGGGGCTATGAACTCCAGGCCCATGCGAATGCGGGTCAACGGCGAGCGCAACTCGTGCGATGCATTGGCCAACAATGACTTTTGTGACGCCAGCAGCGCATCGCGTGCCTTGACCAGGGTTTCAATCTGTTGCGCGGCATGGTTGAAACGGGTGGCCAAAAAGCCGATTTCGTCGTCGCCGGTTACCGGCACGCGCACGCTGAGGTTTCCGTCACCCCACTGTTTCAGGCTGAGCTGCAGGACTTCAAGCCGGCGGGTCAGGCGCCGAATGATGGGGTAGGTAGCCAGCGCCACGGCCACACCGACAAGACCCAGCGTCCAAAAAAAACCGAACGGCGCACTCCAGTTGGATTTGGGCGGTCGTGGCAGGTGGATGTGGATGGTTCGTCCGTCGAACATGCGTACATCAAACTCCGGGCCAGCTCCGTAGCGGCCCCGGCCTTCGCGCGGTGTTTCGTCCGGGCTGACGTCGGGGCGATCAGCCTCAGCTTCCGTCGTACTGTTGGGAGGTGGCGGCGGGCGGGGTGTATCGAGTCCGCGCGATGGTTTACCCCATTCCGGCATGCTGGGACCGCGTCCCAGGCGGGCCTGACCACGACCAATTACTTCTCCGGCCTGGTTGCGGGCCACCACCTCGCGCAATGGCGCGTCGGCTGCCATGCGCCAGGCCCAGCCCACCAGCAGGGTCAGCACGGCTACTGCCAGTACCACGGCCAGCCAGATGCGGATATAGAGCCGGTTCATGGTGGGGGAGATGGTGGTGGGCCTGGAAGGAAAGGACTAATCCTGTTGCCGTGCGAACACGTAGCCCACGCCGCGCACGGTCAGAATGCGCTTGGGAGTCTTGGGATCGGCCTCGATGGCCGCGCGGATGCGACCCATATGCACGTCAATAGAGCGGTCAAAGGCGTCCAGCTCACGGCCGCGCACGGCTTCCATGATCTGGTCGCGCGTCAGTACGCGCCCGGCGCGCTCGGCCAAGGCCACCAGCAGGTCGAACTGGTAGGAGGTCAAATCACAGGGCGCATCATTAATGCTGACGCTGCGTGCGTCCCGGTCAATTTCCAGCGCGCCAAAGCGCAGCTTCGTGGATTCAGCGGTGGGGCTTTCGCCACGGCGGCGCAATACGGCGCGGATGCGGGCCAGCAATTCACGCGGCTCGAACGGCTTGGGCAGGTAGTCGTCGGCACCAATTTCGAGACCGATGATGCGATCCATGGCATCGCCCTTGGCGGTGAGCATTAGCACCGGCATCTGGGATAGGTGGCCGGGCAGTGCGCGAATGCGTCGGCACACTTCCAGACCATCGATGTCGGGCAGCATCAGGTCCAGAATCACCAGATCGACGGGCTCGCCTTTGGCCGGATTGGTCAGTTGGGCCAAGCCGCCATGGCCATCACCGGCCACGCTCACCGTAAAACCAGACTGTTCCAAATACTGCCGCACCATGGCGGCAAGGCGCGCATCGTCCTCAATCATTAACAGGTGTTGACTCATGGTGTCAGTCTAGCGCCGTGCGCCTGCCGGCGTGTGAGTGCCGGCTGAAGTGTCCGTAAAGTTTGGTAAATCACGCTATCAATATTGGAGTGGCCTATGTATATTCCACGAGGGCTAGAGGCCTATTTTGTCGTGAATAATGCCTGTAGACGAATCAGACCTTGAGTCGCTGCATTCGCCAGAGTAGCAGCAATAGCAGCAAGGGTGGAATCGCTGTCAGCCCCGTGGCCACGAAAGCTGTGGCGTAGGCGCCCAAGAGCCCGTAGGTGGGGGTGAGTGTTTCAACCCCAATGCCCGAAAACCCTTTCAGAAACTTGCCGAGCAAGGCGTAGGTTGAGGACAGCATGGCGTACTGCGTGGCGGTGTAGCCCAGGCTCGTCAGACTCGACATATAGGTCACAAGGGCCACACCGGCGAACGATTGGGCAAACGCGTCCAGGGTCATCACGGCGGCGAACATCTCGGTGCTGGGGTGGATGCTGAGCAGGGCAAATGCCGCTGTGCCAACGCCTTCCAGCACCAGCCCGGCGACCAGCGTCGGCAAAAACCCCACCCGCACGGCGCTAAGGCCCGCCGCAGCGATGCCGACAAATGTGGCAACCAGACCAAACGACCCGCGTACCCAGGCGACAGTGTCTTTGGAGAGTCCGAGGTCGTGGTAATACGGGTTGTACATTGGCCCCATCACAAAGTCGGGCAGGCGGTACAGGGCCACCATCAGCAAGATGATGAGCCCGGCGCCCTTGTGCTTGGCGAAGAAATCGACAAACGGGCCGACGATGGCATCGCCAATGCCGCGCAAGGTCCATAGCGGAGGTTTTTGGTGCAGTACCACGTCAGCGCGGGTTGGCTCCGTGGCGAACAGGGTTGCCAATGTGCACAGCGCCATTAGCACTGCCATACCCACGTAGGACATGGCCCACCCCACGCGTGCCGCCGCAGCGATGATTAAAGCGTCGGTAATCAGCAGGGCGATGCGGTATCCCAGTTGCGCCGCAGAGGTCATCAGCCCCACTTCGTCTTCATTGGATGCTGCCTCAATGCGCCAGGCGTCGATGGCAATGTCCTGCGTGGCCGAGGCAAAGGCTGTCAACAATGCAAAGGCGCCAATTGCCACCAGCCCGCCCGCCGTGCCGACGGCGGCCATGCCCAGCAAACCGAAAGTAACCAGAATCTGGCACAACAGCATCCAGCCGCGACGCCGACCCAAACGCCCCAGCAGCGGTACGTCGATGCGGTCCACCAGTGGCGACCAATACACCTTGAAGGCGTACGCGAACCCCACCCAGGAGATGAACCCAATGGCGACAAGGCTCGTACCGTCGTCCCGCAACCAGTAGCCAAAGGTGTTGGCAGTTAACAGAAAGGGCAGGCCCGAGGAAAAACCCAACGCCAGCATGACCGCTACCTTGGGCTGCCGGAGCGCATTCAGCACTTTGAAGCGTGCAAACCATGATGGCTTGTCTGCCGAAGGAGGGGTGCTGTGCGTTGGTTGGGTCATGCGGGAATAATAGCGTTATGCGTTTGAACTTTGATTGCACACCGGGCCGTGAATTTCGGCGGCCATTTTTGCGGCGTTGGGCGTTGTTGCTTGCCTTCACAATGGGCGGGGCGCTGGTGCCGGCGCACGCGCGCGACGGTGTGGAGGTTGGGGGCAACTCTGCTTTTGCCAAGCTGGTGCCCGCCGAGCAGGTGGAGCAATCCGCCCAGTTGCAGTATTCGCAAATGCTGTCCGAGGCGCAATCCAAACGGGCGTTGGCGCCCAAGGACAACGTGGAGCTGGAGCGCTTGCGCGCCATTGCCCAGCGCATCATCCCGTTTGCCGTGGACTGGAATCCTCGGGCGGCCAGCTGGAAGTGGGAGGTCAACCTGATCGGCTCCAAGCAGATCAACGCGTTTTGCATGCCCGGCGGCAAGATCGCGTTTTACACCGGCATCCTGGACCAGCTCAAGCTCAGCGATGACGAAGTGGCCATGGTCATGGGCCACGAAATTGCGCATGCCCTGCGCGAGCACGCGCGTGAGCGCATGGGCAAGGGCGCAGCCACCCAAGGGCTGGCGAAGCTGGGCGGAGCGCTGGCGGCGAGCTTTTTTGGCATTGATGCGCGTCTGACCGATGCCATCGCCAGCGGCGGTGCAAACCTGTTGACTTTGCAGTTCAGCCGCAATGACGAATCCGAGGCCGATCTGGTGGGCATGGAGCTGGCCGCGCGCGCGGGTTTTGACCCCAGAAGCGGCGTGACGTTGTGGCAGAAGATGGCAGCAGCCAGCAAGGGTGCACCGCCGCAGTGGCTGTCCACCCACCCGTCGGGTTCCACCCGCATTGCCGAAATCCAGGCCAACCTGCCCAAGGTGATGCCGCTCTACGAGCGGGCCCGCGCGCGTTGATGCGTGGTTAGCGGTTATTGCGGGTGCAATTTGGCGTAGGCCGCCAGCAGGCGCTGGTGCATGTCGCAACCCACCAGGTCCAGGCCCGGTGAAGGCACCCCAAAGAAGCGCAGTTCACCCGCCAACAGTGCGCGCGCCTGCTGCAGGGTCTGCGCGCTAAACAGGTTGTTCAATGCCGTGGCGTAGTGGGCGCTGTCGGTGCTGGCATCAAGCTGCTGCAAAATTTCTATGCACGCATAAACCTGGCCGCGCGCCGGGTTGATATGAGCAAAGTGGCGTATCCATTCGCACCCTTCGGCCACCGCCTGTGCGTCAGCCGTGGCCAGTGCCAACAGGGTTTTGAGTTCGCCCACGCGCAGGTCTTTCCAGAATGGGTCGTCGCCCGGTACCAGGCCAATCAAGGCGGCCACCAGCCGGTCATCGGTCAGGCCGCTGTCGTTGAGGGTGTCCAGCAGGTCGCTGCATTCGTCGTCGTCCAGATCGCCCAGATTCAGGATCGCCTCGCGGATCGGGTTGGCAATGCTGTTGTTCTCCCACTCCAGCTCATCCACCGGGTAAATCTCGGACATGCCGGGCACGAGGACGCGGCAGGCATACACCCCCAGGTGCTGAAAATCCGCTACATAAATATCGCGCCCCATGGCCTGGATGGCGTTGACCGACCACTGGTAGTCTTCAGCAGTCGTGCCACTGAAATTCCAGTCGTGGAAGGGGAAATCGGGTTGATCGCCCAAAAAATTCCAGTGAATCGCGCCGCTGGAGTCCACAAAGTGGATTTCGATGTTGGGGGAACTGGCCACTTCTTCCAAATCAAAGCCTGGGGCCGGGAAACCGCCCAGCGCATCGAGTGCCCGGCCTTGCAGCAGTTCGGTCAGGGCCCGTTCCAGCGCCACTTCAAAGCGCGGGTGGGCACCAAAACTGGCAAAACAGCCCTGGTCTTGCGGGTTGAGCAGGGTCACATTCATCACGGGAAACTGGCCACCCATCGATGCGTCCTTCACCAAAATGCCAAACCCCGCGTCGCGCAGCCCTTGAATGCCGGCGGCGATACGCGGGTAGCGGTTGATGACAGCTTGTGGCACATCAGGCAGGCACAGCCCTTCACTGATGATGCGGAACTTGGCGTAACGCTCAAAAATTTCCGACAGCGCCTGGGTGCGCGCCTCGGCTGGGGTGTTGCCGGCGGACATGCCGTTGCTCACATACAGGTTGCCAATGATGTTCACCGGAAAATAAACCGTAGCGTTGTCGCGTTGACGCACATAGGGAATGGCGCAGATGCCGCGATCGCTGTGGCCGGAATTGAAGTCCACCAGCGTGTGGGCGTCGATGCTGCCGCGTGGGTTGTAAAACGACTGCAGCTCGGGTGTGAGCAGATCCTGCGGCCAGGCACCGTCTTCGCCCGGCTCAAACCAGCGCTCCTGCGGGTAGTGCACAAAGCTGCGGCTATTGCCTTCGGCAAACGCGCGGCCCAGGTAGTAGTGGTTCCAGAAGTAGTTGGTAGACAGGCGCTCGAAAAACTCACCGAGCGCGCTGGCTAGACACGCCAAACGGGAGGCGCCCTTGCCATTGGTAAACATCGGCGGGCAGTCGCGGTTGCGCACATGGACTGACCAGATGCCGTCAACCGGGTTCAGCCAGGAACGCTCTTCAACGTCAAAGCCCAACGCGGCCAATTTGGCCTGCATGGTGCTGATGGTGAATTCAAGGGAGGCGTCTTTGCCGACGATGAAGCTTTCTGCTGATGACATGGCTGGTTCCGGTAGGTGCTGTGGACGGGCCCAGCAATGCGACGCGCCGTTGACGGCGGAGCGCTACATTATCCCGCATCGGTTTGCTGGAGTTGCTCGCGCAGAGCGGTCTTGAGTACCTTGCCGTAGTTGTTTTTGGGTAGGCTGTCTACCAGCCGATAGTGCTTGGGGCGCTTGAAGCGGGCTATCAATTCCAGGCAATGTTGGTCCAGACTCTGGATGTCCAGTTCGACACCGGCCTGTGCCACGACAAAGGCCACCACCACTTCACCCCACTCAGGGTCGCTTGCGCCCACCACGGCTACTTCGGCAACGCCGGGTGCGGTGAGTAGCACTTCTTCGACTTCACGCGGGTAGATGTTGGAGCCACCGCTGATGATCAGGTCCTTGCTGCGGTCTTTCAGGGTGAGAAAGCCGTCGTTATCCAGGCAACCCACGTCGCCGGTGAAAAGCCAGCCATCGCGCAGGGCGGCGGCTGTGGCTTCGGGGTCGCGCCAATAGCCCGCCATGACGCTGTCGCCACGAACCAGCACCTCGCCCACGCTGCCGGTGGGCAGGTCGTGCCCGGCCGCGTCGGCCACGCGCACTTGCACGGGTGTTTGCGCCACCCCTACCGAGGCAATACGGTCTCGGTAGCGCGGGTGTGCGGTGTCTGCCAGATGGGCGCGCGAGAGGGAGGTGCCCACCATGGGTGTTTCACCCTGGCCGTAGATCTGCACAAAGCGTGGCCCCATCACGTTGAGTGCGCGTTCGATGTCGGCTCGGTACATGGGCGCACCGCCATAGACGATGGTTTTGAACGAGAGCCCCGCGTCCTGCGGGCCCAGGCCGACTTCTTCGGCGTAGTCCACCAGGCGTTTGACAATGGTGGGCGCCGCAAAGGTAGACAACGGCCCCAGGGTTCGGCCCAGTGCAAAGAGTTCGGCTGGGTCCACGCCGCCGGACGCTGGCACCACGTGGCGGGCGCCCGCCATGAGGTGGGGAATGGCGTAAATGCCGGCGCCGTGCGACATGGGGGCGCCATAGACAATAGCGTCATCTGCCGCCACCGGGTCCACATCGACAAAGTAGCACAGGCCCATGGTTTGCAGGTTGCGGTGGGTGAGCATCACGCCCTTGGGTCGCCCGGTTGTGCCGCTGGTGTAGAACAGCCAGGCCACGTCGTCCGGGCCGCGTGGCAGCGGTGGTGGCAGGGCATCGGTGTCCTGGGCATGCAGCAAGCCATCCGCCTCGGCGGACTCCACATCCACCTGGCGGTCAAGGCCGTGCAGCGGTTGGGACGCCACGTCTGTGGTGACAAAGGCCCAGCGCGCCTGGGCGTTGGTGATGATCCATTCCACCTCGCGCGCATGCAGCTTGGCGTTCACTGGCACGATCACCAGACCCGCCCACCAGCAAGCCCACATCAGCTCCAGGTAGCGCGGATGGTTGCGCATGAACAGCACCACCCTGTCACCCGGTACCAAGCCGGCTTGTTGCAGGCGTTGCGCCAAAGCAGCACTGCGCCGCGCCCACTGACCGTAGGTGGCGTGCAGGGTCCATCCTTCGAAAATGGCCGCGCGCAGTGGCTGCATACGCGCGTGGCGTTCCAGCAGACAGGCCAGGTTCATAGCCGTCTCCTAGCGGTTGAAGTCGTAGGCGATGGTGATGGGTGCGTGGTCAGAAAATTTCTCACCCTTGTAGATGACCACCGACCGGGCGCCCGCTGCCAGTGCCGGTGTGGCCAGGTGGTAGTCCAACCGCCAACCCACGTTGTTGGCGTAGGCTTGGCCGCGGTTGCTCCACCACGTATAGCAGGCGTCGGTAGTGGCTGGCTCCAGCTGGCGGTAGACGTCCACAATGCCGCCTTCACTGGTCAGGCGCGTCATCCAGGCGCGCTCTTCGGGCAGGAACCCGCTGTTCTTCTGGTTGCTGCGCCAGTTCTTCAGATCGGCTTCCTTATGGGCGATATTGATGTCGCCGCACAGGATGAAGTCGCGCTCTGCCTTGAGGGCTTGCAGGTGCGGGTACATCTTGTCCAGGAAGTGGAACTTGGCCTTCTGGCGTTCCTCGCCCGACGAGCCACTGGGAAAGTAGGCGCTGATGATGGAGTGCTTGCGCTGTTGCGTGTCGAAACGTAATTCCACATACCGGCCCTCGGCGTCGAATTCGCCGCCGTCAAATCCCATGATGACGTCGCTCGGTTCGAGGCGCGTGTAGGCGGCCACGCCGGAATAGCCTTTTTTCTCGGCCAGGTGGAAGTAGCCCTTCAATCCGGCCAGTTCTTCAAACTTCTCCGCCAGGTCGGGTGCCTGGGCTTTGACTTCTTGTACACAAATACAATCGAGCTGGGCTTGGGCAATCCAGGCTTCCAGGCCTTTGCTGGTGGCGGACCGGATGCCGTTGAGGTTGAGGCTGGTTAATTTGAACAAGGAATTCCCCATGTCGGATCACGACCCTTTGGCACAGGATTTTGTGCAGTTTGCTGTGGAGTGCGGTGTGTTGCGCTTTGGCTCGTTTAAAACCAAAGCGGCTCGCATGAGCCCGTACTTTTTCAACGCTGGCCTGTTTGACGATGGCGCCAAGCTGGGGCGTTTGGCCGAATTTTATGCGCAGCGCCTGCTCAGCAGCGGCATCGAATTCGACATGGTTTTTGGCCCGGCCTACAAGGGCATTCCCCTGGGTGCCGCGCTGGCTGTGGAATTGGCCCGACGGGGTCACAACGTGCCATTTGCCTACAACCGCAAAGAGGCCAAAGACCATGGCGAAGGCGGCACTTTGGTTGGCGCGCCGCTTAAGGGCCGGGTGCTGATTGTGGATGACGTGATGTCCGCCGGTACCGCCACGCGCGAGTCGATTGCCATCATCCAGGCCGCAGGCGCCACGCCGCACGCAGTGCTGATTGCACTGGACCGCCAGGAAAAAGCCACTGAAAATGGCCAGGATGTGCCCTACAGCGCTGTGCAATTTGTGCAGCGCCAGTTGGGGCTACAGGTAAGCGCGATTGCGAAGCTGGGGGATTTGATGCACTATCTGGCAGGCCACAGCGACGCCGGTTTGGCTGAGCAGTATCTGCAGGTACAGGCCTACCGGGAGCGCTACGGCGTAGACGAAGGGTGAACATGACAATGGGCAATCGGGTTTGGACGGGGGTGTGGGTGACCATGGTTGCCAGCATCGTGGCGGGCGCTTGGGCGCAAACACCGCCAACGCCGGTTTCTGGTGTCTATACCTGTATCGACGGGAAAGGCCGCAAGCTCACCGCCGACCGCCCTATTCCCGAATGCACAGATCGGGAGCAAAAGGTATTGAACCCCAGTGGCACGGTCAAAACCAAGGTTGGGCCAAGCCTGACAGCACAGGAGCGAGCCGATCAGGAGGTCAAGGAAAAGCGCGAAATTGAGGAACGTAGCCGCACGGTAGACGAGCGGCGGCGCGACCGCGCCCTGCTGATCCGTTACCCCAATAAAACCGTGCACGACCAGGAACGTCAGGAAGCGGTGGTCCAAATCGGTGTTGTGATTCAGGCGGCTCAGCGCCGCTTGGACGAACTGGCCCAGCAGCGCATTGCGATTGACGAGGAAATGGAGTTTTACAAGAAAGACCCCAACAAAGCTCCCGCCTACGTGCGCCGCCAGCAGGAAGAAAACGCCAACAGTCAGGTCGTGCAGCGGCGCTTCATTGGCGAGCAGGAAAACGAAATCAAACGGGTGAACGCCCGCTTTGATGACGAGCTGGTGCGCCTGCGCCAGCTCTGGACCACCATGACACCGGCTGCGCGTTAGCCCGTTTTAACCCGCTAGCTTGCTGCGTAGCAAATCATTGACTTGCTGCGGGTTGGCCTTGCCTTTGCTGGCCTTCATGATCTGACCCACCAGCGCATTGAGCGCCTTGTCGTTGCCGGCCTTGAACTCGGCCACGTTCTTGGCGTTGGTGGCGATCACTTCATTGACGATGGCTTCCAGTGCGCCGGTGTCGTTCATTTGCTTGAGGCCCTTGGCTTCGATGATCGCGTCTACGTCGGTGCCTTCACCATTCCAAAGCACTTCAAAGACTTGCTTGGCGGCGTTGTTGGAAATGGTGTTGTCGGCAATGCGCCCAATCACGGCTGCAAGCTGTGCTGGTTGTACGGGTGCAGATTCGATTGTGCGGTCTTCCGTATTGAGGCGGCGTGACACTTCACCCATGATCCAGTTGCTGGCCAGCTTGGCCTGACCGCAAGCCTTGGCAGTTTGCTCAAAGTAAGAGGCCATCGCCTTGCTCTGCGTAAGCTGGGTGGCGTCATACTCTGGCAACCCATAGTCCCGCACAAAGCGTTGGGCCATTACTCTAGGTAATTCAGCCATCAGCCCTCGTACTTGCTCGATCCATTGCTCTGAAATACATAGCGGTGGTAAATCGGGATCGGGGAAGTAGCGGTAATCTGCGGCATCTTCCTTGGTGCGCATGGCGCGGGTCTCGCCGGTGTCGGGGTTGAACAGCACGGTGGCCTGCTCAATCGCGTGGCCGTCTTCAATCTGCTCAATCTGCCAGCGCACCTCGTAGTCGATGGCCTGCTGCATGAACTTGAAGCTGTTCAGGTTCTTGATCTCGCGCCGCGTGCCCAGGGGCTGGCCGGGCTTGCGCACCGAGACATTGGCATCGCAGCGGAAAGAGCCCTCTTGCATATTGCCGTCGCAAATGCCGATCCAGGTCACGATTTTGTGCAGCTCTTTGGCGTAGGCCACGGCCTCGGTGCTGGAGCGCATGTCGGGTTCGGTGACGATTTCCAGCAGTGGCGTGCCGGCGCGGTTCAGGTCGATGCCGGTCTGGCCAATGAAGTCTTCGTGCAGCGATTTGCCGGCATCTTCTTCCAGATGGGCGCGCACCAGGCGCACCGATTTTTTCTCGGCCACGCCCTTCACTTCGGGCATGAAAAATTCCACTGCGCCGCCTTGCACCACGGGAATCTCAAACTGGCTGATCTGGTAGCCCTTGGGCAGATCGGGGTAGAAGTAGTTTTTGCGGGCAAAAATGCTGCGTTGTGCAATGTGCGAGCCTACGGCCAGGCCAAATTCGATGGCGCGCTCCACAGCGCCCTTGTTCATCACCGGCAGTGTGCCGGGCAAGGCCAGGTCTACGGCGCAGGCCTGGGTGTTGGGCTCGGCACCAAAGGCGGTGGAGGCGCGGCTGAAGATCTTGCTCGCGGTGGACAACTGGGCATGCGTCTCAAAGCCGATGATGACTTCATAGCCACGCACCAGCGGGCCGGTCGGGCGACCCTGTTGCTGTGCTTCAAATGTGTTCATGGTTTCGCTCATGTCAGAAGCCCTTCGGCGTGCGTGCGTGCCAGTCGGTGGCTTGCTGGAAGCGGTGCGCGGCATTGAGCAGGCGTGATTCCTGCAGGTAGTTGCCCAACAACTGCATACCCACTGGCATGCCGCCTTCGCCAAAACCCACGGGCACGCTCATGCCGGGCAGGCCGGCCAATGAGCCGGGCAGGGTGAAGATGTCGGCCAGGTAGTCGGCCAGCGGGTCTTTGTGGGCGCCAATTTTCCAGGCGACTGTGGGAGCCACCGGACCCGCAATCAGGTCGCAGTTCTTGAAGGCGTTCTGAAAATCATCGGCAATCATGCGGCGGATCTTTTGCGCTTGCAGGTAGTAGGCGTCGTAGTAGCCGTGGCTCAGCACGTAGGTGCCGATCATGATGCGGCGCTTGACCTCGTCGCCAAAGCCTTCGGCGCGGGTCTTTTGGTACATGTCGGCCAGGTCGGTGTAGTTCTTGGCGCGGTGGCCGAACTTCACACCATCAAAGCGGGAGAGATTTGAGCTGGCCTCGGCCGGGGCAATGATGTAGTACACGGGAATGGACAACTCGGTGCGCGGCAGGCTGATGGGTACCAGCTTGGCGCCCAATTTTTCGTATTCCTTCAGTGCGGCGTCAATGGCGGTGCGCACGTCGGCGGCCAGGCCCTCGCCAAAGAACTCCTTGGGAATGCCAATGCGCAGGCCATTGAGCGAGTCGTTCAGCTTGAGCGAAAAGTCTTCGGCAGGCACGTCCAGCGAGGTGGAGTCACGGTCCGGGTCGGGACCGCACATGGCGGACAACAGCAACGCACAGTCTTGTGCCGAACGCGCCATCGGTCCCGCTTGGTCCAGGCTGGAGGCAAATGCCACCATGCCGTAGCGCGAGGCGCGGCCATAAGTTGGCTTGATGCCGGTGAGGCCGCAGAACGATGCCGGTTGGCGAATTGAGCCGCCAGTGTCGGTGCCGGTGGCAGCGGGTGCCAGGCGAGCAGCCACAGCGGCAGCGCTACCTCCGGAGGAGCCACCGGGAATGCGCTCACGGTTCCAGGGGTTGCGCACAGGCGCAACCTGGGTGTGGCCAACGGCACAAATAGCCGAGTTTTCGTTGGCTGAGCCCATGGCGAATTCATCGCAATTGAGCTTGCCCAGGGTCACTACGCCCGCCTGCGCCAGCTTGGCCACTACCGTGGCGTCAAACGGCGAGCGGTAGTGCTGCAGCATGCGCGAACCCGCGGTGGTGACGAAATCCTTGGTCACAAAAATATCTTTGTGCGCCATGGGCACGCCTTCGAGCGCGCCGGCTGTGCCATTGGCAATACGGTTATCGGCCGCGCGGGCTTGGGCCAATGTGGTGTCAGCGTCCACGGCAACAAAAGCGCCCAAATCGGTATGGGCGGCGGCGCGGTCCAGAAAGTGCTGGGCCAGCTCGACGGCGGATACGTGTTTGGCAGCCACTGCGTGTGCCAGATCGTGCACACCCAAGTCGTGCAGCGCAGAGGAAGAGGATACGGAAGTCGTCATTGTTTTCTCGGTTGGGGGCGGCGCGCGGAGTGGTCTGACCCACAAAGACTTTTTCATTTATTCAATCACCTTGGGCACCAGGAAGAGCCCGTTTTCAACCGCCGGCGCGCTTTTCTGGTTGGCCTCGCGCTGGTTGGGTTCGCTCACGCGATCCTCGCGCAGGCGCAGGGCCACGTCTTGCAACACGGCGGCTGGATGTGCCAGCGGCTCGATGCCGGCGGTGTCTACCGCGCGCATCTGCTCGACGATGGCAAAAAAATCGTTCATTTGCGTGAGCATGCGCTCACTTTCCGAAGGTTGCAGTTCTAGGCGTGCCAGATTGGCAATGCGGGCGATGTCGGTAGATGTCAGTGACATAGTGCGTATTGGGTTGAAACCAAAGGTAAATAAGGCCCGAACGGCTTGATTAGAGAGGGTTGTTCACAGGCAATCGGTTATTATCCTGCCTTTGGCGCAAGTCCCGCAAAATTGCTTTGCTTGACGTCAAACTTACGACTTTTAACGAAAAACAGTGGTGATGCAGAGCCGAAGTGCCCTGTGTGCCCGAGAGGATGTTTGATGTTTGGATCTTTCCGTCGGTATTTTTCTACCGACCTGGCCATTGACTTAGGTACGGCCAACACCCTGATTTTTGTACGTGGCCAGGGGATTGTTCTAGACGAACCTTCGGTCGTCGCCATCCGCCACGAAGGTGGCCCCCAAGGTAAAAAAACGATTCAGGCCGTCGGCAAGGAAGCCAAGGCCATGCTGGGCAAGGTCCCGGGCAATATTGAAGCCATCCGCCCCATGAAGGATGGGGTGATCGCTGACTTCACCGTCACCGAGCAGATGCTCAAGCAGTTCATCAAGATGGTGCATCCGCGCGGTATTTTTCGCCCCAGCCCGCGCATCATCATTTGCGTACCCTGCGGTTCCACCCAGGTCGAGCGCCGTGCCATTCGCGAATCGGCACTGGGCGCTGGCGCCAGCGACGTATACCTGATTGAAGAACCCATGGCCGCAGCCATCGGCGCCGGTCTGCCGGTGTCCGAAGCGCGGGGTTCCATGGTGGTGGATATTGGGGGTGGCACTACCGAAGTCGGCGTCATATCGTTGGGTGGCATGGTCTACAAAGGTAGCGTGCGAGTGGGTGGTGACCGCTTTGACGACGCCATCATCAACTATATCCGCCGCAACTACGGCATGCTGATTGGTGAGCCCACCGCCGAATCCATCAAAAAACACATTGGCTCGGCCTTCCCCGGAAGTGAAGTCAAGGAAATGGAAGTGCGTGGCCGCAACCTCAGTGAAGGTGTGCCCCGCAGCTTCACCATCTCCAGCAACGAAATTCTGGAAGCGCTGACCGACCCGCTGAACAACATCGTTTCCGCCGTCAAGAACGCGCTGGAACAGACTCCGCCCGAACTTGGTGCCGACATCGCCGATCGCGGCATGATGCTGACCGGCGGTGGTGCACTGCTGCGTGACCTCGACCGCCTCCTGGCCGAAGAAACCGGTCTGCCGGTGCTCGTGGCCGAAGACCCGCTGACCTGCGTGGTGCGCGGCTGCGGCATCGCGCTGGATCAGATGGAGCGTCTGGGCTCCATTTTCACCAGCGAATAAGCGCCAGGTACAGCGATGCCACTGGGTACGCTGGACCGGGATCCTCCGCCCTTTTTTCGGCAGGGTCCTTCGGCCCTGTCCAAACTAGCCGTGTGCAGCGCCTTGGCTCTGCTACTCATGGTGGCCGACGCCCGTTTCAAGGTCATGCAGCCCTTGCGCGTGGTATTAGCCACGGTTCTCTACCCGGCCCAATGGCTGGCACTGCGTCCGGTGCTCGCGTACCAGGAAGTCAGTCAATATTTTTCATCGTTGTCTTCAATCAAGGCGGCTCAGGACGAGGTCATCAAGAAGCACATCTTGCAGTCACAGCGCGCCAACCAGGTTGAGCAGTTGTCGCTGGAAAACGAGCGTTTGCGCAAGCTGCTGGGTCTGCGCGAGCGTGTGCATGCAAAGGCACTGGCAGCGCAAGTCATCTACGATGCCGCCGACCCCTACAGCCGCAAAGTCGTCATCGACAAGGGGATGACCGACAAGGTTGGCTTGGGCTCGCCCGTGCTGGACGAGTCGGGTGTGTTGGGTCAGGTTACGCGGGTCTACCCACTGGTCAGTGAAGTGACCTTGATCACCGACCGCGACCAAGCCATTCCTGTGCTCAATACCCGCACCGGAGCGCGTGGCGTCGCCTATGGTGATGCTTCCCTGCATGCGGATGCCATGGAACTGCGTTTCATGGCGGCCAATGCTGACGTGGCCGCAGGTGACCTGCTGACAACCAGCGGCGTTGATGGTGTCTACCCGCCGGGTCTGCCCGTGGCCCGCGTGGAAAAGGTGGAGCGCAGGGTCGATGCGGTATTTGCACGCATCTACTGCGTCCCCTTGTCTTTGGTGTCGGGAACAGGTCATGTGATGGTGCTGGAGCCGATGCTATCGCAGGTGTCACCACGTCCGGAGCCAATAGCACCCACCATAACCTCACGCAAGGGAGGTAGCAAATGATCATGCGCCCCGGGCAGCAATTGCTGTTGCCCGCCAATCCATTTTTTATTTGGGGTAGCCTGATTGCAGCCATGCTGCTCAATATGTTGCAAAACATGGGCTTCTGGGGGCGTGCCGGTTGGGTGCCCGATTTGCTGGCTGTGGTACTGGTGTTCTGGACCGTACACCAGCCAATGCGCATCAGCATCGGAGGCGCCTTTGTATTTGGTTTGCTGATGGATGTGCACCAAGGCGGTTTGCTGGGTCAGAATGCGTTGGCCTATACGGTGCTGAGCTTTTTTGCCATCACCATGCACCGCCGGTTGCTGTGGTTTTCGGTGCCCTCGCAGGCGGCCCAGGTCTTTCCGCTGTTTGCTGCCGCCCATGCGGTTGAGCTGGCATTGCGCATGGTCACGGGTGGTAGTTTCCCCGGCTGGCTGATGCTGCTGGCACCCGTAGTGGAGGCCGCGCTGTGGCCGGTAGCCAGCATTATCCTGTTGGCACCCCAACTGCGTGCGCCCAATCCGGATGCCAATCGGCCTCTTTAAGTATGGCCCCCACGGTGCGTAGTCTATGACCGAAATCCGCAATATCGAGATGGATCTGGCGCGCTTTCGCACGCGCGTCTTTGCGGTCAGCGTGCTGGTGCTGGTGTGCTTTTCGTTGCTGATCGCGCGTCTCGTATACCTACAGATAGTGCGCCACGACGACCTGCGGGCGCAGGCCGAGAGCAACCGCACGTCCATTGTTCCCATCGTGCCCAATCGTGGCCTGATTACCGACCGCAACGGCATTGTGCTGGCCAGCAACTACTCAGCCTACACGCTTGAGATCACGCCGTCCAAGACTCTGGCGGGTTGGGAAGCTACGGTGGACGAGCTGTCTGACGTTATTGACATCGCCCCACGTGATCGGCGCCGCTTCAAAAAACTGCTGGAAGAGTCCAAAAGTTTTGAGTCCCTGCCGATCCGCACTCGCCTGACCGATACCGAAGTGGCGCGCTTTGCCGCCCAGCGTTTTCGCTTTCCGGGCGTGGATATCAAGGCCCGTCTGTTCCGTAGCTACCCTTATGGTGAACTGGCCAGCCATGTGATTGGCTATATCGGGCGCATCAATCTGGCGGAGAAGGAAAAAATTGAGGATGACGACGACCAGGCCAACTATCGGGGCACCGAATACATCGGCAAGCTTGGTGTGGAACAAAGCTTTGAGAGCCAGTTGCACGGGACCACGGGTGTTGAGCGGGTCGAAACTTCGGCCGGCGGACGCGCCATGCGCAAGCTGGCCAGCAATCCATCTACGCCGGGCAACATGGTTGTGTTGTCCATCGACATCAAGCTGCAAAAGCTGATTGAAGATATGTACGGCGAGCGCCGCGGCGCTTTGGTGGCGTTGGACCCAAGGAGCGGTGAAGTGCTGGCGTTTGTGAGCAAGCCCACCTTCGACTCCAATCTGTTCGTAGAAGGCATCGACCAGGAAAACTGGGCGATGCTGAACGAATCCATCGACAAACCGCTGCTCAACCGGGCGTTGCGCGGCACCTACCCACCTGGTTCCACCTACAAGCCCTTCATGGCCTTGGCCGCGCTGGAGACCGGCACACGTTCGGCGACCACGCTGGTCAACGACCCCGGCTTCTACATGTTTGGTGGGCACCGTTTTGGCAGTGCAACAGGGGACCGTACTGGCATCATGGACATGCGCTCCGCCATCATCTATTCCAGTAACGCCTACTTCTACTCACTGGCCAATGAAATGGGTGTAGACCGGATGCATGACTTCATGAAGCCCCTGGGCTTTGGACAGATTACTGGCATTGACATCAATGGTGAGGTGCGCGGCGTGCTGCCCAGCCAAGAGTGGAAGCGCAAATACTACAAACGCCCCGAGCAAAAGAAATGGTATGCCGGCGAGACCATTTCGCTGGGCATTGGCCAGGGCTACAACAGCTTCACCATGCTGCAGATTGCACAGGCCGTAGCCACCCTTGCCAACAACGGCGTCAAGCACAAGCCACAGCTGGTAATTGCCACACAAGACGCCACCACCCACGAGCGTACACCGGTTGCGCCGGCACCCGCTGAAGACCTGGGATTCAAGCCCGACAACGTGGCCATTGTTCGCAAGGCCATGACGGCGGTCACGCAAGAGGGCACCTCGGCCCGCGTGTTTGCCGGAGCCGGCTACAGCAGCGGTGGCAAAACTGGTACCGCGCAGGCGGTGAGTCTGGGTGCCAATGAGAAATACAACGCATCCAAGATGGATGAGCACAAGCGCGACCACTCGCTCTACATTGCATTTGCGCCGGCGGAAGATCCCAAGATTGTGATCGCTGTCATTGTTGAAAACGCCGGTTTCGGCGCAGCGTCGGCTGCACCCATTGC
This sequence comes from Candidatus Aalborgicola defluviihabitans, assembly GCF_016705985.1. Classification (NCBI taxonomy): domain Bacteria; kingdom Pseudomonadati; phylum Pseudomonadota; class Betaproteobacteria; order Burkholderiales; family Comamonadaceae; genus Allorhodoferax (SeqCode); species Candidatus Aalborgicola defluviihabitans. The sequence goes on from NZ_JADJKN010000023.1 coordinate 280,953, forward strand.
AAGGCGGGCGTTCGACTATTGGTTGATGGGCCAGTACCCCAACGAACAAGATTTGGCCGCTGTGAGCAAAGGGCAGGCCACAGTGCCAATGGGCAAACCGGTGTTGGCATCCACTGTTCCCTGGCCCCGTGGCAGCGCATCTGCCCCGGCCACGCCCCAGGCTGCTGCATCTGCGGCAAGTGCGCCTGCCAGCCCACCAGTTGCCGCTGTTCCATCGGCTCCCCGCTAACGCATCGGTCTGCGCTCAGCGCAGGAAAGCGTCGTAACTGGTTTTGAGGATGAGCGCCGACACTACGAAGATGAAAACGCCGCGTACAAATCCAGTGCCGTGCTTGAGCGCCAGGTGTGTGCCGGCCAGGCTGCCCAGCACATTGGCGATGGCCATGGCCAGCACAAAGTGCCACCAAACATGGCCCTTGAGTGCAAACAACAAGATGGCAGCCAGGTTGGACGCGGTGTTGAGCAGCTTGGCACCGGCCGATGCGTTCAAAAAATCGTAGCCCAGCAAGCGCACCAGCAAAAACACAAAGAAGCTGCCGGTGCCGGGCCCAAAAAATCCGTCATAAAAACCGATGACTGCAGCAATGCCGCAGGCCACCAGGGCTTCACGCTGGCCGGCAAAGCGCGGTGCGTGCTCACGACCCAGCTCCTTCTTTGCCAGGGTGTAAGCCAGCACCACCAGGAGCACCAGCGGCAGGGCCTTGCGCAGAAAGTCGGGTGACACCACAGTCACCAGCCAGGCGCCGCCCAGTGATGCGGCAAAACATACGGCGGCTGCGGGCACCAATGCGTGCCAGCGCATCTGCACGCGGCGGCTGTACTGTACGGTGGCAATGCTGGTGCCCCAGACCGAGGCGCCCTTGTTGGTGCCAAACAGGGTGGCAGGGTGCGCAGCGGGGAAGACGGCGAACAAGGCAGGTACCAGGATTAGGCCGCCGCCGCCCACGATCGAGTCAACAAAACCAGCCAGCAGCGAGGCCAGCGAAATAACGATCAATTCCATGGATTCATTTTCGCATCGCCGCCAGATTGCGGTGTGTTATCGAATAGAGAGCAAGTTGCTAATTCATGTCGTCATGGTGGTATTCGATGCCCTGTTCCGTGCGCCGCACTACGTTGGCTGCGTCCAGGTAGACCCAATAGAACATGTCCTGCACCTCATACCAGCGGTAAGTCAGGATGTCGCTGGGCCAATTCGCCACACGGTCCACTGAGGCGGGTCGTCCGAACTCGCGCTCCACATCGGCTCGCGTCCATGTGCCCGGTGTTATGCGGGCGAACTCCTGTTGCACCAAAACCTGGCGGACCTGCGCGACATGGTCGCTGGCATCGAGGTCGACCATAAAGGCTTGCTGCCCGGCTGGCTGGCGAGAGTATTGCAGGCGCGTTCCGGACGCCAAGGGCACTACGCGCCCTGGAGGTCCCATGCGGGCCACTACCGCTTCACGCGTCATGCCTGGCAGGATGGGGTCGAGGGCGCAGGCGGTGAGCAGCAGGGCGACGAGGCTGCACCCTATGCATTGGAGTAGTGTGCGTGAGGGCATGGAGGCTTTCTTGAAGGTTGGACAGGCGAAAAAAAAGCACTGACTGGGTCAGTGCTTTTGTGAGCTGCACCTCAAGGTGGGTGCAGAAATTATTGCTTGTTACTTGCCGTCTCCTCGGCTTTCTTCCATCTGGCTGCAGTTGCCGTTTACCTTTGAGTGACGCGACTGTAACGGCAAGCGTCAGTTGACGCATTGGGATTAACCCTTCATTTCCGCGTAGGCGTCCTCCATGATCCACTGCGCCGCCTTCTCGGCAATCATCAGCGTGGGCGAGTTAGTGTTGCCGCTGGTAATCAGTGGCATGACGCCTGCATCCACCACGCGCAGGCCCAGCACGCCGTGCACCTTCAGGCGCCCGTCTACCACCGCCATGGCGTCGTCCTCGTGGCCCATTTTGGTCGTGCCGACAGGGTGGAAGATGGTGGTGGCAATGTCACCCGCCAACTTGGCCAGTTCGGTGTCGGATTGGAACTGCACACCGGGCTTGTATTCCTCCGGCGCAAACGGCTGCATGGCGGCCTGAGCCATGATGGTGCGTGTCAAGCGCAAGGAGTCGGCAGCAATTTTGCGGTCTAGATCAGTGCTCAAGTAGTTGGGTGCAATGGCGGGTGCATCTTCAAAACGCGCAGAACGAATGTGAACCGTGCCGCGGCTCGTGGGGTTGAGGTTGCACACGCTGGCGGTGATGGCATTGAAGCTGTGCAGGGGTTGGCCAAACGCTTCCAGACTCAGCGGCTGCACGTGGTATTCCAGATTGGGGTAGGGCTGAGCCGGATCGCTGCGGGTGAACGCGCCCAACTGGCTGGGGGCCATGCTCATGGGGCCGCTGCGCTTGAGTGCAAACTCCAGCCCGATCTTGGCCTTGCCCAACAACGAGGCAGCCTGGGTGTTGAGTGTGGTGGTGTTCTTCACCTTGAACACGGCACGAATCTGCAGATGGTCCTGCAAGTTCTCGCCCACGCCGGGAATGTCCTTTGCAACTGGCACACCCAGCGATTGCAGTCGTTGTGCTGGTCCCAACCCAGAGAGTTGCAGAATCTGCGGCGAACCAATGGAGCCCGCGCACAAAATTACTTCAGCGCGCGCTAATGCCTCAACCATGCTGCTGCCATCCCACACCTGCACGCCGGTACAGCGCAGCGGACCACCGCCGGCACTGGCGGGCTCCAACAACAGTTTGCTTGCCTGGGCGCTGTTCCATAGTTCAAAGTTGGGGCGCGCATAGCAGGTGGGGCGCAAAAAGGCTTTGGCTGTGTTCCAGCGCCAGCCGGCTTTCTGGTTGACTTCGAAGTAGCCCACACCCTCGTTGTCGCCACGATTGAAGTCGTTGGTAGCGGGAATGCCGCTTTGTACAGCAGCCTTGGCAAAGGCATCGAGCACGTCCCAGCGCAGGCGTTGCTTCTCGACCCGCCATTCGCCACCGGCGTTGTGGTGGCGCAGCAGCTTGCGGTAGAGGTTGCCGTTCTTGTGCATCAGTTCCGGGGCCGTGCCACGTGCGCCGTGCAGGGCGTTGGCACCCTTGTGGTGGTCTTCGTGCAGCATGAAGTAGGGCAGGCAATGGTTCCAGCCCCAGGTAGCGTCGCCCAGCAGTTGGGCCCACTGGTCGTAGTCGCGTGCCTGGCCGCGCATGTAAATCATGCCGTTGATGCTGCTGCAGCCGCCCAGCGTTTTGCCGCGCGGGTAGCGCAGCGAGCGGCCGTTCAGGCCCGCATCGGGCTCGGTGTTGTAGAGCCAGTCGGTGCGCGGGTTGCCGATGCAGTACAGGTAGCCCACCGGGATGTGGATCCAGTGGTAGTCGTCTTTGCGGCCGGCCTCAATCAGCAGCACGCGTTTGGAGGGGTCGGCGCTGAGCCGGTTGGCCAGCAGGCAGCCGGCCGTGCCGGCGCCGATGATGATGTAGTCAAAAGTGGTGTCGCTCATGGCCCATCCTAATCGACGAAGCGTGTGGATAAGCTGACGCAGTCTGCGCGGGCATCACTGCCCCGCCCACAGCGGCTTGCGCTTCTCCTGAAACGCCCGCTGCCCTTCCTTTGCATCCTCCGTCAGCGTAAACAGAGCAATCTGGCTTTCGGTGAAGGACATGCTTTCTTCAAACGACATCGCCTCGGCCTTCTTCATGGTGTACAGCCCCCGGCGAATGGCGGCGGGGGATTTGTCCAGCATGCGGTCCAGCAACCATTGCAGCTTGGCGTCCACGTCATCGTCAACGTAATTCACCAGGTTGTATTCCAGCGCCTGGGCCGAGGTGATGGGTTCGCCGGTGAGGCACATCTCGGCCAGCTTGCGCCGGGGGATCAGGTGCTGCAGCACGCTCAGCACTTGGGCGGGGAACACGCCCACTTTGACCTCGGGCAAACCAAAAACCGCGTGGCTGGCGGCCACTGCCATATCGCACATGCTCATCAGGCCCATGCCACCGGCCATGCACGCGCCATTCACGCGGGCGATCAGTGGGATGGTGCTGGCCTTGGCCACGCGCAGCACCTGGGCCAGATGGCCGTGGGGTTCGGAATAGTCGGTGGTGAAGGCGTTGGCGGATTGCAGATCGGCACCGGCGCAAAAGGCCTTGCTGCCCGCACCGGTGATGACGATGGCGCGCACGCTGCGATCCGTCTGCGCCGCGCCCATCGCCTGCGCCATCGCGGCCAGCACGCCGTGGCTCATGGCGTTACGGCGCTCCTCGCGGGTGATGGTGAGCCACAGCACCGGGCCGCGTAGTTCGGCCGATAGTTCGGGGGTGGAGGTGTAGGTGCTGTTGGTGGTGGTCATGGGGTTTCCTGGTTTTGCTATGGATTTGCTAGCTGCTTAAGCAATGTTTGCGAGGGCTGGTGTGCTATTTTGCCGCAAACGCTGTGGGCGTTGTACCATGCGGTACTTCGCTGTCACCCAACCCCGCAACGTCACTGGAACGCATCACCATGGAGGAATCCCAGCCCCGCATTGCATTCGAGCAAACGCCCGAAGGCCGCAGTGTGCGCGTGCAGGGGCGCTGGACGGCCGAGTCGCTGTCCTCCATCGCGCACTGGGAAAGTGCGCAGGCTGATCTGGCAGCGCTACCGGCTGACTGGCAGATCTGGCACTGGGACCTGCGCGCCCTGCAACGCTTCGACCACACGGGTGCCCAACTGTTGTGGAACAGCTGGCACCGCCAGTGGCCCGACACGCTGCAGGCCAGTCCAGCCCAGCGCGCGATGCTGGAACGGGTGGCCAAGTTCTCTTCGAAGCTGCCGCCACGTCGAATCTCCCGCGCCACCGACCACTTTCTGCACCTGGGTGCCTGGGTGATGGGCCGCGAAGAACACGTGCTGGGTGCGGTGCGTCTGATCGGCCAACTATTGTTGGATGTGGTGCAGTTGGTACGCCACCCGCGCCAGGCGCCGTGGCGCGATATTTCGGGTCATATTTACCGCATTGGCGCCACCGCCTTGCCGATTACAGCGCTCTTGGGGTTTTTGATTGGCGTGGTGCTGGCCTACCTGATGTCGCAGCAGTTGCGCCAGTTTGGTGCGGACGCTTTTATCGTCAACATTCTGGGCATTTCACTCATACGCGAGCTCGGGCCAGTGTTGGCGGCCATTTTGATTGCCGGGCGGTCCGGCTCGGCCATCACCGCGCAAATTGGCGTGATGCGTGTCACTGAAGAGCTGGACGCCATGCAGGTCATGGGCATTCCCAAAGGCTTCCGGCTGGTAATGCCACGCGCCCTGGCCATGACGGTGGTGATGCCGCTGCTGGCGGTGTGGACCACCCTTGCCGCGCTGCTGGGCGGCATGCTGGCAGCCGATATGGTCATGGGGCTAACGCCGGCCTACTTTGTCACTGCGCTGGCCAAGGCGGTGCTGGTGTCGAACCTGTGGCTGGCGGTGGCCAAGTCGGCGGTGTTTGGGTTGATGATTGCGCTCATTGGTTGCCACTATGGGCTGCGCGTACTGCCCAATACGCAGAGTCTGGGCGAGGGCACCACCACATCGGTGGTGACCAGCATCACCATGGTGGTTTTGGTGGACGCGTTGTTTGCGGTGGTGTTCAAGGACGTCGGGATATGAGCACCCAGGATTTACCAGGGCATGGGGCTGATCTGCCTGCTGGCGTCCCAACGGCAGGTCGTACGAGCGCCGCGCCAGTGATCGAAATTCGCAACCTGTGGACCGTGTTCCGTACCGCCGGTGTGGATTCGGTGATTCATAAGGACCTGAACTTGACGATCGCCCGGGGCGAATTGCTCGCTATCGTGGGCGGCTCGGGCAGCGGCAAGACCACACTGCTGCGCCAGATTTTGGGGCTGACGGTACCTGCACGCGGCAGCATTACCGTGCTGGGGCACACGGCCGCCGAACTTACCCGCGCCGGTGCTGCCGCCCGCGTTGGCATGCTGTTTCAGCACGGGGCGTTGTACTCGGCCTTTACGGTGTTGGAGAACATCGCCTTTCCCTTGCGTGAACTGGGCACCCTGCCAGAAGACCTGGTGCGTGATGCTGTCATGGTCAAGCTCCAGATGGTGGGTCTGGAACCGGCTCACGCGCACAAAATGCCGTCTGATCTGTCGGGCGGCATGGTCAAGCGCGTGGCGCTGGCGCGTGCCCTCATCATGGACCCGCCTTTGCTGTTGCTGGACGAACCCACCGCCGGGCTGGACCCGGACCGCTCTGACGCGTTTTGCAATTTGCTGCGCTCCATGCACCAGGAGCTGGGCCTGACCGTGGTAATGGTCACGCACGACCTGGATACCATTTACGAAATCAGCACCCGCGTGGCCGTGGTGGCCGACAAACACGTGATCATTGATGCCCCGCCCAAGGAGGTCATTGCCTTTGACCACCCCTTTGTGCGGGAGTTTTTTCTGGGTGGCCGGGGCATGCGCGCGCAAGAGTTGTTGCGTCTGCACCCTTACGCTGTGTAGAAAGGGAGTCTTATGGAAAACAAATCACACGCCTTGGCTGCTGGCGCTTTTGTGCTGGCGGTGGTCGCCATGCTGGTGGGGCTGGCTGCCTGGCTCACGCGCGACACGGGTGAGCACCGCTTGTTCGAAATCTCCAGCCACGAAAGCGTAACTGGCCTGCAAGAACAGGCCCCTGTGCGCTACAAGGGCGTGACTGTGGGGCGCGTACAGTCGATTGCGCTGGACCGCGAGAAAGCCGGCAACGTGTTGGTGCGCTTTGCCGTGGACGGCACGGCACCCATGACCACCGCTACTTTTGCCACGCTGGGTTTTCAGGGTGTGACCGGGCTGGCCTTCATTCAGCTGGATGACTCTGGTGCGCCATCGCAAGCCCTGGCCACCAATGATGAACAGCCCCCCCGCATCCCCATGCACGCCAGCCTTCTGTCGCGCCTGTCCGATCAAGGAGCCGGCTTGCTTACCCAACTGGACGAAGCCAGCCAACACGTCAACCAGTTGTTGGCTGCCGGCAACCAGAAGAAGCTGATGGACGCCATTGACCACATGGGCCAAGCCGCTGCCAACATTGGCCAGTTGGCCCACGCCGTTGACCAGTCCAACCTGGGCGGTATGGTGAAGGATGCTGGCGTTGCGTTCAAGAGCCTCAAAACCAACGCCGACCGCCTGGGCGAGATGTCGGATTCGGTGGGCACCTCGGCCGATGCCTTCAAGCGCATGTCCGAGCGCATGAGTGGCCCGGGTGGCACGCTGGACGCCATCGCCCAGGGCAGCGACACACTGCTGACCACCGGCAAAACCCTCAACACCACTCTGGTGCCGCGCATCAACCGCACAGTGGACGACACCGCGCGCACTGTGCGCCACATCGGCCGCGCGGTGGAAACGGTCAATGACAATCCGCAGGCCCTGCTATTGGGCAACGGCACCGTGCTGCCCGGCCCGGGCGAGCCCGGTTTTTCGCAGCCCAACGCCCGCTAAAGCGTAAGGCGCACTGATTTGCACAGTATCATTCAAGGATTGCTATGAAAATAATAGCTGGTTATGTATATTCGACGAGGGCTGGAGCCCTATTTGGCTTGATGATTTTGGCTTTGACGGGCTGCGCACAGATGCAGCCCCACCCGCGCGCCACGGTGTACGACTTTGGCCCAGGCCCCGTGGTCGACGCCCCCGCCAACCGCATGGCCAACCTGCCAGCGTTGGTGTTGGCAGAGGTGGACGCCAGTGCCGCGCTGGACAGCACCGCCGTGCTCTACCGTCTGGCCTACAGCGACGCCCAGCAACTGCGCCCCTACGCCCAGGCCCGCTGGAGCATGACCCCCGCCCAACTGCTGCGCCAGCGCTTGCGCGAGCACCTGGGCCAGCGCCGCGCCGTACTCAATGCCGCCCAAGGGGTGGCCATTTCTCAATCTGCTTCTATGTCCATGCACCTGGAGTTGGACGAGTTCAGCCAGTTGTTTGACAGTGCCGAGCACAGCACGGGCCTGGTCCGCCTGCGTGCCACCGTCGGCCAGGCCAACGCGGGCGCCGATCGCCTGGTGGCCCAGCGCAGCTTCGTGGTGCAGCGCCCGGCACCCACGCAAGACGCAGCAGGCGGCGTGCGCGCGCTCACGTTGGCGGTGGATGCGGTGGTGGCGGAGATTGCAGAGTGGCTGGAGCAGGTGGAGAAGGCGTCGGCGCAATGACGGGGTTCAATGCCCTAGCGCCGGAAACAACTTTACCAATCCATCCGACATCACTTCTACCGCTAGCGCAGCCAGGATCAGGCCCATCAGCCGCGTCATGACGTCGATGCCAGTCTTGCCCAGCACACGGGCAATCGGTTGTGCCAAGGCAAAGCAAAAAGCGGTGGCCAATGCGATGACCACGCCGTAGCCCACCAATGTGCTCAGTTGCCAAAAGGTCTTGGCCTTTTCGGCATAAATGACGACGGTGGACATGGTGGCTGGGCCGGTTAAGAGCGGAATGGTCAGCGGCACCACGGCAATGCTGGCGCCGCGCGCAGCTTTTGCTGCGCCGTCTTCCATTTCATTCGTGCTGGGCTTGATTTCGGCTGGCTGGGCGTTCAGCATATTCAACGCCGACGTCAACAACAACATGCCGCCGCCCACCTGAAAGCTGGCCAGCGAGATACTGAAAAAATTCAAAATTTGCAGGCCAGCCAGTGCGCTGGTGGCAATCACCACAAAGCAACTGAACGACGAAATGACAACGGTACGGCGGCGGTGTTCGCGCGTGAAGCCCTGCGTGTAGTGGATAAAAAACGGCACGATCGCCAGCGGGTTGACGATGGCCAGCAGGGTGATGAGGGGTTTGAAATCCATGGTGCGAGTATGCCGTTTGATGTGGACCGTTCAGCGCCCGCCGCTCACATCCAGCAGGGCGCCTGTGGTGTAGCTGGCGTCAACGCCCATCAGCCAAACAATGGCCTGGGCCACTTCCAGTGCGGTGCCGGGGCGCTGCATGGGTAGCTGGGTGGCCAGGCGCTGGGCCCGGTCGGGCTCGCCACCGCTGGCGTGGATGTCGGTGGCTATGATGCCGGGGCGCACTGCGTTGACGCGGATGCCCTCAGCAGCCACCTCTTTGGCCAGACCCAGGGTGAAGGTGTCGATGGCCCCCTTGCTGGCAGCATAGTCCACATACTGGCCGGGCGACCCAACTCGCGATGCTGCGCTGGAGACATTGACGATGCTGCCGCCACTGCCCCCGTGGCGCGTGCTCATGCGTTTTACGGCTTCGCGTGCGCAGACAAACGAGCCGATGATGTTGGTGTTGAACATGCGTTGCAGGCGATCTACCGTCATGGTGTCCACCCGGCAGGCGACATCGACCACGCCGGCGTTGTTGACCAGGCTGCTCAAGGGGCCGAGCTTGGCGTCGATCTTGTCAAACATGGCCAGCACTTGCGATTCGACCGCCACATCAGCCTGCACCGTGATGGCTGAGCCACCACCGTCGCGGATCTGTCGTACCACCTCGTCGGCGGCGAGTGAGTTGCTGGTGTAGTTCACCGCCACGGCGTAACCCTTCCGGGCGGCCAGCAGAGCGGTGGCCGCCCCAATGCCGCGCGAGCCACCGGTAATCAAGACAATGGGTTGCATGCTGGGGTTCTATAGTGGGGCGATGCTGCCGTTGAGCACAGCCGGCGCGTAGTATTGCTGAAAGCCCTTCCACACCACGCCCGATTTGGCTGCGCGCTCGTCGTCTTGTAATGCACCGGCCAGAATGCTGGGGGCCATGATGGTGGCGTCGGCCGCGCCACTTTTGAGCAGGCGCGCAACCGATAGTGCATCCACCTCCAGAATCAAGCGCCCTTGCTGAGTCAGCGTGGTGATCAGTTCTTGGTAAGCCGGGCCATCGTCAAAGCCACGCACCAGGACGATTTTGAGGTCGGTTTGCGCCAACAAATCCTGCGTGCTTTTGATGGGGGCGTGCCCGCTACTCAGGGTTATCAGCATGGCGCGGTTGCGGATCGGGGGAACAAAGCAGCCGTACGCGTCGCGCTTGGGTATTTTGCTGGCCGGAATCAGCAGGTCCAGGTAAATGCCTTTGATGGCGTTGCCGTCCACGATCGCGCTCTGGCCGTTAGCCGACATGGGCACGTTGATGGTGCGTGAGTAGATAGCATGGGCTGGCAGCGACAAAACAAAGCCGGAGACGGTGGCAGCGAGGAGCATCAGTAGTCTGTGCATAAATGGTTCCCTTGACGACAAAATGCGGCGCGTTGTCGCAGCCAATCAGTAAGCAGTGGCCAAGTGATGCATCGGACGTTCCTCTACATCATTGACGTGGGATCGTTGGGCATGCTTGGACCATTGCACATCGACTTATGTGTATTCAACTTGCTACTGCGCGGCCGTAGTTTCTAGATGGATTTTCCACCCAAACATACAAAACCTGCGCTATCAAAAAAGTAAGAATTATGCATAGAGCAGCGAAAACCACGGGCGGTGCGATTACTCCGCAGAGATTCAAGATTTGAGGGGCTGCATTGTGAAAAAGATAGATCCCAAAACTCAAGTTTCCAAGCCAGACGGACACGATTCTCAGCCAAGGGGGTGCACGCTGCCCAAATCGCCCTAGCGCAGCCACAATAGGCATGAATGCTAGGGCTGCAAAAAGGCCGATGTTTCCACGAAGAACGTCGTTTTCCATCACGGCGTTGTCACCACCACGGGCAAAGTAAAACGAGAAAACCCAAGCGGCAATGACCCAAAGTGCAGCACCTGCGAAGATCATCAAGAATCGCGCGCGGGCTGTCAGTTCGTTTCGCGATATCTGCCATGCAATAACGCCCAATAGAAACTCGATAAGTAACCCTGGCAAATGGACACTAAAGGCAAGAAAGTTATTTGCCATTCGCATGTCTGTTGGGCTAAAAAACGCAATAACACAATGCAAAACTAGAGCAAACGCAACCATCACGAAGAGCCCTCCTTTTAATCGTGCGATATAGGCCAACGCGGGAAGGAATAGGTAAAATTCGATCTCAACGGGCAGGCTCCAATAGGCTTGGTTGTAATAGAAAGCTATTTCTCGAGACTCCGTCGTATAAAGAAGAAACAAATGCGTGACGAGGTATTTCGCCTCCTGACTGGTAGAAAATTTCAAGAAAACATAAATCAGCAATGAGCAGGCGTATAGCGGGTAGATTCTGAAAAATCGCTTTATAAAAAATGATTGAGGATGGAGCGTTTTTCCAAAAAAATAAGGTGCAAAGACATACCCGCTGATAACAAAAAATAGGTCGACGCCAGTAATAAAATACACAAACAAACCGGCCTTGACGCCGGCTAGTCCCCAGTAATGGGCAAAAACCACCATCAAGGCAGCAATACCGCGCAACAGTTCAATGGGCCATTGCATCACTGTGCTGTCGGATGGTTGTGCCTTGTCGGCATTAACCATAGGTAGTGAGCAAATCAAAGTAGTTCTTTGGAAAGTTGCAAGTTTGATGAGTCATGGTCGACGCTATCTTCCCGAGCGCGCCAAGTAGCGTTTGCGCCAGAACAATACCACCAGACCGACAGAAATGACGACCATAAATCCAACCGCCATCCAGGCGCCACTTTGCCGGTGAATGAGCGGAAGGCCGTCAAAGTTCATGCCAAAGAAACCGGTAATCAGGTTGAGCGGTAAAAAGATAGCGGTCAGCACAGTGAGCGTGCGCATGATGTCGTTGGTGCGGCTGCCCTGCACGTTGAAGTGCATCTGCACGGCGGTCTCCACGCTTTGCTCCAGGCGGCGTACATGGTGCACCACGCGTTCGATGTGCTCCAGCACGTCGCGGCTGCGTACCTGCAGCAAGTCGCGCTCGCGCTGTCCTGTGGGCGTGTCGGCATCGGGCCAGGTTTTGACGGCCTCGATCCAGTCTTGCAGCGCTGAGCGCTGGTCTTCGCAGATTTCGTCCAGCGTGTGCAGCGACAGGCGCGCATCCAGCAGCGAGTTCCAGTTGTTGAAGCGGGTTTTGGGGTTGAGCAACTCGGTTTGCCAATGGTCCAACTGGTGGGTCAGTTCGCGGCGCAGTTCCAGAAAACCGTCCACCATCTGGTTGACCACCCGCAGCATCAGGTCCGCCGGGCTGGTGGGCAAGCGGGCGCCGGCCGCACGCGATTCGCTGCTGGCGGCCTGTATCAGTTTGATGACGTAAGTGTCGCGTGCGCTGCAGTCAGTGGGGTGCACGGTCAACAGAACATGGTCGAACACGGCAAAGGCCACGGGGCTGGTGTCGATACGCCGCAAAATGGGCGGACCACCGCGAGTGGGTTCACGGGTCAGTATTTCACCCGGGTGCTCCGGGTCGGCGTTGTGCGTGCCGGCCGCCAGGCGGCGAAATACGAGCACGTCGTACTGCGAGGTGTAGTCGTAGTGCGACGGCAGATGGTTGTTCATCAGGTCCGAGATGTGAAGGTCCACCAGCTGCTGGCCAGACAGGGCAAACAGCATGGCCTGCACGGTGCCTTGTTGCACTTCGAACTCGTGCCGTGTGCAGGCCACCCAGACAAAGCCGTGGGCTGGGCGACCAGCCGCCGTCAGCGCATCCAGATCATTACTTTCGGTAATTCCGCTGGCCTGAATGTGAAAGATGCGCATCGGTTTTTGCTGGAAAGGTATGGATCAAACAGGGTTCTAGCCCTCGTGGAATGTACGCTAGTAGCTATTGTTTTTGTAGTATTCTGGCGGCTTCAACGGCAAAGTAAGTGAGAACCCCATCAGCACCGGCGCGCTTAAAGGCCAAGAGGCTTTCCAACATCACGGCCTCGCGGTCCAGCCAGCCATTTTGCGCAGCGGCCTGTAGCATGGCGTATTCGCCTGATACTTGGTAGGCGAAGGTCGGGATCTTGAACTCATCTTTGACGCGGCGCACCACGTCCAGGTAGGGCATGCCGGGCTTGACCATTACCATGTCTGCACCTTCGGCAATATCCATGGCCACTTCGCGCAGGGCCTCGTCTGTATTGCCGGGGTCCATCTGGTAGACCTTTTTGTTGCTCTTGCCCAGGTTGCTGGCGGAGCCCACCGCATCGCGGAAGGGTCCATAAAACGCGGACGCATATTTGGCGCTGTAAGCCATGATGCGGGTGTGAATGTGACCCTTGGCCTCTAGCGCCGCGCGGATGGCGCCAATGCGCCCATCCATCATGTCGCTGGGGGCGACGATGTCCACGCCGGCGTCGGCCTGGGTCATGGCCTGCTGCACCAGCATGGCCACGGTTTCGTCGTTCAGGATGTAGCCCTCGGCCTCGGGGCGCTTGTCAGGCAGGCCATCTTGGCCGTGGCTGGTGAAGGGGTCCAGCGCCACGTCGGTCATGACCCCGAGTTGCGGAAACTCTTTCTTGAGGGCCCGCACCACACGTGGGATCAGGCCGTCGGGGTTCAGCGCCTCAGAGCCTTCGTAATTTTTCAGCGACTGGTCGATCACCGGGAACAGCGCCATAACCGGAATCTGCAACTTCACGCATTCCTCTGCCACCGGTAGCAGCAGGTCCAGGCTCAGGCGTTCCACTCCGGGCATGGAGGGAATGGCGACGCGCTGCTTTTGGCCGTCCACCACGAAAACCGGGTAGATCAGGTCATGCGCACTGAGCGTGTTTTCGCGCACCAGGTTGCGGGTAAAAACATCGCGGCGCAGGCGGCGCGGGCGGCCAAGGGGGTAGGGGGCATAGGGCGTCATGGGGAAAATTGTGCCTGATTCTGAAACCCCCGCTGATCAGTGCGCTGGCGGAACCATTCGCTGCCGATCACTGGGCTGTGGAAAATACGGGTTCCGTTGATGCGGGTATTTCGTAAAGCCACTTGCAAAGCTGCAACAACTTTGCTAAATTGCATCCCGGGTAGCTTGCTATCTCCCGCTTTTCCTCCCTGAGCGGGGCCTTGATGTGTGACAGCAAATAGGCTTACCACCCCAGCCCACGTGCTGGGGTTTTTTTGCTCTCAATTTGTTTCCAAGCTCCTCGCTACGCATGGTTCGCTGCACACCAAGAGGGCGCACACGCATTGGGGGCGACCTGGCGGCGCTAAACTTCCCCAATGGCCTACCTCCTCGTCAAATCGTTCCACATCTTTTTTATTGCCAGTTGGTTCGCTGGGCTGTTTTATTTGCCACGCATTTTTGTCAACCTGGCCATGGTGCCGCCGGGCTCGGAGGCGGAGCGCGAGCGCCTCGTGCTGATGGCGCGCAAGCTGCTGCGCTTCATGACCATCATTGCGGTACCTGCAGTGGGTTTAGGGTTATGGCTTTGGATAGGCTTTCGTATTGGATGGGGGCCGGGCAATGGCTGGATGCATGCCAAACTGGTCGTGGTGTTGCTGACCATCGGTTACCACCATGGCTGTGGCGTCATTCTCAAGAAGTTCGAGGCCGATACTATGGCGCGCAGCCATGTGTGGTTTCGCTGGTTCAATGAGGCACCAGTGTTGTTGATGTTGGCGACAATCATTCTTGTGGTGCTTAAGCCGTTTTAGAGCGACCTATGCACAAATCGGCTGCCTGGCCACTGGCCTTGGTGTATGTGGGCTTGATTGTCTATGCCAGCCTGTACCCGTTTGCCGAGTGGCGCGACCAAGGTATCGTCCCCTGGGCCTTTCTTACGGCACCACTGCCACGCTACTGGACCGGCTTTGACGTGGCCATCAATGTGGCGGGTTACGCCCCTTTTGGTGGCCTGCTGGCATTGGGCGCCCTGCGCTCGGGGCGTGTTCGCCATGCGATTTTGGTGCCCACGTTGGTAGCCTTTGTGTTGGCGTTTTGCATGGAAGCGTTGCAAAGTTACTTGCCCGCCCGCGTGCCTTCGCGTGAAGATCTGCTGCTGGACACCTTTGGGGCCTGTTTTGGTGCGCTTTCTACCGTTGTCTTGGCCCAATTGGGTGCTATTGACCGCTGGAGCCAGATTCGCGCGCGCTGGTTTGTCCCCCATTCGCGTGGCGGCATTGTGCTGTTGGCTCTGTGGCCCCTGTCGCTGTTGTTTCCGGCTGCTGTACCGTTTGGTCTGGGGCAGGTGCTGGAACGACTGGAAGATGCTCTGGGTGCGCAACTGGTGGACACTCCGTTTCTGGAGTGGTTGCCCCTGCGAGAAACTGAGTTGCAGCCCCTGGTCCCGAGTGCCGAGATGGTCTGCGTGATGTTGGGTCTGCTGATCCCCTGCTTGTTGGCCTTTTGCGTGGTACGTGCTAGGTTGCGTCGGCTGGCCATTGTGTTCATGGTCATTGGGGCTGGGCTGGCGGTGTCGGCACTGTCGGCGGCGTTGAGCTGGGGGCCAACCCATGCCTGGGCCTGGCTGGGTTTGCCGGCGCAGATGGGCATGCTGTTGGCCGTGCTGTTGTCGTTGGGGCTGGCCTTTGTGCCTTGGCGCACCAGCGCCGCGCTGCTGCTGCTGTCCCTGGGCATCTACCTCAGTCTTCTGAATGAGGCGCCTGCAAGTGCCTATTTCGCCCAGACCCTGCAGGCTTGGGAACAGGGGCGCTTCATTCGCTTTCATGGCCTGGCCCAATGGCTGGGCTGGCTGTGGCCTTACGCTGTGGTGGTCTATGTACTGTCTTTGATGTGGACACGCGATCCAAAAAATTAGAATCGTCCCATGACCCAGTCCACCAACATCCCGCCACCGTACTACGCGCGGCACATTTTTTTCTGTCTCAATGAGCGCAAGAACGGTGAGGAATGCTGCGCCCAACACCGTGCTCAAGAGGCGTTTGATCGCTGCAAGAAGCTGGTCAAGGAAGCCGGCTTGGCTGGCCCTGGCCAGGTGCGGGTCAACAAGTCGGGCTGCCTGGACCGCTGTGCTGCCGGCCCCATTGCCGTGGTGTACCCGGAAGGTGTCTGGTACACCTATGTGGACGAGCAGGATATCGATGAAATTGTGGAATCCCACCTCAAAAATGGCCAGGTGGTCGAGCGCCTGCTAACGCCGCCGCATTTGGGACGCTAGGCCTTGAACTCCCAAACCCGCCGTTTCACCCTGCAGGGGCCAGTAGGCAACATTGAGGCGCTGGAAGACCTGCCCATGCTGGTGCCGGGTGCCGTGTGGCGCGGTGTGGCCGTTATTACCCATCCCCACCCGCTGTTTGCCGGCACCATGGAAAACAAGGTGGTTCAGACCCTGGCACGGGCTTTTGTGCAATGCGGTTGGCGCGCCGTGCGTTTTAATTTTCGGGGCGTCGGCGCTACCGAAGGCGTGCATGATGCCGGACGTGGCGAATTGCAGGATTTGCTGGCGGTGATTGACCATGCCACGGCCGGGCCAGAGCCCGTTCCGCTGGCGCTGGCGGGTTTTTCCTTTGGCAGCTTTGTGGTCAGCCACGCCCTGACTGCGCTGGGTCCGCAGCGCGCGCCAGAGCAACTGGTGCTGGTAGGCACGGCCGCGACCCGGTTCGAGGTGGCACCCGTGCCGCAGGAGCTACATCGGCGCACCCTGGTGATCCACGGTGAACAAGACGATACCGTGCCACTGGCGGATGTGATGAACTGGGCGCGTCCCCAAACCTTGCCCGTGACCGTAATCCCCGGTGTCTCCCATTTCTTTCATGGACAATTGCCGCTTTTGCGCAACCTGGTTGCGCGCCATCTGTCCGTAGACTCCCTAACATTCCCATGAAATCTTTTTTTGTAGCCCTTGTGGCCTTCGTGTGTTTATCCGTGGGCGCCCAAACGCCACAACCGCCCGAAGTGGCTGCGCGCGCCTACCTGGTGTTGGATGTCAGTGCCAACCAGATATTGGCCTCCAAGGATATGGACAGTCCGGTGGAACCGGCATCATTGACCAAGTTGATGACCGAGTACCTGGTTTTTGACGCCCTGAAGTCCAAGAAAATCACACTGACCCAGACCTTTGGCGTTAGTGAGCGGGCCTGGAAGATGCCAGGGTCGCGTATGTTCATCGACCCGAAGATGCAGGTGCCGGTGGAAGACCTGATCAAGGGAATGATCGTGCAGTCGGGCAATGACGCCACCATGGCGCTGGCAGAAGGCGTGGGCGGCACGGCCGAGCGCTTTGTGCAAATGATGAACGACCAGGCCAAAGTGCTGGGCATGAACGCGACCAGCTACAAGAACCCGGAAGGTTTGACCGTGGCGGGCCACACGACCACCGCGCGCGACCTAAGCATCCTGGCTACCCGCCTGATGAGCGATTTTCCGGATTACATTGGTTACTCGGCCATCAAGAAATACCGCTACCCCGGCACACCGGCAGCCAACGACAGCAACCGCAACGTCCTGTTGTTTCGTGACCCCACGGTGGACGGCCTGAAGACCGGTCACACCGAGGCTGCAGGCTACTGTATGGTGGCAACTGCGAAGCGCGATTTCGCCAGCCTGGGCAATCCAGGCACTCCCGCAGGGACGCCGGGAACCACGGGCAGCCGGCGCCTGCTGGCCATCGTGTTAGGTGCTGCCAGTGAGAATGCGCGGGCCAACGAGTCGCAAAAACTGCTGAACTGGGGCTTTACCGCCTATGAAGGCGTCAAGCTGTTTGATGCCGAGCAAGCAGTGGTGACGGCCAATGTCTGGAAAGGCGCCCAATCCAGTGTCAAGCTCGGACGCCCCCTGGCCATCGTGGTAGCGGTCCCCGCCGGCAGTGCAGCCAAGCTGAAAACCCAGGTGGTGCGCACTGACCCACTGGTGGCGCCCCTGACCAAGGGCCAGACGGTTGGCACCCTGAAAGTCCTGTCTGGTGACCAACTGGTGGCTGAGGTCCCCCTGCTTACGCTGGACGCGGTGGAGCAGGCTGGCATCCTGGGCCGCGCGTGGGATGCCGTGCGCTTGTGGATTCGTTAAAACCCCGAAAACACCCAATTTGGAAGATCCGCAGAGTTTTTCTTGCGGGGAAACCCTGCTTCTGATACAGTAGAAGGCTTTTCGGAAATTCCGAAGGGATTCACGTTTTCGTACCAATTCAAACGTTTAGGGACGTTTCAGTCATAGGAGGCTTAAGTGCCAACCATCAATCAGCTCGTGCGTCAAGGCCGTGAGGTCGAGATCATCAAGTCGAAGAGCCCTGCCATGCAGAACTCTCCGCAGCGTCGCGGTGTGTGCACCCGTGTGTACACCACCACGCCCAAAAAGCCTAACTCTGCTTTGCGTAAGGTTGCCAAAGTGCGCCTGACCAACGGTTTTGAGGTTATCTCTTACATCGGCGGCGAAGGCCACAACCTGCAGGAACACAGCGTGGTGCTGGTTCGTGGCGGTCGCGTCAAGGACTTGCCTGGTGTGCGTTACCACATCGTTCGTGGTTCGCTCGACTTGCAAGGCGTGAAAGACCGCAAGCAGTCGCGCTCCAAGTACGGTGCAAAGAAGCCAAAGGCCAAGTAAATTGACCTGAGCCCGCGGCGAAAGCCTTGGAATCGAAAAAATAAAAGGTGTTTGTTTATTGCGTGGCGCAGTGAATAAACGTAGTGACCCGCTGTTTGGGTCGAGTAAGTGAGAGTCTTATTGATTAACTCTCAAGGTGTCCGCAAGGGTGCCAACTGAAGCAAAGAGGTGAAAAAATGCCACGTCGTCGCGAAGTCCCTAAACGTGAAATCCTGCCGGATCCCAAGTTCGGCAATGTAGAGCTGTCCAAATTCATGAACGTGATCATGGAAGGCGGCAAAAAAGCAGTTGCAGAGCGCATCATTTATGGCGCGCTCGAACTGATCGAGAAGAAGCACCCCGATAAAGACCCGGTCGAAGCCTTCACCGTTGCCATCAACAACGTCAAGCCCATGGTTGAAGTGAAATCCCGCCGTGTGGGTGGTGCCAACTACCAGGTGCCGGTTGAAGTGCGCCCTGTCCGTCGCTTGGCTTTGTCCATGCGCTGGATCAAGGAAGCCGCTCGCAAGCGCGGTGAAAAGTCCATGGCCCAGCGCCTGGCTAACGAGTTGCTGGAGGCTACTGAAGGCCGCGGCGGTGCCATGAAAAAGCGTGACGAAGTTCACCGCATGGCTGAGGCCAACAAGGCCTTCTCCCACTTCCGTTTCTAAGAGGCGGCTACTGCGAAGGCTTTATGCGTCGTTGCAAACCCTTGCCGTGCGAATTGCACTGTCTGCAGGTATGCGCTTAGCCTAAAGCCTTCTCGCTACGCCGCGTTGCACTTGGAGTTATTCCGAGTGGCGCGGTTTTTGCGTTCAGAACATATTTAACAGGAACATATCATGGCTCGCACTACCCCCATTGAGCGCTATCGCAACATTGGCATTTCCGCGCACATCGACGCTGGTAAAACCACTACCACCGAGCGTATTCTTTTTTATACCGGCGTGAACCACAAGATTGGTGAAGTGCACGACGGTGCGGCCACCATGGACTGGATGGAGCAGGAGCAGGAACGTGGTATTACCATCACTTCCGCTGCAACCACCTGCTTCTGGAAGGGAATGGACGGGTCTTTCCCTGAGCATCGCATCAACATCATCGATACCCCTGGGCACGTTGACTTCACGATTGAAGTCGAGCGTTCCATGCGCGTGCTCGACGGTGCTTGCATGGTCTACTGCGCTGTGGGCGGCGTTCAGCCACAGTCGGAAACTGTGTGGCGTCAGGCGAACAAATACAAAGTTCCCCGGTTGGCTTTTGTGAACAAGATGGACCGTACCGGTGCCAACTTTTTCAAGGTCGTGGAGCAGATGAAGCTGCGCCTGAAGGCGAATCCTGTGCCCGTCGTGATTCCAATCGGTGCTGAAGAGCATTTCACGGGCGTGGTGGATCTACGCCAGATGAAAGCCATCATTTGGGATGAAGCCTCTCAAGGTATGAAGTTCACCACAACTGAAATCCCGGCTGACCTGTTGGAAACTGCCAAAGAGTGGCGCGAGAAGATGGTGGAAGCTGCGGCCGAAGCCTCGGAAGAGTTGATGAACAAGTACCTGGAAGAAGGCGACCTGACCGAAGAAGAAATCACCTTCGGTCTGCGTACCCGTACTATCGCAAGCGAAATCCAGCCCATGCTGTGCGGCACCGCATTCAAGAACAAGGGTGTTCAGCGCATGCTGGATGCTGTCATTGAACTGATGCCTTCTCCGTTGGACGTTAAAGCCATCAAGGGCTTTGATGAAGACGAAAAGGAAATCTTTCGTAAGGCCGACGATGGCGAGAAGTTTGCCGCTTTGGCCTTCAAGTTGATGACCGACCCGTTTGTGGGTCAATTGACCTTTGTGCGCGTGTACTCCGGCGTTCTGAAGAAGGGTGACACCGTGTATAACGCCGTGCGTGGCAAGAAAGAGCGTATCGGCCGTATCGTGCAAATGCACGCAAATAACCGGCAAGAAGTGGACGAAATCCGCGCCGGCGACATTGCTGCCTGCGTGGGTTTGAAGGATGTCACCACGGGTGAGACCCTGTGTGATCCCAATGCGGTGATTACGTTAGAGCGTATGGTGTTCCCGGACTCGGTGATTCGCCAAGCTGTGGAACCCAAGACCAAGGCCGACCAGGAAAAAATGGGTATCGCTTTGAACCGCTTGGCCGCTGAAGATCCTTCGTTCCGCGTGCAAACCGACGAAGAGTCGGGTCAGACCATCATCGGTGGCCAGGGCGAGTTACACCTCGAAATCATTGTGGACCGCATGAAGCGCGAATTTGGCGTGGAAGCCAACGTGGGTAAACCCCAGGTTGCCTACCGCGAAACCATTCGCAAGCAAGTGGTCGACGTCGAAGGCAAGTTCGTGCGCCAGTCCGGTGGTAAGGGTCAATACGGTCACGTGGTGTTCACGGTTGAGCCGAACGAAGCTGGCAAGGGTTTCCAGTTTGTTGACGCGATCAAGGGCGGTGTGGTTCCTCGCGAATTCATCCCTGCGGTGGAAAAGGGCGTCATTGAAGCCTTGAATCAAGGTGTGCTGGCTGGCTACCCTGTGGTAGACGTCAAGGTTACGCTGACATTCGGTTCGTACCACGACGTGGACTCGAACGAAAACGCGTTCAAGATGGCCGCTATCTTCGGTTTCAAGGAAGGTTGCCGCAAGGCCAACCCCGTGATTCTGGAGCCCATGATGGCTGTGGAAGTGGAAACACCTGAAGACTACGCTGGCAACGTGATGGGCGATTTGTCCTCGCGCCGCGGCATGGTCCAAGGCATGGAAGACATGATGGGTGGCGGTAAGGCTATCAAGGCCGAAGTGCCTCTGTCGGAAATGTTTGGTTACTCCACCACCCTGCGCTCAATGTCGCAAGGTCGTGCTACGTACACGATGGAATTCAAGCACTACGCGGAAGCCCCGCGCAACGTGTCGGAAGCCATCATGGCGGCTCGGGCTAAGTAATATCTTTGAGGGACAGATCTTTAGCTCTGTCCCCAACTGATTTGAAGATTGTCTGCGACAGTGTGCCAGTCCGTGCCCGTGCGGAGTGATTCAGCAACATTGTGCAAACATTAAACCAACACACGGGCATAGCTCTTTTGGAGAATTGAAAAATGGGAAAAGAAAAATTCACGCGTACCAAGCCCCACGTGAACGTGGGCACCATTGGCCACGTTGACCACGGCAAGACCACGCTGACTGCTGCCATCACCTCCGTGCTGGCAGCCAAATATGGCGGAACTGCCAAAGGCTACGACCAGATCGACGCAGCGCCAGAAGAAAAAGCGCGCGGCATCACGATCAACACCGCCCACGTCGAATACGAAACGGCCAACCGCCACTACGCCCACGTGGACTGCCCTGGACACGCCGACTATGTGAAGAACATGATCACCGGTGCTGCGCAAATGGACGGCGCTATTCTGGTTTGCTCCGCAGCTGATGGTCCCATGCCCCAGACCCGTGAGCACATCCTGCTGGCTCGCCAGGTGGGCGTGCCTTACATCATCGTGTTCCTGAACAAGTGCGACATGGTGGACGATGCTGAGTTGTTGGAGCTGGTTGAAATGGAAGTGCGCGAACTCCTGGACAAGTACGATTTTCCAGGCGACGCAACCCCCCCATCATCCACGGTTCAGCCAAGCTGGCCCTGGAAGGCGACAAAGGTCCTTTGGGTGAAGAAGCCATCATGAAGCTGGCCGAAGCTCTGGACAGCTACATCCCCCTGCCCGAGCGTGCTGTTGATGGTGCGTTCCTGATGCCCGTGGAAGACGTGTTCTCCATCTCTGGTCGCGGCACCGTGGTGACCGGCCGTATCGAGCGTGGCATGGTCAAAGTCGGCGAAGAAATCGAAATCGTCGGTATTGCTGACACCCAAAAGACAACCTGCACAGGCGTCGAAATGTTCCGCAAGTTGCTGGACCAAGGTCAAGCTGGCGACAACGTCGGTATCCTGTTGCGCGGCACCAAGCGTGAAGACGTGCAGCGCGGCCAAGTGCTGTGCAAGCCCGGCTCCATCAAGCCACACACCCACTTCACGGGCGAGATCTACGTCTTGTCCAAGGACGAAGGCGGCCGCCACACACCTTTCTTCAACAACTACCGCCCCCAGTTCTACTTCCGTACAACGGACGTGACCGGTGCGATCGAGTTGCCAGAAGGCAAGGAAATGGTCATGCCTGGTGACAACGTGTCGATCACCGTGAAGCTGATCAACCCGATCGCCATGGAAGAAGGCCTGCGCTTTGCGATCCGCGAAGGCGGTCGTACCGTGGGTGCGGGTGTGGTTGCCAAGATCATTGCGTAAGGAGACATCATGGCTACCAAACAAAAGATTCGCATCCGCCTAAAAGCATTTGACTACAAGCTGATCGACCAATCCGCCGCCGAGATCGTGGATACCGCCAAGCGCACTGGTGCAATCGTCAAAGGCCCAGTGCCCTTGCCAACCCGCATGAAGCGTTTTGACATTCTACGTTCACCGCACGTGAACAAGACCAGCCGTGACCAGTTCGAAATTCGTACGCACCAGCGTCTGATGGACATCGTGGATCCCACCGACAAGACGGTTGACGCGCTGATGAAGCTCGACCTGCCTGCCGGCGTGGACGTAGAAATCAAGCTCCAGTAATGGGCTGAGGGCTCCGGTGGAAAACCGGGGCCAAAAATGAGTGTTGAGCTGGCCTTGCGGATTACGCATGGCCGCGTTATACTCGCAGGCTTCATTGCTTTTGCGCAAGCAGTGCAATGAAGTTTTATTAACAGTACCTCACGTCAAAACATCGCAGCCAATTGAAGTTGTGGTGGTGAGGATTACGGAGAAAACAATGAGTCTTAGCAATCACTTAGGGTTGCTGGGTCGCAAGGTTGGCATGATGCGCCTATTTACCGACGACGGGGATGCAGTTCCTGTTACGGTGGTAGACGTGTCCAACAACCGCGTGACACAGGTGAAAACCCAGGAGAACGATGGCTATGTTGCCTTGCAGGTAACGTTCGGTTCGCGCAAAGCTTCGCGCGTAACCAAGCCAGCAGCTGGCCACCTTGCGAAAGCAGGCGTGGAAGCTGGTGAAATTATTCAAGAATTCCGTGTATCCGCTGATTCAGCGGCTAAATACGCAGCTGGTGCTACCGTGCCGGTTGCTGACGTATTTGCCGTTGGCCAAAAGGTGGACGTACAGGGCACGACCATCGGTAAAGGCTTCGCCGGCACGATCAAGCGCCACCACATGAAATCGCAGCGCGCGTCGCACGGTAATAGCCGTTCGCACAACGTTCCAGGTTCCATTGGTATGGCCCAGGATCCAGGCCGCGTGTTCCCAGGTAAGCGCATGACGGGTCATCTGGGTGATGATTTGGTCACTACGCAAAACCTCGACATATTCCGCATTGACGAAGCTCGTCAGTTGCTGTTGATCAAGGGTGCAATTCCTGGATCGGCCGGCGGTTTTGTCACCGTGCGTCCCGCTGTCAAAGCGAAATCTGAAACTGCGAAGGGAGCGAACTGATGCAGCTCGAACTCCTAAACGACCAAGGCCAGGCTACTTCGAAGTACGAAGCCCCTGAAACAGTGTTTGGCCGCGCATACAACGAAGATCTGGTGCACCAGGTCGTGGTTGCTTTCCAGGCCAATGCCCGTCAAGGCACACGCGCCCAGAAGGACCGCGAGCAGGTTCACCACTCAACCAAGAAGCCATTCAAGCAAAAGGGAACGGGCCGCGCCCGTGCCGGTATGACTTCCTCGCCACTGTGGCGCGGAGGCGGCCGCATATTCCCGAATATGCCTGACGAAAACTTCGCACAAAAGATCAACAAGAAGATGTACCGCGCCGGTATGGCTTCCATCTTGTCCCAATTGGCCCGTGAAGGTCGCTTGGCTGTTGTGGATTCGCTGAAGGTTGACTCTCCCAAGACCAAGCCGCTGGCGGCCAAGTTCAAGGCCATGAATCTCGAGTCCGTGCTGGTGATTGCCGACGAAGTCGACGAAAACCTGTACTTGGCATCGCGGAATTTGGTCAACATCCTCGTGGTGGAACCCCGTTATGCTGATCCGTTGTCGCTGGTTCATTACCGCAAGGTATTGGTAACCAAGGCTGCCATGGACAAACTCAAGGAGATGTTCGCATGAGCGCCCGTATGAACAATACGTCAAAAGTCAAGTACGACGAAGGTCGCTTGATGCAGGTTCTGGTTGCTCCCATCGTGTCTGAAAAGGCAACCATGGTGGCTGAAAAATCCAATGCTGTGACGTTCAAGGTGCTGCAAGACGCTACCAAGCCCGAAATCAAGGCCGCTGTGGAATTGATGTTCAAGGTGGAAGTGCAAGGCGTTTCTGTGGTGAACACAAAAGGCAAGGCCAAGCGCTTTGGCAAATCCAATGGTCGTCGCGACAACGTTCGCAAAGCCTATGTGATGCTAAAAGCAGGCCAAGAGCTGAACCTCGGCGGGGAGGCTGCGTAATCATGGCTGTTATCAAAATGAAACCAACTTCCCCAGGCCGTCGTGGCGTGGTGAAGATTTCGCGTGACCACCTGTACAAAGGTGCGCCCCACGCTGCCTTGCTGGAACCACAATTCCAGCAAGCCGGTCGTAACAACAACGGCCACATTACGACTCGCCACAAAGGCGGCGGACACAAGCACCACTACCGTGTGGTGGACTTTGTTCGCAACAAGGACGCTATTCCTGCCAAGGTTGAGCGCATTGAGTACGACCCTAACCGTTCCGCGCACATCGCTCTGGTGTGCTACGCAGACGGCGAGCGCAAGTACATCATTGCTCCCCGTGGTCTGGAAGTCGGCGCCTCTATCATGAGCGGCTCCGAAGCCCCCATCCGCGTTGGCAACACTTTGCCCATCCGCAACATCCCAGTGGGTTCCATCATCCACTGTGTAGAGTTGCAGGTTGGCAAGGGCGCGCAGATCATCCGCTCTGCGGGTACTTCTGCCACGCTGTTGGCCCGTGAAGGCACTTACGCCCAGGTTCGCATTCGCTCCGGTGAAGTTCGCAAGATCCACATCGACTGCCGCGCAACCATTGGCCAAGTTGCCAACGAAGAGCACAGCCTGCGCCAACTGGGTAAAGCCGGTGTCAAGCGCTGGATGGGTATTCGCCCAACCGTTCGCGGTGTGGTGATGAACCCGGTCGACCATCCGCACGGTGGTGGCGAAGGCAAGACCGGCGAAGGCCGTCACGCAGTCGATCCTTGGGGTAATCTGACCAAGGGTTACCGTACCCGTAACAACAAGCGCACGCAGGTCATGATCGTGTCGCGTCGCAAGAAGTAAGGGGAAGGTTAAATGACTCGTTCTCTCAAAAAAGGTCCGTTTGTTGACCACCATTTGGTAGCCAAGACTGAAAAGGCCGTCGCTACCAAAGACAAAAAGCCGATCAAGACCTGGTCGCGTCGCTCTATGATCCTGCCCGATTTCATCGGCTTGACCATTGCCGTGCACAACGGCAAGCAGCACGTTCCGGTCTATATCACCGATCAAATGGTTGGCCACAAGTTGGGTGAGTTTGCGCTCACACGTACTTTCAAGGGTCACCCTGCGGACAAAAAAGTCCAGAAGAAATAGGAGTGACCATGGAAACACGTGCAACCCTCCGTGGCGTGCGTTTGTCTGTGGACAAAGGCCGTCTGGTCGCGGACCTGATCCGCGGCAAAAAGGTGGATCAAGCCCTGAACATTTTGCAGTTCACGCAGAAAAAAGCTGCCGTGATCATCAAGAAGGTTCTGGAGTCCGCTATCGCCAATGCCGAACACAACGACGGTGCTGACATCGATGAATTGAAGGTCAAGACCATCTACGTCGAACAAGGCGCATCGCTGCGTCGCTTCACGGCCCGCGCTAAAGGTCGTGGCAATCAAATCCGTAAACCCACGTGCCATGTGTACGTGACGGTTGGTAACTAATAGAGGCCAGGAAGATATGGGACAAAAAATCCATCCAACCGGCTTTCGCCTGAGCGTAAGTCGTAACTGGTCTTCGCGTTGGTACGCCAGCAACAAGGATTTCGCCGGTATGCTGGCGGAAGACATCAAGGTTCGCGAATACCTGAAGGCCAAGCTAAAGAACGCTTCGGTGTCGCGCGTGCTGATCGAGCGTCCTGCCAAGAACGCCCGCATCACGATTTACTCGGCTCGTCCGGGCGTGGTGATCGGCAAGAAGGGCGAAGACATCGAAAACCTCAAGCGCGAACTGGGCAAACAGCTCGGCGTGCCAGTGGCAGTGAACATCGAAGAAGTGCGCAAGCCCGAAATCGATGCCAAGCTGATCGCCGACAGCATTACGCAGCAATTGGAAAAGCGGATCATGTTCCGCCGTGCCATGAAGCGCGCCATGCAAAACGCCATGCGTCTGGGTGCCTTGGGCATCAAGATCATGTCGTCCGGTCGTCTGAACGGCATTGAAATCGCCCGTTGCGAGTGGTACCGCGAAGGTCGCGTGCCACTTCACACACTGCGCGCTGACATTGACTACGGTACTTCCGAAGCCAAAACCACCTACGGCATCATTGGTGTCAAGGTCTGGGTCTACAAGGGTGACACGCTGGGTCGTAACGACCTGCCGGCAGCCGTTGAGCCCCGTGCTGAAGAAGAGCGTCGTCCACGTGGCCCACGCCGTGATGACCGTGGCGGTGCACGCCCTGGTTCAGATCGTCCCGCCCCCCGTGGCAGCCCCCCGTCGTCCGGTGGGCACCAACGCGGCACCAGCCGATGGCAGCGATAAGCCTGTAGAGGCTTCCGGTGCTGACGCCGATAAACCCACCGTTAAGCGCGTTCGCAAAGTCGCCGCGCCAGCTGCAGCAGCTGACGGTAAAGGAGAATAACTATGTTGCAACCCGCTCGCCGGAAATACCGCAAAGAGCAAAAGGGCCGTAACACCGGCATCGCGACCCGGGGCAGCTCGGTCGCTTTCGGTGACTTCGGTCTGAAATGTACGGATCGCGGTCGTTTGACTGCTCGCCAGATCGAAGCGGCACGCCGTGCCATTTCGCGTCACGTGAAGCGTGGCGGTCGTATCTGGATTCGTGTGTTCCCTGACAAGCCAATTTCCCAAAAGCCTGCTGAAGTGCGTATGGGTAACGGTAAAGGTAACCCCGAGTACTACGTGGCTGAAATTCAGCCCGGTAAGATCGTGTTTGAAATCGTCGGTGTGCCTGAAGAGTTGGCACGTGAAGCGTTCCGTTTGGCTGCCGCCAAGCTGCCTTTGCGTACGACTTTCGTGGCCCGCATGATTGGCCAGTAATCAGGAGCAAATGATATGAAAACTACTGACCTGCGCAAAAAAGACGTTGATGGTTTGAAGTCGGAAGTCAAAGCGCTGCAAAAAGCACACTTTGGCCTGCGTATGCAAAAAGCCACGCAACAACTCACCAACACAGCCACGATCCGCACTGCGCGCCGTGACATTGCCCGCGCCAAGACTATTCTTGTCGAGAAGCAAAGCGCTGACAAATCCGCCAAATAAGGAGCGATAAATGACGGAAGCTAAAAAATCCCTCAAGCGCACCTTGATTGGCAAGGTGGTCAGCGACAAGCGTGCCAAGACAGTGACCGTGCTGATTGAGCGCCGTGTTAAACACGAGCTCTACGGCAAGATCGTTGGCAAGTCCAGCAAGTACCACGCCCATGACGAAAAGGGCGAGTACAAGATGGGTGACATGATCGAAATCACGGAAAGCCGTCCGATTTCCAAGACCAAGAACTGGGTTGCGACCCGCTTGGTGCAAAAGGCCATCGCTGTCTAAAGGGCTTAGCCCTTAAGCCTGCAGGTGCAGCCATTACGGCCCACAATTGTGGGCCGTATTCATTTGTGCAGACACTATTCAGGAGCGAACATGATTCAAGTAGGCGACACCCTTCCCGCAGCCGTGCTGATGGAGTACTCGGAGGTTGAAGGTAACGGCTGCAGTCTCGGCCCCAATCCTGTGGATGTATCCAAGGCCACTGCTGGCAAGACCATTGCGCTGTTTGGATTGCCTGGTGCCTACACGCCCACGTGTTCTGCCAAGCATGTTCCGGGCTACGTTGAAAACGCCGCAGCCTTGCATGCAGCTGGCGTTGATGAGATCTGGTGTGTCAGTGTCAATGATGCATTTGTGATGGGCGCTTGGGCGCGCGACCTGAAGACCGAAGGTAAAGTTCGTATGCTGGCTGACGGTAGTGCGGCATTTGCGCAGGCGACCGGACTGACACTAGACTTGACATCCAAGGGGATGGGATTGCGCAGCAACCGCTACTCCATGCTGGTTAAAGATGGCAAGGTAGTGAGCCTCAATATCGAAGGCCCGGGAAAATTCGAGGTTAGCGACGCCGCTACACTATTGGCCCAGGCCCAGGGCTAGTACGCATACCCAATCTCCGTGGCCGCACTACAGCATTGCCTTAAGGTAGTGGGCGCCTGCGATGGGGTTGTAGTAGTAGGGCGGAATTTCGACAAATCCCAGCTCTTGGTACAACGCGCGGGCTGATTCCATGTCATCCAGTGTGTCGAGCAGGATGCAGTTGTATCCGCATAGTCTGCCAGCATCAAGGATGTTTTCGGCCAGTAAACGGCCCAGACGCAGTCCTCGGTAGTTAGGGCGGACGTACAACCGCTTCATTTCACATGCGTTGGGATAATCCACCGTATCCAGTGGACGCATAGCACAGCACCCCGCAAGTTCACCATCCACGGTGGCCAATACCAGAGCGCCGCGTGGCGGGCCATACTCCCCAGGCAATGCGTTCAGTTCCGCTTCGAAGTTTTGAAAGCAAAGGTCAACCGAGAGTGAGCCGGCATAATCCAGGAAGAGGGTGCGAACGCCCGCCAATTCAGCCGCCGACACAGGTGTGATTAGCTGTGTATTGGGCGGCGTCACACCTCTCGCATCTTCAAACGATTCTGGCAATTCCTTGTTACCTTTCAGTCAGTCCCTGAATTTAGCACGTGCGCGCAATAGGGCGTTTTAGAACAGTTGACGCCGAGCAAAGCTCACCCAAAGAAACCATAATACGGATGCCCTCTTTCGGGTGGCAATTGTTAAGGTGAAACCCATGCAACGACGCCAGTTCACACTCGCTACATCAATAGTAAGCCTGCTGAGCGCCAGCGCGTTGCAGCAGGCGTATGCTCTTACGTTGGACGATATCAGCAATACCGATGCGACCAAGGGCCTGAAGACCGCATTGGAAAAAGGCGCTCTATCAGCCATTGGACTCTTGGGTGTGCAAGACGGCTTCCTAGGCAATGACAGCGTTCGCATTTCGTTGCCGGGTTCTTTGCAGGATGCTGTCCAACTGCTGCGCACCGTGGGACAGGGTGGACGCGTGGATGAGTTGATCACCGCTATGAACCGCGGCGCCGAGGCGGCGGTTCCCATGGCCAAGGACTTGTTGGTCAATGCGGTACAGACCATGAGTGTGACCGACGCCAAGGGCATCCTGGGCGGCGGCGACACGGCCGTCACCCAGTTCTTTGCCAACAAAACGCGTCCGGCCTTAGCCGTGAAATTTCTGCCGATCGTCAGTCAGGCCACGGAGAAGGTGGGCTTGGCACAAAAGTACAACGATGTGGCGGGCAAGGCGTCTGAAATGGGTCTCATGAAGAAGGAAGAGGCCAATATTCAGCAGTACGTAACCGGTAAGACGCTTGACGGCCTGTTTTTCATGATCTCTGAAGAGGAAAAGAAAATTCGCCAAAACCCGGTGGGCTATGGCAGCTCTATCCTGAGCAAGGTGTTTGGCGCATTGAAGTGAGGGACCTCAGGTCGCACCTTCTCTTCATATTTTGCAGTGCCCTTACCCTGGTGGCGTGCAGTCCTGCATTGAACTGGCGGGAGGTGCGACTACAGGGCCTTACCGCCCTGCTGCCTTGCAAGCCTGATCAGGCGCAGCGTCCCGTTCAATTGGCTGATCAGGATCTAACTATGGAAATGATGGGCTGTGAGGCCGGTGGTGGCCTATTTGCCATCAGCCATGTGCGTGTAAAAGATGACAAACATTTAAATACTGTTCGCGAACAATGGCGCCAACAGGCATTGACTGCCCTTCGGGCCACCGATGTGCAGGATATTCCCTTTCAATTAAAGACAAAGGCGAATGACCAACTGGCCGCGACGGCAATGCCTGCGGCGCTGACAGTGTTACCCCAACTCGTATCCGCGCGGGGCTTGCGCCCGGACGGTAGTCCTGTAGTTGCACGGCTGTTGTGGATTGGCAGCGGCAATGATATTTACCACGTGGCCGTATATGCAAATCAGGTAAGCGGTGAAACGGTCGATAGGTTGTTCACGGGTCTATCCCTGCAATAACGCCATAATCAACGTTTAAGACAACCATGAACACCGGCATCCTCATCATCGCCCACGCCCCGCTGGCCAGTGCACTGCGGGAGTGTGTGTTGCATGTCTATCCTGAGTCAGCCGCTGGCGTACTGGCGCTGGATGTATTGCCCAATGAATCTCCCGAAAAAAGTCGTCTGGCCGCGCTAGCGCTACTGGATCAACTGGCCGCTCCCGGTACACTGGTCCTGACGGATGTGTTGGGTGCCACACCTTGCAATGTGGCGCAAATGGTGGTTGATGGCGTGCATGCCAAGCTGGTCGCTGGAGTCAACCTGCCCATGTTGCTGCGTACGGTCAATTACCGCAACGAGTCGCTGGATGTATTGGTGGCCCGAGCGCTTATCGGAGGTACCCAATGCATCATGCAAGTGGTCGCGACAGCACCCCAAAACCAGACCAGAAAACCGCATGATCAAGACCACAACGACCATCACCAATAAGCTCGGCCTGCACGCCCGCGCATCGGCCAAACTGACCAAACTAGCTGGCAGTTTTCCGTGCGAGGTGTGGATCGCCAAGGGCGAGCGCCGCGTCAATGCCAAGAGCATCATGGGCGTCATGATGCTGGCAGCGGGTATGGGCAGCGAAGTGGTCATTGACACCGAGGGTGACCGCGCCCAGGAAGCCATGGATGGTCTCTTGGCCCTTATTGCGGACAAATTTGGCGAAGGCGAATAAGGCAATTCAATGACATTCGCCATCCACGGTCTCAATGTTTCCCGGGGTGTTGCCATTGGGCGCGCTGTACTGGTGGCCTCCAGCCGGGTGGATGTGGCCCACTACTTTGTGCAACCCCACGAGGTAGAGACCGAGATCGCCCGACTGCGCACGGGACGCAACGTTGTCGTCGATGAAATCCGCCGGCTGCAAGCCAGCATTACCCACATGGACCCCAAGGAGACGCCGCAGGAGCTGAGCGCCTTGCTGGATGTCCACCTGATGCTGCTGCAGGACGAGGAATTGGTGGGCGGCGTCAAGCGCTGGATTGCAGATCGACTTTACAACGCCGAATGGGCGTTGACGACCCAGCTCGAAATCATTGCCCGCCAGTTTGACGAAATGGAAGACGAGTACTTGCGCGAGCGCAAGGCCGACCTGGAACAGATCGTCGAGCGGGTTTTGCGCGCCATGAAAGGTGCCCATTCTCCCGTCGTGGTGCAACCACAGCGCGTGGCGCGCAAATTATCTCAGCAAGACCTGTTGCTGGACGACACGGTGGATGTGCCCCTGATCCTTATCGCACACGACTTGTCGCCGGCCGACATGCTGCAGTTCAAACAAAGCGTGTTTGCGGGTTTTGTCACCGACGTGGGGGGTAAAACCTCGCACACCGCCATCGTGGCTCGCAGCATGGATATTCCGGCCGTGGTCGGTGCCAGACTGGCCAGTCAGTTGGTACGTCAGGACGATTGGGTCATCATTGATGGGGATGCCGGCGTGGTTATCGTCGATCCATCACCCATCATCCTGGCGGAATATGGTTTCAAGCAGCGCCAGCGTGAACTGGAGCGTGGCCGCTTGCAGCGGCTGCTTCACACGCCCTCCGTCACCATGGACGGCGAAAAGATCGAGTTGCTGGCCAATATTGAAATGCCCGAGGACGCTCCGGTGGCGCTGAGCGCCGGTGCGGTGGGTGTGGGTCTTTTTCGCAGTGAATTTTTGTTCATGGGTCGCCAGGGCCGCCTGCCCGGAGAAGAAGAACAGTACCAAGCCTACAAGCGAGCCGTGGAGGGGATGAAGGGCTTGCCCGTCACCATCCGCACCGTGGATGTGGGTGCCGACAAGCCGCTGGACGACTCCCTGCGCGACGATGCACACCTTAACCCGGCTCTGGGTCTGCGTGCCATTCGCTGGAGCCTGGCGGACCCCGCCATGTTCCTGACCCAACTAAGGGCCATCTTGCGTGCCGCTGCGCATGGGCAAGTACACCTGCTGGTGCCCATGTTGGCGCACGCGCGTGAAATCCGCCAAACCCTTGCCCATCTGGACCAGGCACGCAAGCAACTGGATAACCGGGGCGTGGCGTACGGCGCGGTCAAGCTCGGTGCCATGATCGAGATTCCGGCAGCAGCCCTGAGCCTGCGGCTGTTTCTTAAGCACTTTGACTTTTTGTCGATCGGTACCAACGACCTGATCCAGTACACCCTGGCTATTGACCGAGCCGACGAATCGGTGGCCCACCTGTATGACCCGTTGCACCCGGCCGTGTTGCGCTTGGTGGCCGACACCATTGCCGAATGCCGCGCCCAGGGCAAGGGCGTCAGTGTATGCGGTGAAATGGCGGGGGACGTGACCTTGACTCGGTTGCTGTTGGGTCTGGGCCTGCGCAGCTTCTCCATGCACCCGGCGCAAATTTTGGCCGTCAAGCAGGAAATCCTGCGCTCGGACACCACCAAGCTGGCGCCTTGGGCGCGGCGCGTGATGGAAGCCGAAGACCCCGAACGGGAACTGGCAGATTCCTGAGTCAATACTCCTGATTGCTATTAAATCAGGAGCGTTATGCGCAATATCGACGAGGGCTAGATCCCTAAAACGATCGATGGATGTGGTGCACGCGATTCAACCAAGGATGAGCGTCGGGTGGGTCAAGCGCCTGGTGCGAGTACATCCTTGGCTTGCTGGTCTGCGTGGTAGCTGGACCGCACCATGGCGCCCACAGCGGCGTGGCTGAAGCCCATTTCATAGGCCTTGGCTTCGAACATCTTGAAAGTGTCGGGGTGCACATAGCGCTTGACGGTGAGGTGCGAGGAACTGGGGGCCAGGTACTGGCCGATGGTCAGCATGTCGATACCGTGGTCGCGCATGTCCTGCATCACCTGCAGCACTTCTTCGTCCGTTTCGCCCAAGCCAACCATGATGCCGCTTTTGGTGGGTACACCGGGGTGCAAGGCCTTAAACTTTTTGAGCAGGTTCAGGCTGAACTGGTAGTCCGACCCAGGGCGCGCTTCTTTGTACAGGCGTGGGGCGGTTTCCAGGTTGTGGTTCATCACGTCGGGTGGGGCTGCGTTCAAGATGTTGAGCGCGCGGTCGTCGCGGCCCCGGAAGTCGGGCACCAGCACTTCAATCTGCGTGCCGGGTGACAGCTCGCGGATGCGGGTAATGCAATCGGCAAAGTGCTGGGCGCCGCCGTCGCGCAGGTCGTCGCGGTCCACGCTGGTAATCACCACGTATTTCAGTTTGAGCTGGGCAATGGTCTTGGCCAGGTTTTCGGGTTCGTTCACGTCCAGCGGGTCGGGGCGGCCGTGGCCCACATCGCAAAACGGGCAGCGCCGTGTGCACTTGTCGCCCATGATCATGAAAGTGGCCGTGCCCTTGCCAAAGCATTCGCCGATGTTGGGGCAACTGGCTTCTTCACACACCGTCACCAACTTGTTGGCGCGCAGCACGTCTTTGATTTCGTAGAAGCGGGTGGTCGGTGAGCCGGCCCGCACGCGAATCCAGTCGGGCTTCTTGAGCACATCACCCTGCACCACCTTGACCGGGATGCGAGACAGTTTGGCAGCCGCTTTTTGCTTGGCCAGGGGGTTGTAGTCGGCTTGCGACTGGGCTTCGTGCACGTTGGGGTTGCTGGCACTTGCTGCAGCAGGCTCGGTTGTGGTGTGGCTCATGGTGTTGTGGTCTGCGCCAGATGGCGTCAGGGTGCCAGGTAGGTTGCGAGCTTGTGGCTCAAAACTTCGGCGGCTTCCGTCCAGCCGACAGTGATGCCGATTGTAGAAAGGTCCACCGTCTGCAGCCCCGAATACCCACACGGGTTAATACGCAAAAAGGGCTCCAGGTCCATCGCTACGTTCAGGGATACCCCGTGGTAAGTACAGTTGCGGCTCACTTTGATGCCAATCTGGGCGATCTTGCCCAGGCCGGTGAAGTCCGGTGTCGCGCTGGCCCCTTTCTGCGGGCGCTGTGGCAGCGGGGTGTGGCCGGCTGGGTCGTCCAGGCGCACGTAAATGCCGGGCGCGCCTGCTACCCGGTGCCCAGTGACGCCAAAGTAAAGCAGGGTGCGGATGACTGCTTCTTCGATGCGGAAAACGTATTCCTTGATGAAATAGCCAGCGCGCTTGAGGTCGATCAGCGGGTAGGCCACCACCTGGCCGGGGCCGTGGAAAGTGACTTGGCCACCTCGGTTGGTTTGCACTACCGGAATGTCGCCGGCCATGAATATGTGTTCCGCCTTACCCGCCAGGCCTTGGGTAAAAACTGGTGGATGCTCACAAATCCATAGCTGATCATGCATGTTTGACGAGGGCTGCAGGTCTCTTTCAGCAGTAAACGACTGCATGGCGGCGTAGGTGGGCAGGTAGTCCACGCGGCCCAGTTGGCGGATGTCGATGGCGACCGGCTGCTCAGTCACTTACAGAACCACCTTGACCATCGGATGGGTGGACAGCGTACGGTACAACTCGTCCAACTGCTCGCGGCTGGTGGCGGTAATGGTGATGGTCACGCCCAGATACTTGCCGCCTTTGCTCTCGCGCAGTTCAATGGTGCTGGGGTCAAACGTCGGGTCAAACGCGTGGGCCACTTGGGTAATCGCATGCACCAGACCATCCACTTTTTCACCCATGACCTTGATGGGGAACTGGGACGGGTATTCGATCAGCGATTCCTGGCGCGGTGCGGGAGGTGTTGGGGTGGTATGCATGGGCAAATTATCGCTGGGGTGCTTTGAAACAAGGCTGCAAATGCCCGGCCCCGTACGCACGAATACTCTGATTTAGGTTTTTTTGTCAGATCGTTGCGGGTTTCTACGTATAATCAAAGGCTTTGTCGCAGTTGCTGCGTGTAACCGGTCTGTAAACTGGCTGTAATTTGAGATGTCGATAATGGCGCTTGATCCTGTTCGCAGGCATGGCTTTGATGCAGATGAGTCCGAAGATCAGGATTTCAAGCGACTGACTTCGCAAGAGGCACAGGCCTTGCGTGAACGTGAGCCGGCATTGTCGCCCTGGTGGGTGATTGGATTGCAGTGTGTGGTGGGGTTGGTAGTGGCCTTGGTTGCCTGGGGTGTCTCGGGTAAGGCCTCGGTAGCTTGGTCGGCAGCGTATGGGGCGTTGGCAGTCATCATTCCGGCGGCATTGTTTGCCCGGGGTCTGATGAGCCAGTTTTCATCGCTGAATGCGGCAACGGCAGGTTTCGGCTTCTTTGTATGGGAATCGGTCAAGTTGGCAGTCAGCATTGCGATGATCGCTGCTGCGCCGCGACTGATTGAGAATTTAAGCTGGTTGGCCTTGTTGGCCGGCCTGGTTGTAACTTTGAAGATGTATTGGTTGGCGCTGTTGAAGCGCCCCAAGCCTAAACAGATTTGAGAGTTTGAAAGAGTTTTGACTATGTCCGCAGAAGCGCATGCAGCCCCCACGGCCAGTGAATACATTGTTCACCACCTGACACATTGGCAAAACAAGCCACAGACGGAAATTGTTGATTTCTCCGTTTTCAATATCGATTCCATCTTCTTCTCGGTTCTGGTGGGCGTATTGGGTTGCTTCTTCCTCTGGAAGGCGGCCCGCAACGCCACATCCGGAACACCCGGGCGCTTCCAGGCTGCCGTTGAAATCCTGATTGAAATGGTGGACGGACAAGCCAAGGCGATTGTTCACAATGCCACGAGCCGCAAAATGGTTGCGCCCCTGGCGCTCACCGTGTTTGTCTGGATCTTCCTGCTCAACGCCATGGATTTGCTGCCCGTTGATTTCCTGCCCGTGGTCTGGGGATGGATTTATGGGGCTGCCGGGCATGACCCGAGTCACGCCTATCTGCGCGTCGTCCCCACCGCTGACCTGTCGGTGTCCATGGGCTTGTCGGTATCGGTTTTGGTGATCTGCCTGATCTACAACGTCAAAATCAAGGGTATTGGCGGTTGGGCGCATGAGTTGGTATCTGCACCATTCGGCACCAGCAAGAATCCCGTGTTTGCCGTCATTTTGGCCATCGTGAATATCGCCGAACAGTTGATCTCTTTTGTCGCCAAGACGGTGTCGCATGGCATGCGGTTGTTTGGCAACATGTATGCAGGGGAGCTGGTGTTCATGCTGATTGCCCTGCTGGGTGGCGCGTGGGCGTTTTCGTTCGAGCCCGCAGGCTTGATGCTGCTGCTGCTGCACGTGGTGGCGGGTTGGGCGTGGGCAGTGTTCCACATCCTGATCATTACCCTGCAGGCGTTCGTGTTCATGATGTTGACCCTGGTCTACATCGGGCAGGCGCATGACGCGCATTGATTTTCGGTTTTGTTTTGTTTTGTTTTGTTTTATTAGTTTATTAGGAGTGAATCATGGAAGTTATTAGTTTTGCTGCTCTGGCTGCTGGTCTGATCATTGGTTTGGGTGCTTTGGGTGCTTGTATCGGTATCGGTATCATGGGTAGCAAGTACCTCGAAGCAGCTGCTCGCCAGCCTGAACTGATGGGCGAACTGCAAACCAAGATGTTTGTGTTGGCTGGTCTGATCGACGCGGCTTTCATTATCGGTACCGGTATTGCCCTGTGGTTCGCTACAGCCAACCCGTTCCTGGCCCAGATCGCCCGCGCTATTGCCGCTACTGCTGCTAAGTAATTCCTGGCTGCAAACCTCGCACTAGGAGATTTACTGTGAACATTAATGGAACACTGGTGGCGCAAGCCATCGTCTTCGCATTGCTTGTGTTGTTCACGATGAAATTCGTGTGGCCGCCCATAGCGGCAGCACTGGATGAACGTGCCGGCAAG
The DNA here is from genome assembly GCF_016705985.1 of Candidatus Aalborgicola defluviihabitans. Lineage (NCBI taxonomy): Bacteria > Pseudomonadati > Pseudomonadota > Betaproteobacteria > Burkholderiales > Comamonadaceae > Allorhodoferax (SeqCode) > Candidatus Aalborgicola defluviihabitans. The sequence continues at coordinate 318,195 of NZ_JADJKN010000023.1, forward strand.
ATCGCCGACGGACTGGCTGCTGCTGACAAAGCACGCTCCGAGCTCTCGTCTGCCAACAAGCGTGTAGAGGATGAACTGACCAAGTCGCGTACCGAAACTGCGGCTCGCCTGGCAGATGCCGAGCGTCGTGGTCAAGCGATGGTGGAAGAGGCCAAGGCCAAAGCCACCGAAGAAGGCAACAAGATCATCGCGGCCGCCAAGGCGGAAGCGGATCAGCAGACGATCAAGGCACGTGAGGCACTGCGTGAGCAGGTTGCTGCACTGGCGGTCAAGGGCGCCGAGCAGATTCTCCGCAAGGAAGTCAATGCTGGCGTTCATGCCGACTTGCTGGGTCGTCTGAAGACTGAGTTGTAAGAGGTCCCCATGGCTGAACTTGCCACTATTGCCCGTCCGTACGCCGAAGCGCTTTTCAAGGCGTCGGCTGCAGATCTGTCGACGGCTGCTGTCTGGGTTGACGAGCTGGGTGTAATTGCGCAAAACGCACAATTGCAGCAGTTTGCCGACAGCCCCAAGGTGACCGTGGATCAGACGTTTGACCTGATTGCATCGGTGGCCAAGACGGCTTTGCCAAATCAGGCCAAGAACTTCCTGCGGACCGTGATCGAAAACGGGCGTCTGAGTGTCTTGCCAGAGATTGCCCACCAGTTTCGCGCATTGAAAAATGCGCAAAGTGGGTCGTCCGATGCGGTGGTGTACAGCGCGTTCCCGATCGACGAGAGCGCCCTGGCTGAAGTAGCCGTCATGCTGGAGAAACGTTTTGGTCGCAAGCTCAACGCATCTGTTGTCCTGCAACCCGAGCTGATCGGTGGCATTCGTGTGGTGGTCGGCGACGAGGTGCTCGACACCTCCGTCAAAGCCCGTTTGGAACAAATGAAAGTAGCCCTTACTGCCTGAGGCGCAAGCCTGTAGCAGTTGGCCTAATTTAACGAAAGAAGGAAAGAGTCATGCAACTCAATCCAGCAGAAATTTCTGAACTGATCAAGAGCCGCATCGAAGGCTTGGCTGCGAGCAGCGATATCCGCAATCAGGGTACCGTGGTGTCCGTGTCTGACGGGATTTGCCGCATCCACGGCCTGTCCGATGTGATGCAGGGCGAAATGCTCGAATTCCCCGCTGGTAGCGATGGTTTGCCCACCTATGGTCTGGCCCTGAATCTGGAGCGTGACTCTGTCGGCTCCGTGATTCTGGGTGAATACGAGCACATCTCCGAAGGCGACACCGTCAAATGCACCGGTCGTATTCTGGAAGTGCCCGTTGGCCCCGAGCTGCTGGGCCGCGTGGTGAACGCTTTGGGTCAGCCGATTGACGGCAAGGGTCCTATCAATGCCAAGATGACCGACGTGATCGAAAAAGTCGCGCCTGGTGTGATCGCCCGTAAATCGGTGGACCAGCCCATGCAGACGGGTCTGAAATCCATCGACTCCATGGTGCCAATCGGTCGCGGTCAGCGCGAACTGATCATTGGTGACCGTCAGACCGGCAAAACTGCCGTGGCCATTGACGCGATCATCAACCAAAAGGGTCAGAACATGACCTGTATCTACGTAGCTATTGGTCAAAAAGCCTCGTCAATCAAGAACGTGGTGCGCTCCCTGGAGCAAGCCGGCGCCATGGAATACACCATTGTGGTGGCTGCGTCCGCTTCCGAATCGGCTGCCATGCAATATGTGTCAGCTTACTCCGGCTGCACCATGGGCGAATATTTCCGTGACCGCGGCCAGGACGCGCTGATTGTGTATGACGATCTGTCCAAGCAGGCCGTGGCCTACCGCCAGGTTTCGTTGTTGCTGCGCCGCCCACCAGGCCGTGAAGCGTACCCCGGCGACGTGTTCTATCTCCACAGCCGTCTGCTGGAGCGCGCCGCCCGCGTGAACGAAAAATACGTGGAAGATTTCACCAAGGGCGAAGTCAAGGGTAAAACCGGTTCTTTGACCGCACTTCCCATCATCGAAACCCAGGCGGGTGACGTGTCAGCTTTCGTGCCCACCAATGTGATTTCGATTACCGACGGCCAGATTTTCCTGGAAACCTCGCTGTTCAACGCCGGTGTGCGTCCCGCGATTAACGCCGGTATCTCGGTGTCGCGTGTGGGTTCTGCCGCGCAAACCAAGGTGGTCAAAGGTCAGTCGGGCGGTATCCGTAACGACTTGGCACAGTACCGTGAACTGGCAGCGTTTGCCCAGTTTGCCTCTGATCTGGACGAAGCCACCCGCAAGCAGCTCGACCGCGGTGCCCGCGTGACCGAACTGCTCAAGCAAAAGCAATACAGCCCCCTGTCCATCAGCCTGATGAGCGCGTCGCTGTTCGCCGTGAACAAGGGTTTCATGGACGATGTCGAAGTCAAGAATATTCTGGCCTTTGAACATGGTCTGCACGCTTACCTCAAGGACAAGCATGCGGCCCTGTTGGCCAAAATTGAGACTTCCAAGGCACTGGACAAGGAAGCGGAAGCTGAATTGTTGGCTGCTGTAGGTGCCTTCAAGAAGACGTTTGCTTGATTCGGAAACGTAAGTCTACTTAACGTTACGAAACCGACTAAGCAAAAGGGGCAACTATGGCATCAGGCAAGGAACTACGCACCAAGATCAAATCGGTGGAAAACACCAAGAAGATCACCAAGGCCATGGAAATGATTTCCGTGTCCAAGATGCGTAAGGCGCAGGAGCGCATGCGCGCTGCCCGTCCTTACAGCGAGAAGGTTCGCGCAATCGCCTCCAATCTGGGCAAAGCCAATCCCGAGTACGTTCACGCGTTCATGAAACCCAACGACGCCAAGTCGGTGGGTTTGATTGTGGTGTCGACCGACAAAGGTCTGTGCGGTGGTCTCAATACCAACCTGTTCCGGGCGGTGACGGTCAAACTGCGTGATGCGCAGTCTACCGGGCATACGCCTCTGACGGTGGCCATCGGCGGCAAGGGCCTGGGCTTCTTGGGTCGTATTGGCGCCAAGGTGGTGGCGCACGTGACGCACCTTGGCGACAAGCCCCATCTGGACAAGCTGATTGGGCCTGTCAAGGTGTTGCTGGATGCCTATGTCAAGGGCGAAGTCAGTGCGGTTTACCTCAGCTACAACAAGTTCGTCAGCACGATGAAACAGGAGCCCGTGGTCGAGCAGCTGCTACCACTTTCTGCGGAAAAGATGCAGGCAGAGACCAAGGCAAGTGGCGCGCAGCATGGCTGGGATTACATCTACGAACCCGATGCCCAGACGGTCATCGACGAGTTGTTGGTGCGTTATGCCGAGGCGATGGTGTTCCAGGCTGTGGCAGAGAACATGGCGTCCGAGCATGCGGCGCGTATGGTCGCGATGAAGGCTGCAACTGACAATGCAGGCAACGTGATTGCCGAGCTCAAGCTGGTCTACAACAAAACGCGGCAGGCGGCAATTACGAAAGAACTTTCGGAAATTGTGGCAGGCGCAGCAGCAGTGTGACCTAACGGTCACGTGCAGCGGTTTAACGAATTTATTTTTGGAGCAAACGTAATGGCTCAGGCAAATGTGAACGCAGGCGTTCAGGGAAAGATTGTTCAATGTATTGGTGCCGTGGTCGACGTGGAATTTCCACGCAACCAAATGCCCAAGATTTATGACGCACTGAAGATGGACGGCTCCGCGCTGACGCTGGAAGTCCAGCAGCAACTCGGCGACGGCATCGTGCGCACCATTGCGCTGGGTTCCTCCGACGGTTTGCGTCGCGGGATGATCGTGAAAAACACGGCTGAATCCATTATGGTTCCCGTGGGCAAGGCCACGCTGGGACGCATCATGGACGTGCTGGGTGCGCCTATTGACGAGCGCGGCCCGGTCAATGCCGAGTTGTCGATGTCGATTCACCGCAAGGCGCCTGTGTACGACGAACTGAGCCCCTCGCAAGAGCTGCTGGAAACCGGTATCAAGGTGATTGACCTGGTTTGCCCGTTCGCCAAGGGCGGCAAGGTCGGTCTGTTCGGCGGTGCCGGTGTGGGCAAGACCGTGAACATGATGGAACTGATCAACAACATCGCCAAGGCACACAGCGGCTTGTCCGTGTTTGCTGGTGTGGGTGAGCGTACCCGTGAAGGAAACGACTTCTACCACGAGATGGCTGACTCCGGCGTGGTGAACCTGGACAATCTCGAAGAGTCCAAAGTGGCCATGGTGTACGGTCAGATGAACGAGCCACCAGGCAACCGTTTGCGCGTGGCCCTGACCGGTCTGACTATTGCTGAGTCCTTCCGTGATGAAGGCAAGGATGTGCTGTTCTTCGTGGACAACATCTACCGTTACACATTGGCCGGTACCGAAGTGTCCGCGCTCTTGGGTCGTATGCCTTCCGCCGTGGGTTACCAGCCTACACTGGCCGAAGAAATGGGCCGCCTGCAAGAGCGTATTACCTCGACCAAAGTCGGTTCCATCACGTCCATCCAGGCCGTCTACGTGCCAGCCGATGACTTGACCGACCCAAGCCCTGCTACTACCTTCGCCCACCTGGACTCAACCGTGGTGCTGTCCCGTGACATCGCATCCCTCGGCATTTACCCCGCCGTGGACCCGCTGGACTCGACCAGCCGCCAGCTCGACCCGCTGGTCGTGGGTCAGGATCACTACGAAACCGCCCGCGCCGTGCAAGGCACGTTGCAGCGTTACCGCGAACTGCGCGACATCATTGCCATCATGGGCATGGACGACTTGGCCCCTGAAGACAAGTTGGCCGTGGCCCGTGCCCGCAAAATTCAGCGTTTCCTGTCACAGCCGTTCCACGTTGCTGAAGTGTTTACCGGTTCCCCCGGCAAATACGTCACCTTGGCTGAGACCATTCGCGGCTTCAAGATGATTGTGAACGGCGAGTGTGATCACCTGCCAGAGCAAGCGTTCTACATGGTTGGCACCATCGACGAAGCGTTCGAAAAAGCCAAAAAAATCTAATGACTTTGCGGGACCGATCTTTAGCTCTGTCCCCAACTGATTAGGGAAAAAATGAACACCATTCACGTTGATGTTGTCAGTGCAGAAGAATCCATCTTCTCGGGCGAGGCCAAATTTGTGGCCCTGCCCGGTGAGGCTGGTGAACTCGGCATTTACCCCCGCCACACACCTTTGATCACCCGTATCAAGGCCGGTTCGGTTCGCATCGAAAAGGCTGACGGCAGCGAAGAATTTGTCTTTGTTGCTGGCGGCATTCTGGAAGTGCAGCCAAACTGTGTCACCGTTCTGTCTGATACCGCTGTACGGGGCAAGGATCTGGACGATGAAAAAGCCAATGCAGCCAAGGCAGCGGCGGAACAGGCGCTCAAAAACGCGAAGAGCGAGATTGACCAGGCCAAGATTACGTCTGAGTTGTACATCATTGCGGCCGAAATTGCCGCGCTGCGCAAGTACCGCCAGAAGAGATAAGTCGATTTACACTGCGACTAAAGCCACCTTCGGGTGGTTTTGTTTTTTGCACTCTGGATACTTGCAGAACGCTCAGAGCAAAGTGGGCTGATCGGGCAATTCGTTGGGCCGAACTTGATCGGGGGCAAGCGGAAAGTGCGCCTCCAACACGGCAGAGACTTCATCAATTGCGGTTGCCAGGCCGTCTTCAAAGCGCCCCTCCCGAAGGGCTTCGCCAAGTCGTTCCACCATAACGTGCCAACCTTGTGGCGGCACAAAGGCATTCAGCCCACGATCGGCCACCAACTCGATACTGCGCTCGGCTAACAGCAGGTAAACCAAAACACCATTGTTGTGTTCGGTATCCCACACCCGCAATTTACCAAACTGGGACAGTGCGCGTTGGCGTGTAATGGCGCGCAAATTGCCGGGGCGCAGCAGGTAGCTATTGGGCAGTGCAGCCTCAATGCAGATACGGATTTCGCCGGTGTGCCAATTTTCACTGGCCGTCACGCGATCTTTGACACGTTGCAGTACCTCTGGCTTCACCAGGCGATGTGCGTCTTCCATCCAGCGGTAGCGCAACAGACGTTTAATTCGGTCCCACATTACCAGTCTCCCGAGGCCCCACCGCCCCCAAAATCACCACCACCGCCAGAACTGAAGCCGCCGCCATCACTGGATCCTGAGCCTGAGCTCCAGCCGCCACCCCCGCCAGAGCCTATGGACGAAAAGCCACCACCCCCGAACCGCCCGCTGCCACCAAGCCCCGTAATCAGGGTGAAGACCATGGCTACCAATGCCGCGATGACGCCAAACACGACACTGGCAGTGGCAAAGTTAACCAAGTAGCCCACCAAACCCCCGGTCAGCAGGGAGCCCAATTTGTTCCCCAGCAAAGCCCGCGCAATACGACCGCCCAGCATGACCCCAAAGAATACGAAAACAGCCACGTTTTGCCATTGAAAGTCACCGCCAAAAACACTGCTGGACTGCGCACGCGCGGTTGGCGGGGGCAATGCCTCGCCCTTGATTAGCGCCAGGATTTGGTCGATACCTGCGTCGATACCAGCGGCATAGTCACCTTGTTTAAAGCGCGGCGTCAGGGCCTCGTCAATGATCTGTTTGGCCGCCAGATCGGGTATTGCGCCCTCCAGTGACTTGGCAACTTCGATGCGTAATTTGCGGTCGTCCTTTGCAACGATTAGCAACACGCCGTCACCAATACCCCGCCGCCCGATCTTCCAGACGTTGCTGACACGATTGGCGTAGCTGGCAATGTCTTCGGGCTGTGTGGTGGGCACCACCAGCACGACCACCTGCGCACCGTTGGAGGCTTCAAATGCTGCGAGCTTGGTTTCCAGCGTTTGCTGTGCGCTTCCCAGCGTGGCGGTCTGGTCGATCACATGACCGCTGAGTGCGGGAACCGGCAGCACTCCCTGGGCGCCGGCGGCCCAGGCTGCGAGGCACAGCACCAACGCGGACAACCAGCGAATCAGCATCGCGCAGGTTCCGGCTTACTTCTTGGTGAAATCAACGACCGGGGGCGCGCTGATGGCTGCCTCGTTTTGCACGGCAAACGCAGGTTTGGGCTGGTAGCTGAAGACCATCGCGGTCAAGTTGCTGGGAAAACTGCGTGCCAGCACGTTGTACTCCTGAACCGATTGGATGTAGCGGTTGCGGGCCACCGTGATGCGGTTTTCGGTACCCTCCAGCTGGACCCGTAGGTCGCTAAAACCTTTGTTGGCTTTGAGGTCGGGGTAGCGCTCACTTACCACCATCAGGCGGCTGAGTGCACTACCCAGCTCACCTTGCGCCGCCTGGAATTTTTTGAAGGCCTCGGGGTTGTTCAGTGTCTCTGGCGTCACCTGTATCGATGTGGCTTTGGCACGCGCCTCCACCACCTTGGTCAGCGTTTCCTGCTCAAAATTGGCTTCACCCTTGACGGTGGCCACAATGTTGGGCACCAGGTCCGCTCGGCGTTGGTATTGGTTGAGCACTTCGCTCCAGGCCGACTTGGTCTGTTCGTCCAGTCGTTGAAAATCGTTGTACCCGCAGCCCGACAGCGCCAATGTCGCCAATAAAGCCATTACCCAAGCTCGCATAGTCATCTCCAAACAGTTGCAGGGGTACAGCATACAGTGCGAAGGGTTCCATGGGAAATCATCCTCACGGCATGCCGCCAAAAAACCCGGCAAAATGGCAGCTTCTCCCCAACCCAGCAGATCCATGCCCAAAGCCCGTGCGCACGCGGCCGCCTTCGGCGGTACACCCGATGAGGTGGAAGCCTCTTTCTACGAGGCGCTGCAATCGGCGGACATCGAAAAATTAATGTCCTGCTGGGCCGAGGACGATGACATCGTCTGCATCCATCCTGGTGGACCGCGGATCGTAGGCGCTGGCGCCATTCGTGCTGCCTTTGACGCCATCTTTGCCCACGAGGGATCCATCCATGTCCACCCCGAGGCCATACGCCGCGTCGACTCTTTGGCCAGCGCCGTGCACCATGTACTGGAACGGATCGAGGTTTTGACCAGTGAAGGTCCGGCAAAAGCCTATGTCCTGGCGACCAACGTTTATCACCACACGTCGCATGGTTGGCGCTTGGTGGCCCACCACGCCAGCCCCGGCACCCAAGACGAGATTCAGGAAGTCAACCAGACTCCCCAGGTGCTGCATTGAACAAAATCGCATGCTAGCCCTCGTGAATATTACGTAAGTAGCTATGAAATATGTAGCACCACGCTGGCTGCCGGGGGGCAATCTGCAAACTATCTGGAGCGCGTTGTACGCCCGCAAGGTAAAGGGCGCGCTCCCGCGCTACCGGCGTGAGCGCTGGACCACACCCGACTCGGACTTTATCGACGTCGACTATTTGGGCGATGCTGGCCCCAATGGGGGCCCCCTGTTGGTCTTGTTCCACGGCCTGGAAGGCTCTTCAGCCAGCCACTATGCCCTGGCCTTTGCCGACTTTGCCCGAGAACACGGATTGGCCTACGCAGTACCGCACTTTCGCGGCTGCAGCGGTGAACTTAACTTGGCGCCACGGGCCTACCACTCGGGCGACCACGCAGAAATCGGTTGGGTGCTGCAGCGGTTTCGCCAAAGCCACGCAGGCCCCATCGTGGCGGTGGGTGTCTCACTGGGCGGTAACGCTTTGTTGCGTTGGGCGCAGGAGCTGGGCACAGCCGCCGCACAGGTGGTATCCGCCGTGGCTGCGGTCAGTGCGCCGATTGACCTGGCGGCCGGTGGCCATGCCATTGGCGCGGGATTCAATCGGCTGGTTTACACCCGCATGTTCCTCAACACCATGAAACCCAAGGCCCTGCGCAAGCTGGACCAGCATCCGGGGTTATTTGACCGGGACGCACTGCTGCGGGCCCGCAACTTGTATGAGTTTGACAACGTGTTCACCGCTCCCCTGCATGGGTTTCGCAATACTGACGACTACTGGCAACGGGCCTCAGCCAAACCGCATTTGCGCCAGATTCGTGTTCCGGCGCTGGTGGTGAATGCCCGAAACGACCCGTTTGTGCCGGCTGCCTGCCTGCCAACCCAAAGTGATGTCGGCAGTCATGTCACACTGTGGCAACCCGCCCACGGAGGGCATATCGGCTTTGCGCAGGGCCGCATGCCTGGTCACTTGCGCACCGTGCCCGACGCAGTGGGTGGGTGGCTGTTGCAACACACTCACCCTTCACGGGAGCATTGCTATGGATGACATCGTCAAGCAGGCCATGGCCAAGTGGCCCAACGTGCCGGATTGTTATGGCTGGCTGGGCCTCGACGCACGGGGCGATTGGTACATGCGGGACGACCGCGTGCAGGCGTTGGGCGCATTTGCCAGCGGGGTAACGGGTGCCAAGGGTTCACGTTTGGTGCACGACAAGCTGATCGCCTTCATTCAGCGCAACTACCAGGCCGACGCACAGGGGCGCTGGTTCTTCCAGAACGGGCCGCAACGGGTTTATGTGGAGTTGGAGGTCGCACCCTGGATCTGGCGAGTTCAGGAAGATCTGTCGGTGCAGTCCCATACCGGTTTGGACACACCTTGCACTCAGGCTTTGGTGGACGAGCGGGGCTGGTTGTTTCTGGAAACGCACTTGGGCTTAGGGCTGGTTCACACCCAGGACATGGGGCTGGCGGCCAAGGCGCTGGAGTTGGGCGTGTGGGCTCAGTCGGATGTGCTTCGGGCCGAACTGCCCACGCGTTACGGCTACATCGTCAGCCCGGCGCAAAGCAGTCAACCACTACACAAATCATAGCTACTCAGACTTATTCCACGAGGGCTAGAACCCAATTCCATACAAAGCGCTAGACAAAAAAAGCCGGCTGTGAAACCGGCTTTGGGGTTCTGCTGGAAACCAGTCTACTTGGCAGGTGCGGCCTTTACCGGTTCTGGGAACTTGGCACCACCTTTGTTTGCCATATAGACCACGGCACGGGCAATTTCAAAGTCGTCGTATTCGCCGCCGCCCTGGGGGGCCATGGCGTTTTTGCCCTTGAGAGCAGAGTTCAACAAAGAATCAAAACCGGTCTTGATGCGGGGTGCCCAAGCGGCGGTATCACCAAACTTGGGTGCACCCGCCACGCCGGTCGTGTGGCAAGCGGTGCAGACGGCACCAAACACTTGCTCGCCCGTACGCATTTCCCGGTTGGCATTGCGAATTTCCACGGTGCCCACCTTTTGGATGCGGGCGGTCACAGCCTGCTCCAGGTTGACGGCGCCAGCCTCGGGCTTGTTGCCCGAAGTGACAAAGTACACCAAACCGATGATCAAAAAAATGGGAATCACAAAGGAAAGCCCCACAGCCTGCAGCAATTGCTTGGGATTTTTAATAGGGCCGGTGTGTGCCTCTTCGTGGCTGGAGGTGTTGATGTCGCTCATGGTTTCCTCAAATAGTCGGGTGCGGGCGCGAAAGGTGCGGCGATTATAGCGACCCGCCTTGTTGAAACGGGCCGTAGACCCCCCTGGCGGGTGGGCTTCGCGCACGCCCACATGATTACAATCAAGGTACTTGCCTCCTATAGAAGGGCGCATCGGCTCAGGCCGAAGCGGCTTTGTCCCAATTGACCTTCCTTTTCGTTTCATGCTGAGTGCACATGGTCTAACCTGCGTGCGCGGTGATCGGCGCTTGTTTGCCCAACTGGATCTGTCGGTGGATGCGGGCGAGTGGTTGCATGTGCGCGGCGAAAACGGTGCCGGCAAGACCAGCTTGCTGCGGCTGTTGGCGGGGCTGTCCCAGCCGGCCGAAGGCGAGATTCGCTGGTGCGGGCAATCCATCCGGGATTCAGACTCTCCGTATCGTCAAAACCTGCTGTACTTCGGCCACCACGGCGCGCTCAAGGAAGACCTCACCGCCATGGAAAATCTGGGTTTTTCCGCCGCCATGGACGGCATTGCCTACCGGGATGGTGAGGCGCTGGCAGCCCTGTACAAATTTGGGCTCAAGGGCCGGGAAGAGCTGCCCGTGCGGGTGCTTTCCGCCGGTCAAAAACGGCGCGTCATGCTGGCGCGCTTGGCCATACGCAAAGCCAAGCTGTGGGTGCTGGACGAACCCTTTACTGCGTTGGACGTGAAGGCTGTGGACCTGCTGGCCAACCTGATCTCCGACCACGTGGCCGGCGGCGGTATGGCCGTGCTGACCAGCCACCAGACCATGCCCATCCCGGGCGGACGGGTGATTCAGCTATGAGCGCCGTGTCGGGCCGCCCCGAGCCAGCTCGCACCACAGTGCGAAGCGCGGAGGTTTCCCAATGAACGCATTGCTTGCCATCATGCAACGTGACCTGTTGATGGTCATGCGCCGCAAGAGCGAGGTGCTCACGGCACTCTTCTTCTTTGTCATTGTCAGCAGCCTGTTTCCGCTGGGTATCGGGCCGGAGCCCGCCTTGCTGCGCAAGATTGCGCCCGGCGTTCTGTGGGTGGGTGCATTGCTGGCCACGATGTTGGGTCTGCAGCGTATGTTTGCAGCGGACTACGCGGACGGAACACTGGAGCAGATGGCTATTTCACCCACGCCGCTGGTGGTGCTGGTGCTTGGCAAGGTGGCAGCGCACTGGCTGGTCAGTGGGCTACCACTGGTGCTGATTGCGCCGGTTCTGGGCATCCAGTTTGACCTGGACGCCAGTGCATTGGGCGTGCTGGTGTTGGCCTTGCTGCTGGGCACGCCCCTGTTGTCGCTGATTGGCGCCATTGGCGCGGCGCTGACGCTGGGCGTACGCGGTGGTGGTGTATTACTAAGCCTGCTGGTACTGCCTTTGTATGTGCCAGCGCTGATTTTTGGCGCCGGTGCGGTAGAGTCACATGTTTCTGGCTTGGGCGCCGGCGGGCACCTGTCCCTGCTGGCGGCCTTACTGACGCTGGCCCTGTTTTTTGCGCCGTGGGCCGCCACGGCCGCCTTGAGGATTGCATTGGAATGAGCAACCGACTGATGAACTGGTTCAAATTTGCCAGCCCGGCGACCTTTTACCCGCTGGCGGGCAAGTTGATCCCCTTGTTTTGGGTACTAACGGTTCTGTTTGGCGCGGCGGGTCTGTGGCTGAGCTTTTTTGTGGCTCCCACCGACGCCACGCAGGGCGAAGGCTACCGCATCATCTTCATCCACGTGCCCACGTCGTGGATGTCCATGTTTATCTATCTCATCATGGCGGGTTGGGCGGCGATGGGGTTGTCACTCAATGCCCGCCTTTCGAGCATGATGGCCCAAGCGCTGGCACCCACTGGTGCGCTGATGGCGTTTTTGTCGCTGTGGACCGGGGCCTTTTGGGGCAAACCTATGTGGGGTACCTGGTGGGTGTGGGATGCACGTTTGACCTCCGAGTTGATCCTGTTCTTCCTGTACCTGGGTTTTATGTCGCTACAGGCGTCGATTGATGACCCCCGCCGCGCCGACAAGGCCGGTGCCATCGTGGCCTTGGTGGGTGTCGTGAATGTGCCTATCATTTATTTTTCGGTCAAATGGTGGAACACCCTGCACCAAGGGGCGTCTGTATCCATCAACAAGTCCCCCTCCATGGCCATGACCATGCTCTGGGGCATGTTGCTGATGGCGCTGTGCCTGTGGATGTATTCCATCGTCATGGCCTTGACCCGTGTGCGGGCCATCATCCTGGAGCGCGAATCTCACACCGAATGGGTCAAGCAATTGAGCGAGGTGAAGCCATGAACTGGAATTCCGCCAGCGAATTTTTTGCCATGGGTGGTTATGCACTTTACGTATGGGGCAGCTTTGGCGTGTGCGCATTGGCCTTTGTCGCGGAACCTTTCCTGATTGGCAGGCGTCATAAGGACATTGTCCGAACTTTGCGCCGCCAGGTGCTGGCTGAAAAATTGGAATTGGAAAACAAGTGAAACGCTGGAAAAAACGCGCGGCCATTATTGGCGGCGGATTGGCGGCGCTGGGGATTGCCGCAGCACTGGTCCTGAATGCACTCAACAGCAATATCGCCCTGTATGTCACACCCAGCGATGTGTTTGCCGGTAAGGCCCCCAAGTTGCAAGCGTTTCGCATCGGCGGACTGGTCAAAGAAGGTTCTTTGCGCCGTGACAACCTCACCGTGCACTTTGTCATGACCGACATGGTGAAGGACATTCCAGTAGCCTACACTGGCATCCTGCCTGACCTGTTCAAGGAAGGCAAGGGCGCTGTGGTTCAGGTCAAGCAGGTGACAGAGGGCGAGTACGTGGCCACTGAAGTACTTGCCAAGCACGACGAAAATTACATGCCACCCGAGGCAAAGGATGCTTTGGACAAGGCCCAAAAATCCCAAGAGGCAAATAAACCATGATTCCCGAACTCGGACATCTCGCCCTCATCCTGGCGCTGTGCGTTTCCCTGGTTCAGGGCACGTTGCCGCTGTTTGGCGCCCAGTATGCACGGCGTGAATGGATCGTACTGTCACGCCCCGCCGCGCAAGCGTCCTTCTTGCTGTTGGCGGCATCTTTTGCTGCCCTGGCCTGGAGCTTTTATGTCAACGACTTCTCGGTGCTGTACGTAGCCGAGCATTCCAACTCGCAATTGCCTACGGTCTACCGCTTTGGTGCAGTGTGGGGTGGCCATGAAGGCTCGCTGTTGCTGTGGGTTTTCATGCTTTCCGCCTGGGCTGTTGCGGTAGCCTTCTTTTCCCGTACCTTGGACGAGACCATGGTTGCGCGGGTTCTGGGTGTTTTGGGGCTCGTCATGTCGGGTCTGTTGCTCTTCATTCTGTTTACCTCCAACCCCTTCAACCGTTTGTTGCCGGCTGCGGAAAATGGGCGTGACCTGAACCCACTATTGCAGGACCCAGGTCTGGTGTTTCATCCGCCCATGCTGTACATGGGCTATGTGGGCTTCGCCGTGGCCTTCGCCTTTGCCATTGCAGCGCTGTTGTCGGGTCGCCTGGATGCCGCTTGGGCGCGTTGGTCGCGGCCCTGGACCACGGCAGCCTGGGTTTTCCTCACACTGGGAATTGCCTTGGGCTCGTGGTGGGCCTATTACGAACTGGGCTGGGGCGGCTGGTGGTTCTGGGACCCGGTGGAGAACGCCTCGTTCATGCCATGGCTGCTGGGTACGGCCTTGTTGCATTCCCTGGCGGTGACCGAGAAGCGCGGCAGCTTCAAGAGCTGGACCGTGTTGCTGGCAATTGGGGCGTTCTCGCTCTCGCTGTTGGGCACCTTCCTGGTTCGCTCGGGGGTGTTGACCTCGGTGCATGCTTTTGCCACTGACCCACGGCGCGGCATCTTTATCCTGATTCTGTTGGTGCTGGTGGTGGGCTCATCGCTTTTGCTGTTTGCCTGGCGTGCGCCCAAAGTCGCACTGGGTGGTTCGTTTGCGTTGATCTCCCGCGAATCCCTGTTTCTAACGGGCAATGTGCTGCTGGTGGTGGCCTGTGCCTCGGTGCTGCTGGGTACTTTGTACCCGCTGCTCATTGACGCCTTGAAGCTGGGCAAAATCTCCGTCGGCCCACCGTATTTCAACGCAGTGTTCGTTCCCGTCATGACGCCGGTGTTGTTCCTGATGGCGGCGGTGCCGCTTGCGCGCTGGAAAAACACCGACATCAAGGAAATTGCACTGCGCATGTGGATTCCCGCTGCATTGGCGGTGATTGCGGGTGCGTTGGTGCCGGTTGTGATGGGTGGCTGGACGGTGCTGACGGGCCTGGGTGTATTCCTGTCGGTGTGGATTGCATCGTCAGGGGTGATTCAGATCGCACGGCGTCTCAAAAGCAGCCTTCCGCCAGCGTCTTTCTGGGGCATGCACCTGGGGCACTTTGGTATAGCGGTGTTTGTGTTTGGCGTGACGATGGTCGGCGGCTACCAGCAAGAACAGGACGTGCGTATGGAGCCGGGCGACACGGTCACGGTGGGTGGCTACCAATTCAAGATGCTGGGTGTCACGGATGTGGCGGGGCCCAACTACACCGCCGCACGCGGTGAGTTTGAAGTGCAATCGGCCAAGGGTGGCGCGGTCCAGACCCTTCTGCCCGAGAAACGCAATTACGCCTCGTCCACCATGCCCATGACCGAAGCAGCCATTGATGCTGGGTTCACGCGGGATGTGTACGTTTCCCTGGGTGAGCCGCTGGAGGGCAAGGCCTGGGCGGTGCGGGTGTATTTCAAACCGTTTGTGGATTGGATTTGGGGCGGCTGCTTGTTGATGGCCTTGGGCGGTGTCTTTGCAGTTGCCGATAAGCGTTACCGTCTGCGCGTCAAAGCCACGGTGGCAAATGCTACAGACATGGCGGGCGGGCTGAAGGGCGCCACACCATGAAAGCCAAGTTCCTGGTCCCTTTGGGCCTGTTTGTGGTTCTGGTTATGTTCCTGGCCGTAGGGCTGGGGTTGGACCCGCGTGACGTGCCATCTCCGCTGGTCAACAAGCCGGCACCCGCGTTCAAGATTAGCCAATTGGAGCAACCCGAATTGCAGTTTTCACCCGAAGACCTCAAAGGCAAGGTCTGGTTGTTTAACGTATGGGCGTCGTGGTGTGTGGCTTGCCGCGAGGAGCACCCAGTGCTGATGGAGTTTTCCCGTTCACGGATGATTCCCATCGTGGGGTTGGATTACCGGGATCAGCGTAAAGATGCCATGAATGTTATTCGGCGCAGTGGCAACCCCTACGACCTGATCGCGTTTGATGGCGATGGCCGCGTGGGCATCGACTATGGCGTCTATGGCGTGCCTGAGAGTTACCTGATCGACAAGGCCGGCATGATTCGGTACAAGCACACCGGTCCCATCACGGATGAGGCCTTGCAGAAGACGATCATCCCCCTTATCAAAGAGCTGAACAAATCGTGAAATACCTGTACGCATTGGTACTGGTCCTGCTGTCCAGCGGTGGGGCGTGGGCCAAGCAAGCTACCTTGTTGGCCGACGACCCTGTGGTTGAACAACGTCTCATCGCAATTTCTGAAGAGATGCGATGCCTGGTGTGCCAGAACGAATCGCTGGCTGGCTCCCGTGCCGACTTGGCCATGGATTTGCGGCGCGAACTGCGGGAGCTAATCAAGCAGGGCAAGACGGATGACCAGATCAAGGAATTCATGGTCAGCCGCTACGGAGACTTCGTTCTCTACCGGCCGCCGGTCAAACCCACGACGTGGCTGCTTTGGGCGGGCCCGTTTGGTCTGATGGTTATTGGCGTATTTGCACTTTTCAGGTACTTGCGCCGGCGCAGCGCGGCCATGGCACCCGAAGTATTGACCGATGAAGAGCGCCAGCGCGTGGCCGCGCTGCTCCAGGAAGGCGAAAAATGATGGGATTTTGGGTTGCCGGTGCACTGGCGGTAGTGCTGGTACTGGCATTGTTGTTCAGGCCATTCCTGTTGAAAACATCAAGTGCCGGCGTATCACGCCGCCAGTTGAATACGGCCATTTACCGTGACCAGTTGGCACGGCTGGAGCGCGATCGCGCCGAGAACATGCTGGCCGAGGCGGACTATACGCAAGCGCGCGACGAGCTTCAGCGTAGCGTGATCGAGGATACGCGTGAAGGCGATGCCACCTTGGTCAACCGCACACCCCGCAAAACCATTGTGGCGCTCGGGTTGCTTTTGCCAGTGGCCGCGATTGGTCTGTACGTGATGTTGGGCAGCCCTGCGGCGATGCAGGCCCCCAGTGGCCCGCAGCACAAAGTATCGGCCCAGGATATGGAGCGCCTGGTGGAGGGGTTGGCCGCCAAGCTGGAGCAGGATCCCGGTAATTTGCAAGGATGGTCCATGCTGGCGCGCTCCTACAAAATGTTGGGGCGCAACAAAGAGGCCGAGCAGGCTTTCGATCGCGCTGGTGCCTTTTTGGACAACGACGCTCAACTGCTGGCCGTCTATGCCGATTTGGCAGCCACCAACGCCAATGGCAACTTTGCCGGCAAGCCCTCCCAGTTGATCCAAAAGGCCCTGAAGGCTGACCCGGACAATGGCATGGCCTTGTGGTTGGATGGGACGGCTGCGTTCCGGGGTCAGCAGTATGAGGCGGCTATCCGGAGTTGGGAGCGATTGACGAAACAATTGGAACCCGACTCGGAAGACTCCAACATGCTGCAGGAGTCGATTAATGCAGCCTATACGGCACTGGGCAAAACGGCACCCAAGGGTAGTCCGACAAGTAAGGCCCCAGTGACTGCTGCGACCGGTGCCAGTGTCAGTGGCAAGGTGGATCTGGATCCTGCACTCAAGGACAAGGCCGCCCCCGGCGACACCGTGATGGTCATCGCGCGGGCGCCTGGCAGCCGCATGCCAGTTGCGGTTGTGCGCGCACGCGTTTCCGACCTGCCGCTGACATTCACGCTGGATGATTCGCTGTCCATGAGTCCGCAGGCCAAAATCTCTTTGGCAAGCCAGGTGGATGTGGAAGCGCGCATCTCCAAATCTGGCATGGCCCAGCCCGAACCGGGAGATTTAATGTCGGCGGTCCAGACCGTCAAGGTGGGGGCCAGTGGGATCGCCCTGCAAGTCAACGCTGTTAGGCAGTAAATCGAATGCCAGGGCCGACCTTTTGCGAATTGTTTTAGATGGTTGGCTGGCACACATTGCTTTTCAGACGATAGAGCAACCTTGCTCAAGCGTTCTTCTGGCTCCAAAACGATACAGATGTTCGGCGTGGATATGCAGACCGGTCCCTAGTCCAGGCTGCATTGCAGATTACAATGACCACCTCTGCGACCGTGGTGAAACGGATATCATTAAGGCCTCCGAAGCCTTCGTTTCAGGTTCGATTCCTGACGGTCGCACCAGTCGGACCCAAACGGTGGTCCACAGGACCTTTGCATTCATAACTTTCCGTACTTACTCGCCCTGCTGGCAGCGCTGCGTTGCCACAAGAAGCACAAGTGTGTTCCGATCGCCTGTCCATCCTCTTCAAGAAGCTTCGGGTTGGGCGTATGGTTGACGCCAAGCGCAATGCGTTGATCTACCAGACCTACTCCGACAGGCTTATTGAAGGACCACCACAAAACAGTGGGACAGCAGTTCCCATCAGCCGCGATCAGAAGATTCCGTTGAAGTAGCTCAGCCGGAATTCAAATTCTTTTGGTACCGTGCAATGATCCGTTTGATCACCTTCAGCGGCAAGTTCCGTATTCCTTCAGGCAGCCATCCTGCTGTCGATATTGAAAACGATGCTGCGGCCCGCGTGTACGGCCGAAGCCAATTGATTCTTTTGTGCAATCGCTGTTGGGCAGGTGTCATGGTGAAATTGGTGTCTTGGTATGGGCCGCGGCGCACCGGTGGGCTGCCCACATTTGCGCGGAGTAGCACGTGGACAAATGATACGGGGGTTAGGATGCCCCTTCAAATCGCTATGACAACACCCTTTGCTGATCTGGATGCCCATGGCCTGAATCTTCAGGCTGTTTTTGATGTGCAGGACTTGCCAGCGGATGTGCGCGCCACATTGTCCGTCGATTCAATCGCCCCCTTTCGTCAGCTTTTGCTGGTTGGAAATTACGGCGGCGCGTTGTGGCAACAATTGAAGTCAGCAGAGATGGCGGGTGAAGACCCCATCGACACGTTTTCTCGCAAACACATCACTGCATGGCTTCGGCGTCACATGCCCAAGGCGCGATTTCATGTTGTTTACCCTGGTCCGCAGTTCATTGGCCTGCAGCAGCTGGGCACACTGGCTGGCTGGCATCACCCGTCGCCCTTCATGGTGGGCATTAACGCGCAATGGGGTAGTTGGTTCGCCTACCGTGCTGCGGTATTGCTTGATGCGGACTTGCCCTGCACGCCGCTATTGACGGGGCATTCACCGTGCGAGTCATGTGTGGCGCGTCCGTGCGTGAGTAGTTGCCCGGCGGGGGCATTGAGCGGCAGCTTCAATTTGAGCGCCTGTCTTGGCTACCGGCAGCAACCCCAATCTGCCTGCCGTGACCGATGCCTGGCGCGCAACAACTGTCCGGTGGGTGAAGGCGACCGATACACCGATGCGCAAATCGCCTACCACTATGGGCATTCCATGGCGGTGATTGAGCGGCTGGCAAAGTCTGCAGCATGACCGTGGCAATCTCCATCAGCCGATTGGTTCTCAGTGTGGTACTGGTGACCGCACTCGTTGGATTGGTGGGCTGCACCAAGGCGCCGCAACCGGTTGCGGCTGAGTACCCATTGCCCGTGCCGGTGGAGCTGGCGCTGGATACCACCACTGCCCATGGCCTGGTTCCAGCCATCAGCAAGTGGATGATTGCGCCGTCCGGGCGGGTGGCCAACTGGTTGGGCCAGCCGGTTGACGGCAAAGAGGTCTTTGAGCCGATCAATGTCATTATTTTGGACCCAATCGCCAAAACCGCGATCGAAGCGCATGATCGCCTGATCCGTGCCAGTGCGGCAGCCCATTTTCTGGTTCGCAGCGGTCACTCATCGGGCTATGGCGGGATCATCGACGATTGGGTCTATCCGGAATTGCCAGTAGGGCTGGGCGATGCCTTTTCAGATGAACCCTTTGTGCTGTCCAACAACCATGGCCGCATATTCGGTCCCCATCAACTCCCCGAAGGCTGGTTATTCATCGGGGCGTTTAGCCGCGAGGTCGTCGAGCCGACCGCAAAGGTCAAGCACGCCTATGAGTCTATGAACCGTTCCCGCGATGCATATGCCCACGGCATGGTCACCCAAGCGGGCTACTCCATCGTTTCATTCGTCGCGATGGGCAATGAAATCCTGAATCAACCATCCCGGGGGACGGGGGATCATGACGGTATTGCCGTGTTCCTCAAGGCGGAGCGTTAAGCTACTTCCAGCACCAGAGCGGCAGTGGCCGTGTTGGAGATTGGAATATGGTAATTGCCGGTCACCCGTCGCACTTTGGAGCCGCCGCCAGAAGCCAGCGCGCCACGCATGGCCAGCCACATGAGTAGCTCAACACCCTGGGTTCCAGTCTTCTCCACCAACTCGTGCACACTGAATTGCGTTGCCCATTCAGGGTTGCTTTCCAGGCTGTCCAGAAACTGCAGGTCAAACGCTTTATTGATGAAGCCGGCGCGCTCACCGTCCAGCTGATGACTCAGGCCGCCGGATGCCAGAACGGCCACTTTCTTGCTGCTGTCCCAGGATTGGATAGCCTCACCCACGGCCTTGCCCATGGCGTAAACGCGCCCTGGCTTGGGCAATGGGAACTGCACGGTGTTGATGCAAATCGGCACAACGGTTACCGGGCAATCTCCCTCAGGCCAGAATAACTTGAGTGGCAGGGAGCAGGCGTGGTCCACCAGCATTTCCTGGCAGGTCACGATGTCGAATTCCTTCTCCACCAGCGTATTGATGATGTGCCAGGACAGGTCCAGATCACCCTTGAAGGGTGGCAGGGTGGGAATGCCCCAGCCTTCGTCCGCGTTGTGGTATTCGGGGGCAGCGCCCACGGCAAAGGTGGGCATTTTGTCCAGAAAGAAGTTCAGGCCGTGGTCGTTGTAAAACAGTACGAGCACATCGGGCTTCTTCTCCTTCAGCCACGCCTGAATGGGAGGGAAGCCGTCAAAGAACGGTTTCCAGTAGGGGTCTTGTTGCAGGCCCTTGTGGATAGCGCTGCCGATGGCGGGAATGTGGGACGTGCCGAGGCCGCCAATGAGTTGTGCCATGGTGTATTCCTTTTTAGTGTCCTGCGGCCACGAGTTTGGCTTTGAATGCGTCTTTGGTCATGCCGGTTTGCTGGGCGCCAATGTCCTGCATGTCCAGACCGAATATGCCTGCAAACTTGGCCAGGTAGTAGGCGTTGCCACCCGCGGCCAGGAGTTGCAGCACGTTGCGGGCGCGAATGGCGTCGGCCTGCTGTTGGTTCAGGCCGTACTGGCGCATATAGGCTTCTTCGTCTTGCTTGAACGCGGCGCGGTTCTCTGCCGAGTTGAAGGAAAAGCACATTTTGTTCAGTGCGTAGCCCTTGCGGGCCTGCTCGCCATCGAACGGCGTAGTGCCGGGAATTTTGGGTAGTGGTTTTGTCATGTCATGGTCTCCTGGGGTCAAAAATCTTCGGTGTCCACTTCGCCGGTCGCCTGCACGTCGTAGCGTGGGCCGGACACGGTTTTCTGGTTGATCAGCGCATCGAGTCGCGCTATCAGATCCGGATTCAGATCCACATCGGCTGCTGCAGCGTTCTCCAGCAGGTGCGCCACGTTGGTGGTGCCGGGAATGGGGATGGCGTGCGGCGCTTTGTGCAGCAACCAGGCCAGCGCCAGTTGGGCGGGGCTACAGCCAGCTTCCTGTGCCAATAATCGGTAGGCTGGCAACAGTTGGAGGTTGGCGTCATAGTGCCCTGGCCCAAAGCGTGGCATGGCGCGACGAATATCCTTGATGTCCAGGGCACCAACATCGTTCAGCCCGCCACACAGGTAGGCGCGCGCCAGCGGGCTGAAGGCCACAAAGGCCACACCCAGTTCACGGCAGGCGTCCAGCACGGCAATCTCGGCGTTGCGTGACCACAAGGAGTATTCTGTCTGCAGTGCGGCAATCGGGTGCACCTCGTGGGCGCGGCGCAGGGTGGGGGCAGATACCTCGCTCAGACCAATGCCACGGATCATGCCCTTGCGCACCAGGTCGCTCAGGGCACCCACGCTGTCCTCAATGGGCACCTTTTTATCCCAGCGGTGCAGGTAGTAGAGGTCAATGACATCCGTTTTGAGTCGGCGCAGACTGGCTTCGCACTCACGGCGCAGCGTCTCGGGGCGGCCATCAATCACCCGGGTGGGTTTACCCTCCACCGGGATGATGGCCATGCCGCACTTGCTGGCCAGCACAAAGCGTTGGCGGTGCCTGGCCAGCACGCGGCCGATGCGCTCTTCGTTCTTGCCACCGCCATACAACGTGGCGGTATCCAGGTGGGTGTAGCCGGCGTCAAGCGCGCCCAGCAGCACGCGTTCGCCGTCCAGTTCGCTGGTGGCCGGTCCGTAGGCATGGTCCAGGTTCATGCAGCCCAGGCCAATGGCGCTGACCTGGAACGTTCCGAGTGCGCGGGTCTGCATGGCTTTAGTCTTTCAACTGCTGTTCCAGGTCGTGCAGCACTTCGTAGCAGGCCAGCACACCGGCTACGCTGCTATTGGGCTGGCGGCCTTCGCGGATGGCGGAGAAGAACTCGCGGTCTTGCAGCTCAATGCCATTCATGGACACATCCACCCTGCTGACATCGATTTTTTCCTCTTTGCCATTGAACAGGTCGTCGTAGCGGGCAATGTAGGTGGCGGTGTCGCCGATGTAACGGAAGAAGGTGCCCAGCGGACCGTCGTTGTTAAAGCTAAGTGACAGCGTGCAAATGGCGCCATTGGCTGCTTTGAGCTGAATGCTCATGTCCATGGCAATCCCCAGGACGGGGTGGATGGGGCCCTGCACCGCGTTCGCCTTGACGATGGGGCTGCCGCACTGGTAGGCGAACAAGTCCACCGTGTGGGCTGCGTGGTGCCACAGCAGGTGGTCGGTCCAGGACCTGGCCTGGCCCAGTGCGTTCATGTTGGTGCGGCGGAAGAAATAGGTTTGCACATCCATCTGCTGGATGTTGAATGCACCGGCCTGGATTTGCTGGTGGACGTACTGGTGGCTGGGGTTAAAGCGCCGGGTGTGGCCACACATGGCAACCAGCCCGGTTTGCTGCTGCAGCGTCACCACATCGCGAGCGCCTTGAAGCGTGTCGGCCAGCGGGATTTCCACCTGCACGTGCTTGTCGGCTTTCAGGCAGGCAATAGTTTGCGCGGCATGCATCTGCGTGGGTGTGCACAGGATGACCGCGTCCACTTCGGGCAGGGCCAGGCTGTCGGAGAGCTCGGTGGTGACGTGGCCAATGCCGTACTTCGCCGCCACTTCCTTCGTTTTGTCCAGATCGCGGCTGACCAGCGAGACGACTTCAACGCCGTCAATGTTGCGGATGCCGTCCAGGTGCTTGATGCCGAAGGCGCCGGCACCGGCCAGGGCGACTTTGATGGTCTTGCTCATATCAGGTGTTCTCCAAAATCAGGTGGCCGACCGCTGTGTTGGATGCGGGTACATGGTAAAAACGGTGTCTAGCCCTCGCCGATACGGTGTTATTAGCTATATCTTTCATAGCACCACGGGCGATCAACCACATTACCAGTTCAATACCTTCGCTGCCCGCCTCGCGCACGTAGTCGATGTGGGGGATGGCAGCTGCATCGGCTGGGTTGGCAATCAACTGGTCCAGGAAGGCGTTGTCGAATTCCTTGTTGATCAGGCCGGCGCGCGGGCCTTGCAGCTGGTGGCTCATGCCGCCTGTCCCCCAGATGTGCACGTTCAGGTCTTCATCAAAACTCTCCACGGCCTTGGCTATGGCCTTGCCCAGGTTGAAACAGCGCTGGCCGCTGGGCACTGGGTACTGCACCACGTTGACGGCAAACGGAATCACCGGGCAGGGCCAGGCGTCCTTCACCGGGTCCTTGACGCCGCACATCAGCGACAGCGGCACCGTCAGGCCGTGGTCCACGTCCATCTTGTTGACAATGGTTAAGTCAAAGTCCTGCTGGATGACGGACTGGGCAATGTGGGACGCCAGCGCGGGGTGACCGATGACCTTGGGCACCGGGCGTGGGCCCCAGCCCTCGTCAGCGATGGCAAATTCCGCCGCTGTGCCGATGGCAAAAGTGGGGATCATGTCCAGGCTGAAGGCGGTGGCGTGGTCGTTGTAGACCAAAAAGATGACGTCGGGTTGGTTGTCCTTCATCCACTGCTTGGAAAACTCGTAGCCCTTGAACACGGGCTGCCAATACGGCTCGTGACTCTTGCCCAGGTCCAGCGCCGCCCCAATGGCGGGCACGTGCGAGGTGTAAACGGATGCGGTGATGCGGGCCATCAGGTGCTCTCTTTCTTGCCGGCCTTGCCCTGGGGCTGGTGTTGCGGTTGGGCGTCGCCGTCTTCACCGACAAAGCGGTTGCCTGTGACACTGCGTCCACCGCCCACCATCATGGCGCGGTATTCGTCTTCGGTCATACCGGTCATGCTGCCGGCCATCTGCTGAAAGCTCAGTCCATCGGTAGCGCCAATCTTGGCCAGGAAGTAGATGTTGCCCCCGGCCGCCATGCAGCGGTTCAGGTCGCGGGCCAGCACGGCCAGCTTCTGTTCCTCCGTCATCGGCCACTCATCCAGATAGGCGCGTTCATGGGCCTTGAAGCGAGCACGGTTTTCTGCCTTCATCAACGACATGCAGAACTGGTTCAGGTGGTAGCCCTTGCGGCTCTGCTCGGCATCAAAAATGATGGTTCCGGGGACATCCAGGTAAGGTTTGTCGAGTGCCATGTCAGCTTTCCTCGGGCCAATAAAGCCGCATGGGATTGTCCACCAGCAGTTTGTGCTGCAGCTCCGCCGTGGTGGCGATGTGGGGAATAAAGTCCACCAACAGCCCGTCATCAGGCATGTGGTCCTTCAGATTGGGGTGCGGCCAGTCGGTGCCCCACAGCACGCGGTCGGGGAACTCTTCGACGATCGCCCTGGCAAACGGAATCACGTCGCGGTAGGCGTTTTGCTCACCATTCAGGGCCTTGGGTCCGGCGACCGAGAGGCGCTCGGGGCAACTCACCTTGCTCCACACATTGGCGTGTTCGCGCATGAACTTCTGGAACAGGGCAAATTGCGGCCCATTAACGGGCAGGGACACATCGGGGCGGCCCATGTGGTCCACCACCACCGTGGCGGGCAGCGCAGTGAAAAAGTCCCACAGCTCGGGCAGGTCCACGGCTTCGAAGTAGATCACCACGTGCCAGCCCCACTTGGCTATGCGTGTGGCAATCTCCATTAACTCGTCTTTAGGCGTAAAGTCCACCAGGCGTTTCACAAAGTTGAAGCGCACACCGCGCACACCGGCGTCGTGCATTGCTTGAATGTCTTCATCGCTGACGCTGCGTTTGACGGTCGCTACGCCACGCGCCCGACCCGCGCTGCTCTTCAATGCATCCACCAGAGCCCGGTTGTCCGCGCCATGGCAGGTGGCCTGTACGATGACGTTGCGGGCAAAACCCAAATGGTCGCGCAAGGCGAACAACTGGTGCTTGGACGCATCGCAGGGCGTGTACTTGCGCTCGGGCGCGAAGGGAAATTCGGCGCCGGGACCGAAGACGTGGCAATGCGCATCTACTGCACCGGCGGGCACGGTGAAACGGGGCTTGCTGGGGCCGGTGTACCAGTCCAGCCAGCCGGGGGTCTTGGTGAAATCACCTGTTGTGGTTGGTGTCATGCGGGTCTCAATCGATGTATTTCAAACCCGCAGCCGCCAGCGGTTCGCGCATTTTGTACATGTCCAGGCCCAGAATGCCGGATGCCAGTTTGGCACGCTTTTCGCCTTCAAAGCTCTCGCGCTTTTGCGCCGCTTCCAGCGTTTGCACGGCACGCGCTGCGGGCACGCAAACCACGCCGTCGTCATCGGCCACGATTACATCGCCCGGTGTCACCAGCATGCCGGCACAGACGATGG
Organism: Candidatus Aalborgicola defluviihabitans; assembly: GCF_016705985.1. Taxonomy (NCBI): domain Bacteria; kingdom Pseudomonadati; phylum Pseudomonadota; class Betaproteobacteria; order Burkholderiales; family Comamonadaceae; genus Allorhodoferax (SeqCode); species Candidatus Aalborgicola defluviihabitans. The sequence goes on from NZ_JADJKN010000023.1 coordinate 343,420, forward strand.
GGATGTTGACTGAACCCAGCGTGGCCTTGATTGTGCCCTTGCTGCTGATGCATTTGCTCCACACCGGAAAGCCCATGCGTTGCAACTCCTTCACATCGCGCACACCGGCGTCGATGATGAGGGCGCGCGCCCCACGGGCCTGGAAGCTGGTGGCCAGCAGGTCACCAAAGTAGCCGTCGGTGCAGTCGGCCGTAACAGTGGCCACCACGATGTCACCAGGCTGGATTTGCTCCGCTGCCACATGCATCATCCAGTTGTCGCCGGGCTGTAGCAGCACGGTCACCGCCGTTCCGGACACCTGTTGGCCGCTGTAAATGGGGCGCATATAGGGCTTGAGCAAACCCACACGTCCCATGGCCTCGTGCACGGTGGCAGAGCCCAGCGCGGCCATGCCATCGGCGGCCACGCGGTTGGCTCGCTGGATGTTGCGGTACACAACGCCTAGTTCGTACATGGTCATTTTCCTTTCTGTTTAAGCGCGGCATCCAGGCGCGGGAACACGCGGCGCACATTGCCTTCGTAAATCTGGAAGCGGTCGTCATCGCTGAGAATCTTCGACGCTTCGATATAGCGCTTGGTATCGTCGTAATAGTTGCCGGTCTGCGGATCAATGCCGCGCACAGCACCAATCATCTCGGACGCAAACAGCACGTTCTTCACCGGGATCACGGTGTTGAGCAGATCGATACCTGGCTGGTGGTAGACACAGGTGTCAAAGAAAATGTTGTTGAGTAAATGCTCTTCCAGCAGCGGCTTCTTCAACTCCTGCGCCAGGCCGCGGAAACGGCCCCAGTGGTAGGGCACGGCGCCGCCACCGTGCGGAATCAGGAACTTGAGCGTGGGGAAATCCTTGAACAGCTCGCTGGTCAGGCACTGCATGAAAGCCGTCGTGTCGGCATTCAGGTAGTGTGCGCCAGTGGTGTGGAAGCAGGCGTTGCAGCTGGTGCTCACGTGGATCATGGCTGGCAAGTCGTGCTCCACCATCTTCTCGTAAATGGGGTACCAGTGCTTGTCCGATAGCGGGGGCGATGTCCAGTGGCCGCCGCTGGGGTCGGGGTTCAGGTTGATACCCACCGCGCCATATTCCTTGACGCACTTCTCCAACTCGGGAATGCAGGTTCTTGGGTCCACGCCGGGGCTTTGCGGCAGCATGGCCACGGGCACAAAGTGGTCTGGGAACAGGGTGCTCACGCGGTGGCACAGTTCGTTGCAGATGGCAGCCCATGTGCTGGATACATTGAAGTCGCCAATGTGGTGGGCCATGAAGCTGGCGCGGGGCGAGAACAGCGTGATGTCGCTGCCGCGTTCCTTCATCAAACGCAGCTGGTTGGTCTCAATGCTCTCGCGCAGTTCGTCGTCGCTGATCTTCAGGTCGGACACTTTGGGCATCGCGGATGGGTCTTTGATGCCGGCAATTTGCGCATTGCGCCAGGTCTCCAGCGCTTTGGGGGCTGTGGTGTAGTGGCCGTGGCAGTCGATGATGAGTGGGTTTTTCATGTGTCTCTCTCGGGCTTCAAAAAATTGGCTAAGGGGTCAGGCCGGTTCCATGCCCTGGCGGCGTTTGGCGTCGGCGCAATCACGGCCAGCCATGTAGGCCAACAGCTCCTGTACGGTCGCTGCGTCCTGGCTGGTGGCGCACACGCCGGCAGAAAAAGTGGTCACAATCTGCACGGACTCGGGTAACGGCCCAAGAATGGCAATGCCCGGCAGGTTTAACAGCTCGCTGGTTTGCTGAAAACCCAGAGCGACTGTTCCGTTGGCCACCATGCTGCCCACTGGAACGCCGGGCGTGGCTTGTACAAGGCGGCTCTGGATTTGCGGTGCAATGCCCCAGCGTTCAAACAGCTTGATCAATGCCACACCACTGGGGCCTGTGGAATAGCCAATGCTGGATGCTGCAAGCACAGTCGCCATCAGCGCGGCCTCAGTGGCAATGCTGGGTTGGACCGCACCTTTGCGTACGGCCACCGATACGCCCGAGCGCATCAGGTCCACCCGGCTGCCGACGAGAACATGGCCGCTGGCGATCAGTTTGTCGATGGCGTCTGCCGCCAGAAACACGGCGTCAAACGCCTCTCCGGCCTGCACCCGTTTGGCCGCATCCACACCACCTACCGATTCGATGGCGATGCTGTTGCCAGTGGCTTTCGCATAGGCTCCGATCAAGTCGGCCAGCACAGCACGGGTGGCCATGGATGAGATGCCGGTGAGTGTTTTGTTTGGAAAATTTGAAGCGGCTTGCATGGGGGAAATTCTAGGGATAACCCCTCAATTTGTCGTGCGGAAATGGCCACTAGCTGCTATAACCCGATTGCATACCTTGCAGACCGTTATATCGAGATAGACAATGGACCTCAAACAGATCGAATCCTTTGTCCGCGTGGCTGAACTGGGCAGTTTCACCCGCGCAGCCAGTGCTTTGGGCATACCGCAACCGTTGCTCAGCCGCCATGTTCGTCAGCTTGAAGTGGAATTGCGCCAGACCTTTCTGCTGCGCAACGGGCGCGGCGTGACGTTGACAGAGCCGGGGCTGGTGCTGCTGGAACATGGCCGCGGCATCCTGCACCAGGTGGCATTGGCCCGTGAAGAACTTGAATCCACGCGCGGAGCGTTGGGCGGCCATGTATCCATTGGTTTGCCGCCATCCTTGAGCAAGCTCATCACCGTGCCGCTGACGCTGGAATTTCGCAAGCGCCTGCCGAACGCACACCTGACCTTGACTGAGGGGTTTTCTGTTGCCATGAACGAAGGCCTGCGTTCGGGCCGGCTGGACATGGCACTGCTCTACAACCCCACCCATTCACCGGACATAGAAACCCAGATACTCCACCGTGAAACCCTGGTGCTGATTGCATCCAAGGCTTGTGTGCAGCGTCTGAAGGGACCTGCGCTTAAGGCCCGCATGCCGTTGCCCATCCTGGCCGAGCTGCCACTGATCCTGCCGAGCCGGCCCAATGCCTTTCGCATCCTGATCGAAACCGAATTGGCAGGCATGGCCCTCAAACCCAAGATCGAATTGGAAGTGGACGGACTCAATGCCATTCTGGAACTGGTGGGTGAAGGCCTGGGCTTTGCCGTGCTGCCGCCCTACACACTCAGCAACTTTCAGAAGCCGCACAGCTTCACCACGCACCGCCTGTACAACCCGCAACTGGTGTGCGAGCTGATGTTGGTGACCTCGGCCCGTCGCCCCAGCACCGAGACCCACAAGGGTGTGCAAGCGCTGGTGGCCGATGTGGTGAAGCAGGCGATGCAGGACTACCGCTAAGCAGCGTGATGTTTCCTTTGCGGATGATCGATTGGGCTTGTTGTTGGGGGTCGTCGGGTGGGTTGCACTAATTTTGCGTGAGGTAAACCTTTTGCAGCAGGCGGATCAGGGTTTTGCGCTCGGTAGGGGTCAGGCCGGCGGCAGACTCGGCTTCTAAGGCAAAAGCCACCTTCTCGGCCTTGCGGATCAGCTTTTCACCATCGGGTGTGGGGTGTAGCCCTAGGGCGCGCCCATCATTGGGATGCGGCCTGCGCGTAATCAGGCCGCGCTTGACCAGTGCGTTAAGCAGGCCCACCAAGTTGGGCGGCAACAGGCCCAGGGTGGCGCACAACTGGCGCGAAGTGATGCCCGGGTTGTGCAGAATTAGGCATGCCACCGAGAAGTCCACCGGGCGCAGGTCAAATACCGCCATTTTTTCCAGAAACGAGCCGATGATGACCAAGGTGGCGCGCCGGGTGTTGTAGCCCACCAGGGATTCCAGAAAACGGGTATCGATCTGGTCAATGGCGGTATCGGGGCGGGTGGTAGGCATGGAATGGGGCGCGTCAACCGGTGGTTGCGCTGCTGGAGGCTGTGGTGGAAACGGTCAAAAGAGCGTTTTTGATGATAGCAAATCGCATGGCAGATTCGGGCAGCACCCAGCGCGCAAAGGCCTGTGCCGGCTCACTGTAGCGCGGGGCACCTGCGGGCCAGTGTTACATGGCTGCAGGTAAGCGGCGCGGTTCAGTGGGGCGATGACTTCCCCCACAAACCTGGCAGACTCTTGCAGCACGGTCTCCAGGATGAACGCCATGTCGGCGGTGGCGGGTTGGTAAAAATTCATAAACGCTATTGTATTTATAGCTGTTTGCGCATATTTGACGAGGGCTAGACCCTGTTTTCTTATGCAACTTTCTTGGCAGAACCCAGGTAGGTGGCAATCACCCGTGGGTCTTCGGCCAGGTCGGCGGCAGGACCCTGCGCGCTGAGTTCACCCATTTCCAGCACGTAACCGTAGTCAGCTACGGCCAGCGCGGCGCGGGCGTTTTGCTCCACCAACACAATGGTCACGCCGGTCTGGCGCAGCTCGGTGATGATGTTGAAGATCTCGCGCACCACCAGCGGAGCCAATCCCAATGACGGTTCGTCCAGCATCAAGAGGCTGGGGCGGGCCATCAGCGCACGGCCCACGGCCAGCATCTGGCGTTCGCCGCCGGAGAGGGTGCCGGCCAATTGGGTGCGGCGTTCCTTCAGGCGGGGGAACAGGTCAAACACGTCGGTCATGCGGTCACGCCATTGGGCATTGCCCAGGCGCATTTGACGAAAGCCGCCCAGCAGCAGGTTGTCTTCCACCTGCATGGTGCCAAACAGCTCGCGCTTTTCGGGCACCAGCGCAATGCCTTGCATGACGCGTTCTTCCAGTGTCATGCTGGCGATGGATTGGCCGTCAAAGGTGATGCCGCCCTGGCTGGGGAGGATGCCCATCAGGGTGTTGAGCAGGGTGGACTTGCCGGCGCCGTTGGGGCCGATTACGGTGATGACGCTGCCCTTGTCGGCATGCAGGTCAATACCGTGTAAGACCTCGGCGCGGCCATAGCCTGAGCGCAGACCGCTGACCTGGAGCAATGGTGTGGACATAGCGTGATTCCTAATGTTCCGTACCCAGGTAGGCGGCGCGTACCTCGGGGCTTTTCTGGATGAATTCCGGTGTGCCTTGCGTCAGGAAGGTGCCGAACTCCATGACCACCAGGTGGTCACACACCTCCATCACCAGGTCCATGTCGTGCTCAACCAACAGGATGCTCATCCCCTCGCTGCGCAGCTGGCGCAGCACGCCGGCCAGGGCCGCCTTCTCCTGGTGGCGCAGGCCGGCGGCGGGTTCGTCGAGTAGCAGCAGTGCAGGGTCGCTGCACAAGGCGCGGGCAATCTCCATGAGGCGTTGCGGCCCCATGGCCAGGTTACCGGCCTGCTCGTGCAGGTAGGCACCCATGCCAATGCGTTCCAGCTGGCGCTGGGCTTCGCGGAACAGTTGTTGTTCTTCAGTGCGGTTGAGCCGTGTCATGGCGGCCAGCACGCCCTTGGCCCCACGCAGGTGGGCGCCCAGGGCCACGTTCTCCAACACGGTCATGTCGGCGATCATCTTGACGTGCTGGAAAGTGCGCGATATGCCGCGCGCTGCAATCTCCCGCGAGCGAAGGCCGCCAATTTTCTGGCCACGAAACACGACGTCACCACTGGTCAACGAGAGCACACCGGTGATCAGGTTGAAGGTGGTGGACTTGCCGGCGCCGTTGGGGCCGATCAGGCCAACGATCTGCCCAGCCTTGATCTGGAAGCTGATGTCGTTTACCGCCACCAGTCCGCCAAATACCTTGCGGATGGTCTGTACGTCCAGCACCAGATCGCCGTGTGCGGGCTTGGTGCGTTCAGGCAGGGCTGCAGCGCGCTCCCAGTCCACCGTGCGTTGGGGGCTCGGCAAGCGCTTCTCGACAAATGACCACAGGCCGTCGGGCAGGTATTTCAGCATCAGGACCAGCACGATGCCAAAGACGATGGTCTCGTAGCTGCCGCTGGTGCCAATCCACTGGGGCAACAGGACCTGCAATTGGTCCTCCAGCAGCTTGGTCAAGAGCGCACCGGTGATGGCGCCCCACACGTGGCTCACGCCGCCCACCACAGTCATGAACAGGTATTCAATGCCCATCTTCAGGCCGAACGACGATGGGTTCACCGTGCGCTGAAAGTGCGCCAGCAACCAACCCGAGAGCGATGCCAGCAGCGCCGCAATCAGAAAGATGGTGATCTTGTAGCGCAGGGTGGGCACCCCCATGGCTTCGGCCATCAGCGTGCCGGTGCGAAGTGATCGCATGGCGCGCCCGGCACGGGAGTCCAGCAGGTGCAGCACTGCCAGCGCGGCCAACACTACGGTGAACCAGGTCAGCGCATAAAAGCCGCGGCCCTGACCCAGATCCCAGCCGAACAAGGACAGGCCCTGGATGCCCAGCAGGCCGTCATATTTGCCCAAGGCGTCGATGTTGCCCATCAGGTAGTACAAGGAAAGGCCCCAGGCGATGGTTGCCAGTGGCAGGTAATGGCCCGACATGCGCAGTGTGATGCCGCCCACGATCAGTGCCGATACTGCAGTGATCGCCAAACCGATAAACAGCGTGACCCACGGCGACAGGCCCGCGTTGAGCGTGAGCCAGGCGGTGGAGTACGCACCAATGCCGACAAAGGCGGCCTGACCGAATGAGGTGAGCCCGGCCACACCGGTGAGCAGCACCAAACCCAGGCAGGTCAGGCTATACAGGCCAATGTAGTTGAGCTGGGTGATCCAGAAATCGGGCAAGGGCAACACGGCCACTGCGATGAGAGCGACGACCAGCGCCCACAAACCATATTTGCGCGCCAGCATGTCAGTGCCGCCCGGCCGCCCGAAGGCGCTGAGGTGCCCCCTCCGGGGGCAGTGAGTTACACGAAGTGAATGAGCGTGGGGGTTTCATCCTAATGCTCCTCGTCTGAATGATCGCCGTTCAGGGAGCGCCACAACAGCACCGGCAGAATGATGGTGAACACAATGACTTCCTTGAACGAGCTGGCATAAAACGAGCCAAACGCTTCGACCACGCCGACAAACAGTGCGCCCCCCAGCGCACCGGGGTAGCTGGACAGGCCCGCCACCACGGCGGCCACAAAGCCCTTGAGACCAATCAGGAATCCGGAGTCGTAAAACACCGTGGTGGTGGGGCCGATCAGCAGACCCGACAGCGCACCAATCAGTGCCGCCATGGCAAAGGTCAGTTGTCCGGCAGCAGGGGACGAAATGCCCATCAGCCGGGCACCCAGGCGGTTGACCGCTGTAGCCCGCAGCGCCTTGCCGTACACAGAGCGCTCAAAGAACAACCACAGCAGCACGATGAGCGCGCCCGACACGACAGCGATGATCAGGGTCTGCCCCGTCAGACTGACGGGGCCCAGCGCCAGGCGCAAGTCCCAGAACGGCGGGTTGCGAAAGCCCTCGGCACCAAAGAACAAAAGGCCCAGCCCGGTCATGGCAAAGTGCACACCCACCGACACGATGAGCAGCACCAGTGGCGTGGCATCGGCCAGCGACTGGAAAGCCACGCGGTACACCAGCGGCCCAAAAGCCGTGACTATGCAGATGCTCAAGAAGGCCTGCACCAGCAGCGGTGCCTGCATTGGTGCCGCCCAGGCGGTTACGGCAGCCACTGCGGCGGGCACGGCCAGGGTCTTGGCTACAGCCTTCAAGGACGCCAACAGGTGGTGCTGGCGCCGCCACTGGGCCAAGCCATCCATGGCCGCCGCAAGGGCTGCAAGAATCAACAGCAACCAAACAGTTCCAGGGACCTTGCCAGTCTGCAAAATGGCCAGCGTCAAAGCCCCATAGGTGACGAACTCACCCTGCGGAATGAAGATGACCCGCGTGACGGTAAACACCAGCACAGTGGCGATGCCCAGAAGGGCGTAGATGGCACCGTTGGTCACACCGTCCAGCATCAGGATGCTGGCGATCGAAAAGTCCATGGAATTGCCTTGCTAAGGAATTATTCGACTTTCCAGTCGCCGTTGACCACCTTCAGCATCACGCCGGTCTCGGGTGTGAAGCCCCAGTGGTCGTCCTTGGTCCAATTGAGGACGCCTTGGGATACGACGGTGCGACCCATGGTTTCCAGTGCGTCACGCAAGGCGGCCCGGAACTCGGGTGTGCCGGGCTTGGCCTTTTTTAGCGCGATCGGAATTGCCTTTTCCAGCACCAGCTCGGCGTCGTAGCCGTGACCGCCAAATTGGTTGCGCGAGCCAACGCCGTAAACCTTTTCGTACTTTTGGACAAAGTCGATTGCTATCGGTTTGGAAGGATGGTTGTCAGGTAACTGTTCGGCAATCACGGCCGGTCCGGACACCACATACGCGCCTTCCACGGCCTTGCCACCCACGCGCATCAGATCGCGCGTAGCGGCGGCATGGGTCTGGTAAATCTTGCCTTTGTAGCCACGGTCCACCACCGCCATGTGGGGCATGGCGGCACCGCTACCCGAAGCCACGATCAGCATGGCGTCGGGGTTGGCGGCAACCAGTTTGAGCACCTGGCCGGTCACGCTGCTGTCGGAGCGGGCAAAACGCTCAGTTGCCACAATTTTGATGCCGTTCTTCTCGGCCTCAGCCGTGAAGTCCTTCAGCCAACCTTCGCCATAGGCGTCTGTGTAGCCCAAAAAGCCTACGGTCTTGATACCCTGCTTCTTCATCAGGCCCACCACGGCATGCGACATCACAGCATTGCTCTGGGCCAGGCGGAAGGTCCAGGCGTCCTTGCCAGGTGGCAGGCCCATGGGAGACAGGGCCAGTTGCACGGTGCCGGACTCGGCAGCGACGGCAGCCATGGGAATGGCCACCGGTGTGGCGACGGAGCCGATGATGACGTCGACCTTGTCTTCTGTCACAAAGCGCTTGGCAATTTTGGTGCCATTGGTGGGGTCGGTGGCATCGTCCAGCACGATGAGTTTGATTTTTTCACCGCCGATAGTCGCGGGCCAGAGCTTCATCTGGTTGCCCACGGGAATGCCCAGGCCCGAGGCCGGTCCGGTCAGTGGCAGGACCACGCCGATGGTGATGTCGGCCAGCGCGGCGCCGGTTGCGAGCAGGGCAATGGCGGCACCGGCCGCAGTTTTGATCATCTTCTTCATGCTTGTCTCCTTCGGTTGTTACAGGTGGGGGAACGGGAAATTGGATGGCATCAAGTGCACAGGGCCTTGATGTCATCGGGAACGGGAATGGCTTTGATGCGGAACTCATCGCCGGGAACGCGCACGCAAAACGCCCGGGTCTCGGTGCCCTCGCACAGCAGGTCGTCGCCGCGTTTGACGATGTGGCGTTGCACAAAGGTCTTCTCCCGCCACTCATCAATTGAGGTGTGCACTTGGATCACGTCGCCGTAGGTGGCGGGGCGCTTGAACGTGGTGCGGATCTCCAGAAGCGGGTTGCCGATGATGCCGGTGGTCTTGACCAGTTCGCGCCAGGGTGGCACGCCGCACTGCCGAAAAAAGTTGAAGGATGAGGCATCCATCCACTTGGAGAAATTGGGAAAAAACACAATGCCGGCGGGATCACAGTCGCCAAACATCACTTCCACTTCAAAAATTACTGTCTTGCTCATGCTGTTCACTTTTAACGGGGGGCCATGCGCAGGGCGCCGTCCAGGCGGATCACTTCGCCGTTGAGATGGCCGTTGCTGACAATGTGGGTGGCCAACTGCGCAAACTCCTCGGGCTTGCCCAGGCGCTGTGGAAACGGGATGCTGGCTGCCAGCGACAGTTGCACCGCCTCTGGCAGGGTCTTCATCAGCGGCGTGGCAAACAGGCCCGGGGCGATGGTGCAGACACGGATGCCGTGTTGGGCCAAATCGCGCGCCATGGGCAGGGTCATGCCCGCCACACCGGCCTTGGAGGCGCTGTAGGCCTGCTGGCCCACCTGTCCGTCAAACGCGGCCACGGAGGCGGTGAATACCATGGCGCCGCGCTCGCCGTCTTCCATGGGGTCCAGTTTGGCGCAGGCAGCGGCAAACAGCCGGGCCGCGTTGTAGGTGCCGATCAGGTTGACGTTGATGACGCGCACAAAGTCTTCCAGCGGTGCGGCGTTGCCGTCCTTGCCCACCACACGCTTGGCACTGCCAACGCCGGCAATTTGCATCAGGATGCGAGCCGGGCCGTGGGCGGCGGCGGCGGCCGTGATGGCGGCCTGCACGCTTTCGGGGCTGGTCACGTCGCACTGTAGTGCTACGCCGCCAATGTCGGTTGCTACCGCTTGGGCACCAGCCAGGTTGACGTCCAGAATGGCGACCTTGGCGCCCAGGCGGGCCAGTTCACGGGCCGTAGCCTCGCCCAGGCCGGAGCCACCGCCGGTCACCAGCGCTGCCTGTCCTTGAATATTCATGGTGATTTCCTTTTTTTACTATAAAAATAATAGTGTGTTGTGTAGTGTTGACGAGGGCTAGCGGCCTAAATGCCGTTGGGATTCTCCAGCAGCAGGGCCATTCCCTGGCCGCCGCCCACGCAGGCGCTGGAGATGCCCCAGCGCACACCGGCACGCTGCATTTCGCGCGCCAGGGTCAGCGTCAGGCGTACGCCGGTGGCGGCGAGCGGGTGGCCCAAGGCAATGGCACCGCCGTTGACGTTGAGCTTGCTCAGGTCCAGGCCTAATTCCTTGCCCACGGACAGGGTCTGTGCGCCCTGGGCTTCGTTGATTTCGAAACGGCCAATTTGGTTCAACGTCAACCCGGTGCGCTCCAGCAGCAGGCGAATGGCCGGTGCCGGGCCAATGCCCATGATTTCGGGCGGCACGCCCACGGCCGTGGCGGCGACCACGCGGGCCAGGGCCTTTTTGCCACCGGCTTGGTAGCCATGGGCCTTGGCATAGTCGCCAGACGCCACCACACACGCAGCGGCGGCATCGACCAACGCGGCGCTGTTGCCACCCGTCTGCACGCCATCGGCAAACACGGCCTTGAGTTTGGCCAGTACTTCGACGGGCGAGACGCGCGCATGGGTGTCATGGGCCACTTCGGTCAACTTGCCGTGCAGCTTGATGCCGCGGGTCTTGTAACCGGGCAGCTCAAACTTCTCGGAGACCACCGGCACTATTTCGCCAGCGTGGAAGCCGCTTTGCTGCGCTGCCACTGCCTTGGCGAACGAGCTGGCGGCAAACGTGTCCACTGCTTCGCGGGTGATGCCGTATTGCTTGGCCAGGTTCTCGGCGGTCTGGATCATATTGATGCCAGCAGCCGGGTCTTTCAGTGCCTCCCACATGTAATCCTTGAAGCCCACCGGAGCGCCGAGCTTGAAGCCGGTGCGGTGGTCAAAGGCCGCAATGGGGTTGCGTGTCATGCTTTCGGTGCCCACCACCAGCGCGGCCTCGCAGGCGCCGCCCTGGATGTGCTCGCCGGCCTGGCGGAACAGCTCGAAGCCCGTGCCGCAGATGCGCTGCACCATGATGGCAGGCACTTCCACTGGTACGCCGGCGTACAGACCAATGTGGCGAGGTAGAAAATACTGGTCAAAGTCGCCAGGTGCCATGTTGCCGGTCACGACCGAGCCAATGTCCTCACCTGGTACGCCGGCGCGTTTGAGTGCCTCGCGTGCAGCCTTTATACCCAGATCGGTAGGCGAGATGTGGCCCAGTGCGCCACAGTAATCCACCATGGGAGTGCGCACTCCGTCGAGCAACCACACGTCGGTAAATGCGCTGAAAAAACCTTTGCTCGCCATGGTCAATGTGTCCTGAAATAGTGAAGAAAGTGGCGGGCTGCGTTACGCTGCCTTGGGTGTCAGGGTGTAGGGCAGGCTGCCGGCGTGCAGCGCGTCCACGGTGGCCGCGCGTAGCGTCAACACAGCGCGCTGGTTGATGGAGCCTTTGTCGGTGATCTCACCACGGTCCAGCGTGGGCGGTTCGGCCAGCAGGCACAGCTTGGCAATGCGGTTGGCGCTGCCGGTGGCACTGGCCGCCAGGGTATCCACCACCTGTTGAAAGTGCGCCAGCACCGGGGTGCTGGTCAGCACCTGGTCCATGCCGGCGTCGGCATTCAATTCGCTGAGCTTGCGACAGGCGGCTACGTTGGGGAACACCATCGCGCCGACCTCGTGCTGGTTCAGTCCAGTGATGACTGCGTCCTGGATGCAAGGTGCCCCCGCATCAATGACCTTGGCGCGCAGCGGCCCCACGCTCACGAAAGTTCCGGTGGCGAGCTTGAAGTCTTCGGCAATGCGGCCATCAAAGCGCAGGCCCTGGTGGATGTCCTGCGCGTCAATCCACTTCAGCGCGTCGCCGGTGCAGAAGAAGCCTTCCGCATCAAAATGTGCTGAGGTTTCTTCCGGTGCACGCCAATAACCCACGGTGATGTTGGGGCCCCGGTAACGTACCTCAATCTTGCTTTCGTTGGGCACCAGTTTCAGCTCTAGCCCGGGCGTGGGCAAGCCCAGGTCACCGGCCTGCACATTTGGGCTGGTGACAAAGAGGCCAAAGGGGCCGGACTCGGTCATGCCCAGGCCGCTGGTCATGACGATGCGCTGGCCCAACTCGGCTTCGGCGCTTTCAAACAGCTTGTCCCACACCGGTTGGGCCAGTGACGCGCCAGCGTAGAAGAACATGCTGACGCGGGAAAGAAAGTTCTTGCGCAGGGCTAGGTCGGTCTTCATGGCGCCGGCGATGGCTTCAAAACCGGTGGGCACATTGAAGTACAAGGTTGGGGCAATCTCGCGCAGGTTGCGCAGGGTCTCGCCAATCAGCGCGGGCACCGGCTTGCCTTCGTCGATGTACATCGTGCCGCCGTTGTACAACACCATGCCGAAATTGTGGTTGCCACCAAAGGTGTGGTTCCAGGGCAGCCAGTCCACCAGCACGGGCGGCAGCTCGGTCAGCACCGGCATGCTCTGACGCATTTGCTGCTGGTTGGCACACCACATGGCCTGGGTGTTGATGACCGCCTTGGGTAGCTTGGTGGAGCCGCTGGTGAACAGGAATTTGACGATGGTGTCAGGGTCGGTGGCCGCTATGGCGCGATCCACCGCGCTGGTGGCCACGGTATGGAGCAGCTCGGCAAAGGGCGTGCTGTCCAGACCATCCACGGTGCCAGTGGCAAACACCACTTCCACATCGCGTGCAATGGTGGCCAGCACGGCCTTGCCGTAGCGGCTGGCATCACTGGCAAACACCAGGCCGGGGGTGAGAGTGTTCACCACATGGCGCAACTTGGAATAGTCGGTGCTGATGGTGGAATAAGCGGGTGACGCCGGTGACCACGGCACTCCGGCCAGCATGCAACCCAGTGCCAGCAAGGCGTGGTTCAAGTCGTTCTCGCTCAGGATCAGCACCGGGTGGTCTGGACTCAGGCCGCGCAGCAATAGTGCCTGTGCAATCGCACGCGCCTTGTTTAGTGCTTGCGCGTAAGTAATGTGCTGCCAGTCGCCCTTGCTGCCATCAGCATTGCGAACGCGCTGGGCCATCCAGGTGCGGTGCGGTGCGGTCTGGGCCCAATGCACAAAGCGGTCGGTCATGCGAGGTGCGCAGGGCTCCAGCGCCTGTTCGGCTTTCAGATACTGCACGCCGCCTGGCGCTTCGGTCAGCACGCCACGGGTGACGCCGAAATGCAGCGAGCGGTAGACGTGGCTGGTTGTTGTCATGTGTGCCTCCTCGGGGCCGCTCAGGCTTTTTTGACCTTGGCGGCCTTGCCGTCCAAAAAGGCGCGCACGCGCTCTTTGGCTTCGGGCGCGCTCTGGGCAATGGCGGCCATCATGGCTTCGCTGACATAACCCTGGTCTGCCGGTTGCTCGGCAATCCGGGGCAGCACATGCATCAGTGCATAGTTGGTCAGCGGCGCATTTTTGGCGATGACCTGTGCCAGCTCGAAGGCCTTTTTGAATGCATCGCCTGCGGGCACCACATACTGCGACAGGCCAATACGCTCGCCGTCTTCGGCGTTGTAAACGCGGCCGGTGAACATCATGTCGGCCATGCGGGCCGCACCAATCAAGCGTGGAATGCGCACCGCGCCACCCCCGCCGACAAAGATGCCGCGCGTGCCTTCGGGCAAGGCGTAAAAAGTGGAGGCATCAGCCACGCGGATATGGCAGGCACTGGCCAACTCCAGGCCTCCGCCCACCACTGCGCCATGCAGGGCTGCGACAACAGGTACCGGTCCGTATTGCACGCGCTCCAGTGCAGCGTGCCACATGCGGGAATGGATCAAGCCCTGGCCGGCGTCGCGCTCGGACAGCTCTGACAAATCCAGGCCGGCGCAGAAGTGCTCGCCTTCACCGTCAATGACGGCGGCGTGCACGGTGGCGGGCAGTTTCTCAAACAAATCGCGGATGGACAGAATCAGTGCGTCGTTGATGGCATTTCGCTTCTTGGGGCGCGTCAGACGGATGACGGCCACTTCGTTCTGGTCGCCGCAAATGTCGAGATGGATGTCTTTGGATGTCATGGAGAGGGGTCCTCAGTTGAATGAATTATGGTTATAGACCATAACTAAATCAACGGATCTTTGAAACTAATTTCTCAGTGTTTACCCTAGAATTTTGTGGGTGAAATGCATGAACGGAGGTTCACACAAAACGGCAGGGCGCCCGACTCCATTGGGGCGGTCAACGGCCGTCCCAATGGAGTCGCAAAAATGGATTTGAAAGGCCTTACGCTGGCCCAACGCCGTAGGGTGCAGGCACCATGGCGACGATGCGCGAAAACAGGGCGCGGAATTCCCCGGTGGGGCCGGACCAAGGGTCCTTGTTGGCTTCGAATGCGGCATCGATACCGGCCCAGTCCTGCGGCGCGAGCTTTTGCTTGGCCACGGGCAGAAGTTCAGTCTCTTCTGTCACCAGATGCTTGCGGGATGATTCGATATAGCGGCTGGCCGTTGCGTCGAATTCGGCAAAACCGGCGCTGCCCGCAGTTTGGTAGACCTTCAGTGCCTCGTGCAAGGCCAGGGTGCCTCGGGCCCCCATAACGTGCTCGTGCTGCAGCTTTTCAATCAACGGTGCCAGCTCGGGAAGCACTTCCAGAATTTTCACGAACAGGACGTCATCTTCTTTGGGATGGTGCAACCGGTCGGGGACTTCGGTGATATAGGTAATCAGGGCATCCAGCAGCGTGAAATCCGGCTGCATTGTGCCGCTTCGGATGCCGTCCAGCACAATGCGAAAGGCCTGTAGCACGGCGCTCAGAGCGCGGTGCTCGGCGTGGATGATGTCGATGGCGCGCATGGTAATTCCCGTATGGTTGGAGTGCTTAGTGGCTGGAGACGCCCAGCCAGCTGTCGAGCAGTGCACTGTCGTCCAGCAGTGGCTGGCTGGGGCCTTGGTACACGCCTTTGCCGCGCTCCAGCACCAAGGCCTGGCGGGTCAGCGGCAGGATCTGGCGGGCGTGCTGCTCTACCAGAATCACGGCCATGCCGCTTTCTTCGGTGAGCTGCTGAATGATGGACAGCAGCTCCTGCACGATCAGTGGGGCCAGACCTTCCAGGGGCTCGTCCAGCAGCAGTAGTTTGGGGTTGAGCATGAGCGCGCGGCCCAGTGCCAGCATCTGCTGCTCGCCACCCGAGAGCTGGTTACCCATGTTCAGGCGGCGCTCGCCAAGGCGGGGAAACATCGCACAAACCTTGGCTACGTCCCAGTGCCCCTTGGTCGCCACCACGGTCAGATTTTCTTCTACCGTCAAGGACGGAAAGATGTCGCGTTCTTGCGGCACCCAGCCCAGGCCCAGGTGGGCGCGGGCAAAGGGTGCGACCTTGCTCAGATCCTGCCCCGCAAAGTGCATCACGCCCGATTTGTAGTCGGCGGCACCCATGAGTGTGGACAACAGTGTCGTCTTTCCCATGCCGTTGCGGCCCAACAGCGAAAGGCTGTCTCCTTCATTGAGCGTCAGCGATACATCTTCCAGTACCACGGCCTCACCGTAGCCGGCCCACAGCTTGTCCAGATACAGCAGTTCAGCCATGGACGGTCTCCCCGAGGTACACCTCTTTCACCTTTGGATCATTGGCAATTTGGTCGGGCGTGCCCTGGGTCAACAGGGCGCCGCTCACCAGCACCGATATTTGATCGGCAAAGCGGAAAACCAGATCCATGTCGTGTTCAATCAGCAGGATGGTCACATCGCGCGGCAAAGCAGCGATGGACGCAAATAGCTCCCGGCTTTCCGATGTGGGCACACCCGCAGCCGGTTCATCCAGCAGCAGGACCTTGGGCTTGGCCGCCAGTGCCAGCGCAATTTCGATGAGGCGCTGCTTGCCATAGGCCAGGCTGCGGGTTTGTTCGTGTGCAACGTCGGCCAGGCGCAAGGTGTGCAGCAGTTCGGCTGCTTCCTGCACGGCCTGAGTGTGGGCGCCCACCGGTTTGAAGAAGCGTGCGCCAAGCCCCAGGCGCTCATTCACGGCCAGCACCACAGACTCCAATACGGTCAACTCGGCAAACAGGCGGTTGATCTGGAAGGTACGGGCCAAACCGCGTTTGACGCGCTGGTGCTGTGCCAGTTGCGTAACGTCGTCGTCGTTGAGAATGACCTGGCCAGCAGTAGGCTCCAGAAAACCAGTGAGCAGGTTGATCAGCGTGGTCTTGCCAGCACCGTTGGGGCCGATGAGTGCGTGGCGGGCGCCGGCTTGCACGTTAAGGGTGACGTCATTGGTGGCAACAAAGCCGCCAAACTTCTTCACCAAGCCCTTGGTTTGGAGTGCGTAGGGGCTCATGGTGCGGCCAACTTGCGGGGAATGAGTCGCGCGGCTGCAGTGCGCAGGCCGCCCATCACGCCATCACGGGCAAACAGCACGATCAACATCAACATGGCGCCCAGCCAGAATTGCCAGTACTCGGGATTCATGTCCGACAGCACATGGTGGGCAGCCATGAAGACGATGGTACCCAGCATTGCGCCATACAGACTGCCGGACCCACCCAGCACGAGGATCAGCAACAATTCAGCCGAGCGGTTGAAGGACAGAACATCCAGTGCGACAAATTGTGTGGTTTGCGCCATCAGCGCACCGGCCACGCCGGCGTAGGCCGCGCCAATGGTGTAGATGGCGGCCAGGCGTGCGTTCACCGGTGCCCCCAGGGCTGGCATGCGGGCCACATTCAGGCGGATGCCCTTGATGGACAGGCCAAACGGGCTGTGCACCAGCTTGCGGGCAGCCCAGAACATCAGAAACAGCACCACCATGGTGTACCAGTACGCTGTCTTGCCAACCATGTCAAAACCAAAGGTGCCAAAGATAGGCTTCATCTCAATACCCTGCAAGCCGTCTACGCCGCCCGTGATGAAGGTCAGCTTGTTGGCCAACTCGAACAGCATCATGGCCACGCCCAAGGTCACCATCAGACGGGTCAGATCGGCCCCACGCAACACCAGCAAACTGGTGATAAAACCCAGTACGCCACTGGCCAGCGCTGCCACGGCAAGTCCCGATAGCGGTTCACCCCAACCGTGACTGGCCAACAGCCCTGCGGTGTAGGCGCCTAATCCAAAAAAAGCGGCATGGCCCAGTGACACGATGCCGGCATAACCCAGAATGAGATCCAGCGACAGGCAAAACAGTGCGGTGATGGCTATCTGTGTCAGCAACACCAGGTTGTCGGGGAACACAAAGTAGCCCAGCACCGGCAGCAGCCAGAAGGCCCACTCCGCAACACGCCAGCGGTCGGCGCGCTGTAGTGGCGCGAGATCAATGGAAGCAATTGACATGGTGTTGTCCTAACGAGCAGCCATACGGCCAAACAGTCCTTGCGGGCGGAACACCAGCATGACCACCATCACGGCGTAGATCACAAACGATCCCACCTGCGGTACGTAATACTTGCCGGCGACATCCACAACACCCAGGATCAGGGACGCGACGAGGGAGCCGGTAATGCTGCCGCTGCCACCCACGGCCACGACAATCAGGAAATAGACGATGTACTTGACCGGAAATCCGGGGTCCAGTCCCAGCATTTCCACACCCATGGCCCCGCCGAGCCCGGCCAGCGCACTGCCCAGCGCAAAGGTCAATGTGAAGATGCGCTCCACGTTGATACCCACGCCGCGCGCGGTGCGCGGGTTGTCCACAGAGGCCCGCAGTTGTGCGCCAAAGCGGGTGCCGCTGACCATGCTTTGCAGGCCAAACGCGATCAACAGGCTCACTGCGATCAGGAACAGCCGGTAGATACCCATATCCAGCCCCGGAAGGTTGATTTGCCCCTTGAGAAAATCAGGCAGGTTCAGCGGCTGTTGCTGCGCGCCGAAGAAGTACTGCATGGCAGACATCGACATGAACACCAGGGCGAGCGAAAACAGCACCTGGTCCAGATGTGTGGCGGTATACAGCCGCCGGTACAGGGTGCGCTCCAGCGCCACGCCGACCAGCGCCGTGGCCAGCGCGGCCAGGGGGAGACAGGCCAGAAACGGCACCCCTGCCTTGTTAAGCAGCGTGACACACACATAGCCGCCCACCATGGCAAATGAACCGTGCGCCAGGTTCACAAAGTTCATCAAACCGAGCGTGACCGACAAGCCCACGCTGATGAGGAACAGCAGCATGCCCGAAGCAATGCCGTCAAAAAGGACTGTCATGGCGGCGGTCGCTTCTGCTTATTGTTTGCCGGGGTCTTTGACGTTGGCTTGCGATTCAAATTCCACGTTTTGCAGCTTGCCGGCCACCTTCTCTACCTTGCGGATGTAGATGGTCTGCACAATGTCGCGGGTTTGCGGATCAATGCTGATGGGCCCACGTGGGCTGATCCAGGCAAGTCCCTTGGCGGCTGCCATGAACTTGTCACCTGTGGCGTCGCCGCCGGTTTTCTCCAGTGTCTTGGCGATCAACTGCATGCCGTCGTAGCCGCTGACCGACATGAAGTCTGGGCGGTCCTTGGGGTAGGCCTTGTAGTACGCAGCCACGTAGGCCTTGTTTTCAGGTGAGTTGTGCGCCTCGGAATATTGCATGGAATTGACAATACCCAGTGCGTTGTCACCTACGCCGTCGATCACGTCTTCGCCGGTCAGGTCACCGGTGGCGATGATGCGGATGCCGGCCTTGGCCAGATCGCGCTCGGCAAAGCCTTTGGTAAAGGCGATGGTCTGCTCACCGGGCGGCACAAACAGGAACACCGCTTGGGGTTTGGCATCCTTGATCTTTTGCAAGAAGGGTGCAAAGTCCGGGTTTTTCACGGGTGTTCGCACTTCGCCCACCACTTCGCCGCCGGCTACGGTAAATGTTTTCTTGAATTGTGCTTCGGCGTCCTGACCAGGGCCGTAGTCCGCCACCAGGGTGTAGACCTTTTTAATGTTGTTCTTGGCGGCCCAGGTGGCAATGGGAGCAGTCACCTGGGGCAGGGTGTGTGATACGCGCAGGATGTATTCAGACTTGGTGGTGATGGCCGATGTGGCGGCGTTCATCACGATCATGGGCTTCTTGGCTTCCGTTGCCAGGGGTGCCACAGCAAAAGCCGACGGTGTCAGACCAAAGCCAGCCAGGATGTCCACCTTGTCCTTGACCACCAGTTCCTGGGCCGCGCGCTTGCTGATTTCAGGCGCGACACCGGTGTCGTCCTTGATGATCAGTTCCACCTTGCGACCGGAGAAGCTGCCGCCGCTTTGTTGCAGGTACAGGCGTGCACCGTGTTCGATCTGCTTGCCATAGGCAGAAAATGGCCCCGACATGGGCAGTACCAGACCGATCTTGAGTGGCTCGGCGGCCTGCACCGTAAAGCAGGTCGCGCAGGCGGCCAGCACGGCAGACAGTTTGAAGGCGATGGTGAACTTTGTCATGGTTGTCTCCAGGGTTATGGTGTGGGCGTTGTCTGTGGGAAATTTTAGGGACTCACCCGTCGTTTGTCGTGGGTGGATGGTCACTAGCTGATATATACAAATTGCATATCTTGATAAGTGTTATATCGAGATGGCACAGGCCTGTGCACCCGAGTAGCTGATTGCCAGGTGGTCATGTGGCATCCAGCTGTACGCCGGGTGTCGCCATTTGAAAGGCCGGCAGGCGCCCGCAGGCTTCGTCAATAGCGCAGATATGGGGGTAGGGCGAAAGATCAACCTTGAAGCGGCGTGCACTTTCGACCTGCGGCACCAGGTACACATCGGCCAACGTAGGCGTGTTGCCAAAGCAATAGTCTCCCCGACGCGTATCGGCTGCGAGCAGGTTCTCCAGGGCTTCAAAGCCGGCCGTGATCCAGGTGGCGCACCAGGCGTTGACGGCTGCGTCTTCGCAGCCCAGTTGTTGGCGCAGGTACTCCAGCACCCGTCGGTTGTTGAGGGGGTGGATGTCGCAGCCCACCAGCGCGGCCAGGGCCCGCACCCGGGCGCGGTCTTGGGGCAGCACCGGCAACAGGGCGGGTGTGGGGTGGCGCTCTTCCAGCCATTCGATGATGGCGGGCGACTGCGTCAGCACCAGACCGTCGTCCAGCACCAGAGCAGGCACCAGCCCCTGTGGGTTCAATGCCTTGAAGGCGGCGCTGTGGTGCTCGTCCTTGCCCAGGTGGATGGCAACGTAGTCAAAATCCAACCCTTTGAGGTTGAGCGCAATGCGCAGGCGGTGCGAGGTGCCGCTACGGTAAAAGTTGTAGAGCTGCATCAGTCTTGCGCTAAGCAGTTACCGACGTTCCAGCCATACAGCCACTCCATCGCATCGTAGAAGCGCTCGGATGTTCGGTCTTTCCACAGGCTGTTGCGCACCAGGCGCTCCACGCCCTTGGCGTGGTACAGCCGCCCCATTTCCCGGCCGGACAACACGATGCGCGCGGTGCGGGCCACGCGGGATCGCTGGTACAACGCCAGCGCCTTGGTCCAGTCGTTGTCATTCACGCGCAGCGCTTCACCCAGGGTGACCGCATCTTCCAGCGCCATGCAGGCACCTTGGGCCATGTACTGGGTGGTGGGGTGGGCAGCATCGCCCAGGATGGTGGCGCGGCCAAACACCCAGGTGTCGATCGGCTCGCGGTCGGCCGTGGCCCAGCGCTTCCAGCTCTTGGGCAGTTCGATTAGCTGGCGGGCCTTGGGACAGATGCCCTGAAAGTAGCTCTCCACTTCTTCCTTGCTGCCTTCGGTGACACCCCACTCTTCCTGGTTGCGGCTGTGGAAGGTCACCACCACGTTGTATTGCTCGCCACCGCGCAGCGGGTAGTGCACCAGGTGGCAGTTGGGGCCAACCCAGATGCTGGCAGCGTTCCACTGCAGGTTCTCGGGGAAGTCCGGCCTGTCCACGACGGAGCGGTAGACAACATGGCCGGTGACGCGAGGTGGGTCGTTCACATACTGCTGGCGCACCACGGACTTGCCGCCGTCAGCGCCAATCAGGGCTTGCCCGGTGTAGGACTTGCCGTTCTGGTCAAACACCGTGACCGATTGGTCATCCTGTTCCACGCGCTCGATGCGGGTACTGGTAATGAATTGCACCTTGCCGGTTTCCTGCGCGCCTTCCAGTAACGAACGATGGATGTCGACCCGGTGAATCACCGCATAGGGGTTGCCAAAGCGTTTGCGAAAGGCTTCGCCGGTGGGGATTTTTCCGACCTGGTACTCATCGAGTGCGTCGTGCATCACCATGTAATCCGTAAAGACGGAACGGCTGCGCGCCTTGTCACCCACACCCAGTGCATCAAACGCGTGGAAGGCATTGGGACCCAGCTGAATGCCGGCGCCAATTTCGCCAATTTCGGCGGCCTGCTCAAAGACAGTAACCTCGAAACCCTGGCGCACCAGGGCCAGCGCGGCCGCCAGTCCGCCGATGCCACCACCGGAAACCAGAACAGGTAGTTGTTGTGTCATGAAATGTCTCCTCGAATCTCTTTGGGGAAATGCTTTACTCGGCTGCACCGATGGTGAGCGTTACTGCTCCAATGCCTTGCACATGGCCGGTGATGACGTCGCCGGTCTTGACTGCGCCAACGCCTTCGGGTGTTCCGGTGTAGATCAAATCACCGGGTTGCAGGTGGTAGAACAGCGATAGATCGGCGATGATTTCGCGCACGCTCCAGATCAGCTTGTCCACATTTGAAGATTGCTGGGTTTGACCGTTGACTTCCAACTCGATAGTGCCCTGGTCGATAATCTGCCCCTGCATGGGCACGATTTCCGAACACACAGACGATTGCTCTACATCCTTGCCCAAGTCCCAGGGCCGGCCTTTGTCGCGGGCCACCAGCTGCAGGTCGCGCCGGGTCATGTCCAGCCCGGCAGCGTAGCCATAAATCAGTTCATGGGCGCTATCCAGGCCGACGCGAAAGCCTGCCTTGCCAATGGCCACCACCATCTCCATCTCGAAATGGAAGTTCTGGGTTTCGGGTGGGTACGGTGTGGTGGAGTCACTGTCCAGCAGCGTGTCACGCGACTTGGTGAAGTAAAACGGCCGCTCGACGGACTTGTCCACCGGTTTGCCCATCTCGATGGCATGCGCATGGTAGTTGCGACCCACAAAGAACAGGCGGTTGATGGGGAAGCGCTCGGTCTTGCCACGGATGGGCAGGGACTGGACGGCGGGTGGCGGGAAAATGTAAGCAGTCATGGGGTTGGTTTTTGGTTTATCCGCGGTTCTCATAGACGCCGAGCTTGCGGTGCAGGGGCGACTCGTCGGCGATGAAGAGGAAAGCAGGCTGGTCGGCTTGCAGGTTTTTCAGCGTCACGGACTCGTAACCCGGTGTGCAGCAGGTGTCAGCCTCGGCCAGGGCAAAGGTCTTGCTGACCACTTGCACTTCAGCTGCGCCTTCGATCAGGTGGAACACCTGTGACGGCGAGCGTGCCGGCAGACGCAGCGTTTGACCAGGGCGCAGCATCAGTGCGTAGAAGCCCAGGTTGTTTTGCGCATCTTTGACGGTCTCCGGGTTAACGTAGGTAACCTGCACGGCTTGCAGATCGGCGCGATCCGAGGCGAGTGCCAGTAACGACGCCTTGGCTTGGGCCCAGGGGTAGCGCAGCATGGGGTAGGCCTTGTCGCTGCGCTCGAATACCGGGCTTGGCACCACGCCACCGCTGGCATAGGCCTGGTCGCCGCGCCCCGGCTTGACCTGTTGGCGCACACCTTCGACAGCGTAGGAGGTCTCGGTGTAGTAAATGATGGGCAGGTCCAGCACATCCAGCCAGACCACGGGCTGATCGCCATCGTGTCCGTGCTCATGCCACAGACCGGTAGGGGTAAGGATCAGGTCGCCGCGCTGCATGGGGCATTTTTCGCCATCTACCGTGGTGTAGGCACCTTCGCCTTCCACGACCATGCGCACGGCATTAGGTGAGTGGTAATGACTGGGGGCCCACTCACCGGGCAACAACAACTGCATTCCCAAGTACATGGCGGGACTGGCCTTCATGTTCTCCAGGCCGTGGCCCGGGTTGGCCAGCACCAGTACGCGGCGTTCCGCCTTTTCCATGGGAGTGAG
Organism: Candidatus Aalborgicola defluviihabitans; assembly: GCF_016705985.1. Classification (NCBI taxonomy): domain Bacteria; kingdom Pseudomonadati; phylum Pseudomonadota; class Betaproteobacteria; order Burkholderiales; family Comamonadaceae; genus Allorhodoferax (SeqCode); species Candidatus Aalborgicola defluviihabitans. The sequence goes on from NZ_JADJKN010000023.1 coordinate 366,580, forward strand.
CTCGCCCGCTTGCATGAGGAGCGGACGCAGCGTGGCGTAGGGCCAGTGAATGGCCTGCGTAGCGCGCGTGGGGACATTGTGCGGCAACACGGCACGCAGACTGGGCCACAGCGGCACCAGGTTTTTGCGGGTCAACGCATCGCGGTAGTCTTGGGGCAAATCTTCTAGGCGACCGAGTTCATGCATGGTCTGTCTCCGGTAATTTGTTAGGGGGTGTTGGACAGTGGGTTGGATCGTAAAAGTCGATTGACATGCTGTAAATCCGCAGCCCTTAATATTCAGTATTCGAAATTCGAATAAAGGTCGGCATGAACACCATCGATATTCGCCTCTTGCAGGTGTTGGATGCGATTTACCGCACCCGTAGCGTGACCGGCGCCGCCACGGCGCTGGATTTGGGCCAGCCCGCCGTGAGCGTGGCGCTGTCCAAGCTGCGCCAACAATTTGGTGACCCGCTGTTTGTGCGCACCTCCAAGGGCATGGAGCCCACACCGTTGGGTGAGGGGCTGGTGCGTCCGGTGCGCAGCGCATTGGAGGCACTGGCTGTGGTGCTGGGCCACCGGGATACCTTTGAACCGGCCACTTCCGAGCGCACCTTTCGCATCTGCATGACTGACATCAGTCAGTTGGTGCTGCTGCCCAAACTGTGGGCGACCCTGCGCGCTACCGCGCCCAATATTCGCATCGAGATCATTCCGCTGACCAAAGACATTGCCCGCCTGCTGGAAAGCGGGGAGGCCGATCTGGCTCTGGGCTACCTGCCGCAACTGGAGGCAGGTTTCTACCAGAACGTGCTGTTTGTTCAGCACTTTGTCTGCATGGTCAGTGCCCACCACCCGCGCATCCAGCACGAGCTGACCCTGCACCACTTTGCGTCCGAAGACCATGCCGTTATCAGTTCGTCAGGCTCTGCACCGCTGTTGATTGATCAGGAAATTGCGCGCATGGGTATCAAGCGCAAGATTTCGCTGAAGATTCCAAACTTTATCGGCGCGGCGCTGGTGGTGGAGCACACCGACCTGATCATCACCATCCCTTCGCGCTTGGGCGATGTGCTGCATGGCCGTGGCGCCTTGCGCACCTTTGCGGTCCCGTTTCAGTTACCCCAGTACGAGGTCAAGCAGCACTGGCACGAGCGCTACCACAACGACCCTGGTTCACAATGGCTGCGCCGGGTGATTGCCGAGCTTTTAACGACGCGGCCGGCAGCCTAAACGGGCATCACCCGCCTGCAAGCTTCGGTTTGACCGCCAGTTGATGTCGAAAGGCGCGCGGCGATATGCCTGCAGCGCGCGCAAACACACGGCTGAAATGGGCTGGATCGGCAAAGCCCAACGCGTAGGCAATGGTGGCCACCCGCAGGTTGGTGTAGGCCAGTCGGCGCCGGGCCTCACGCAGCACCCGGGCATCCATCAGCCGGGAGGCAGGTTCCCCAGTGGCGGCGCGCACTACGCGGCTGAGGTGGGTGGGGGAAATTGACAGGGCCCTGGCATAGTCGGCAACGCCCCAGTGCTCCAGAAAATGCTCTTCCACCAACGCCTCAAAGCGCTGCAGCAGTTGCGTTTTTTCCAGATCGGCAGGGGTCCGCTCGCTGTGCGACATGCAGCGGGCGGTCAGCCCCAAAAGGGTTGCGCACAGGCCGCGCAGCACCAGGGCGCGGGCCTGGCCCAACCCGTTGTATTCGTCCCAGATTTGTTGCATGACGGCGCCCAGCGCGGCATCGACTGCACTGACAACGGGCTGTCCCAGCGTGTGCCGCACATCGCCCACCCCGGCCAGGATCAGGTCCAGTATTTCATCCGCCAGGGTCACTACAAAGCCTTGGGTGTCGGGCTCGAAGGTGAAGGCGTGCACGGCCCCGGGGGGCACGTTAACAAGCGTCATGGCGCCAAAGGGAACGGCGCGCCCTTCCAAATGCACCATGCCGGCACCACTTTGCACCAGCATCAACTGGTGCAGGCGGCCATGGCGGTGGGGTACCAGTTCCCAGTCGTGCAGCGAGGAACGGGCAGCGATGGTTTCGCAGTGCATCACGTCGGGGAGCTGGGTGGACTCGCCGAAGAGACCGTGGGACAGAACGATGCCGTTGTGGAGTTGCATGTTCGAATCGTACAAGTTTTGGATGGAATGCGGTATTGAAGCCAGCAGGCTTTGCCATTATTCTTCGTTCACGGTATGCCCGTCGCAGCTTTCAAAATCAGGAGACATTCACATGAAAACCAGCGTTTGCATTATTGGCGGGGGCCCATCGGGCCTCATGCTGTCCCAGCTCTTGCACCTCAAGGGCATTGACACCGTGGTTCTGGAGCGCCAGAGCCGCGAATACGTGCTGAGCCGTATTCGCGCCGGCGTGCTGGAGCACGGCTTTGCGGCCCTGATGCGCGAGGCCCAGTGCGGTGAGCGCATGGACCGCGAAGGCGAGATCCATGACGGCTTCATTATTGCCCACGATGGTCAGCAGAGCCGGGTCGATTTACACAAGTACAGTGGCGGCAGCTCTGTGGTGGTGTATGGCCAAACCGAGCTGACGCGCGACCTGTATGAGGCGCGTGACAAGATGAAGGGCATCGTCATCCACAACGCCGAGGACGTGCAGCCCCACGACCTGAAAACTGCCAACCCCTTTGTGACCTACCGGGATGGCGACGAGGTCGTGCGTATCGATTGCGACTACGTCATCGGTGCCGATGGTTTTCATGGTGTCAGCCGCAAGTCCATTCCGCGTGACGTGCTCAAGGAATATGAGAAGGTCTATCCCTTTGGCTGGCTGGGCGTGCTGTCGCGCACCAAGCCGGTGTCGCCGGAGTTGATCTACGCCAAGCACGAGCGTGGTTTTGCCCTGTGCTCGCTGCGCTCACAGGTGCTGAGCCGTTACTACATCCAGGTGCCGCTCTCCGACACGGTGGAAGAATGGTCGGACGAGAAGTTCTGGGGAGAACTCAAGCGCCGCTTGCCAGCCGAGGTGGCCGCGCGCCTGATCACCGGGCCGTCCATCGAAAAGTCGATTGCGCCCCTGCGCTCCTTCGTGGCCGAACCCATGCGCTACGGCAACCTGTTCCTGGCCGGCGATGCGGCCCACATCGTGCCGCCTACCGGCGCACGCGGTCTCAACAGCGCGGCATCCGACATTTACTACCTGTACCACGCCATGGTGGCGCACTACAAAAATGGTGATGATTCGGGGCTGGACAACTACTCCGCCAAGGCACTGGCCCGTGTCTGGAAGGCCCAGCGCTTCTCATGGTGGATGACGACCATGCTGCACACCTTTGCGGACGGTATCGGTTACGACCAGAAGCTGCAGCAGACCGAGTTGGAGTACCTGTTTTCATCGGAAAAGGCACTGGGTTCGCTGGCCGAAAACTACGTTGGATTGCCGTTTTAAATTCCGCGCGCCCAGGCTGACCGCAACGCGGCGGCTTGGGGGCGGTCGATGGCCGTACGCACCTCGGCCAACAGGCGGGGCTTTTCGGCACCCAGCGTACCCTTGAGCACCAGCCAGTTGGAGGCGTGGTCGCTGCGAAACACTGTGCGTTTAAGCTCCAGCGCTTGCAGCAGTTGTTCAATCTCACGGAATAATTCATGTGGGTCCAGCGGTTCCCACTCGGGGAAGCCCTGGCGAAAGCGGGCCTCGCCTTGCGGAAAGCTCACGACCAGACTGGCCAGAAACTCGGGTTGGGTGGCGTTGGCCAGACGTGCGGACTGTAGCGCGTGCTGCTGGGTCAGCACCCGCCCGCCCAGTCCATTGAGCAGCATGACGGAGCGGGTGATGCCGGCAGCACCCAGCTTGTCCAACGCATCGCTGGTCGTCGCAAAAGTCTCGCCTTTGTTGACGCGCTGCAGCACTGTGTCGTCACCAGATTCCGCACCGACATAGGCCAGCGTCAGGCCGGCCTGTAGCAGGTCGCGCAGGTCCTGCACACTCTTGCTGCGCACATTGCGTGGCAAACAGTAACTGGAAATCCGCCGCACGTGGGGCAGGTGCGTGCGGATGGCCGTCAGCACCGCCATCAGCCGCCGGGTGGACAGCGCCATGGCATCGCCATCTCCCAAAAACACGCGCTGAACCTGGCTGCCAAATTGCTCTGCGCAGCGCTGGATAGATTGCAGCGTCTCGGCCTCGTCGCGCACGGCAAAGGCCTTTTGCGGCTCGGTGTACATCTCGCAGTAGGTACATTGGTTCCACGAGCAGCCGTTGGTCACCGGCAAAATCAGCGACTGTGCCTCGCTGGGTGGTCGAAACACTGGATTGATGTAGTGAATGGGTATAGTTGGATGCACAAAATCGACTCCATGCAGAAAGGCGCAGGCGCTCAATTGAACACCCATCTTAGTGCAACCAGCGCACTCGACCAATTGCTGGACTTGTTCCAGTTGGAAACCATTCAGGACGACCATTTCATCGGGCAAAGCCTGGATCTGGGCTTTCGCAACCTTTTTGGTGGTCACATTTTGGGCCAATCACTCGTGGCCGCAGGCAACACCTGCGCGCAACGCCGCGCCCATTCGCTGCATGCCTATTTCATCCGGGGAGGTGATCCTCTGGCGCCGATTGATTACAAGGTGGAGCGCGTGCGCGACGGCAACACCTTCAGCGTGCGCCGGGTGGTCGCATCGCAGGCAGACAAGGCCATCCTGATCCTGTCGGCGTCCTTTCAAGCGGATGAGCGAGGGTTTGAGCACCAGCTGCCAATGCCGCAAGTGCCTGCGCCCGAATCGCTACCCAGCGCTGCCCGCAGCAGCCGTCCGGTGCCGGAGTTGATCCCCTTGCAGGCGGGCGCCCAGGGGACGCCTGATCTGGCCTTCGACATTCGCCCCATCGACCCAGTGGACCCCTTCCACCCTGAGAAAAGGCCACCCCACCAGTCGATTTGGTTTCGCGCTGCCGGCCCAGTGCAGGGCGATCAGGCCTTGCACCAGTGCCTGTTGGCCTACGCTTCGGATTTTGGTTTGCTGGGCACCAGCCTGCGGCCCCATGCCGCCACTTACTACCAGCCCAACATGGTGACCGCGAGCCTGGACCATGCCATGTGGTTCTACAACGACTTCCGCATCGACGATTGGTTGCTATATGACTGCACAAGCCCGGCCGCCAGCCAAGCGCGGGGCCTGAACCACGGCAATATCTTTCGCCGTGATGGAACACTGGTGGCCTGCGTCACGCAGGAAGGCCTGATCCGGCGCGTGCCAGGCGTGTAGGCGCCTAAACGTCTAGGCACATTTTGGGTGTCTAGGTCTTGGCCACAAAGGCCTGGCGCAGGGTCTGAGGATCGAAACCCTGGGCGGCAATGGTCGAAATCAAGGGAAACAGCAGCAACTTGCGGTCCTGCTGGAGAACGGCAGCGTTGGGTAATAGGGGCGCATAGCGCAATGGCAGCGGTAAATTCCCTAGCGAGACGCTGGTTTGTGATTCGGAGACACTGGCGTTTGTGTAGAAATATCCCATTCATTCTGGAGAGACACCATGAACAAACGCGCATTCCTGGCCACCTCGGCACTCGTTGGCCTTATGCCCCTGACCGCGTTGGCGGCTGCCAAGACTCCAGCGCGCGGGCCGGTGCTGCTCACGGTCAGCGGGGCCATCATGCGTTCCAACCGAGGTGCGCTGGACCCGGCGCTGGACCAGATGATGGCCAAACATGGCCTGAAGTTTGACCGTGCCATGGCGTTTGATGCGGTCGATTTGTACCGTCTGCCGGCCGTCACGATCCGCCCGACGCTGGAATACGATGCCAAGCCCCACACGCTGTCCGGCCCGTTGGTCAGTACCGTGCTGGCTGCCGCCGGTGTGGCGCTGGACGGCGCCTTCACCATTGGCCTGCGGGCTGTGGATGGGTACAACGTCAATGTAAGCTTGGCCGAGTTACAGCGCATGCGCATGCTGGTGGCCACCCATATGGACGGCAAGCCGCTGGCCTTGGGTGGGCTGGGTCCGCTGTGGGCCGTGTTTGACGCCGGTGCGGTCGCGCCCTACAAGGACCAGCCGCTGAAGGAGCGCTTTGCCCAATGCCCTTGGGGGCTGTACCACATGGACGTGCAGAAGACCTGAGCTGGTTGTAGCTGGTTAAAACGCAGATAGCTACAATTTTTGTAGCTATCTATGTATATTTGACGAGGGCTAGAGGCCTATTTTTCTTGTAACTATTTGGTGTTGACGTTGATGCCGGCAACGGCTTCCACCTCGACCAGACAGTCGTAAAACGTGGGCCCCTGGCCCATGTCGGTCAGCTTCTGGCTGGTGAGCTGGTTGACGTTGGTGCCGGCCAGCCCCAGCTTGCGCCACCAGAGCCCCATCCCATTGACCACGCCGGCACGGGCGCGGGAAGACACTACGGCCTTGCAGCGGTATTCGCCACGCCGGTTGAACACGCGCACCACGTCGCCCGAGCGAATGGCGCGGGACTGGGCGTCACTGGCATGCATCTCCAGAATGGGCTCGCCCTCCATGTCGCGCAGGCTTTTCACGTTGACAAAGGTGGAGTTGAGAAAGTTGCGCGCAGGCGGTGAAATCATGGCCAGCGGGAACTCACTTGAAGTACCCACCGCCTCGTGGTTGGGCACATGGTCTGGCAGGCCGTCCTGCCCTTGGGCCTGCAGGCGTGCACTGAAAAATTCACAGCGCCCGGATGGCGTGGGAAAGCCGCCTTGGGCAAACGGGGCCTCGGCCACTGGCAGGGTGGCATAGCCGTGCTTTAAGAGCATCTCAAAGTCCACGGCATCGCCATAGGCGGCGCGGCACATGGTCAGATCGCTGTCGGTAAAGCAGGGGTCGCTCAAACCCATGCGCTGGGCCAGTTCACGAAAAATCTGGGTATTGGACTTGGCTTCGCCCAGCGGCGCAATGGCGGGTTGGTTGAGCAGCACATCGGTGTGGCCGTAGCTCAGGTGGATGTCCCAATGCTCCAGTTGCGTGGTGGCGGGCAGGATGTAGTCGGCGTAATCAGCCGTGTCGGTCTGGAAGTGCTCCAGTAACACGGTAAACAGGTCCTCGCGGGCAAAACCAGCTGCCACTTTGGCGGATTCGGGGGCCACTGCCACCGGGTTACTGTTGTATACAACCACCGCCTCAATGGCCGGGCCAAACTCCGGGGAAGCCGGGCGCAGCAAGTCGTCCCCAATGGTCACCATGTTGATGGTGCGGGGTGTGCGCCCTGCCAGCAGGTCGGGGCGTTCCAGGGCTTTGGTGTTCACCGGAAACTGGCTGGAACTCGACAGCAACACCCCGCCTGCGCGGTGGCGCCAGGCGCCAATGAGTGCGGGCAGGCAGGCAATAGCGCGCACGGCATTGCCGCCGCCGTGCACCCGCTGCAGGCCGTAGTTCATACGGATGGCAGCCGGCTCTTTGCGCTGCAGGCAGCCACCGTAGTCGCGGGCCAGTGCGCGCACCTGCTCGGATGGGATGCCGCAGACCTGGGCCGTGCGTTCTGGCGGCCACTGCAGCGCCCGCGCGCGCAAGGCATCCCAGCCCAGGGTGTAGCGCTGCAGGTAGTCGTGGTCCAGCCAGTCGTTCTGGACCAGTTCGTGCATCAAACCCAGCGCCAGGGCCGCGTCGGTGCCGGGCAGCAGGGCTATGTGCTCGTGGCATTTATCGGCGGTTTCGGATTTACGCGGGTCAATGCAGATCAGCTTGGCGCCATTGCGCTTGGCTACCTGGGCGTAGCGCCAAAAGTGCAGGTTGCTGGTGATGGAGTTACTGCCCCAAATGATTATGAGCTTGGACTCCGCAAAGAATTCGACCCGCATGCCCACCTTGCCGCCCAGGGTCTGGGTCAACCCTTCGCTGCCAGCGGAGGCGCAAATGGTCCGATTCAGCAGGGACGCCCCCAACTGGTGGAAGAAGCGTTCGGCCATGCCGTCACCCTGCACCAGGCCCATGGTGCCGGCGAAGCTATAGGGCAGGATGGCCTGGGCCGCCTCAGGCCCCCGGTTTACGATGGCTTGGAGGCGCTGGGCAATGTCAGTCAGCGCCACGTCCCAGCTGACCGGTTCGAACTGGCCCGCCCCCTTGGGGCCGCTGCGCTTGAGCGGATGCAAAATGCGTTCGAGGTGGTAGGTGCGCTCGGTGTAGCGCGACACCTTGGTGCACAGGGCGCCGTCGGTGTGCCGGTGTGCCGGGTTGCCCTGGACCTTGGTGGCCACACCATCTTGCACCGTGGTCACCAGGGAACAGGTGTCGGGACAGTCGTGGGGGCAGGCTCCCAGCACCTCGTGGGTACCGGTCACCTGGATGGGAAAATGAGAATCACGCATGCCCGGCATGGTAAGGCTTGCGGCGCAATAATGCTGAATTGACCCAACTAAAACCCCGCTGCCCGCTATGAAACTGATTGATGAAATCGTCACCGCCGCGCCGGCCATTGCTGCCCTGCGCCGTGACCTGCACGCGCACCCAGAGCTGTGTTTCAAAGAAGTACGCACGGCCGACGTGGTGGCCGCGCAGCTCACCCAATGGGGTATTCCCGTGCACCGGGGCTTGGGTACCACCGGCGTGGTGGGCATTGTCAAGGCGGGCACCTCGGACCGGGCCATTGCCCTGCGCGCAGATATGGACGCCCTGCCTATGCAGGAGTCCAATACCTTTGCGCACACCAGCCAACACGCCGGCAAGATGCACGCCTGTGGCCACGATGGCCACACCGCCATGTTGCTGGCTGCTGCCCAGTACCTGGCCACCCACCGCAACTTTGACGGCACGGTGTACCTGGTGTTTCAGCCAGCCGAGGAGGGGGGTGGTGGCGCTCGCGAAATGATCAAGGACGGGTTGTTTGAGAAATTTCCGGTGCAGGCGGTGTTTGGCATGCACAACTGGCCGGGCTCAGAAGTGGGGCATTTTGCGGCCAGTGCCGGACCAGTGATGGCATCGAGCAACGAATTCAAGATCACCATCCGCGGCAAGGGCGGGCACGCGGCCATGCCGCACAACGCGCTGGACCCAGTGCCGGTGGCCTGCCAGATGGTGCAGGCGTTTCAGACCATCATCAGCCGCAACAAAAAGCCCATTGATGCGGGTGTCATTTCGGTCACCATGATCCATGCCGGCGAAGCCACCAACGTCATCCCCGACAGTTGCGAGTTACAGGGCACGGTGCGTACCTTCAGCATTGAGGTGCTGGACATGATCGAACAGCGCATGCGCGAGATGGCTGAGCACACGGCAGCAGCCTTTGGCCTGGAATGCAGTTTTGAATTTGTGCGCAATTACCCGCCCACCATCAATTCGCCTGCCGAGGCCGAGTTTGCCCGCCAGGTGATGGTCGGTATCGTGGGCGAGGACCGCGTGCGGGCACAGGAACCGACCATGGGCGCCGAAGACTTTGCCTACATGCTGATGGCCAAGCCTGGCTGCTACAGCTTCATCGCCAATGGCGACGGCGATCACCGCGAAATGGGCCACGGAGGCGGTCCGTGCATGCTGCACAACGCCAGCTACGACTTCAATGACCGGTTGATCCCATTGGGCGCCACCTATTGGGTCCGTCTGGCAGAGGCGTGGTTCTTGCGATAGGGGCGCAGTCCTAGCAGGCGGGGAACCGCACGGCCGCCATTTGCAACAGGCCGTCAAAAATCAGGTTGTCCACCAGTTCAAACGGCAGCGACATGCTTGGCGCCATCTTCCAGCCCGCACCCCCGGTCATGATGCACATTGGTTCGGCACCGCAATGCTGGCGAACGTGCTGGACCATGCGTTCTACTGCGCCAGCAATGGCATAAGTGCCACCACTGGTCAGCGCGTCGCTGGTGTTGGTGGGAAATTCCTGCACTTCGCCGGTGGGTACGTGCAGGCCGGCGGTGCCGGATTCCAGGGCGCGCAGCATGATGCCGTGGCCCGGCAGGATCAGTCCACCCAAAAACTTGCCGCTGGCATCCACCGCTTCCACGGTCACAGCGGTTCCCACCATCACGACCACCATGGGGCGTGGTGCGCCTTGGGCAAGCATACGGTGGTATGCGCCAATCATGGCGACCCAGCGGTCGGCGCCCAAGCGGGTGGGGTGGTCGTAGCCATTGCGCAAGCCCGCCTCGGCCTCGCTGGAAACCACCCACTGCGGCGACACATCCCATAACTCCATCTGCTCCTGCAGGCGGCGTTTGACTGCGTCGGCGGCGACCACGCAGCCCAGGATGCAGTGGGGTGCTGACAAACCATTCCAGGCGCCATCGGAGAGTCTGTCAATATTTTCCAGAAACTCCGCGCCTTGGGCCAGGAGCAGGGCGTCAGGAAGGGGGGACGCATATTGCGCCCATTTGAGGCGCGTATTGCCGATATCCAGAGCCAAAAAAGTCATGGCTGATTATCCCTGCCGCCAGGGCAGCCCCCGCATACGCCAGCCCCCCTTGTTGCCACGGTGGGCCTGGGCGTCAGGGTCGCCCTCAAAACCCTCCAGAATGTTGTAAGCCTCCAGGCCGAGTTCGGTGGCGCGTTTGGCGGCGGCGACCGAGCGCACGCCGCTGCGGCATAGCAGCACGACCTTTTTGCCGGCCAGAACCGCTGCACGCAGGCCTTCATCAAAACCGGGGTTCATGGCCATGCCAGGCCATTGTTTCCAGGCCAGGTTGACGGCACCGGGTACAAAACCCACCCATTCGCGTTCGGCATCGGTGCGTACATCCACCAGTACGGCGTCGCCCGCCAGCCACCAGGCACAGGCCAGGTTTGCGGACACGTCACCGGCGTAGCCAGGTGCCGGCAGCACGGCGTGTATCTGCGTGCCTCCAGCGTCGTGGCGCAAGCCAGACATCTGATTGGCTGGCACGGCCTCATCGATGCGCTTGGGGCGGGGCAGGTTCAGGGCCTGCATGATGGCCACAAACTCGTCCATCGTTTTACCAGCCACGCGGGGGTTGCCGGTGCGCTCGGCGCCGATGGTGGTGTGGGTATGCCCGTGGTAGTCATGTCCTGGCCAAACCAGGGTGTCATCGGGTAGTTTGAACAGAACTTGGGTGAGGCTGTGGTACATCTCCTCGGCGCTTCCCGATTGGAAATCGGTACGGCCGCAACCATTGATCAGCAGCGTGTCGCCCGTGAATACATGGTTGTGCCAGAGGTAGCACATGCTGCCGGCGGTGTGGCCGGGTGTATGCAGGGCGGTGAGTGCCTCGTTGCCGAAATGCAGCACACTGCCATCCACCAATTGCATTGCCGCTGTATCAATGCCGCAGCCACTGGGCGCGGCGGTTTGGGCGCCGGTGTGCTCGGCAAGCCGTGCGGCACTGGTAATGTGGTCGGCGTGGGCGTGGGTTTCCACCGTCCAGGCCAGGGTGAGTCCATATTGGCGCAGCACCTCCAGGTCCCGGTCCAGTTGTTCGTCTACCGGGTCAATGATGATTGCCTCACGCGTGCCGGCGTCAAAGACGATGTAGGTGTAAGTGCTGGATGCGGGGTCAAAAAGTTGAATGGGTTGCATGGGGCTCCTTCTAACGGGCAAGGCCTCTACGACAAGAAATCAAGATGGAATGTAATGGATTTGAACGACCATTTGTCGAAGGTGAAATTGGTGCCACGTAAGCCGGAGGATGGCCAAATGGTTTACAGTTGACGTTTACGTAAACGTCAATCGTGCGAAGCGCAGCACGGTGATTTAGGAGCCCCGCATGAGCAACCTGTCCGCCGAATTCAAAGCCATGGCCAACTACCGGCCTGCGAACAAGGTGCGTTTTGTCACCGCTGCCAGCCTGTTTGACGGCCATGACGCCGCCATCAATATCATGCGCCGCATTCTGCAAAGCATGGGTGCCGAGGTGATTCACCTGGGCCACAACCGCAGCGTGGATGATGTCGTTACGGCGGCTTTGCAGGAAGACGTGCAGGGCATTGCCATCAGCTCCTACCAGGGCGGTCACGTTGAATATTTCAAATACATGGTGGACCTGCTCAAGGCGCGGGGCGGTTCTCACATTCGGGTGTTTGGTGGCGGCGGTGGCGTGATCGTGCCCAGCGAGATTGCCGAGTTGCAGACCTACGGCGTGACCCGCATTTACAGCCCCGAAGATGGCCAGCGCATGGGTCTGGCCGGCATGATTGGCGAGATGGTGATGCGCTGCGACCAGGATTTGTCTTCCTTTGCCCCCACCTCGCTGGATGCCATCCAGGGGCACAGCCAGCAAGCCTGGCGCGCGCTGGCCCAACTGATTACCGGCCTGGAAGGTTTTGATGAAAAACACCCGCTAGCCCTCGAATTGCGTACACAGGCCGCTACAAAAAAGATACCGGTTCTGGGTATTACCGGCACCGGTGGTGCCGGCAAATCGTCGCTCACCGATGAGCTGATCCGTCGACTGCGCCTGGATCAGGGCGACGCGCTGCGGTTGGCCGTCATATCCATCGATCCGTCCCGTCGCAAAAGCGGTGGTGCGCTGCTGGGTGACCGCATCCGCATGAACGCCATTGGCCCCTGGCAGAACGGCGACCGGGTGTTCATGCGCAGCCTGGCTACACGCGACTTTGGCTCCGAGATCAGCCAGGCACTGCCCGACGTGATTGCCGCCTGCAAGGTAGCGGGTTTTGATGCAATCATTGTTGAGACTTCGGGCATTGGCCAAGGCGACGCCGCCATCGTGCCGCTGGTGGATGTGCCGCTGTACGTGATGACGCCCGAGTTTGGCGCTGCCAGCCAGCTGGAAAAGATCGACATGCTGGACTTTGCGGAGTTTGTGGCCATTAACAAGTTCGACCGAAAGGGCGCCAACGACGCCCTGCGCGACGTGTCCAAACAAGTGCAACGCAACCGCGAAGCCTTCAGCACGCCACCCGACAAAATGCCGGTGTTTGGCACCATGGCCGCGCGCTTCAACGACGACGGCGTGACCGCCCTGTACCAGGCGCTGCTGCCGCGCTTGCAGGAACTGGGCTTGCCAGTAAAGGGCACCGGGCTGTTGCCGGTAGTGAACGTGCGTTTCAGCTCCAACCAGACACCCGTGGTGCCAGCGGCCCGCACCCGCTATCTGGCCGAAATCAGTGATACGGTGCGCAGCTACAAGCAACAGGCTCGCGCGCAGTCCCGTTTGGCCCGCGAGATCCAGCAGCTCAACGAAACAGCCCGCATGCTGCAGGACGATGACGCCGCCCGCGATGGTGCCAAGACCACGGTGCTGCGCCTGGCTGGTGAACGCGCCGAGCGCCAGGACCCGGCCGCCAAGAAGCTCGTGGCCCAGTGGCCAGAAATGCAGCGGGCCTATGCCGGCGACGAGTACGTGGTGAAAATCCGCGACAAAGAAATCCGCACTGCGCTGACCACCAAATCTTTGAGCGGCACCACCATCCGCAAGGTGGCCCTGCCCACCTACGAGGACCATGGCGAAATTCTCAAGTGGTTGATGCTGGACAACGTGCCCGGCAGCTACCCCTACACCGCCGGCACCTTCGCCTTCAAGCGCGAGGGCGAAGACCCGACCCGCATGTTCGCCGGTGAAGGCGACGCCTTCCGCACCAACCGCCGCTTCAAATTGCTGTCGGAAGGCATGGCAGCCAAGCGCCTGTCCACTGCGTTTGATTCGGTCACGCTGTATGGGAATGACCCGGACGTGCGTCCCGACATCTACGGCAAGATTGGGAACAGCGGCGTGAGCATTGCCACACTGGATGACCTGAAGGTTCTGTACGGCGGCTTTGATTTGTGCAACCCGGCCACCAGCGTGTCCATGACCATCAACGGCCCGGCGCCCAGCATTCTGGCCATGTTCATGAATGCGGCCATCGACCAAAACCTGGAAAAGTTCAAGACCGACAACGGCCGCGAACCGACCGATACCGAGACCGAAAAAATCCGCGAATGGGTGCTGGCCAATGTGCGCGGCACCGTGCAGGCCGACATCCTGAAAGAAGACCAGGGCCAGAACACCTGCATCTTCTCCACCGAGTTTTCATTGAAGGTGATGGGCGACATTGCCGAGTATTTTGTGCACCACAACGTGCGCAATTTCTACAGCGTGTCCATCAGCGGTTACCACATCGCCGAGGCCGGTGCCAACCCCATCAGCCAGTTGGCCTTCACACTGTCCAACGGTTTCACGCTGGTCGAGGCGTATCTTGCACGTGGCATGCACATTGACGACTTTGCGCCCAACCTTTCCTTCTTCTTCAGCAACGGCATGGACCCCGAATACACCGTCATGGGCCGCGTGGCGCGCCGCATCTGGGCCGTGGCCATGAAAGAAAAATACGGTGCCAACGAGCGCAGCCAGAAGCTGAAGTACCACATCCAGACCAGTGGCCGCAGCCTGCACGCGCAAGAGATCCAGTTCAACGACATTCGCACCACGCTGCAAGCGCTGATCGCCATTTACGACAACTGCAACAGCCTGCACACCAACGCGTTTGACGAGGCCATCACCACGCCCACCGAAGACAGCGTGCGCCGCGCCATGGCCATCCAGCTCATCATCAACCGCGAGTGGGGTCTGGCCAAGAACGAAAACCCCAACCAGGGCGCCTTCATCATCGAAGAACTCACCGAGCTGGTGGAGGAGGCCGTGCTGGCCGAATTCACCGCCATTGCGGATCGGGGCGGCGTGCTGGGTGCCATGGAAACCGGCTACCAGCGCGGCAAGATTCAGGACGAGAGCATGACCTACGAGATGCTCAAGCACACCGGCGAGCTGCCCATCATCGGCGTCAACACCTTCCGCAACCCGCATGGCGATGCTGTGATGGACAAGCTGGAGCTGGCCCGATCCACCGACGACGAGAAACAGAGCCAGCTGAAGCGTCTGGCCGACTTCCATGCCACGCACGCAACGGAGTCACCCGCCGCACTCCAGCGCTTGCAACAGGCCGTCATTGAAAACAAGAATGTGTTCGAGGTGTTGATGGATGCGGTGCGGGTGTGCTCGCTGGGACAGATCACCAATTCGCTGTTTGAAGTGGGTGGGCAGTACCGACGCAATATGTAGGTCTTGCCGTCGGCCTTTGCTAAACTCAAGCGATAGCAAAGTCTTCAGTGCTTGTGGCCCAGCTTGCGGTAGACCGTGGCGCGGCTGATGCCCAAAGCCTTGGCTGCGGCGGCCACGTTGCCTCGCGCATGCTCGACGGCCTTGCGTATCAAGGCGGTTTCCATGTCCTTCAACGGCAGGGAAGATGCAGGAGCGCCTCGTCCAGCAGGCACCGCCAGCGCTTCCCGCGCACTCAAGATGGGTAGCACCTGCAAATGGAGGCCGTTCCAGAGCGGCACATCCAATACCCCGCTTTCCCGATTGGCAGAATCAAAGAAACTGCTGTGCGCTATGCCGAACACTTCGGTCGCGTGTACCGACGCAAGCCCATTATTTTGCAGGATTGGAGCCATGGTGCGGGCAGTGGCATTGGCACCGGTGATCCAGCCATCACTGTCGAGGCAGAGCATGCCATCGCCTTCACCACCCAGCGCATAGCCAGGCCAATTGAGCCGCAATAGCAAATGGTGTGGGCGCGCCAGTACCATGGCGCTTTCAATTTTTCCAGCGGTCTGGGACACCAGGTGTTTGAGCTCGGGCCGCTCCAAAACATCGACACCGGTGAGGTCCAGCATGCCCACACAATGGCCGTCGGGCCCGAAGAGCGGTGCGCCTGCGCAGCTGTATGCGGCGTTGTCTTCAAAGAAATGCTCCCCCCGGTGCAGCCATACGGCTTGCCCTTCAAATAGTGCCGCGCCGATGGCAGTGGTGCCAACGTGCGCCTCTGACAAGTTAACGCCGATTCGGGCGATAACATCGGCACGCCGGTCACTGCGGTCGATTGGCCCATTGACATCCACCACGATGCCCTGCGCATTGGTCAGGATGGCAAAGTAACGGGTGTCGGCGATGGCTTGCCCCAGTCGCTCCATGACTGGGCGGGCGGCTTGAACCAGGCTTTGGTTGGACTCTTGCACCCGCTGCAGCGCCTGTGGGGGCAAACCGTCAAAGGCCAGCCGCTCACGGGGGCTATGACCGCTGTCGAGGCAGCGCTGCCAACTACGCTCGATCCACGGGGCAGACAGCGGCACCCGCAAAGCTTCGCCTTCCATCAGCATGGCTTGGCGCGCCGCGCTGATGTGCAGCAGGCGTTGCTCAACAGTGTGGATCAGGGTCTGCAGCATGGGTGTTTACCGGCTTGAGTCTATTGACATTTTGATTGGCGCGGCAGCGTAAGCGTCAAAGTGTTCCATTTTGAGAATTTTGTGCCCGTCAGGCAAAAGACCAAGGGTTTTACCTAGGGTCAATGCTAACCGAGACTTCAATAATTTGCATTGGTTGCCCGCTATCCGAAAACACATGGAGACACGTTTTATGCAGATACAGCTCACGGTCAATGGAAAGCCCACTACGGTGGATGTTCCCCCCCACACACTGCTGGTGCAAGTGCTGCGCGAGCACCTCCACCTGACCGGTACCCATGTGGGTTGCGACACCGCCCAGTGCGGGGCCTGCACGGTAATCAAAGACGGGCACAGCATCAAGTCGTGCAATGTGTTGGCGGCGCAGGTGAACGGTGCTGACATCACCACCATTGAAGGCTTGGCCCAACCGGACGGCACCATGCACCCCATGCAAGCTGCCTTCAAAGAGTGCCACGGCCTGCAATGCGGCTATTGCACCACCGGCATGGTGATGAGTGCAGTAGACCTGTGCAACCACCACCCCAAGGCCGACGCAGGCCAGATCCGCGAGCTGCTGGAGGGCAACTTCTGCCGCTGCACTGGCTACCAGAACATCGTCAAGGCTGTGCAGCAAGGTCAAGCTGCCATGGCCCATTCTTAAGGAGCCGCCGCCATGGGTGCATCAGATTTTTCCAAGCTTCCGCACATCGGCGAGTCCGTTCGCCGCAAAGAGGATTACCGCTTCCTCACCGGCGCCGGTCAATACACCGACGACATCACGATGGAGCGCCAGACCTACGCCGTCTTTGTGCGCAGCCCCCACGCCCACGCCACCATCAACAGCATTGACGTCAAGGCCGCCGAGGCCATGCCCGGTGTCGTCAAGATTTTTATCGGCAAAGACCTGGAAGGCAAAATGGGCGGCTTGCCCTGTGGCTGGCTGATCACCGATGTGAATGGCAAACCCATGAACGAGCCGCCGCACCCGGTACTGGCATTGGGCAAGGCCCGCCACGTAGGCGACCAGGTGGCCATGGTGATTGCCGAAACGCTGGAGCAAGCCAAAAACGCAGCTGAAGCGGTGGTGGTGGACTACGACGCGCTGCCGGCTGTGGTGGACGTGCGCGACGCCGCCACCAGCACCCAGTTGCACGAACAAGCCCCCAACAACCATTGCTACAAGTGGGGCCTGGGAGACAAGGCCGCCGTGGATGCGGTTTTTGCAACCGCCGCCCACATTACCAAGCTGGATCTGACCAACAACCGGTTGATTCCAAACGCCATGGAGCCGCGCGCCGCCATTGGTAACTACAGCCGCGCAACGGGAGAGTACGTTCTGTATGTCGCCAACCAGAACCCACACGTAGAGCGTCTGCTGATGACCGCCTTTGTGCTGGGTCTGCCCGAGCACAAAGTGCGCGTGATTGCACCGGATGTAGGCGGCGGCTTTGGTTCCAAAATTTTCCTGTATGCCGAAGATGTCGCGCTCACTTGGGCATCGAAGGAAATCAACCGCAGTATCAAGTGGACTTGCGAGCGCAGCGAGTCTTTCCTGACCGATGCCCACGGTCGCGACCATGCCAGCCATGCCGAAATGGCCATGGACAAGGACGGCAAATTCCTCGCCATGCGGGTGCATACTGATGCGAATCTCGGGGCCTATCTGTCTACTTTTTCTACTGCAGTGCCCACCATCCTCTATGCCACGTTGTTGGCAGGCCAGTACACCTGCCCTCTGATCTACGTGGAGGTAGATGCCTGGTTTACCAACACCGCACCGGTGGATGCCTACCGGGGTGCAGGCCGCCCTGAAGCCACTTATTTGTTGGAGCGCCTGGTAAGCCGCTGCGGCTGGGAGTTGGGTCTTGCGCAGGATGAGATTCGCAAACGCAATTTCATCAACAGCTGGCCTTACCAGACGCCAGTCGCCCTGCAATACGACGCAGGCGACTACCTTGCATTGCTCACCAAGGCACAGGGCCTGGGCGACACCGCCGGTTTTGAGGCTCGCAAATCTGCCAGCAAGGCCAAGGGCTTCTTGCGCGGTATCGGCTACTCCAGCTACATCGAGGCCTGCGGCCTGGCGCCCAGCAATATTGCGGGTGCACTGGGTGCACGTGCCGGCCTGTTTGAATGCGGCGAGGTGCGGGTGCACCCCACCGGAAGCGTGACCGTGTTTACCGGTTCCCACAGCCACGGCCAGGGCCACGAAACCACCTTTGCGCAGGTGGTGGCAGCGCGCTTGGGCATTGAGGTAGATGCCGTGGACGTCGTGCACGGCGACACTGGCCGTGTACCGTTTGGCATGGGCACCTACGGCTCGCGCTCACTGGCGGTCGGTGGCTCGGCCATCATGAAAGCGCTGGACAAGATCGAGACCAAGGCCAAGAAAATTGCGGCCCACCTGATGGAAGCCAGCGACGCCGATGTGGAGTTCGCCAATGGCGAGTTCACCGTCAAAGGCACCGACAAAAAGGTGACTTTCGGCCAGGTAGCGCTTACCGCCTATGTGCCGCACAACTATCCGCTGGACAAGCTGGAGCCGGGTCTGAACGAAACCGCGTTTTACGACCCGACCAACTTCACCTTCCCCAGCGGCACCTACATCTGCGAGGTTGAAATTGACCCCATGACGGGCAAGACGCGCGTTGACAAGTTCACTGCGGTAGACGACTTTGGCGTCATCGTCAACCCCATGATTGTGGAAGGCCAGGTGCACGGCGGTTTGGTGCAGGGCATAGGCCAGGCGCTGCTGGAGAATTGTGTCTACGACAAAGAGACCGGTCAGTTGCTGACAGGCTCGTATATGGACTACACCATGCCGCGCGCGGATGACTTCCCGGAGTTCAAGATCGACAACATCTGCACCCCTTGCACCCACAACCCCCTGGGCTCCAAAGGTTGCGGTGAGGCCGGTGCCATCGGTTCGCCGCCAGCAGTCATCAACGCGGTGCTTGACGCGCTGCACGAAGTCGGCGTGCAAGACTTCGACATGCCCGCATCGCCCCACCGCGTGTGGGAAGCCATCAAGGCCGCTAGAGTCTAAGCACAGGAGACACTGAACATGTATGCATTTACCCTAGAGCGTCCCGCCACGGTGGAAGACGCGTCCAAGCTAGCCGCAAGCGGCAGCAAAGTGCTGGCCGGTGGGCAAACCCTGCTGCCGTCCATGAAACTGCGCCTTGCGCAACCCGGTGCGGTGGCCGATTTAGGCGGTATCGCGTCGCTTGCCGGCATACGCCGTGAAGGCGATGCCATCGTCATCGGCGCGATGACGCGCCACATGGATGTAGCCAATAGCGCCGAAGTGAAAGCCGCCATTCCGGGGCTGGCCGATCTGGCGGCCCACATTGGCGACAAGCAGGTGCGTGCCATGGGCACACTCGGTGGCTCGGTGGCCAACAACGACCCCGCTGCCTGTTACCCCAGTGCCGTATTGGCCTTGGGTGCTACCGTGCACACCACCCGTCGCAAGATTGCTACAGATGATTTTTTCTCGGCATGTTCACCACAGCGTTGGACGAAGGCGAACTCATCACCGCGATCAGCTTCCCCATTCCTCAGCGCAGCGTGTACATGAAGTTCGTCCAGCCCGCATCGCGTTTCGCGCTGGTGGGGGTTTATCTGGCGCAAACGGCAGGCGGCGTGCGCGTGGCAGTCACCGGGGCCGGGCAGGGTGTGTTTCGCCACAAGGGACTGGAAGACGCGTTGAACAAGAGCTTTACGGTCGCGTCTGCCGCAGCGGTACCCATTGATGCCAGCGACTTGAATGCGGACCTGCACGCCACAGCAGCGTACCGCGCCAACCTCATCAGCGTACAAACCCAGCGGGGCGTGGCCAAGCTATTGGGTTGAGCTTAGGGCCAGTGCACAGGCCCCGCAGTCCGTTGGACGCGGGGCCTCTTCATTTCAACCTATAAGCCTCTTAGGCCAAATGTTGTTAGTGTTTTTGGCTTCTAGCCCTCGTCCGATATGACTATATAGCTCCTGAATAAATAGCAAAGTAATTTTTCATGACTCCGTTTTCCAGCATCGATGCGCTCACGCAAGCCCTGCAGGCGGCCGGTTATTACGCCGACCGCCGTTTGGCGACGTCCGTCTTTCTGGCGCTCAAGCTACAGCGCCCGCTGTTGCTGGAGGGCGAACCCGGTGTGGGCAAAACCGAGCTGGCCAAGGCCTTGTCGACGGCACTCCAACGGGCATTGATCCGACTGCAGTGCTATGACGGCCTGGAGCAGCGCGAAGCTCTGTACGAATGGAACTACGCCGCCCAGTTGCTGCACATGCGAGCTGCAGAAATCGCCCCCACGCTCGGCACTGGCGTGTCCTCGCTGCCCCCCGAGGGGGCGCTCACCGCCTTGGGGCGGCCCGGCGGCGGTTCGGGCCGGATAGATGTTTCGGCTATCGAGCGCGAGGTATACCAGGAGCGCTATCTCCTGCGCCGACCGTTGTTGCAGGCCCTGCAGACACCCGCCCCTGGCGCGGTGTTGCTGATTGACGAGGTGGACCGCGCGGATGAACCGTTTGAGGCTTTCCTGCTGGAATATTTGGGTGAGTTTCAGGTGAGTATTCCGGAGCTGGGCACGGTGCGCGCCGAGGTGACGCCGGTCACTATTTTGACCAGCAACCGAACCCGTGAACTCAACGATGCGGTCAAGCGGCGCTGCCTCTACCACTGGCTGGACTACCCCGACCGGGACCGCGAGCTCTCCATCATCCGCGCCCAGGTTCCCGGTGCGACCGATGCACTGACCGCCCAGGTTGCCGATGTGGTGAACCGCTTGCGCAGCCAGCCGTTTGTGGCCAGCTTTCAGCGCGCACCGGGCATTGCCGAGAGTGTGGAGTGGGTCAAGGCCCTGCTGGCTTTGGATACGCTGGTGCTCGACCCAGAGCTGCTGACCGACACGGCTGGAATTTTGTTCAAGCAGCGCGACGATGTGGCGGCCCTCAACCACCAGCTTGCCAGCGATCTGCTGGCCCCAGCCGAGGAAGAAGATGCGCGATAGTGCACACCCAGCTGCACCAGCAGGTGCCCTGGAGTCGGTATGCAGTTAGGCGATGCACGGCTGGGCAAGTTCGGTGACAACTTGGCCGCCTTCGGACGCACGCTGCGTCGAGCTGGCGTGCGGGTGGACCCCGCCCGCATTGCGTTGGCCACCGATGCAGCTTTGACCGTGGGTCTGGAGCGGCGTGAAGACTTTAGCGCAGCGCTCGAAGCGGTGCTGGTAAGCCGTGAGCAAGACCGGCAGGTTTTTCGCGAATTGTTTGACGCGTTTTTCCGCAACCCCAACATGGCACACAAGCTGCTCGCGCAATTGTTGCCCAGCGCCGAAGGCAAGGCCGAACCCAGCAAGCGCCGCCCCCGGGTGCGTGAGGCGCTTTCGCCTCAACAGGCATTTGGCAAACAGGCCCAGCCCAAGCCGCAAGACGACAAGGTGGACTTTGACGCGGCAATGACCGCCAGCGACCTGCAGCGCCTCCAACATGCAGACTTCAATGCCCTGGGTGCCACCGAGTTTCGCCTGGTGGAGCGCTTGGCGCGCGATATCCGGTTGCCGCTGCCTACCTTTGCCAGCAGACGCAGCCGACCGGGCCACCGTGGCCAGGCGCTGCATTGGCGCGGCGTGCTGCAGTCAGCGGTGCGCAGTGGCGGGGAGCCCATTGACCTTCCGCGCCTGCAGCGGGTGCGCCAACCTCTGCCGTTACTGGTTCTGGTGGATGTGTCGGGGTCTATGGAGCGTTATGCCCGCCTGCTACTGGCCTTTTTGCACGCTGCAACCAGCCGTCAAGCATTGGGCGGTAGTGCGCGACTGCAACGCCATGTATTTGCCTTTGGAACGCACCTAACCGACCTTGGCCCCGCCTTTGCACAGGCCGACACGGATGCCATGTTGGTCCAGGCCAGCGCGGCCATCGATGACTTCGCTGGCGGTACCCGCTTGGGAGACTCACTCTGCACCTTGCGCGCACTGCACAGCCGCAAACTCGTAGGCCGCAGGACGCTGGTGCTGCTGATTTCCGACGGGCTCGACACCGGCGAGCCGCAAGCCCTGGAACACGAACTGGACTGGCTGCGCCACCGCACCGGTCGTCTTTTGTGGCTAAATCCCTTGCTGCGCTTTGAGGGCTACGCGCCCCTAGCGCAGGGGGCATCTGTTTTAAATCGATACGCGCACGGCACCTTGGCGGTGCACAACCTCAGCAAGCTCGAGGACTTGGCCGCTAGCGTGGCCGGTGTGCTTCGGCGCTGAGCACTGAGCACTGAGTAAACACGAAAAGAGAAAAGGAACACACCATGGAAATGCAAGGCAGCCGTCAACTGGCCATCACCCAACAACAGGCGTGGGACGCGCTCAACGACCCCGCTGTACTCAAGACCTGCATTCCCGGTTGCGACAAAGTCGAGGCCACGGGCGACAATCAATATTCCATCGGCATGTCCATCAAGATCGGACCGGTAGCTGCCAAGTTCAGCGGCAAGATCACGCTCTCTGACATCCAGCCCCCCAGCAGCTACACCATCAGCTTTGAAGGGCAGGGCGGTCCTGCAGGCTTCGGCAAAGGGAATGCCGCCGTGCAGCTCACGCCAAACGACAGGGGCAACGAACTCAGTTACAAGGTGCACGCCACGGTGGGCGGAAAGATTGCCCAGCTTGGCCAGCGCCTGATTGATGGTGCTGCCAAATCCATGGCCGAAGACTTTTTCAAGCGGTTTGACGACGAAATGCAAAAGCAGCACCCCGACGCGTATGCCGCACAAGCAGCGGCGGATGCGGCAAACGGGGCAGTACCCGTAACGACCCAGGCGCCTCCCAGTGCAGGGCTGATGGGCTTGCCGGTATGGGTGTGGGTTGCAGCTGCGCTGATCATTTTGGCGTGTGTCGCTCTCTTGCGCTAAATCCAGGAGCCCACCATGGAAAACGTAGACGTTTTGGTGTTGCGCATTCTGCGCGACTGGCGGCTGGCTGGCCGCCGGGCCTTGCTGGCCACCGTGGTGCGCACGTGGGGCTCGTCGCCACGGCCAGTGGGTTCCATCATGGCCCTGTGTGAGGATGGTGCGGTAGTCGGTTCAGTTTCAGGCGGCTGCATCGAAGACGACCTGATTTACCGCTTCACCCGGGCCTATGCCTCACAAGGCGCAGCGCCAAGTGGCGAATCGCAAGAGATTCCACAAGGCGCCCCGCGTTTCGTCAAATACGGCATTACGGCAGACGAAGCACACCGTTTTGGACTGCCCTGTGGGGGCACTCTGGAGTTGCTGCTGGAGTTTGACCCGGATGCTGGCGTCTTGCAGGAGCTGGTGGCCCTGTTGGAGCAGGGGCAACTGGTCCGGCGTGAAGTGCGACTGGCCGACGGAGCCGTAAAACTGCAACCAAGCGCCGCGCCGTCTGACCTGGTGTTGGGGCCAGACGAGCTGGCCAACACCTTTGGCCCAGAGTACCGCATGCTGATGATTGGTGCGGGACAGCTCAGCGAATATGTGGCAACCATGGCCTTGTTCTGCGGGTTTGCTGTGACCGTGTGTGACCCTCGTGAGGAATACCGCAGTGCCTGGTCGGTCAAAGGCGCGACGGTGTTGAGCGACATGCCAGATGACGTGGTCACAGCGTTTAAGCCGGACCGTCGCACCTGCGTGATTGCACTTACCCACGACCCGAAGTTGGATGACCTTGCTCTGCTGGAGGCATTGCAGACAGAGGCGTTTTACATTGGTGCCATTGGGTCGCGCCGTAATAACCAGGCACGCCATCATCGCATGGTGGAGCACCTGGACCAAACCCCGAAAAGCCTGGCCCGATTGCGTGGCCCCATCGGAATTTACATCGGCAGCAAAACTCCACCAGAAATTGCGGTGAGCATCATGGCCGAAATATTGGCCGTGAAGAACGGTGTGACGCTGCCACGCGACATGGAGGTGTCGCACGCCAAGGATGAACTGGCCATCTCCCACAATGACCCTGAAACGCTGATCTGTGGGGTGGGGCGACCCGGTTCCTGAAGCACCCCGGCCCCGCTTTGATAGTCAACATTGCTGTCGTGGGCTTAGATGGTTTCTCCTGCAAACACCACAAGGTGATTTTTGTGGGCAACAAGTTCCATGGTTCCAATTGCCTGTACACGGTACTGGCAGCGCAAATTCCTGGCAAATCAGACTGGCGACTATCGATGTGCGCGCTTTGTGTGGCGCGTTACTGAACCGATACTTCAACCCGGCGGGCTTCGCTGTCGGCGCCCGTCGCCAGTGTCTGCTCAGGCTTCTTGAGTTCGACTTTGTCCTGCGCAACACCCAGCGCCCCAAGCGTATCCCGAACCTTCAGGGCGCGCTGCTTTGCCAACTCTGCGTTCATGGCTGGGTCGCCGGTGGCATCATGAAAACCACTGATGACAACGCTCTTGCCTGCGGCAGCCGCACGCACGATATCTGTCAGAGCCTCATTCGCTCCCGCAGCCAGATCGGACTTGCCGGATGCAAAGTAAAACATCACGATGCCGTTCACCACCTTCACGCTCGCGCCGTCTGCCGCGACAGCCGCGACTGCGGGTTTGACAGCCATCTGGTTCTTTGAATATTGTGTGACGCCCAGCACCAGCGCGACAACCAGGGCAATTACGCCAAAAACCACACCTAAAACAACACCAATGTTGTCGTCGTCCTGAGAACCCATGGTTGAAACTCCAAAAATATTGAGCTTCAATTGTAAAGTGCCACGAGTCCTGGTCAGTTGCAAGGACCGCCACCATGCCAAGTACAGCTCTTAACCCTGCACCGTCTCGATACCAGGGCGTGTATCGAAGCACCCGACCGCCTACTGCCCGAAGGGTTGAAGTGACCTATGAAACGGTGCGGCGTTGGGCGCACAAGTTCGGTATGACGCTCAGATGTGTTTCTTGACCCAGGCGACGTAAGTGTCCACCCAAGCTTGCAGGAACTTTTCGGTGCCTGCATTGAGTTTGCCGGCAGCGTCATAGAGCCCTTCCTTGTTATGGAGGAAGACCTCAGGCTGGGCTAAGGTGTGCATGTTCAGAAACACCAGCACGTTGCGCAGATGCTGCTGGGCCATGGCCGTGCCAATTGGGCCGATGGACGTGCCGACGATACCGGCAGGCTTGCCCTCAAAAGCGCTGGTCCCATAAGGCCGCGAACCGTGGTCGATGGCGTTTTTAAGCACGCCGGGAATCGACCGGTTGTATTCAGGTGTCACAAACAGAACGCCCTGGGCGCCCTTGATGTCACTCTTCATACGCAGTACCTGTGGCGCCTGCTGCGCGTCGTCATCCTGGTTGTACAGCGGCAAATCATCAATGCGCACGTATTTGAATTGAAAGTCCGCCGGAAACATCTTTTCGAGCGCGCCGGCCAGCTTGCGGTTGAATGAATCCTTGCGAAGACTGCCGACAATGACGGCGATCACAAAATTTGCCATGCTGCGCTCCAGAAGACGGCCCACCCATGGGGCAAGCCGGACGGTTGATGAAACAAAGAGGTGTCAAGTCATTATGCAGAGCGATTGCAAAATGCGCCAATTCAGTCCAAACGCCCCTCTTCAACTCAGGGTCCGGTCCACCCCATTCCTAGGTAATCTTGAATACGGTTCGCTGCGTTTTGCCGCCCACCCTCTCGTCATACGCTGCCCATTGCTTGATGCCTTTGACCAGCACCTGGGCGCTGACGTCTTTCACCTGCTTCTTGGCCTTGAGACGCGGTGTCAGCCAATCTTGTACGTGGTCATAGCAAATGCCTTCGGGGCCGCTGGGTACCAGCAGTTCTTTGCCGGCCACATGGCCGGATGGCGTTACGGTGAGGATAGTTGCGGGCATGGTGTTAAGTGCGTAGCTCTGCTGGATTATTGGCTGGTGCCTCGCTGCCCTTGCTGACGCTCTCACCGTCTTGCGGTTGCAGCGTCCAGAATGACAGCGACGACACCACGGTCAATGCGGCCAGTGTCAAAAAGGCGTGGTGCAGCGAGGATGTGACCGCCACGCGGTCCGATTGGGACATGCCATTTAGAAAATACCCTGTCGTCAACGACCCAAACGCCAGACCAAAACTCATGGACATTTGTTGCAATGTGCTGGCCATGGTGCTGGCCATGGCGGCATCCGCTGCGTCAATGTCGGCATAGGCCATGGAGTTCATGCTCGAAAACTGCAGCGAGTTAAACAAGCCAAGCGCCAGCCCGATGGCCACGATGGCGAACATCGGCGTCCCCTCCCCAACCAGTGAGTAGCTGGCAATGACGCAGGCTACCAGCAATGTGTTCACGATCAGCACCTGCCGGAAGCCAAAGCGTTTGAGCATGGGGGCGGAGAGCACCTTCATGGCCATTGCGGCGACCGCAGCAGGCATCATCAACAAGCCTGACTGCCAGGCGGGCAGCCCCAAGCCCAGTTGGTACAGTAGCGGCAGCAAAAACGGCATGCCACCCACGCCCAGCCGTGTCACAAAGCCGCCCAGCACCGAAACCCGAAACGTGCGCGTCGACAGGAGCGACAAGCGCAGCAGCGGATAGGGCACCCGCTTGGCGTGCCAGCCATAGCCCACCAGCAGCGCCAAGGACATGGCCGCCAACATGACCAAATTGACAGGGGAGAGGTTGGTTTCACCAAATACCTCCAGCAGCCATGAGAGCAGGCCGGCCCCACTGGCAAACAACAACAGGCCGCGCACATCCAGCGTGCGCTGGGTTTCGCTGCGGTAATTGGGCATGTAATTTTTGGCAAACCAGAGTGCAGCCAAGCCGACCGGTACGTTCACAAAAAAGATGTCGCGCCAGGACGCCCAATGCACGATCAACCCGCCCACGGTGGGCCCCAATAACGGCCCCAACAGCGCTGGAATAATCACAAAGTTCATGGCTTGCAGCAGTTCGCCCTTGGAGAAAGTGCGCACAATGGCCATGCGGCCTACTGGCATCATCATGGCCGCCGCAATTCCCTGGGGCACACGCGAGGCGACCAACATGGTGGAATTTACCGCCAGACCGCATAGCACCGACGACACGGTGAACAGGGCCACCGCCAACATGAAGATACGCCGGCTGCCATAGCGCTCGGCCAGCCAACCGCTGATGGGAATACTCACCGCCAGGCTCAGGATGTAGCTGGTCACCACTGCCTTCAGGCTCAAGGGCGTAACACCCAGGTTCGCTGCCATGGCCGGGATGCCGGTATTGACGATGGTGGAGTCCAGCTGCTCCATGAACAACGCCGTGGCAACCACCCAGGGAAGGTAGCGCTTTGTTGTGGCGGAACTGGCAACCATGTCAAATGGTAGCGATAACCGAGCGCCCTTGTGGGTGCTTCGGGAAACCCCCCAGTACTTTTTGCAGGCGTGTACAGGGCGGTCCGGCCAAGCCGAGGT
Source organism: Candidatus Aalborgicola defluviihabitans (assembly GCF_016705985.1). Taxonomy (NCBI): domain Bacteria; kingdom Pseudomonadati; phylum Pseudomonadota; class Betaproteobacteria; order Burkholderiales; family Comamonadaceae; genus Allorhodoferax (SeqCode); species Candidatus Aalborgicola defluviihabitans. The sequence continues at coordinate 393,994 of NZ_JADJKN010000023.1, forward strand.
ATGCTACCCACCGCACGCAACGCGCTTGGTGATCCCGGGCGCCGCGCCGCATTGTCCGTCCAGACCTGGCTACCCGCCAGATCGGGGCAACCCCGAAATTTGCTGCAGGCCACGATCCTGCAAGGAGTTATGTTGATGCCAACTTACGAGCCACTGCGTCTGCATGTGCCGGAGCCCACCGGGCGACCCGGCCATGACACAGACTTTTCCTACCTCCCCATTTCCGAAGCTGGCGCGGTGCGTCGCCCCCCGGTGGATGCCCAGGCGGCGCAAACCAGTGATCTGGCGTTTACGCTGATTCGTGTGCTCGACAAGGACGGTCATGCGGTCGGCCCTTGGGCACCCGACCTCAGCGTGGCGCAGTTGCGCAAAGGCATGCGGGCCATGCTCAAGACGCGGGCTTTTGATGCCCGCATGTTGATTGCGCAGCGGCAGAAAAAAATGTCGTTCTACATGCAGTGTCTGGGTGAAGAGGCGATTGCCTGCGCCCACGCGCAAGCTCTGGTGGACGGCGACATGTGCTTCCCCACCTACCGCCAGCAAGGCTTGCTGCTCGCACGCGACGATGTGTCCATGGTGGACATGATTTGCCAGCTCTATTCCAATGAGCACGATCCGCTCAAGGGTCGCCAACTGCCGGTGATGTACTCCAGCAAGAGGCAGGGCTTTTTCTCCATCTCCGGCAATCTGGCCACGCAAGTGATCCAGGCCGTCGGCTGGGGCATGGCCTCCGCCATCAAAGGCGATACCAAGGTGGCCTCCGCCTGGATTGGCGACGGCGCCACAGCGGAAGCAGACTTCAGCACTGCCATCACCTTTGCACATGTGTACCGCGCACCGGTCATTCTGAATGTGGTGAACAACCAGTGGGCCATTTCTACCTTCCAGGCCATTGCCGGGGGCGAGGGCACCACCTTTGCCGCACGCGGCGTGGGCAGCGGTATTGCCTCCCTGCGGGTGGATGGCAACGACTTTCTGGCGGTATATGCCGCCTCGCAATGGGCGCTGGAACGCGCCCGGCGCAACCTGGGCCCCACCCTGATTGAGTGGGTGACCTTCCGCGCCGGCCCCCACTCCACGTCCGACGACCCCAGTAAGTACCGCCCGGCGAATGACGCTGCGCGCTTCCCCCTGGGGGACCCCATTAACCGCCTTAAACAACACCTGATCGGGCTGGGGGCTGGTCCGATGCCGAGCACGACGCCACGCAAAAGGAGCTGGAAGCCGATGTAGCCGCTGCGCAAAAAGAAGCCGAGCAATACGGCACCCTGGCCGATGGCAACATGCGCAGCCCGGCTGAAATGTTTGAAGATGTTTACAAAGAAATGCCCGCGCACCTGCGCCGGCAGCGACAGGAGTTGGGAATATGAGCAACACCCCTATGACCATGATCCAGGCGCTGCGGTCGGCCATGGATGTGATGCTGGAGCGAGACGATAACGTGGTGGTGTACGGCCAGGACGTGGGTTATTTCGGTGGCGTTTTCCGTTGCACCGAAGGCCTGCAAAAAAAGTACGGCACCTCGCGCGTGTTTGATACGCCCATCTCCGAAGGCGGCATTGTAGGAACTGCTGTGGGCATGGGCGCCTATGGACTGCGCCCGGTGGTGGAAATCCAGTTTGCCGACTATTTCTACCCGGCCAGCGACCAGATCGTGTCGGAAGCGGCGCGCCTGCGCTACCGATCGGCGGGTGACTTCACCTGCCCCATCACTATCCGCATGCCCTGCGGCGGCGGCATCTACGGTGGCCAAACCCACAGCCAAAGCCCTGAGGCCATGTTCACCCAGGTTTGCGGTCTGCGCACGGTGATGCCGTCCAACCCGTACGACGCCAAGGGCCTGCTGATCGCCTCGATCGAGAATGACGACCCGGTCATCTTCCTGGAGCCCAAGCGCCTGTACAACGGCCCGTTTGACGGCCACCACGACAAACCGGTCGTGCCCTGGTCCAAGCACCCCATGGGTTCCGTGCCCGACGGCTACTACACGGTGCCACTGGACAAAGCTGTGGTGTTTCGCCCCGGCAACGCGCTGACCGTGTTGGCCTACGGCACCATGGTGTATGTCTGCGAAGCGGCAGCCCAGGCGAGCGGCATCGATGCGGAGATCATCGACTTGCGCTCGATCTGGCCACTGGATCTGGAAACCATTGTGGCCTCGGTCAAGAAGACCGGCCGCTGCGCGGTGGTGCATGAAGCCACGCGCACCAGTGGCTTTGGTGCTGAGCTGATCGCCTTGGTCCAAGAAGAATGCTTCTACCACCTGGAAGCCCCCATCGAGCGGGTGGCGGGATGGGATACCCCCTATCCGCACGCCCAGGAGTGGAACTATTTTCCTGGCCCCAAGCGGGTCGCTGAAGCGTTCAAGCGCGCGATGGAGGCATGATGGGTATTCACATAATCAAGATGCCGGATATCGGCGAAGGCATTGCAGAAGTCGAATTGGTCGCCTGGCATGTGCAGGTCGGTGACATGGTGGCCGAGGACCAGATCCTGGCCGATGTGATGACCGATAAGGCCACGGTGGAAATTCCCTCGTCGGTTGCCGGCAAAGTGCTGGCCCTGGGCGGCGCGGTGGGCCAGGTGATGGCCGTGGGGTCCGAAGTGATCCGCATTGAGGTGGAAGGTGCCGGAAACCTTAAGCAAAACGAGCCTCCAGCCCTCGTCAATACTACACAGACAGCTACCAATTCAATAGCAACTGCAAAAACGCTTGTGGCAACCGAGGCGATAGCCCCAGCGCATCCGCCAACCTCCGTTCAGGCTGCGCCTGTCGAAGCCCCTCGATCCGCTCAGGGTGAACGGAAAAATGGGTCGGCACCCGCGCACAACGGCAAAGCCCCGGCAACCCTGGTGCGAGCCCCCGGCGACAAGCCCATCGCCTCACCCGCCGTGCGCCGCCAGGCCTGGGACCTGGGTGTGGAGTTGCAATTTGTGCCGGGCACCGGTACCGCCGGACGCATCACGCATGAGGACCTGCAGGCCTATGTGGCCCGCGCAGCGCACTCACAGCCTGCGGGTGTGGCCGACCAGCGCTATGCCCAGCGCCTGGATGAGCAAGCCATTCCCGTCATCGGCCTGCGCCGCAAGATCGCGCAGAAGATGCAAGATGCCAAGCGCCGCATTCCGCACTTCACCTATGTAGAAGAAGTGGATATGACCGAGCTCGAAGCCCTGCGTGTTCGGCTCAATACCCTGCACGGCAAGGAGCGCGGTCGCCTGACGGTACTGCCTTTCCTCGTTCGCGCCATGGTGCTGGCCGTGCGCGAGCACCCTGAGGTCAACGTCCGGTTTGACGATGAGGCATCCGTGATCACGCGCTATGGCGCTGTGCACCTGGGGCTTGCCACGCAAACCGATGGTGGCCTGATGGTGCCGGTGATTCGCCATGCCGAAACGCTGGACCTGTGGGCCTGTGCGGCCGAGATCGCGCGCCTGGCCGAAGCCGCGCGCACCGGCAAGGCTACGCGTGACGAGCTGACCGGTTCAACGCTCACGCTTACCAGCCTGGGTGCCTTGGGTGGCATCGTCAGCACGCCCGTGATCAACCACCCCGAGGTAGCCATCGTCGGTGTCAACCGCATGGTCGAACGCCCCATGGTGCGCAATGGCGCAGTGGTGGTGCGCCAGATGATGAACCTGTCGTCAAGTTTCGACCACCGCGTGGTGGACGGCATGAACGCGGCGCAATTTGTACAAAAAATACGTGGATACCTGGAATGTCCGGCCACCTTGTTTGTGGAGTAAGTGGACATGAACATACATCACACAACCCTACTGGTTATCGGGGGTGGCCCTGGTGGCTACATCACGGCCATCCGCGCGGCACAACTGGGCATTGCCACCACGCTGGTCGAAGGCGAGCAACTGGGTGGCACCTGCCTGAATGTGGGCTGCATCCCCTCCAAGGCCATGATCCACGCCGCGGAGGCCTTTCACCAGGCGCACCATTTCATGGGTGACAGCACGCTGGGCATCCATGTTGAGTCGGCACGCATCGACATTGCACAGACCGTGCGTTGGAAAGACGGCATCGTGGCAAGGCTCACGGGTGGCGTCGGCGCCCTGCTCAAAAAGCATGGTGTCAAGGTTGTCAAGGGCTGGGCCACCATGGTGGACGGCAAGACCGTTGACGTGGCGCAAAGCAAGCCGGACGCCAAGCCATTGCGCATCCAGGGGGAGCACATCGTGCTGGCCACGGGCTCGGTCGAGCTGGGCCTGCCCGGCATGCCGTTTGGCGGGCGCGTCATCTCGTCCACGCAGGCGCTGTCGCCCGACAGCATCCCCAAGAAATTGGTGGTGGTGGGCGGCGGCTATATCGGACTGGAGCTGGGCCTGGTCTACCGCAAGCTGGGCTCGGATGTGACCGTGGTCGAGGCGCAAGACCGCATTCTGCCGCTGTACGACGAAGAGCTGACCAAGCCCGTGGCCGCATCGCTGCGCAAGCTGGGCGTGCAGGTGCTGCTGGGTAGCAAGGTGCAAGGCCTGAACACCGCGGGTGACGCCGTGCGCGTGCAAGACGCAGCCAGCCGCGAGAGCGAGCTGGCAGCTGACCAAGTGCTGGTGGCCATTGGCCGCGTGCCGCACACCCACGGCTGGGGGCTGGAGAAACTGATGTTGGCCATGCAAGGCCGCGCCATCAAGGTAGACGACCAGTGCCGCACCTCCATGCGCAACGTCTGGGCGATTGGCGATTTGACGGGCGAGCCCATGCTGGCCCACCGCGCCATGGCGCAGGGTGAGATGGTGGCCGAAATCATTTCGGGTAAACGCCGCCATTTCGCCCCTGCGGCCATCGCTGCTGTTTGCTTCACCGACCCCGAGGTGGTGGTCGCTGGGCTGGCGCCGACTGACGCGGCCAAGGCGGGGCTGGACTGCATCACGGCCCAGTTCCCGTTCGCGGCGAACGGCCGCGCCATGACGCTGGAATCGACCGACGGTTTTGTGCGCGTGGTAGCGCGGCGCGACAACCACCGCATCGTCGGTTGGCAGGCGGTAGGGGCTGGCGTGTCGGAGCTGAGCACCGCCTTCTCGCATTCGCTGGAGATGGGCGCTACGCTGGAAGACGTGGCGGGAACCATCCACGCGCACCCCACCTTGGGTGAAGCGGTGCAAGAGGCGGCGATGCGGGCGCTGGGGCATGCGCTGCATATCTAGTTTTGCGGCAAAGTCTTAAGGAAAATGGGCCGCTAGCCCTAATGAAATATAAAGATAGTGCTATGTTTATAGTAGCTATTGGGAGGGTGAATCGTGCGTTGCACATCCACCGATTGTTCGGAGCGAATGGACCGGGTATCCGTTCCCTTTGCACATGATCTCGGGCTGATTTTTTTGGCGCGACTGACGTTGGTTCAGGAGCACCATCCAAGCCAGACTGTGTGGGTGCGATTAAGTCGGCAATGCTGCGAAAGCGGGTGCTCAATCTGACCGCGCGAACTCACACAATCGAGACAGAGCGGACTTAACGGCTCTTTATTGAATAGCCCGAGACCGGTCATTCGCCATGTGCCCCAGCGCAGGCAAAATCTACTGGACTCGCTATCCGTTTTCGATGACTGCAAACCGACCTACCGCTGGGGGATGGCGCTGGTGCGCAGGAGACGGGGGGGGTGTAGAGGCTGAGCCATACTGGGAGTTGGCAAACCAATCACCACCCGACTACCCCGACGATCAGCGCACTACGTGGTGAACCTCAAAGTGTGGCGGCAACCACCCGCCGGGGCGGGGCTGTGTTTTATGGTAGTCTTTGCGGCTCAGCGTGGTGACAGCGGCAAACTTTCCTAGCAGATCAGACGGGTGACTGTGGGTGCTGGTGCTTTTTTAGGCCAAATTTTGGGGGCACACTTGGGCTTATGCGGTTTATGCGGTTGGAGTACTTATCCGTCGGGCTATCCCTTCGAATCGGGCGCTTCAAGCAACCGAAACACCGAAATTGACACGCACAGGGTCATACAGTGGGGGAGCGTGAAATATGCGGGCTAGCCTCCCCTTGGCCGCCGATCATTCCGTTAGGGAGCGCTGCCTCGGGGCGTGTTGGCGCAAAACATGGTGGGCCATTTCAAGTGCAAACTGGATCGGGGCAGGGCTGTCTTGCAGTGCCGAGGAAATGAGCGCCCCATCATAGAGGATCATCATTTTTTCCACTACCGTATCGAGCTGTCCCCGTTTGACAGACTTGGCCAGAACGTCGGAAAAAATGCCGCGCACATGGGCTTTGTGCCGATGTGCCCATTGGTAGGCGGGCGAGTCGGGCAGGGGCGATTCGGCCACGGCCAGCACGAACGCGCAGCCTCGAAACTTCTCGTCCTGTGTGAGCTGTTCCAGGTAGCCAAAGATGCCGTCGATCTTCTCCCCCGCAGATTGCCCGCTGGCCGCAATCGCCGTGAGCGCCACCACGGTGACATCGTGCTTTTCGTTCAGGTACGCATGGATCAGGTTGTCTTTGCTGCGGAAATTCTTATAAAGCGTTGCCTTGGCCACGCCCGCGTCTTCAATGATGCGATCCACCCCTACGGAGCCGATGCCGTTTCGGTAAAAGAGCTCGCCGGCCACCGCCATGATGCGGTCTTTTCCGCTGCCGACAGCCGCAGGCTGTTGGGCGCGTTCATCCGCCGAAGAGATCGTTTTAGAAGGGGGTTTGGCTCTTCATTTTTGGTCGAAATTGTTGCGCATATTGTGCGCTGACCTCCTGGCAGGCCGGGTCCTGCCGACTCAGGAACAGTGCCGCCAGGTCGTTCTTGCCTTCCGGCGTGTGTGCAAGTGCGGCCTCCCGCAACGAAACCTGTGTGTTCATCATCAAGACGCTCGGCCTGCGCGCCAGCTTCTCCGCTATGGCTTGCACATGCGCGGCCAGCTCTTCCGGCGCGACCACGTCGGTGACCAAACCGTAGGCAAGCGCCTGGGCACCGGTGATACGGCGCGCGTTCAGCACCATGTCGGCCGTGCGGGTGACGCCGATGTACCGGGTCAGGCTGTTCATGCCGCCCATGGAAAACGGAATGCCGAAGTCGAGTTCCGGGACCGCGAAAACAGCGTCTGGCGTGGCGTAGCGCAGCTCGCACAGCGTGGCCAATACCAGGCCGGCACCCGCTGCGTGCCCCTGCACTTGGGCGATACGCACCACGGGCGCCGCTTCAATCTGGGCGAAGGCCTTGGCCATCTCCTCGCTGGCGATCCATTGGCTGCGCGTGTCTGCGTTAGCGGTTTGCGAGACGTCGTAGCCGGCGCAAAAAGAAGGCCCGGCGCCGCTGAGCCAGAGCACGCGGGCCTCGGGACGGTACGCCAGCTCCTGGACGGCCTGAACCAGGTCGCGCAGCAGCTGCGCATTGACGGCATTGCGCTTGTCTGGCCGGTTGAGCGTCACGTAAACGATGCCCGCCTCAAGGCGCGCTTCGACGGTTTCTAGGGAAAGGGTGGTGCTGTTCATGGCGTGGTGGTGAACGGATGGCAGGGAGATAGGGGTTCAGGCGCTGAGCACCAGCTCGCCGCCCGCGACAGCCGACTTGCCATCGTCGGTCAGCACCTGGAAAGGCACGTACAGGCCCAGCGGGCCCTCCACGGCAGCGCCGGCCTGGACCTCAATGGCTCCGGGCACAAACACCATGGCGCGGTAGTCCCCGGCAATACGGCGAATGCGGGTCATGTCGCCGTCTGCAAAATGCTTCGTCAGCACAGACACCGCATGAGCCATCGTCGCCGCGCCGTGCAGGATCAGGCCCGAAAGACCCGCCTTGCGCGCCACCGATATGTCGGTATGGAAGGCGTTGTAAGCGCGTGCGCATTCCGAGAACACGTGGCAGGCGTTGGGGTGCAGCACGATGCGTTCGCGTAGGGTGGGCGCGTCGCCAAATGGCGTGCGCTGCAACGGGGTTACGCCGGCCACCTCGGGGCCGTCCACCTCCACGCCGCGCATCACGGAGCGAAACAAGGTGGTGCACACCGGTTCGCCGCCGCTGGTCGTCTCAATGGTTTTTTCCATGAAGGCGCCGGCGCTGTGGCGGTACAGCGCCGTGATGCGGGCTGTGGTGGAGATGTGCATGCCGGTGCGCAATGGCTGGTGCATCGTCTGCACGATGCCGGCAGCCACGCCGCGCATGCGCTCGGCGTCGGTCAGCGGCACCGAAGCCATGACCTGCTTGGTCGCTTCCCATTCGGTGTAGCCGAGGTACAGCGGATGCACCTGGAGGGCGCCTTGATCCGTGGCATACAGCCGCGGGTTGAAGTCGTCAATGGCGGCGGCAAAGTTCATCGCCCAACGGGGGTCGATGGTTTCTTCGGCGGGGGTCGAGATCTGGTTTCACAGGAAGACGGAATAGGCATGGTGGCTCTCGCGGGTCAATGGGTAGGCGCAGCGCGCAGCGTCGGGTCCGTGACGAACTGGCGCGCATCGTCGGGCGTCATGTGGGCGATCTCGGTGAGTACCTCAAGCGTGTTCTGACCAGGGCGCACGGTGCTCGCCTCGGGCAAGTCGAACGCGGGGCTGAGCCGCACCGGGCTGCCGGCAACCTGCCAGGACTTGCCCGCAGGGGCGTGCACGTCTGCCACCATGCCGCGCACTCGGGCCTGCTCGCAATCCAGTGCCTCCGAGGCGTTGCGCACCGGAGCGGCAGGCACCCCCACTGCGGCCAGTTCGGCGGCAATTTCTTCCTTGCCGCGCTCGGCCAGCCAGGCGAACAGTACCGGCTCGATCAAATCCTTGAAGTGGGTGGATCGCCCGCTGCCACTGTTGAGACGCTCGTCCACCCCCATCTCGGGGTGGCCCATCAGCTTGCACAGGCTCTCCCACTGCCGATTCGGGCCCACTGCGATACAGACCCAACCGTCTTTGGTGGGGAAGTAGCCATAAGGCGCCAGGTTGGGATTCACGCGCTGGCCGTAGAGCAATTCGCCGCCGGTCATGGACGCGACGCCCAGTGCCATCTCATTGAGCGAAAGCATGGAGTCGTACATGGCGATGTCCACCAAGCTGCCTTGCCCCGTGGTGTGGCGGCGCAGCAGCGCCATCAAAATACCGGAGACCGCATGCATCGACGGAAACAGGTCGCCGAGCGCCGGTCCCACCGGTCGGGGTGGCACGCCGGGGGTGGGCGACTGCGACAGCACGCCCGCCATGGCCTCGGGGACCAGGTTGAAAGCCGGCCAATCGCGATTGGGCGAAGCGGTTTGACCAAAGCCGGAAATTGCGCAGAAGATCAGGCGGGGGTTGGCCTTCATCAGCACTTCAGCGCCAATCCCCAGCTTGTTCATCACCCCGGGGCGGTAGTTCTCCACCACGACGTCTGCGCCTTTGGCCAGTTCAATCAGGGCATCGCGTCCTTCAGGGGAGCGCAGATCCAGGCAGACACTGCGCTTGCGGCGATTGAGACGCAAGAAATAGCCGCTGATCTCTTTGTCATCGTCGTCCTTCAAGATCGGATGCAGCGTGCGGGTTTCCTCGCCGCCCAAGGGCTCCACCTTGATCACATCGGCGCCGGCATCGGCGAGCAGCATCGTGGCGTAGGGCCCAGACATGAAACGGGTCAAATCGAGCACCACGATGCCCTGCAATGGGGGGATGGAAGAGGTCGTCATGGGAATCTCCTTAAGGGTTTGGCGTTAACTGTGGCTGGGTCGCTCACGAGCGTGATTTCTTGCGCCGCAATGCGTTCGGCATAGTGGCAAGCGACTTTGTGCCCTGGGGCAACTTCGTGCAGGACCGGGCGTTCGGTATCGCACCGCGCTTCCTGGCGAAACGGGCAGCGGGTGTGAAACCGGCATCCTTGGGGCGGGTTGGCCGGGGACGGCAGGTCCCCGGTGAGAAAAATGCGCTTGCGGTGCAACTCGATTTCGGGATCCGGGATCGGCACCGCCGACACCAGCGACAAGGTGTACGGGTGCATCGGGTTCTGGTACAGCTCGTCCGAGGGTGCTTCTTCGACCAGCGCGCCCAGGTACATGACGCCCACGGTATCGCTAATGTGGCGCACCACAGCAAGGTCGTGCGCAATGACGATGTAAGTCAGGACCATGTCGGCCTGAAGCTCTTTGAGCAGGTTGATCACCTGCGCCTGCACCGAGACGTCGAGTGCCGACACCGGTTCATCGGCAATGATTAAGTCGGGGCGCAAAGCAATGGCACGCGCAATGCCGATGCGCTGGCGCTGGCCGCCCGAGAACTCATGAGGAAAGCGCTGCGCGGCCGTAGCTGGAAGGCCCACCGCATTCAGCAATTTGCGCACGACGGCGCTGCGGGCCCCCGATTCGGGCAACATCCCATGCACCCGCAGGGGCTCCAGCAGTGCCGACTCCACGGTCTGGCGCGGGTTCAAGCTGGCCATGGGGTCTTGAAAGACCATTTGCATGCGCCGGCGCAACTTGCGCATCGGCTCTGGTGCCAGCGTACGCAGGTCGACGCCATCGAACTCCACGGTCCCCGCCGTGGGTTCGATCAAACGCAGAAGCGACCGCCCCAGCGTCGACTTGCCACAACCGGATTCGCCAACCAGTCCGTACGTCTGGCCTTTCTCAACCGAAAAACTGACGCCGTCTACGGCACGGACGGCTCCCACTGTTCGGTCAAAAATAATGCCTTGCTTGATGGGGAAGTGCACCTCCACCGCGCGCGCTTGAATCAAAGACATGGGGCACCTTCTTCTGAGTAGGCTGAAGCTTTGTCCGCCCCCAGCGGGGCAGCGTGCAGGCAGCGGTGAACGGTTTGGCCTTCGGTGCGCAGCGCAATCTCGCCTGAAAGGCAGTCGTCTTGGCGGTGGCTGCACCGAGGTGCGAAGGCACAGCCTTTGGGCCAGGGGACGGCGTTCTGCACCGATCCTGGAATAGGCCTGAGGGGTTCGCTGCGCGGCCTGTCCATGCGCGGAATGGAGTTGAGCAAGCCCTCTGTGTAGCGGTGGCGTGGCGCAGCAAACAGCGCCCGACGTGGCGCCGATTCGACCAGACGGCCTGCATACATCACGTTGACTTCGTCGCACATGCCCGCGACCACGCCCATGTCGTGCGTGATCATGACCATTGCGGCGCCGGTCTCGTGCATCAAGGCGCCCAGCAGATCCAGAATCTGCGCCTGAATGGTGACGTCAAGCGCCGTGGTCGGTTCGTCAGCGATCAGCAGACGTGGCTTGCACGCCAGGGCAATGGCAATCAAGACGCGTTGGCGCATGCCGCCCGAGAGCTGGTACGGGTACTGGCCCAGGCAGCGCAGCGGATCCGGGATACCAACCTTGCGCAAAAGCGATTCGGCCTCGCGCCGGGCCTCGGAGGCTTTCAGCCGCTGGTGGCGCACCAGGACTTCAGTGATCTGCACGCCAATGCGCACCACCGGGTTCAGCGAGGACATCGGATCCTGAAAGATCATGGCAATGTCTTTGCCTCGGATGTCACGCAAGGCGTTTTCCGGCATGGCGAGCAGGTTCCGGCCCTCGAACAAGACCTCGCCTTCGATTCTCGTGTTGCGTTTGGGCAAGAGCCCCATGATGGCCAGGGAAGTGACCGACTTTCCGCATCCGGACTCGCCCACCAGACCGACCGAAGCGCCCGGCTCGACCTGGAAGGATAGTCCATCTACGGCCCTCACTGGGGCGCTGCCTTCGCGCGTAAAAGTCACCGAGAGATTGCGAACTTGGAGCAGGCTCATGGCTTACCTCCGGTACTTCGGGTCGAGCGCTTCGCGCAGCTGCTCGCCCAACAGGGTGAAACCCAAGGCCAGACAGCACGATGGCAGTGCCCGGCAAAATGGCCAGCAGAGGCGCAGTCGCCAACGCATTCTGGGCGTCGGTCAGCATGCGGCCCCACTCTGGCGTGGAGGGGTCGGCGGTCGAGAGCCCGAGAAAGGCCAAGCCGGCCGCATCTATGATGGCGGTTGCCAGAAAGAGTGTCCCCTGCACGATCACCGGTGTGACCGAGTTGGGAAGGATGTGCCGCAGCGCAATCATGTGGCCCTTGACGCCAATCGAACGGGCCGCAACCACATAGTCGGCGTCGCGCTGGCTGAGCATCTGCCCGCGCAGCAGCCGGGCAAATATCGGCACACTGGTCACGGCCACAGCAATCATCACCGAGGTGAGACTCTGGCCCAGCACGGCGGCAACCGCGATGGCGAACAGCAAGGAAGGCACTGCCAGCATGATGTCCATCAGACGCATGATGACGCTGTCCACCCAGCCGCCCATGGCGCCTGCGAGGAATCCCAGCAGCAGACCCACCGAGGCACCCAGCAGCAGCGACACCACGCCGATCAGCAAGGAATGGCGCGCCCCCCAGATGAGGCGCGACAGCACATCGCGCCCCTGGGTGTCGATGCCCAGCCAGTGCTCCGCCGACGGACCGGGATAGACCCCGGGCGCACTTCGCTCAGCCACTGGTTGTTGGCCGGGCTAAAGGCGCGATCCACGGAGCGAGCAGCGCCACCGCGACAAAAACAGAATTAGTAGCAGGCCGAACCGGCCCGAGCCACTGGCTAGAACGCGCAGAAACGCTTCATGCCAAAGGCCACGGGTCAGGGGTACTTCGCCGCCCTCTGGCAGCAGGAGCGCGGCTCCGGTGCGGGCGGAGGGCTCGGAAGCAGGCGAAATTGGAACCGTCGGCATCAGTGAACCCTCACTCGGGGGTCAACCAAGCCGTAGGCCAGGTCGACTAACAGGTTGACGCAGACGTACAGCAGTCCAATGACGATCACAAAACCCTGGATCGTTGGATAGTCGCGCACCAAGATGGCGTTGGCGACAAACCGCCCAACGCCGGAAAACGAGAACACCGTTTCCGTCAGCACGGTGCCGGAAATCAGCGCTCCTAACTGAAGACCAAGAATCGTCACCAAGGGAATCAGCGCGTTGCGCAGGATGTGGCGAAACGTGATGGTGGAGGCATACAAGCCCTTTGCCTGCGCCGTACGCACGTAGTCTTCGTTCACGACATCCAGCACCGAGGCCCGCGTAATGCGTGCAATCAGCGCCATGGGAATGGTGCCCAGCGCGATGGCAGGCAGTACCAGGTGCTTCAGAGCACTCCAGGCGGCCGGCCAGTTGCCGGTCACGATGCCATCCAGCACGTAGAACCCGGTCGGATGCTCGGCGACTATTCGCGCGTCCAGCCGGCCCGTTGTGGGCAGCCAGCCGAGCTTTACGGCGAACACATACTTGAGCAGGTAGGCCAAGAAAAACACCGGGATCGTGATGCCCAAAAGTGATCCGAAAACCGATATCTTGTCCAACCGCGACCCATAGCGCCGCGCTGCGAAGTACCCGAGCGGCACGCCCACCAGAATGGCGAGCAGCAGTGCGCAGACTGAGAGCTCCAGCGAAGCGGGGAAGCGGGCGATCATTTCCTCGGTCACCGGCCGGTTGGACTGCAGCGAATTGCCGAAGTCTAGCCGGGCAGCCTTGCCAAGAAACTCCAAATACTGCACGTACACAGGCCGGTCCAGGCCAAGAGATCGCTCAATAGCTGCAATGTCTGCAACTGTTGCGTCTTCGTTCGCAAGGGCTTGCGCAGGACCTCCCGGCAGTACCCTCACCCACGCGAAAATCAGCAGTGAAAGACCCAGCAACAGCGGGATCATCTGGAGCAGTCTTCGGAGGATGAAGCGGAGCATGGTGTGTCCTTAGTTGGCTGTGGTTCAGTGGTGCACCGACGCCATGCTTTCCTGTGCAATCGGCGACGCAACGAATCCCTTGGTACCGGCTTTGAACACCAAATGGGTCGGGGCGCTCACGAACGGCACACCGGGCGCCAGCGCCATGATTTCGGCACTGATTTTTTGGTACTGCTCGGCGCGTTTTTCCAGATTCACTTCCGTGCGTGCAGCTGCCAGGCCGGCGATGATTTCCGGAGACGTCGCCATCCGCCCGTTGATGAACAGCGAATCAAGGAAGTCAGAAGCATCAGCGTAGGTTCCTAGGCGACCCACGATGTAGATGGGAGCCTTGCCTTGCTGCAAGCCGGCCACGTACTGGGTGTCCACGGCACGGCCTTCACGACCACGTTCACCCCGACTTTTTCCAGGTCGGCCTTATACGCTTCCATAATGGCTTTGGGATCGGGCATGTAAGCGCGTGACACGCCTGTGGGGTACCAGAATTCAATCGTCGGATTGGGGTGCCCTGCCTCTGCCAGCATCTTGCGTGCAAGTTCCGGATCGTACGAATACGACTTCAGATCGGGGTTGAAACCCGGGACATCCGAGGTCAGGAACTGCGTTGCCAGTTTCGCACCAGCAGGGTACTGGGATCTGACCAGCGCCTCACGGTTCACGGCATGAGAGAGCGCCTGCCGCACCTTCAGGTTGTCCAGCGGGGGAGTCTTGTTCTGAAAGCCCAAGTAACCCACGTTGTACCCTGGTGCGCTCGACCACTAGGTATCCCTCACCGCGCAGCGCTTCCACGTCCTGCGGCGCCGCAGCGTCGTAGCCGTCGATCTCGCCGCTCTCGAGCGCCTGGCGCCGCGCTGGCCCGTCGGGAATGGCCTTGAAGATCAGGCTCTGGATGCTCGCCTTGTTGCCCCAGTAGGCGTCGTTGCGTGCCAGCACCAGCTTGTCGCCACGCTGCCATTTGTCGAACTTGAACGGACCGGTGCCCGTCGGATGTTCGGTGCCGAACTTTCCGGGGAAACTGAACGACGCCCCACTGATTTCCACACTGTCGCCGTACTCCTTGATGGCGGCCGGGCTCACGATGCCGAAATAGCGCGAGGCCAAGGCCGGGATCAACGCCGACGATGGCTTGGTCAGATGAACCACGGCTGTTTTTTCGTCGGGCGCTTCGCACGACGCGTACAGGCTGGATTTTGGCGAGCTGGGCAAATCCTGGGTCGCGAACCCACCGAATACGTTCTGCCAGAACGTGCTCAGGCTCAAGGTCTGCTGCACGTTCTTGAAGTTGTAAAGACGGTCAAAGTTGAAACACACCGCTGCAGCGTTAAAGGGCGTGCCGTCGTGGAACGTCACACCGTCACGCAGCGTGAATCGGTAGGTTTTCCCATCTTCGGACACCGTGTGGGCACTTGCCAGTCCGGGAACAACCTCAGCAGTTCCGGGCTTGAGCTGCACCAGCGTTTCATAGATCTGATCCAGGATACGGAGCGTGTCGCCGTCGTACACATAGGCCGGATCCAGCGTTCGTGGCTCGTTCGCAAGGCCAAACACGAAGGTCGGAATCGACTTGTCTGCGGCTGCAGGCGCGGCTGGCGCGGCTGCGGTGGATGCAGAAGGCCCAGCGGGCTTGTCGCAGGCGACCAGTGCGCCAGCCAGCATGGTGGCAAGGCCGATGGTGGTGGTACGGCGTGCAAAGTGGGAAAAGGTCATGGTCTGTCTCCTGGGAGAAGGGAGGATTAGTCTTTGTCGAAAAACTTCATGGCCATCCAGCCATGTGTGAAGGCAGCGCCCGCACGCAGCGCCGAAGCCACCATGATGGCTTCGGCCACTTCGGCCTGGGTTGCGCCTGCCTTCTTGGCACCCGCTACGTGCGCTTCCATGCAGTAGGGGCACTGCGTGGTGGCAGCGACACCGATGGCGATCAGTTCGCGCGTTTTCACCGCCAGTCGGTTCTCGCCTTCAGCAAACGCCACCTGGTCGAATTCGATGAAAGCCTTGAACGCCTCAGGTGCGCCAGTGCGCAGTTGCTTGCTGAAGGTGTGGTCGGAGGGTGCGTGGTAATGCATGAGTAAACCATTCATGTAGTTAAGGAAAGTGAATGAACTGTACAGACCTGTCTGTTCATTTACTATTCGGGTTAACCCTGATTTCGCGTTCCCGATGGGACAATAAATTTCTTCAGTTGGACGGATACCCCGTATCTCGTGCTGCGAAAAAATGTGCACGAACGAACGACTGAGTTGAGACTCAGGCCGAAAGGTGTCGGATTTCTTGGGGGTCGCCTGCCGCGCCGCACCACAACAAAGGAAACTCTGCATAACTCCCGCTGAAATGTGCTGACAAAAATGCTCATTTGCTATAAAATACATAGCATGGAGCAAACCGCATTGAAACTCAATCTGAGCGCCAAGAAAAACCCGCAAGCGCGAGTTCCTGGAGCAGATGGACCAAGTCGTTCCGTGGGCAGCGCTGGTCGAACTCATCGCGTCCTACTACCCCAAAGACAAGAAGGGCCGCCCGCCTTTCTCGCTGCAAACCATGCTGCGCACACACTTCCTTCAGCAAGGGTTCACCCTGTCTGACCCCGGCATGGAAGAAGCCTTCTTCGACACCCCGCTGTACCGCGAGTTTGCGCAGCTTGAAGAATTCGCCCGCCTGCCCGATGGGAGCACTATCCTGCGCTTCCGCCATCGGCTGGAAAGAAGCAAACTGTCCGAACAGATCCTGGGCACAGTCAACGACCTGCTGACCCAGCGCCGCTTGCTGCTCAGGACAGGCACCGTGGTGGACGCCACCCTCATTCCCGCACCCAGTTCCACCAAGAACAAAGACAAGGCCCGTGACCCCGAGATGCACTCCAGCCAGAAAGGCAACCAGTGGCACTTCGGCATGAAGGCCCACATTGGAGTCGATTCAGAGTCCGGGTTAGTCCACACCGCGCGAGGCACCTCTGGCAATGTGCACGACGTGCTTGAGCGCAACAGCCTGCTGCACGACCAGGAAGAAAACGCTTACTCCGGGCTGCCGAAGAACACAGCCCTAACCCGGCGCAGTCGTTACGACCTAATGCAAATTCACCAAGTAGTGCGCTGATCGTCAGGGTACTCGGGCGGTGATTGGTTTGCCTGGTCCCAGTTCGGCTCAGCATCCACACCCTTTCCCTGCTCCTGCGATTTCTGCGCACCACACTCATCCCACAGCGGTGGCCCACGGCTTTGCCAGGGTGCGCTGCGACGATTGTGGTGCCGATTTTCTGGTCGCCTTCTCCTGCAAAGGCCGTGGCGTCTGCCCTTCATGCAACACCCGTCGCATGGCCGCGGCCGCTGCGCACCTGACGGACCATGTATTCCCCGTCTGCCGGTGCGCGATTGGCGATTTGACGGGCGAGCCCATGCTGGCCCATCGCGCCATGGCGCAGGGCGAGATGGTGGCCGAAATCATTTCGGGTAAACGCCGCCATTTCGCCCCTGCGGCCATTGCTGCCGTCTGCTTCACCGACCCCGAAGTGGTGGTGGCAGGTCTTGCGCCAACCGACGCCGCCAAGGCTGGGCTGGACTGCATCACCGCGCAGTTCCCCTTCGCCGCCAACGGCCGTGCCATGACGCTGGAATCCACCGACGGTTTTGTGCGCGTGGTCGCCCGGCGTGACAACCACCGCATCGTCGGCTGGCAGGCGGTAGGGGCTGGTGTGTCGGAGCTGAGCACGGCCTTCTCGCATTCGCTGGAGATGGGCGCTACGCTGGAAGACGTGGCGGGAACCATCCACGCCCACCCAACCTTGGGTGAAGCGGTGCAAGAGGCGGCGATGCGGGCGCTGGGGCACGCGCTGCATATCTAGTTTTGCGGCAAAGTCTTAAGGAAAATGGGCCGCTAGCCCTCGTGCAATATAAGACTGGTGCTATGTTTACGGTAGCTATTGGGTGGTGAATGTACGTTGCACATCATCCTTTGGGCGGGACTGGTGGACCGGACATTCGTTCCCTTGGCCCACACTCGCGGGTTGATTTTTTTGGTTCTACAGGTGTTGGTTCGTCAACACCCTCCAAACCAGGCTGAGTTTGTCCGATTGGCCGGCTTTGCTGCGAGAGTTGACAAATTCCAGAAGGGACAGCAGCCGTTCGATCGGCTACGACAGGCGGCGGTTTAACGCCGCCGATCAGCGCAGCGCATAGCGCGTCCGATGGACCGGCTTGTTGAAGCTGTGCAACGAGAGAGGAGCGTTGGAGTTCCAATGAACAGCAAGAAACACAAACCTTATTTCGAGATCAGCATGCTTAGGTGGGCAGAAAGCGCCAACATCTGCTGCTCATGCTCCGCGGCTGGCACTCGACCCGGGTTGGAGATGTTTGCGCGGATGGTCTCTAAGACAGCATTCGCCGCCTGTAGTTTTGCGAGACTCACCTTCCCTTCAATGACCTGCGGCATCGAATCCAGGATTCCGGTAGCGGACTCGATCATCTTTCGCTGCGAACCCTCCACGGAATCCTTAATTTGCGCAAGCAGACGGTCCGCGCGGTCTGCATCTTTCTTTGCCGAGGCGGCGAACCACACAGATACGACAACTGACCCCAAAGGAATCAGCCAATCCTTGAGAAGCGCGAGAAGAGAAGCATCGTTCATGCAAGACATCCTTCAGGTGAGAAAGCTTTAACAATCAGCGTTTATCTACCGCGCTACAGTGCGCGCAAGAAGCGAGGACGTGATTCGCGGCAGATAAACCATGTTGGACTGAAGCGCCATTTGAGGCGGTGGTGTGTGTGCTTTGGGCTATACGGGATTTGAGCCAATCCCCTGCTTGTGTCAAGAGATTATGACCCAGTCCAGTGTCGTTGCTCACCGTGCAGACTGCGCCCGCAGCGTTCCTGATCGCCGGACTTGCGTTGCCACGTCGCGCGTGCGTAATGCGCGCAGTGTCCAAACGGTGGATGGCGTAGCGTTGCCCCAGACACCACCTGGCGTGGTGCCAGTGCCGCTTGATCGGTGGGCATCTGCAATGCCACCCAGGCCACGCTCACCGCTTTGCGCTCGCAGTCAGCATAGATTGCATCCGATAAATAGGCCTATAGCCCTTGTCGAGTATCGGTAGTGCGCTATGGAATTCGTAGTAATGTCGTGTTCGCTGCCTACTCTGGCTGCCCGGCCATGGCGTCAAAAGTCTTTATGCTTTTGACGCCACGCGAGCCTGCTGGCGTTTACTTCCCAAACAACTTGGCAACATGTTGCCAACCGCGCATCAGAAATCCAGCGCGCTCCACATCAGCCTGCGCAACGAGTGGCGTTTCGCCCACCACTTTGCCCTTCGAAGTGGCAATCACTTTGCCCACCACAGTGCCCTTGGCGATTGGTGCCTCCAGGCCCGGCGTGATCTCCACCGCCGTCTCCACCGTCTGGCCGCGCGGCACGGTCAGGCTCCAAGGGGCTGCCAGACCCGCGTCGACCATGTCAGCCTTGCCGAAGCTGACCTTCGCCTTGGTGATCACGGTGTTCGGTTGAATCGGGGTCGCCTTCTCGAAGCTGCTAAAGCCCCAACCTAGCAGCGTGCGGGTCTGGTCAGCACGCGCCTGGGCGCTATCGGTGTTGAGAATGACGGTGATCAGGCGCATGTCGTTGCGCTTGGACGAAGTGACCAGGCAGTAGCCGGCTTCTTGGGTGTGGCCCGTTTTCAGTCCGTCAACGCTGGGGTCGGTGTAGAGCAAGGCGTTGCGGTTGCCTTGCTTGATGCCGTTGTATTTGAAATCGCGTTCCGCGTAGATTGGATAGTAATCCTTGCTGTCACGAATGATGGCCCGTGCCAAGATGGCGAGGTCAAGCGCAGACGACTTGTGCTGCGGGTCGGGCAAACCCGTGGGGTTGACGAAATGTGTGTTCTTCATGCCCAGGCGCTGGGCTTCGGCGTTCATCAGCTTGGCAAAGCCTTCTTCGGAACCGGCCATGTGCTCGGCAATGGCCTTGGACGCGTCGTTGCCCGACTGGATGACGATGCCGCGCAGGATGTCTATCACTGTGGCTTGGCTGTTGAGCGGCAAATACATGCACGACTCGGTGCTGGACCCACGGCACCACGCGTTCTCACTGACCGAGACCAGGTCTGTTTGCTTAAGCTTGCCGGAGCGCAGCGCTTGCTCGACCAGAAAGCTGGTCATCATCTTGGTGAGAGACGCCGGCGGCAGGGCTTCGTCCGCGTTGGCCGAGGCAAGCACTTCGCCAGAGTCAGAATCCATGATTAGCCACGCCTTGGCAGGCAGTGCCGGTGGGTTGCCCGCCAAGCTGATCTGGGCAGCAAGTGGCGGCAGGGCGTTCAGAGCGGCCCGGGCTTTTTTGGCAGCCGCGGGTTTGGTAGCCTTGTGGCCGCGCGCGAAGGATGCCGAAGCAGGAACCAGGGAGGCAGCAGCGATTGCCAGGACGAGAGGGAGGATGGAGAAAGTCTTTTTTTGCATTGTGTTTTTGGGTAGAGCGTTGATTGTCGTAGATCGGCCTTCTCGCACTCGCTAGAGATGGGCGCCAGCCTGGAAAACGTAGCGGGCACGATCCATGCACACCCTACATTGGGTGAGGCGGTGCAAGAGGCCGCGATGCGCGCATTGGGTCACGCACTGCACATCTAAGGCCGCCCAGCGGCTGGCGCGCTATTGTGCCGTGGCCTGGCGCACGGCGTGCTCCCAATCCGCCATGCGGGCTTGAGCCTGGTCTCTGGGAAGAGTGGGTTCAAAGCGACGCTCTTCACGCCACTGGCTGCTCAGTTCCTGGGTGCTGGAATACAACCCGGTACCCAGGCCAGCCAGGTAGGCGGCGCCCAGGGCCGTGGTTTCAATCACGGCCGGCCGCACCACCGGTATACCCAGCAGGTCTGCCTGCATTTGCATCAGAAGGTTGTTGGCGCAGGCGCCCCCATCTACGCGCAATTCACGCACCGGCTGTCCACCCTGCGCAATCGCATCGCGGCCCATGGCGTGCAGCAGCGCGGCACTTTGGAAGGCAATGCTTTCCAGGGCCGCACGGGCGATGTGGGCCATGGTGGTGCCACGGGTGATGCCGGTGATGGTGCCGCGCGCCTGTGGGTTCCAGTAGGGCGCGCCCAAGCCAGTGAAAGCCGGCACGAGCATCACACCGCCGGTGTCGGGTACCGACTCGGCCAGGGCTTGTACTTCGGAGCTGGAGTGCACGGCACCCAGCCCGTCGCGCAGCCACTGCACCACGGCGCCACCCACGAAGACGCTGCCTTCCATGGCAAATTCGGGGGTTTTCCCAACCTGTGCCGCACTGGTGGTCAGCAGGCCATTTTGTGAGAGTTGAAATTTCTCGCCGGTATGCATCAACATGAAACAACCCGTGCCATAGGTGTTCTTGGCCATGCCGGCGGTAAAGCAGGCCTGGCCAAACAGGGCGCTTTGCTGGTCGCCGGCCATGCCACCAATGCGGATGGGTGCGCCCAGCAAATCGGCCTTGACGCTGCCAAAGTCGGCGCTGGAGGGGAGCACTGTGGGCATCAGGCTCGCGGGGATGTTCAGCCACTGCAGCAACTCGTAATCCCACTGGTTGGTGTGCACATTGAACAGCATAGTGCGTGAGGCGTTGCTCACATCGGTTGCGTGGTGAGCCTGTGCCCGTGTGCTGTCATCGCAACCGCCTGTCAGTTGCCACAGCAACCAGCTGTCCACGGTGCCAAAGGCCAACTCGCCGGCCAGCGCTTGCGCACGCGCGCCGGGCACATGGTTCAGCAGCCACTGCAGCTTGGTACCCGAAAAATAGGCGTCAACCAGCAAACCCGTCTTGGCCTGAATGACCTGTGCCTTGCCATCTGCGCGCAATTGGGCACAAGCAGGTTCGGCGCGGCGGTCTTGCCAGACGATGGCGTGGTGGATGGGCTTGCCGGTGCGCCGGTTCCAGACCACCGTGGTTTCCCGCTGGTTGGTGATGCCAATGGCGTGAATGTCCCGCGCACCCAGGCCGGCTTTGGTCAGCGCCGCGCGGGCGGTTGCCAACTGGGTTTGCCAGATGGCCATAGGGTCGTGTTCCACCCAACCGGGCTGCGGGTAGATCTGGGGTAGCTCTTGCTGGGCCATGGCCACACGGTGCCACCTTGGTCAAAGACGATGCTGCGCGAGCTGGAGGTGCCCTGGTCAAGTGCGAGCAGGTAAGGCATGCAAGAGGCTCCGATAGAAAAGGGAACAATAATGCCAGCATAGCGAAAAACGCCGCATGAACCAAACCGCTCAACCCTTGCCAACCGCGCGCGCAGAACTACTGGCGCGCTTGAAGACACCACACACCTACGACCTGGCCGTTATTGGAGGGGGTGCTACCGGCCTGGGTGTGGCGCTGGACGCTGTGCTGCGTGGCCTGAGCGTGGTGTTGCTGGAGTCCCACGACTTTGCCAAAGGCACATCGTCGCGGGCCACCAAACTGGTGCACGGCGGTGTGCGCTACCTGGCGCAGGGAGATATTGCCTTGGTCAGCGATGCGTTGCATGAGCGCACCAACCTGTTGCACAACGCGCCGCACCTGGCCCAGCCATTGCCCTTTGTCATGCCGTCCTACCACTGGTGGGAGACGCCCTTCTACGGTGTGGGCCTCAAAGCCTATGACCTGCTGGCTGGCAAGGCGGGTTTAGGCTCCACCGAATTCCTGAATACCGCACAGACACGCGCCTACCTTCCCAGCGTCAACCCGAAGCATTTGTGCGGCGGTGTCAAATATTGGGATGGCCAGTTTGACGACGCCCGCCTGGCCCTGGTGCTGGCGCGCACGGCCGCTGCCAGTGGGGCGCTGATGGTCAACTACTGCAAGGCAGAGGAACTGATCCATGTGGATGCACAGGTTGCGGGTGTGCGGGTACGGGACACCGAAACCGGTGATGTGCTGGAAGTGCGCGCCCGCTGCGTGGTCAACGCCACGGGCGTGTGGGTGGATGCGCTGCGCCAGCAAGACAGCATGGCCTGTGGCCGCACCTGCAGCCCCATGGTAGAGCCCAGCCAGGGCGTGCACCTGGTGGTGGAGCGCGAGTTTCTTCCGGGTGACCACGCGTTGCTGGTACCCAAAACAGCGGACGGACGCGTTCTGTTTGCCGTGCCTTGGCTAGGCAAGGTCATATTGGGCACAACCGACACGCCCCGCCATGATCTGGCGCGCGAGCCCGAGCCCTTTGCCGAGGAAGTGGCCTTTATCCTCAGCGAGTCGGCCCGGTATCTGCAGCGCGCTCCCCAGCGCAGTGATGTGCGCAGTGTCTGGGTGGGGTTGCGCCCCTTGGTCAAACCTGCTGAAGACGATGGTGCCGGTACCAAAGGAATCAGCCGCGAGCACACCGTGGCCATCAGCCGCTCGGGCCTGGTCACCGTCACCGGCGGTAAATGGACCACCTACCGCTCCATGGCGGAAGATGTGGTGGCCAAGTGCGTCGCTGCGGGCTTGCTGCCGACGCTGCCCGATTCCAGTACCGCTCACCACGCCTTGGTAGGGGCACCGCCGCCTGGCGCGGTGACGGTTCGCATCAGCGAGGCACCTGGCACCCATCTGTATGGCAGTGAACGGGACGTGTTGGAACAGTTACCCGGCGCAACACGCATGCTGGCGCCCCATCTGAGCGAAGCGATGGTGCGGTTTGCCGCGCGCTATGAATATGCCCGCACCGTGGAAGATGTGCTGGCGCGGCGCAGTCGGTTGTTGTTTCTTGACGCCCGGGCAGCGGCAGCGGCAGCGCCTGGTGTTGCGCAGGTGCTGGGCGAAGAGCTGGGGTGCACAGTGACCGTGGATGAATTTCTGGCGCTGGCAGAGCGCTACGTCACCCTACCCTGAGCGGGGGCAGGGGTGCGACGCGGATTAGTTCAGGAAAGACTCTGCGCGGGTTTCAAGGTCATCAGCACCATTCAATTGGAGTCAGCATGTGGGAGGAACGCCTTGTAACGCATTTCACCAGTCGACTATCATGAAATTGCTGGAAAATTGGTGCTGAACGCGCCAGTGGCTGTAACAAGAAAAGGATGAGTTTGACCGTGAAGAATGCACAACAGCGCACCATACGCGCCCTGGCCTTGGTATCCATGTGGGGGGCGCTTAACGCATATGGAGCCAGCACTTTTGACCCCACGATCAACCGCCTGCTCATCAACGCAGTGTCAGTGAACGGAGCCAAATACCAGAACGTATCGGCGACGGTCAATTCTTATGTCTTGCTGGCTGTGGACAACGGTACACCAGTGCCCGATACCTTCGATCCGGCCAGCAACCTGCTGGTCCTCGGCTCTGTTGTGTTCCAGGGTGCGACCTACAACAACGTGCGGGTGCAATTGAATGAGTTCACATTGCTCGCGGCCACACTGGTGACCACGGACACGCCCGGCGGCACACTGACAGCAGCCAATACTTGCAGCCTGCCTAATTTTCAGACGGATTTGATGGCGCTGATCAACCAGGCCCGCGCCAGCAATCAAACCTGCGGCACTACGTCTTTCCCCGCCACTGCGCCGCTGGCTTGGAATAGCAAGCTGTTCGATGCCTCGGCGGGCCACTCGGCGGATATGGCCAACAACAACTATTTTTCGCACACCAGCCGGGACGGCCGCACCTTTGATCAGCGCATCTCGGCAACTGGATACAGTTGGTCACGGTTGGGCGAGAACATCGCCGCAGGTCAGGAAAGTGTGGCCTCCGTTATGGCCGCCTGGATGGCCAGTCCTGGACATTGCAGCAACATCATGGGTGTCAACTACACCGAAGTAGGTGTGGCTTGCGTCATCAACAACAGCTCCACCTATCGCACCTACTGGACGATGGATCTGGGACGGCCCTAAAAGGCCCTATGCATTGTCTGAGACCGTGAGAATGCGCACGCGCACGCTCTTGCCTTTGACCTTGCCGGCATTGAGCTTGGCGCAGGCCGCCTTGGCCACATCGCGCGCCACCGCCACAAAGGTGCAGAACTCGGTTACCTGGATCCTGCCGATTTGCTCGCGCGTGTAGGCCGGGCCGTCTTCTGCATTGGTCAGCGCGCCCAGCACGTCGCCAGGGCGAATCTTCTCTTTGCGGCCACCCAAAATTTGCAGTGTCACCATCGGTGGCAACAGAGGTGTGGCACTGGTCGCGGTGAGCGTGTCCAGCGGGTAAAAAGTGGACGGCTTGCCCATGTACTGCTCAATCTTGCCCACTGCGCCCATCTCATTCATGCTGACCAAACTCAGCGCCATGCCCGATTCGCCCGCGCGCCCAGTGCGGCCAATGCGGTGCACATGCACCTCGGGGTCGGGCGTGATGTCGACGTTGATCACGGCCTCTAACTGGTTGATGTCCAGCCCACGGGAGGCTACATCGGTGGCCACCAGGACCGAGCAGCTGCGGTTGGCAAACTGCGCCAGCACCTGGTCGCGCTCGCGCTGCTCCAGCTCGCCGTACAGGGCCAGGGCGTAAAAGCCTTCTTCTTGGAGCTGGATCACCAAGTCTTTGCATTGCTGCTTGGTGTTGCAAAACGCCAGCGTGCTCACCGGGCGGAAATGGCGCAGCAGTTGGCCCACTACGTGCAAGCGGGTTTGGCGCGTCACTTCGTAAAAGCGCTGCTCAATCAGGCTCTCGGTCTTGGGTGGTGCAATCTCAATGCGCTGCGGCTCGCGCATGAACTGCCGGGCCAGCTTCTCAATGCCTTCGGGGTAGGTGGCCGAGAACAGCAGGGTTTGCCGTTCCGCTGGGCACTGCTTGGCAACTTTGACGATGTCGTCAAAAAAGCCCATGTCCAGCATGCGGTCGGCTTCGTCCAGCACCAGGGTGTTCAGACCCTCTAGCGTGAGGTAGCCACGCTCCAGGTGGTCCATGATGCGCCCAGGCGTGCCCACCACAATGTGTGCGCCGTTCTCTAGGCTGGCACGTTGGCCACGCAGCGCAATGCCGCCACACAGCGTAATCACCTTGATGTTGTCTTGCGCGCGCGCCAAGCGGCGAATCTCTACCGCCACCTGGTCGGCCAGCTCGCGCGTGGGGCACAGCACCATGGCTTGCACGGCAAACCAGCGTGGGTTGAGCTTGGCCAACAGCGCCAGCGCAAAGGCCGCTGTCTTGCCACTGCCGGTTTGGGCCTGGGCAATCAGGTCTTTGCCCGCAAGCGCAATGGGCAGGCTGGCCGCCTGAATGGGCGTCATGTCGGTGTAGCCCAGCTGCGTAAGGTTGGTCAGCGTAGCGGGCGAGAGGGGGAGCGCAGCAAAGGCGGTGGGGAAAGTCATACTCCGATTATCAGTGGGCGACGGAGGGAGTGGTGCCTAGACCGCAGCGAGGGTGAAACAGGCTGTCTCGACATTGTTTAAGTAAAAGCGGACTGTAGCCCTCGTCCATACTTGCTCTATCACTATCAAATTAATAGTAATGACTTTGCCGCAATAGCCTTGATCCTTCCAACAAAGCTGCGTTGGTAAATGAATCTCAGAAAACCAAACCATAGAACGGCTGAGCGGCGGAGATGGGTTGGACTTTGGAGCGCTGCATCTGCCCGTATCTGCCTCTTTTTGATCATGTCCATGGTCTCAGTTCCAGCGATCAATTTTTGCGCACGCCAGCATCACTTCCAGTGGGTAGTGCCGCCGATTGAGTACCTTGCGCAGCTCGCCAATCCAAGGTAACTGAAGTAACCGTCATGGTAAACCCTGTAGCCAACAAAATCGCCCCGTGCATAAACTGATTGCGTCCTTCCGCTCATGGCCTGCATGCAATTCCTACGATGCAGCACACTAAAAGGAGACAAGCTCATGGATATGCATCGCAGACAGTTCTTCCGCGTTAGCACGGCGGGACTGGTCGGGTCCAGCTTGGTGGCGATGGGTTTTTCACCCACAGCTGCCCTTGCTGAAACCCGCGCCTTCAAACTCGCAAGCGCCACCGTCGCGCGCAGCACCTGCCCTTACTGCTCTGTCAGTTGCGGCATGCTGATCTATAAACTGGGTGACCGCGCCAAGAACGCCAAGGAGCACGTCATCCATGTGGAGGGCGACCCCGACAACCCTGTCAGCCGAGGCTCGCTGTGCCCCAAGGGCGCAGGTGTCATGGACATGATCAACTCCCCATCCCGGGTCAAGTACCCCGCCGTGCGCGAAGCCGGCAGCAAAGAGTGGAAGCGCATCAGCTGGGACGATGCACTGACCCGCATCGCCAAGCACATGAAGGCTGACCGCGATGCCAACTTTGTCCAGAAGAACGCTGCAGGCACCACGGTAAACCGTTGGACTACCACCGGTTTTCTCGTCTGTAGCTCGTCGTCTAACGAGTCCAGTTATCTGTCCGTCAAGGTCGCTCGCGGCCTGGGGATGGTCGCACTCGATACACAAGCACGTATCTGACACGCACCGACGGTGTCCAGTCTGGGCCCGACTTTCGGTCGCGGAGCGATGACCAACTCGTGGACCGACATTAAAAATGCCGATCTGATTATTGTGATGGGCGGCAATGCCGCCGAAGCCCACCCGGTAGGTTTCAAATGGGTGGTGGAGGCCATGCAAAAACGCAAGGCCAAGCTGATTTCGGTGGACCCGCGTTTCAACCGCACGTCTGCGCTGGCCGATGTGTATGCGCCGCTTCGCAACGGGACCGACATCGCCTTCCTGGGCGGCATCATCAATTGGTTGCTGAGCAACGACAAGATCCACCACGATTACGTCAAGTTCAACACCGACGCCACTTTCCTGACCAAGCCGGGCTACCAGTTTGACAATGGTTTTTTCAGCGGCTATGACGAGGCCACGCGCAAGTACGACAAGTCCACCTGGGGCTACCAGCTTGACGATAAGGGCTACATCAAAGTGGACGACACGCTGCAGGACCCCCTGTGTGTGTACCAGCAGCTCAAAAAGCATTACAGCCGCTACACGCCGGACATGGTCAAGAAGATCTGTGGAACACCGCAGGACAAGTTCCTGAAGATCTGTGCCATGCTGGGCGAGATGTCGGCTCCCGACAAGACCAGCACCATCCTGTACGCGCTGGGTTGGACACAGCACACGGTGGGCAGCCAGAACATACGCACCATGGCCATGATCCAGCTTTTGCTGGGCAACATGGGGCGCCCGGGCGGCGGCGTGAATGCTTTGCGTGGCCACTCCAATGTGCAGGGCGTGACGGATATGAACGCCTATGCCGAGGTGTTCTCGGGCTACCTGAGTGCACCCACGGATGGTGACGTCACCTACGAAAAATACATCGCCAGGAACACGCCCAAGGCCTTGCGGCCCAACCAGTTCAATTACTGGAGCAACTTTCCCAGGTTCTTCAACAGCCTGATGAAGTCCTACTACGGCAAAGCAGCCCAGCCGGCCAACAACTTCTGCTACGACTGGGTGCCCAAGCTCGAAGGCGGCTACGACGTGATGCACATGTTCGAGCTGATGCACCAGGGCAAGATGACCGGCTTTATCTCGCAGGGCTTCAACCCGCTGGCGACCGTTCCCAACAAGAACAAACTGTCGTCGGCACTGGCCAAGCTCAAGTACCTGGTGATGATTGATCCGCTGGAATCAGAGACCGCCGATTTTTGGCAAAACTACGGGCCGTTCAACGACGTCAAGCCGGAGAACATTCAGACCGAAGTATTCCGCCTGCCCGCTGCCTGCTTTGCCGAAGAGGAAGGCAGTATCACCAACTCCAGCCGCGTCGCGATCTGGAAGGACAAGGCCCTCGATCCGCCTGGCGAAGCCAAGGTGGACTCGGAGATCATGGCCCAGCTCTTCATCAAGCTGCGCGAGATGTACGCCAAGGACGGCGGCGCCTTCTCCGACCCAATTGCCCACTTGGACTGGAACTATGCGCAGCCCAAGGTGCCGTCGCCGAACGAGTTGTGGCGCGAAATCAACGGCAAGGCCTTGAGCGACGTGCTGGCACCGCCCGACCCGGCCAACAAGTTGGCACCGCCCGCAGTACTGGTGAAGGCCGGACAACAGCTGCCGGGCTTTGCCATGCTGCGTGACGACGGCTCCACGGCGTGCGGCAACTGGCTGTACGCGGGCTGCTGGACCGAGGCCGGCAACATGGCCGCACGGCGCGACCTGTCTGACCCGTCGGGGCTGGGGGTGTACCAGAACTTCGGTTTCTCGTGGCCGGCCAACCGCCGCATCTTGTACAACCGCGCCAGCGCGGACAAGGACGGCAAGCCCTGGGCAGAGAGCAAGAAGTACATGACCTGGAACGGCAAGGCCTGGACAGGCCCCGATGTGCCCGACATGCGCCCGAACGCCGCCCCCGAGGAAAACGTGGGCTCGTTCATCATGACGCCCGAAGGTGCGGCCCGGTTGCACGCGGTTGGCATGGCCGAAGGCCCCTTCCCCGAGCACTACGAGCCCTTCGAAACGCCGATAGGTGTCAACCCACTGCACCCCGATAACCCCAAGGCCACCAGCAATCCTTGTGCGCGGGTGTTCAAGAGCGACATGGACGCCTTTGGGAAGAAGGAGGAGTTTCCGTACTCGGCCACAACGTACAGGCTCACCGAGCATTTCCACACCTGGACCAAGCACGCGCGGCTCAACGCCATCACGCAGCCCGAATCGTTCGTGGAAATCAGCGAAGAACTGGCGAAGGAAAAGGGCATCAAGCACGGCGACAGCGTCAAGGTCAGCAGCAACCGCGGCCACATCGTCACCAAGGCGGTCGTCACCAAGCGCATCAAACCGTTTGACTGCAACAACCAAAAGGTGCACTTGGTGGGCATACCTTTCCACTGGGGTTTTAAAGGCCAGACGAAGAATGGCTACTTAGCCAACACGCTGACACCGTTCGTGGGCGATGCCAACTCGCAAACGCCGGAGTTCAAGGCCTTCCTCGTCAACATTGAAAAGGTGTAGCCATGTCCAGTTTGCAATCACAGAACGTGGTCGCGCGCTCGGCCACCACAACCCCACCGCCACAGGCACGCGCCCATGTGCCCGAGGTCGCCAAACTCATTGACGTCTCCAAGTGCATAGGCTGCAAGGCCTGCCAGGTCGCGTGCATGGAGTGGAACGACCTGCGCGACGATGTTGGCAGCAATATCGGCGTCTATGACAATCCCAGTGACTTGACGTCCCAGTCCTGGACGCTGATGCGTTTCTTCGAGGTCGAACCCGAGCCGGATAAACTCGAATGGCTGATCCGCAAGGACGGATGCATGCACTGCGATGATCCAGGCTGCCTGAAGGCCTGTCCGTCACCAGGCGCCATCGTCAAATACGCCAACGGCATTGTGGACTTCATCAGCGAGCACTGCATTGGCTGCGGCTACTGCATCAAGGGCTGCCCGTTTAATGTGCCGCGCATCAGTGGAAAGGATAACAAGGCGTACAAGTGCACCCTTTGTTCTGACCGTGTCGGCGTTGGCCTGGAGCCGGCCTGCGTCAAGACGTGCCCGACCGGAGCCATAACCTTTGGTGCCAAAGAGGACATGGTGGCTTCTGGCGAGGAACGCGCACTAGAGCTGCAGGAGCGGGGCTTCAAAAACGCCGGACTGTACAACCCGGCAGGCGTTGGTGGCACACACGTGATGTATGTGCTCAAGCACGCCGACCAGCCCCAGCTGACTGGCCTGCCACAGAACCCGAGCATTAGCCCATTTGTGTCGTTGTGGAAGGGCTGGACTAAGCCAGTGGCCCTGGCTGTTATGGCCGGTGCGGCCTTCACGGGGTGGTTCCACTACCTGCGTAAAGGCCCGCTGGAAGTTCCCGAAGAAGACGAGGAGGTAGCCAGCGCAGGCACCTCCGGCGAAACGCAAGGAGAAGAGTCATGAAAAAGCTCCAGCTGCAACGCTACAACGCGGGCCAACGCTCCAACCACTGGGCGGTGGTAACGTGCTTCGTCCTGGCCGCTGCGTCCGGGTTTGCGCTGTTCCACCCCGCGCTGTTCTGGCTGACGGCGCTGGTTGGCGGCCCGCAATGGGCGCGCATCCTGCACCCTTACCTGGGCATTGCCATGTTCGTGCTGTTCCTGGGCATGTTCTTCATGTTCGTCAGTGCCAACCGCTGGCGCAAGGAAGACTCGGAGTGGCTTGCATCGGCGGGCGACGTTGTGTCCAAAGGCAACCAAGCCCAGCTGCCGCAAAACGTTGGCAAATACAACGGGGGCCAAAAGATCGTGTTCTGGCTCTTCACGTCGTGCCTGGTCGTGTTGTTGGCCACCGGCCTGCTGTTCTGGCAAGCCTGGTTTGCCAGCAGCGTGCCTATTGGGCTGCAGCGCGTCGCCGTTTTGCTGCACGCCGTCGCAGCCTTCGTACTGGTGTTGGGCTTTATTGTCCACGTTTATGCTGCCTTGTGGGTCAAAGGAACGCTGCATGCCATGGTGCGCGGCACCGTAAGCGGCGGCTGGGCCAAGCACCACCATCCGCAGTGGTATCGTGAGCAAATGCAGGGCCAGGCCGCAACCAAGGCCCCGCGCAAGTAACATTTGTGGCGAGCACTTCCTTCTGGCTTACAGCTGCCGCACGGTCGCACACACTGACGGCAGCTTTTTAATTTCTATCCATCTTGAACGCTCAGCCTCCCACCTCCATCACCCGCACTCCCGAGGACATCGTCCAGCGTTCCGACCTGGAAATTCCTCAGCTGCTTCTGCCCGAGCCTTCTCGCCTGTTTGCCGAGCGCGCGCTACGCTTGCGTCAGTTGGCTGCCAGCCATGCCATGCGCGACTACCTGATGTTGCTGGCTCTGGTGGGTGAAGCCCAGCATGCCCGGGTGCAAAGTCAGACAGCGATGGTGCTGCCCACGCTGGCCCAACTGGACTCCGCCGCACAAGAGGGGCAGCCTGCACTGGGCGCCACCGGCTGGACACGCGATGGACAGTGGCGCGCCGAGCTGCGCGCCCTGCTACAGCAAGTGTTGGAGCAGTTGCCCAACGACAGCCCGGCACGCGCTGCGGTGCAGGCCGTGATCCAACTTCCCGACACTACGCTGGAACAACAGGCCGACCGTTTGTTGGCCGGCATCACACTTGGCCTGGACTTGGCCGCCGCGCCGTTGATCGCAGCAGGGCTGCAGCTGTACTTCACGCAGCTGGTCGCTGCCACCGGCGCAGCCCAGTTAAGCGCATTCCCGGTGCCCACGCAAGCCACGCGCTGTCCCTGCTGCGGCAGCCTGCCAGTGACCAGCATTATCCGACTGGGCGGCCAGCAAGAAGGTCAGCGTTACCTGTACTGCACGCTGTGCAATGCCCAGTGGCACCTGGGCCGCATCCAGTGCACACACTGCCTGGCGACCCAGGGCATCCATTACGAGTCGCTGCGGCCCAACGTCGATTCCGACACTGAGCCAAAGCGGCCTGTCGTCGAGGCCGAGGCCTGCGACAGCTGCCACCATTACCTGAAGATCATGCATGTCGCACGCGACCTGCATGTAGAGCCGGTCGCCGACGATCTGGCCACACTCACGCTCGACCTGCTGGTCTCCGAAGCCGGCTTCAGCCGTCATGGCACCAACATGCTGCTGCTGTTTGGTGACGACGAGCACGACACCGAACCCGGGGCGAGTTGATGGTTCTGCCCAAAGAATCCGTGGTCCACGGTTCGCAGGCTAGCCACCCCTCCCGCGCTACCCCCCAGACCGACGTACAACCCCACGAACTGCCTGGGCTCGACCGCCTGCTGCATCTGCCCGGCTGCGTCGCCCTGGTGGCCGAGCATGGCCATCGGCTGGTCACCGATGAAGCACGCGCCTTGCTGGCCGCGCTGCGTAAGCAAGCTGTTGCCCAGCAATTGCCCGCCAGCCAGATTGCGCCCGACGTCCTTACCACCGCGCTGGCCCAGCGCGTGCTGGCGCGGCTGCAGCCGGCCATGCGCACGGTGCTCAACCTCACCGGCACGGTGCTGCACACCAACCTGGGCCGCGCCCTGCTGCCTGAGGCAGCTATTGTCCATGTGCAGGCCATGATGGCCCAGCCCAACAACCTCGAATACGACCTGGCCAGCGGCCAGCGGGGCGACCGCGACAGCATCGTCGAGAGCCTGCTGTGCCAGCTCACCGGCGCCGAGGCCGCCACGGTGGTCAACAACAACGCCGCTGCCGTGCTGCTCAGTCTGGCCGCGCTGGCAAAGGATCGCGAGGTGATCGTCTCGCGCGGCGAACTGGTCGAAATTGGTGGCGCCTTTCGTCTGCCTGACGTGATGGAAAGTGCCGGAACCCGGCTGGTCGAGGTCGGCACCACCAACCGGACCCACGCACGCGACTACGAGCATGCCATCTGCGAGCGCACCGCACTGCTGATGAAGGTGCACACCAGCAACTACGTGGTCCAGGGCTTTACTGCCAGCGTCGACGAGACCGCGCTGGCCACCATTGCACATGCCCATAACCTGCCCATGATCACCGACCTGGGCAGCGGCGCACTGGTCGATCTTGCCGCCTGGGGCCTGCCGCGTGAGCCCCTGCCGCAGGAGATGTTGCGCGCTGGCTGCGATGTGGTCACCTTCAGCGGTGACAAGCTGCTGGGTGGGCCGCAGGCCGGGTTGATCGTCGGGCGCCGCGATCTGATCGATCGTATTCGTCGCCACCCGCTCAAGCGAGCCCTGCGCGTCAGCAAGCTGCTGCTGGCGGCACTGGAGGCCACGCTTCGTTTGTACCTTCGCCCCGAGCGCCTGACGCAGGACTTGCCCACGCTGCGCTTGCTGACGCGGGCGTTGGCCGATATTGAGGCCACCGCAAGCGCTGTGCAACCTGCGCTGCAGGCCGCCCTAGGGCCGCTGTGGCGCGTTGAACCGGTGGCGCTGCAGGGCCAGATCGGCTCAGGCTCACTGCCCATCGAGCGCCTGCCATCGGCCGGCCTGGCCATGGCGCCGGTGCAGGCCAAGGGCAACGGCCGCGCACTGGAGCAATTGGCGGAGGCGCTGCGCCACCTGCCCATGCCGGTGATCGGACGTATCGCAGACGACCGCCTGCTGCTGGACATGCGTTGCCTGGAAGATGCATCCTTGTTTTTAGGTCAAATTGGCCATTTGCGCTTATGCAGCAAGCGCTAGCAGCTATGGTTTTTGCATGATCATCGGCACGGCAGGCCATATCGACCATGGCAAGACCACGCTGGTGCACGCGCTCACCGGCGTGGACACCGATCGTTTGCCCGAGGAAAAAAAACGCGGCATCAGCATCGAACTGGGCTACGCCTACCTGGATACGCCGCACGGTCAGCGCATCGGCTTTATCGACGTACCGGGCCACGAGCGCTTGGTGCACACCATGGTGGCCGGCGCCAGTGTCATCGACTATGCGCTGCTGCTGGTTGCCGCAGACGACGGCCCCATGCCACAAACGCACGAGCACCTGGCGGTGCTGTCACTGCTGGGCATTGGGCGTGGTGCCATCGTCATCACCAAGACCGACCGCGCCACTGAGGGTCGAGCCGCCGAAGTGGAGGCTGAAATGGTCGCGCTGGTGGCAGATACACCGCTGGCGGGTGCGCCCATCGTCACCGTTTCGGCGCATACCGGCGAAGGCATCGACCGCCTGCGCACGTTGCTTTTTGATGCTGCAAACGCGCACGACACCAGCGCTGCAGGTCGTGTTGAACCCCAAGCTTTTCGCCTCGCCATCGACCGCGCCTTCACCCTGCAGGGCACAGGCACTGTGGTCACCGGCACCATCCATGCTGGGCTGGTCAGCGTGGGCGACGAGCTAGCCTTGCTGCCAGGGGCATCGGGCCAGCTGCTGTACGCACGCGTGCGCAGCCTGCATGCGCAAAACCAAGCCGTCACCACCGCCTACGCTGGCCAGCGTTGCGCGGTGGCTCTGGTCGGGCTGGCCCGCGATGCCATCACACGCGGCCAGTGGCTGGCCGCCCCAGCCGCAGCAGTAGCCAGCGACCGCATCGACTTACGGCTGACCTTGTGGCCAGGTGAGGCCCGGGCACTGCGCTCGGGTGCCCATGTGCAGGCGCATATCGGCGCCGCCCATATCAATGCGACCGTGGCACTGCTGGATGCCGACCTGCTGCCCCCCGGCGGCACCGCGTTGGCGCAATTGGTGCTGCACGCCCCCGTGGGCGCCTGGCACGGCGAGCGAGTACTGCTGCGCGACGCTGCCGCCAGCCGCACGTTGGCCGGCGGCACGGTGCTCGATCCTTATGCCCCCACGCGTTACCGGCGCACGCCACAGCGCCTGGCCGAGTTAGCAGCGCTGAAACAGCCCAGCACTACCCAGCGCCTAGCCGTGCTGCTGACCGTGGCGCCCCACGGCGTGGACCTGGTGCGCTTTGCAGCGGCTCAGGGGCTACCTGCCGTACATGAAGAAATTTTGCCAATTGCCGTTCTAAGGCAGGCGGACCAAGCGCTTGGCGCTACACAAACAGAAGCATTTCAACAGGCTGCGCTGCAGGCGCTGCACGCCTTTCATGAGCGACAACCCGACGAGCTGGGCCCGGATAGTGCCCGCCTGCGCCGCCTGACGGCACCCCGTCTGCCGCTACCTTTGTGGCAAGCCTTGCTGGATCAGTTGGCCAGCCAGGGCCAGGTGGTACTGCACGGCGCCGTGGTGCACTTGCCCAGCCATGGTGCACAACTGTCGGTCACCGAGACACGCATTGCCCAAAAGGTCGCCACCGCACTTACGGCGGCTAGATTCGAGGGGGCCTGGGCACGTGATCTGGCCCGCGACGCACAAGAACCCGAGCCGCTGGTGCGCACCACGCTGGCGCGGTTGGCGCGCCGTGGTGAGCTGCACCAGGTCGTGAAGGACTTGTTCTATCCACCCGAAACGATGCGAAAGCTGGCGGCGCTGGCACGTCAGGTGGGCAGGGCGCACGACGACGTGGTGCTGGCGGCAGATTTTCGCGACGCCACACACCTTGGGCGAAAACGGGCTATTCAAATTCTGGAACACTTCGACCGCATCGGCCTCACCCGCCGCGTGGGTGACACGCATAAACTGCGTGGCGACTGCACACTATTCGAGGGTACGATCGACTGCTGACGACAGTCATTGGAAGGGCAACCATCCTGGTGGGTGGGCCGGGCTTCAAACCCGGTGGGTGGCGCCACGCGTCGCTGGGTGGGTTCGACTCCCATGCCCTTCCGCCACTTCCCTTCAACCTAAATTTGTCAATTGGATGCGCTAGACAGCGCCTCAAAACACCAGCGTACGCCAGCGCAGGTCGATCGCACGGGCCATGAACTGCACAGCACCGCCGCGCCCGCAACCCGGCATCAGCATGGCCGCATCCAAGCCCTGCGCCTGCAATGCGTCCGAGCAGGCAAACAGGCGCGCGCCCATCTCGACAGCTTCTCGCAGGTTGTCGGCAATGGCTTTATCGACCCGAGGGCTGGCGCGCAGGCGGGCGGCGACCGCCGGCACCAACAGGTGCACGCTGGCCGCCGTGAAATAAATTTCGACCGGCACGTCCATGGCGGCAGCTGCCGCTGCCAGAAACAGGGGTGTGGCCAGCCGCTCTGGCTGGCTGGGATCGGCAGCCCACATCAGAATGGCCACGCCGGCCGCATCGTGTTCGGTAAAGCTCATGATGCCGCCGATGTGCCAGGGTCGCCACCGTCTTCTAGCACATGGCCGTACAGCCGCGCATGTCGCGCCATGGCCGGTGCAACCGCGTCGCCGTGAGCCAGCGCAGCCACGTCGGCAGAAAAATCGACCAGCTGCAAGCGTGCAATCCAGCCGTCGCCATAGGGATCCTGGTGGACCAGAAAAGGACGATCTTCCAGGGCAAAGTTGACCGCCACCACCGTACCGGACACCGGCGTTTTAACCGCCACAATGGACTTGGACAGTTCCACCACAGCCACCGTGGCAGCCTGCTCTATTGCGGTGCCCACACGCTTGGGGCGGCACATATAAATTTCGCCCGACAACGCAATGCCCAGTTCGGTAATGCCCACCGTAGCCGTTCCATCACCTTCCACCCTGGCCCAGACCTGGTGCTCCATCAGGAAATACAGATCAGGTGGATAGCTTAGTTTCAACGCAGTCATGGTCTAGGTAGACGAAATAGAAATCGAAACAGACTTGACCTTTTGTCGATACAGCGGAATCGGTTATCAAAGCAATGGGTTGAATCGCCCCGGTTTTCGCGGAGGCAGGTTAGTTTAAGGCAACACTGAAAAGGTCCCCACTGAGTGGACTAGCGTTATAGCGTAATGCGACAGAACACCCGTTGGTGCCCCAGCGGTGCAATCCTACAATCGTCCGCATGAGCTCACTTCATATTTCTTCTCAATTCGATTCCGGCGCCATTGAGGTGCTGAGCCTGCAAGACCACCGCAACATCGAACTGGCCATCCGCGCCGACAATGCCAGCGACTTTGCCCAGTGGTTCCACTTTTGTCTGCACGGGGCTGTGGGCCTGCCCGTGACCCTGCGCTTTATGAATGCCGGCGCCTGCGCTTACCCCAAGGGCTGGGATGGCTACCAGGTGGTGGCCAGCCACGACCGCCAGAACTGGTTTCGAGTCGACACCGCGTTTGATGGTACCGTGATGACAGTGCGCACCACGCCAGAGAGCAACGCCACATATTTTGCGTACTTCGAACCCTATTCGTATGAGCAGCATCTGGACCTGCTCGGTTCGGCCACCCAATCCCCGCACGTGGGCTTGCAGTGGCTGGGTAGCACATGCGATGGCCGCGACATGAGCGTGCTGCGCATCACCGATGCCGGTAGCACCATCCCTGATGCAGAGAAGAAAAAAGTCTGGCTGATTGCCCGCCAGCACCCTGGCGAGACCATGGCGGAATGGTTCGCCGAAGGATTTTTGGAGCGCCTGCTCGACGGTGACGATTCAGTCAGCCGTGTGCTGCTGCAGCGTTGCGTGTTCCATGTGGTGCCCAACATGAACCCGGACGGCGCAGTGCGCGGCAATCTTCGCACCAATGCGGTCGGTGCCAACCTGAACCGAGAATGGGTAGCGCCCACCATGGAGAAGTCCCCCGAGGTATTTTTGGTACGCCAGAAGATGCTGGAAACCGGCGTGGACTTGTGCCTGGATGTCCATGGTGACGAAGGTTTGCCCTACAACTTCTGTGTCGGCTCTGAAGGAAATCCCGGCTACACCGAGCGCATCGCCGCGCTGGAGGATGCCTTCAAGGCGGCCTGGCTGGCCAACTGCCCCGATTTTCAGGACACGGTTAACTACGGGCGCAGCGAACCGGGCACCGCCAACCCCACCCTGGCCACCAACTGGGTGGCACAGCAGTTTGGCTGCCTGGCGTTCACCATCGAGATGCCATTCAAGGACAACGCCCAGCACCCCGATGCGGCCGTAGGCTGGAACGGTGAGCGCTCTAAACGCCTGGGGGCGAGCGTGCTGCAGCCTTTGTTGGCTACGCTGTAATCGGTTGCCGAGTCAGTTCAGGGGAAGTACAGCCGGTTCAGTCGGGCGGCTTCGATGTAAATGGACGGTAGCACCACCTGCCGAGCTTGCAGAGGTGTTGCGCGAATACCGACGCTGTAGTGGTTGCTCTGGCCGAAAACCGGCGGTGCGGCCGTACCGGCCTTCACCCAGGCTAAGGCCAGGTTGGTGGCCTCCTCGCCCATGACGCGCGCGGACGGCGCCACACTCAAGGCACCGCCCATTTCGACATAACTGAGACTCACGCCAAGTGGCAAAGGCTTGGCATTGGCTTCTATCCAATGAACGATGTCGGCGGGCGGGACCGGTCGGGCATCTAACGGGCTGACCGTCAAACCCTCACAAGACAGCACCAAAAGCGCATCGACCTTACCGTCCATGGCCTGGATGGTTGTTTGCCATGTGGCAAAGTCGGCGGGAGAATCTACGCTCACAACCTGATGCGGTGCCCAATCGTAAGCCTGAACTTGCCGGCTCTGTCCCTGACCCGTCGGCCCAGGACTGCCAATCACCGCCAGCCGCAAAGGCTTGCCTTGAAGGGCCTGCAACAAGGTGTCGCGAATGGCAGTGAGTGGCAGGGTTTCAACGATGCCTGCAACGTTGCCTGCGCCCACGTACCCATACGCCGCAGGCTCCTGGTCAATGGCAGTAAAGACCACTTTGGGGCGGGCATGTCCACCATAGCGAGTCATCAAGTAATGCTGGGCTTCGTCATCGACAGCGATTACCAAGTCGGGGTCGAACTGTTCAATGGTTCGGGCCCCGATTTTGGCCGCATCTTGGCGCAGATCTTCTACGGGAAAATGGTCAATCCCAAGGTAATGCCATCGCACGAACACGGGCAGGCGGTTGCGATCCAGCGCTATGTGAATACCTTCATCGAGCCGTTGAACGGTTGATGAGTTGCGGTCCGAACTGTGCATGACCAGAATGCGGGGCTTGGCGCGGTTGAACCCACTGAGCAACAGCAATGCGACGACCAAAAATACACCCACCAAAATGGCGCCAATGCCTTGTTTCATACGAGTCCCAGCGCCTCCCAATAGGGGATAGACAAGTAGGCTGCAGCCACGCGCGATAGATTCATGTAGTGGTTGTAGCGCAGAAACTCTGCTTGTTCGTAAAAACGCCCCATTCCACTGCCCACAACCTGCAGGTAAGGCGAGCATTGGTAAGGGAGAAACCACATATCGCTAAACATCGCCGTCAAAAAGACCACCACCCACGGGTTGAGGAACTGGGACTGACCGATTGGCAGCAAAATGATGGCGGCCACCACCATGCCGGCTGTGGTAGGCAACACCAGGCGCAACGCCAACGTTACGAACAGTGCCAGGGGTATGAACAGCGCCATGCGCCCATCGACGAAAGCAAACCCGTTACCTACGCTGTGGGCCAAGGCCGTGTCCAGTCCCAGGTAACTGATGGAACGGCTCAGGCCGTCCAGGCTGAGCAGGAAAAAAATCATGGGCCAGTCGATTTTTTGTTGAAAATCCTTTTTGCTGAACAAACCCATCAGCAACAGCCCGACCAGGAGAAAGCCGGCAATCCAGGCCGCAGACACATGGTGCCAGTCTGACGTGGCCGCGCCCAGCAAGAAAAACAAAAAACCTACCAATGCGCCCTTTTCTGCTGCGCTCATGGGGCCCAGTAGCGCCAACTGCCGCGCCAACCGTGGTTTGGGCAAACCCGCTGCGGCACCCCGCCCGAAACACAGGCGCATAAATACCAAATGGAGCAAAGTCACCGTGGCAGCTGCCACGCTGGCTGCGACAAACCAAAACAACCCCTGGAACTGCACCTGCAGTTGCCCCGGCAGCATGGTAATTACCGTCAAATTAGAGGATTTGCTGGTCAGGAACATAGGTGACAACAACATGGCCCCCGAAAACGTGGCCGCCATCAAAGCAGTAGCTGCCTTGCTTTTAGCTTGTAAACCCAGTCCATCCACCATGTCGCGGTAAAACGGCAAAACCAGCGATAGCCGGGCATTGGCTGAGGGCATGATGGGCGACAGAATGTAGCCTGACAGCACCAACGCAGTTTGGTGCCAAAAAGGCGTATCTGGCAGGCGCAGTAGCAGCCACAGCATGAAGCGGTAACTCAGACCCGAGGCCGAAATAACCGCTGCCAGTGCATACACTCCCAGCAACGTGGGCAGCGTGCGGGACGCAAACCCGGCTAACGCAACCTCGTAGGGCACCAGTCCCACAATTAGCACGGCCACAATGGCCACCAAGGGCGGCACAAATTCGTCGGCCAGAGTGAACACCCACATCAGCACCGTCGCCGACAAGATGGCCAAGAACAAGGCCGCCTCGACCGCCAGACCGGCCATGCTGCCTAAAAAATAGATAGCCGGTGGCACCATCACGGTTGCCAGCCAGCCCGCTGTTTCGCGTCGGGACAAGGGCACCGCTGGCTTTTTTCGAGGTGTCCCGGACTTCAGGAAGGGCTCGCCCCCCACATGTCCCATTAAACCCAGCAAGGCCCGCGACCGTAAGGATGTGGCCGTGAGTGACAGTTCCTGCAGCGTCTCGCGGGGAACGCGCAGCGCCCGCACTGGCGTGGTGGCAATGGTGCCACACAGGTACGTCGCATGATCACTGGCCGCCTCTTCGCCACAGCGGCGCATGGTCAACTCTACCGAGCGGCCGCTGGCGGTGCTCAGCAACAACTCACCCGATTCGATCAGGTACAGGAAGTTGGCGGGGTCGTCCTGGGTGCACACACTTTGCCCAGGAGAAAATTCCACGCTTTGCACAGCGCCCACCAACCGCGCCAACTCGTGTCCGGTGATGTCTGCAAAGAGCGGATCTTGGCGCAACCGGTGCGCGTACTCGGAATCTTTGTTGTGTTCGGACACAGCCATGGGAATTGCAGTTGTTTGGGAGGTAATAGCGCAAACTATCGAGGCATGGTAGCGCAGGCATCACTCAAGCCAAAGCGGCGCGACAAGATGGCGTCAAAGGTCTTGGTCGGCAGCAGCAGCTTGAGCAAAGGAAACAAGGTACTGCCCTTGCCACCACGTAAACGCAGAGGTGGTGCGTTTTGCAGAAGGGCATCAACCAGCGGGGCCACAAACGCTTCGGCCGGTGTCGCACCGACCTGGCCGGCCTGCGCACGGGCGCGGATGCCTTTTTCCACGCCACGGTACAGCGAATCGGCTGGCAACTGGATAGCCGCCTCCGCATGGGCGCCAAAGCTGGACTGCACGCCACCGGGTTGCACGGTGACCACGCGAATGCCAAATGGTGCCAGCTCCATGCGCAAGGCGTCGGTGAGCGAATGCAACGCCGCCTTGCTGGAACAATAGGCTCCGGCAAAAGGCGTAGTGAACAGCCCGACGATGCTGCCAATGTTGACAATGACGGCCCCACCTTTTCTGCCGGAGCTGCCAGCCGGTGCAGCACGCAGCAACGACAGTGCCGCGCGTGCCACCGCAAAGGGAGCAATGACATTGGTTTCATACTGGCGGCGCAAGTCTTCACGTTGCAAGTCCAGCACGGCGCCCACCTGCGAGAAGCCGGCGTTGTTTACCAAAATGTCGATGCGGCCCTGCTCGCTGCGGACCACCTCCATGGCGGTGGCAATGCTGGCATCGTCATTCACGTCTAGTTCCAGGGTTCGCAGACCGAGTTGCTCCAAATTTGCCAGGCTTTCAACCCGGCGTGCTGTGGCGTACACCGTGTGGCCGCGCTGGTGAAACGCGCGCGCCATGGCGGCTCCAATGCCGCTGGAGCAACCGGTGATCAAAATGCATTGGGGCATGGGTTAGGTCTCGTAAAGGGGCAGCAGGAAAAATTGCATCCGCGACTCGGGCAGTGCGCTGTGACAAAGCGGTTGAATGTGTAATATACGGTGTACATGCCCCACCTCGAAACACTGGACGGTCTGCAAGCTCGCTATGGGGAGCGCTACCGCTGGCTGCTGTTGCTGACCGTGATGATTGGCACCGTTGCATCCATCATGTCGTCCACCATCATCAACGTGGCCGTGCCCGATATGAGCCGCTACTTTGTGCTGGGGCAGGACCGCATGCAATGGGTGTCATCCGGCTTCATGGTGGCCATGACGATTTCCATGCTGACCACGCCGTGGCTGCTGTCGCGCTTTGGCTATCGCCGTACCTATTCAGGAGCCATTGTGCTGCTGCTGGTGGGTGGTGTGGTGGGTGGGATTTCCAATAATTTTGATCTGGTGCTGGTAGCCCGGGTTGCGGAGGGGCTGGCTTCTGGTGTGGTGCAGCCAATACCCGCCATCATCATCCTGCGGGCGTTTGCCTCCAGCGAACAAGGACGGGCCAGCGGGATTTTTGGCATGGGCGTGGTGCTGGCGCCCGCGATTGGCCCCAGCGTGGGCGGGCTGCTGGTGGACTGG
This sequence comes from Candidatus Aalborgicola defluviihabitans, assembly GCF_016705985.1. Taxonomy (NCBI): domain Bacteria; kingdom Pseudomonadati; phylum Pseudomonadota; class Betaproteobacteria; order Burkholderiales; family Comamonadaceae; genus Allorhodoferax (SeqCode); species Candidatus Aalborgicola defluviihabitans. The sequence goes on from NZ_JADJKN010000023.1 coordinate 436,220, forward strand.
TTTGGCTGGCGGTCCACTTTTTTCATGGTGGTGCCGTTCTGTCTGGCGTCGATCTACATGGCGCGCAAATTTATTCCGATTGCCAACTTGGCGGCCGATGCGGACAAGGCGGTTAAGGCGACGCTGGATTGGATGGGTCTGGCGCTGGCAACCATTGCCACGCTCAGTTTGCTCAACGCACTGGTGACCTTGCAAAGTGGCTCCCTGGTCCACTCCGCCTTGTTGTTGGGGCTGTCGGTGGCGACTTTGCTGGCTTTTGTGAAATGGCAGCATCGCCTGAGCCATGTCCACAGGGGGCCGCACCAGCAGGCTCCCTTGATGAATCTGGCGCTTTTCAACCACCGCCAGTTCGCCATGGGCAGCATCGTGTCGTTCATTTATGGCACAGCCCTGTTTGGGTCCACCTACCTGCTGCCTGTTTATTTGCAGATGGGCCTCGGGATGTCGGCCTCGCTGGTGGGCACCCTGATGCTGCCCGCCGGGCTGGTGCTGGGCATCACCATCCCCATCGTCGGGCGGATGGCGGACCGGCAACCGACCCATGTGCTGGTGAGTATCGGTCTGGCGCTCTTGGCGCTCGGCTTTGGGTTGATGGTGACTGTAGGGCTAAAGACCGCAATCTGGGTCATCGTCATCTGGGTGATTGTGGGGCGCATCGGCCTGGGCTTTATATTGCCGTCGCTGAACCTGGGTTCCATGCGTGGCCTCTCGAAGAATCTGATCGCACAGGGCTCCAGTGTGATCGGATTCGTGCGGATGGTGGGTGGCGCGGTGGGCGTGAGCCTGTGTGCCTTGGTGCTGGAGTGGCGACTGGAGGTGCATGGGCAGTCGCTCGCACACCCCACCACCAACCCGCAGCGTTTGCTCGCCTTCAATGAATCTTTTTTGATGCTGGCGGGCATTTGTGCCTTGGCCCTGCTGGCGGCCTGGCAGGTACGGGAGCAGCCGCACGAGTGATATTAAAAAAAGGCGCTACCGATTTGGTAGCGCTTTACGTAATATCTACGAGGGCTGGTGCCCTATTTCACTAGTAACTTTTAGACCAGCAGGGCATTCACCCGCTTGACATAGGCTGCTGGGTCCGCCGGCATGCCGCCCTCGGCCAGCAGGGCTTGGTCGAACAGGATGTGGGCCAGATCGTTGAAGTGCACTGAGCCTTCGAGCTTCTTCACCAATGGGTGCTCGGCGTTTACTTCCAGCACCGGCTTGACTTCGGGCGCGGCCTGACCGGCTTGCTTGAGCATCCGCGCCAATTGGGTGCTCATGCCGTGGTCCTGCACGACCAAGCAAGCTGGGCTGTCCACCAGGCGGGTGGTGATGCGCACGTCTTCGGCCTTGTCCTTTAACGCTTCTTTCAGCTTGGCCAGCAGGGGTTTGAAGGTCTCAGCCGCTTCTTCAGCGGCCTTCTTTTCGGCTTCGTCTTGCAGGCTGCCCAAATCGACGGCGCCCTTGGCTACGCTTTGTAGCGGCGTGCCGTCAAACTCTTGCACAAAGTTCAGCGCCCACTCGTCCACGCGGTCGGTCATCAAGAGCACTTCAATGCCCTTTTTCTTGAACACTTCGAGCTGTGGGCTGTTCTTGGCGGCGGCCAGCGTGTCGGCGGTGATGTAGTAAATGGCCTCCTGGCCTTCTTTCATGCGCGCCTTGTAGTCGGCAAAGCCCACGGTGGCAGCATCGCTGCTGGTGGATGCAAAGCGCAACAACTTGCACAGGCGCTCCTTGTTGGCAAAGTCTTCGCCCAGGCCTTCTTTGAGCACCGCGCCAAATTCGGCGTAGAACTTGGTGTACTTGCCCGCGTTCTTTTCGGCCTCAGCCTTGTCTTCGGCACTGAGTACGTCAGTTACACCATCGGTAGACGTCTCGCCCACCTTGTCGTGTTTCGCCAGGTCTTCCAGCATGCCCAAAACCCGCTTGGTGCAGCCCTCGCGAATGGCTTTGACGTCGCGGCTTTCTTGCAGCAGTTCGCGGCTCACGTTCAGTGGGAGGTCAGCGCTGTCGACAACGCCCTTCACAAAGCGCAGGTAGGTCGGTAGCAGGGCATCGGCGTCGTCCATGATGAAGACCCGCTTCACGTACAGTTTCAAACCGCCCTTTTTGTCGCGGTTCCACAGGTCCATGGGCGCTTTGCCGGGGATGTAAAGCAACTGCGTGTATTCGGTGCTGCCTTCCACTCGGTTGTGGGTGTGGGCCAGCGGCGCTTCAAAATCGTGGCTGATCTGTTTGTAGAACTCGTCGTACTGCTCGGCGCTGATGTCTTTCTTGGGGCGGCTCCAGATGGCGCTGGCCTTGTTGACCGTTTCCCACTCGCCGGTCTTGACCATGCCACCGGGCTGTCGGCCACCGGCTTCGTCCGATGGGTTGATCAGCTCGCCATCTTTCCATTCTTCCTTTTCCATCAGGATGGGCAGGCTGATGTGGTCGGAATACTTGTTGATGATGTTCTTGACCTTCCAGGCCTGCGCGTAGTCCAGTGCGTCTTCGCGCAGGTGCAGGGTCACACTGGTGCCGCGCTCTGCGCGTTCGATGGCTTCCACCTCAAAGTCACCCGAACCGCCGCTGACCCAGCGCACGCCTTCGGAGGTCTTCATGCCAGCGCGGCGTGATTCCACGCTGATCTTGTCGGCCACGATGAAGCCCGAGTAAAAGCCCACGCCAAATTGGCCGATGAGTTGGGAGTCGGCCTTTTGGTCGCCGCTCAATTTGCTGACGAAATCCTTTGTACCGCTCTTGGCAATGGTGCCCAGGTGGTCAATGGCCTCCTGTGCGCTCATGCCGATGCCGTTGTCGGTGATGGTCAGCGTTTTGGCGTCCTTGTCAAAGGTGACCTTGACCTTGAGCTCGGAATCGTTCTCGTACAGGCCACCGTCGTTGATGGCTTCAAAACGCAGCTTGTCGCAGGCGTCCGATGCGTTGGAGATCAGCTCGCGCAGGAAAATTTCCTTGTTGGAGTACAGCGAGTGTGTGACCAGGTGCAGCAGTTGCGCTACTTCGGCCTGAAAGGAAAGGGTTTGCTTGGTCATAGGAAAAAGAACTCTCAGAAAGTTTCAACAAAAAGCGGCCAACGGGCACCTGTGTGCGCCGCGTGGGAAACCCTCAATTATGGGCGAGTCGCTGGTATTTCAAGAGCCTGCGCGCTGGGCCGGTTTGGCGGGTGTCAGCCATTGCAGCAGTTGGGCCGTCACCTCGGGGCTGTTCAGCAGTGCCATGTGGGGGGTGCGGTACACGGTTGCCTGTGCCGTCTTGGCAAACTGCAGGTTGTGGCGCGGGTCGCTGTGTTCGCCCAGGCCGCTGGCCAGGGGCACCAGGCCGTCGCCAATCAGGCGATCCGCCAAAGGGCTGCGTTTGGATGCGGCTGTGGCGACCACGGTGTAGCAGGCTACGCCCTCAGGCAAAGGCAGACTCTGGCGGCTGTCGGGTGTGCGGGTAAAGCGGTCCCGACCCTGCCAGTCGGCATCCAGCACGTGGCCGTAACGCAGGTCGGTGATACCGGCGCTGCGCAGCTGGCCCAGCTTGGCGAGGGGTTTGCTGAACGGGGTGGTAGCCAGAATCACGTCCACCCAGTTGCCGGCTTTCTCCAAAGGGGAGCCGTGGTGGGGGGTGCCCAGAAAGACAATATTCTTCAATTGCGTGGGCCAGTGCAGGTTGTCTTGTTGCGCGTAGTGGGTGGCACTGCGGATGATCAGGCCACCCATGCTGTGTACCACTGCCGTGAGTTCTTCTACCGGCACCGGCCAGTGCTGCAGCACCTGTTCCAGCAATGCAGCCAGTTTGCGACCGTTTTGAGAGGTGTGCAGTCCCGAGTTATAGCGCAGGTAGATGGGGGTGTAGCCCAACTCTGCGGACAGCGCTGCGGCATGGTCGGACTGCGGCTTGCCGCCTTCCTGTGGCATGGCTCGCCATTGCAGATCGTTCATGCACAGGCCGTGGATCAGCAGCAGTACCTTGCCTGTGGCGCCGGGCATGGGGGGCATGGCATGCGGGTTCAGGGCGTTGCCTTGCCAGCGCAAGGTCATGGGCGTGGCCAGCGGGTTGTGGTTTTGCGCCAGTTGGTCACCCATGACGCCATTGAGCGCGGCCAGCACGGCTTCACGGCCATAGGTTTCTGGCGGTTCATCCACCAGGTTTTCAAGCAACGGCTCCATCTTGGTGAACGCTGCCTGTAGCCCCCTGCCCACCAGCTCAGTTACACCGTGCACCGCGCGGTAGACAAAACCAGTAATGCCACGGGCCCGGGCCTTGGATGCACCATGTGATGACGCGCCCATGGAAGACCATACGGCTTGGTGCACCCCCTCGCTCATGGTGGTGACACCGCGGGTGGCTTGCGTGGCCAGCTGGGTGACCGCTCGCAGGTCGGATGGTCGCAGATGGCGCAGCGGTTTGGCTGCTGCCTTGGGTTTTTTGGGCATGGTGTGTGCGGCTGTGCGCCGTTAGAATTTTTCAAACGGTGCCAGATAGCGCCATTGGCCAACCGGCAAATTGCCCAGCATGACCTTGCCAACCCGCACCCGCTTGAGGCCCACCACTTTGAGGCCCACCAGCTCGCACATGCGGCGAATCTGGCGTTTTTTGCCTTCGGTCAGTACAAAACGCAATTGCTCGGGGTTTTGCCATTCGACCTTGGCTGGCTTGAGTGGCTGGCCGTCCAGGCTTAAGCCGTGGCGCAGCAGACGCAACTTGTCGGCAGGAAAGACGGATTGCACATCGGTGCTGATCGGGTCGTCATCGTCAATGCGGCTGAGTTGGGTGACCTTGCCGCCGTACGTGGCGGCGGCAGAGTTGGCAGCAGCGGGATTTTCGGAGCCGGTGTAAACCACGCGCACCAAATACTCTTTATCCATCTCCGAATCCTCGCCAATCAGCTGGCGCGCGACGCGGCCATCCTGCGTGAGCACCAAGAGGCCCGTGGAATCAATGTCCAGTCGCCCGGCAGGCACCAGGCTTTTAAGCTGGCTGCCGTGGAAGAAGAAGCGGGCGTTGTCATCCACCCAGCGGTTTTGCGGCTGAATCAGCGTGATGGCGGGCTCATGTCCGTCTTCGGCCTGGCCGCTGACAATGCCAATGGGCTTGTTCAGCAAAATCGTCACCTGGTTGGCCTGCGCGCCTTTGGCCTGTTGCGTCACTTCGATGCGTGCATCGGGCGCCACCTGCATGCCCATCTCGGCCACCTTGCCATTGACCTTGACCCAACCCTTGGCAATCCAGTCGTCCGCCTCGCGCCGTGACGCCATGCCCAGCTCGGCCATGCGCTTATTCAGCCGCACCGTGCCATTGGCGCCATGCGCCGCCGTGTTGGTCTGGCCTGCTGGGATGGGTGCGCGGCTGGCCGCTGCCTTGCCCACTGGCGGCGCGGCGCGGCGGAATACGGAAGGGGTAGGGGGTTTAGAGTCGTTTGTCATTTTGCTATGTTTTTAGTAGCTGTTTGTGTATATTTTACGAGGGCTGGAGGGCTAATTCGCCTAAAGTGTTTTTACTCATCTGCCCAGGTGCGAGCGACTGGTTCAGGACCTGCCCCGTTTGACAACATGACGCTACTGCGAAAAAATAGGTCAAACCACCGTATCTACTTCGGGTAGCCAGAGACTATCACCAATGCAGACCACCACCACTGCCACCATCGCAGCCATCCCACCACGCAAGCGCAGTGCGTTGGGATGCGCCACCCTGGTATTGCTGGTCGGCCTGGCATACAACCCCGCGACAGCCCTGAGCGCAGATCTGGATTGGAGCATCGGCGGGTACGGCGGCCAATACTACGATTCTGAACCGGCTGGTTTAACCCAGGGCAGGGCAAAATTTTTGAACCAGCACCTGTTGGCCATCACTGGCAGCAAAACGGTGTGGCGCTCGCAGACGCTGCCTTTATCGCTGGAAATCGACGCGATGATAGGCCAGCAGTTTGGGTTGGAGTCTCTGACCGAAATCGCCATTGCACCGGTGCTGCGGTGGAGCAGCTTTCCCTGGAATGACACGTTGCAAACTGACTTGCGGCTGGGGCCTTTGGGCTTGTCGTACACGTCCAAGGTCAGCGCGCTGGAGCGTGGCCCGGACGGCAACGGCAGCCAGACGCTCAATTTTTTGATGATCGAACTTGCGTTCTCACGACCCCAACAGAAGTCGAATGAGGTCTTTGTGCGCTTGCACCACCGGTGCGCGGTCTACGACCTGCTGAACGACTATGGGGCCAATGGTGAGGATTTTTTGACCTTCGGGTACCGCGTACGGTTCTGAAAATCAGTCCGGAACCCTTTGCTACTTGAAATTTACTTGGCTACGCAAAGCCTGCAAATCCATCACCCTGAGCCCCCCGTACTCCACCTGGATAGCCCCCTGCGCGGCTAGCGCCGTCAGCGCCTCATTCACACGCTGGCGCGACAGGCCCACCAGGTAGGCCAGCTCCTGCTGGGTGATGCGCAATACTTCACCGACGTTGGGGTACAGCACCGGATTGAACAGCGACGCCAGGCTGCGTGCCACCCGGATGTTGGGGTTGGTCATGCGGTCGATTTCGCGCGCGGCAATGAACTGGCCCAGGCGTTCATTGAGCTGGTTCATTACAAAGCGGTTAAAACCAATGGAGTGGTCCAGCAGCCAGTGGAAAGTGTCCACATGCAGGCCCGCCACGCGGCTCTTGCGCAGAGACTGGATGTTGTAGCGGTAGGCCTCGCGCTTCATGGCCGTGCCCTCGCCAAACCAGCCGCCTGGCGGCACGCCGGTGAAGGTCATGGTCTGGCCTTCGGCGTTGTCGCTGCTCATCTTCAAAAGCCCGTCCACCACGCCAAACCAGTAGGTCACCGGGCGGCCCATGCGGCAGATGTATTCGCCAGCGCTGGCATCGGCAATTTTGAGCTCTCCAATGGCGCGCTCCCTCTCCTGAGCAGACAGCACATGGATCCAGGGAATGGATGCAAGTTCGGACGCGGTCAGTTCGCGGCGACGTTGGTGCAGGCTGGAATCTATCGTCATGGCGGTCGTTGTAAGTTACCGATAAGTGAAGGGAAAACACCTAGTTGGAAATGCCTGGATTGTCGTCCAAACGACAACATGGCGTCAAACTGACGGCTAATAATCGGGCCCATAGACAGCCCTTGTGCGTGACATGGGGGTTTGGCATAGGCGACAAGGATTTGGAATGCAAACGACTTTTCCGCGGCTACTTCAAAAACACGCCAGTGAGCGCCCCAACGCGCCTGCTATGCGTGAAAAGGAATACGGGATTTGGCAGTCGCTGTCCTGGGCAGACCTGCAGACGATGGTGCAGCACCTGAGCGCCGGCCTGCACCAGGCGGGTTTGCGTCGGGGCGAGCACATGGTGGTGGTGGGAGCCAACCGGCCGCGCCTGTATGCCACCATGCTGGCCGTGCAGTCGCTGGGTGCCATTCCGGTGCCGCTGTACCAGGATGCCGCCGCCGCCGAATGCGTGTACCCCATTAATAACGCTGAAGTGCGCTTTGCCTTTGCCGAAGACCAGGAGCAGGTCGACAAGTTGCTGGAAATCCGCGAGCAGTGCCCACAACTGACGCACATTTATTACGACGACCCGCGCGGTTTGCGCAAGTACGATGAACCATGCCTGGCTTCGCTGGACGAACTCCTGGCCGCCGGCAAGGCGTTCAACGGATTGCACCCAGAGTACTATGCGGCCGAGATCAACAAAGCCCAGCCCGATGACGTGGGCGCGATGTTTTTCACGTCCGGCACCACCGGGAACGCCAAGGGCGTGGTGCATACCCACAACTCCCTGCTCAACCGGGCGCGCGTAGGGGCCGATTTTGACAAGCTCACCGGCGCCGACGAGGTGCTGGCCTACCTGCCACCGGCCTGGATCGGCCAAAACATCTTTAGCTACGCCCAGTGGCTGGCCTGTGGCTATGTGGTGAACTGCCCGGAGTCCGCCGCCACGGTGACGATCGACCTGAAGGAAATCGGGCCCACGTATTACTTTGCGCCGCCCCGCGTTTTTGAAGGTCTGCTCACCAGCGTGATGATCCGCATGGAAGATGCCGGTGCCATCAAACGCGGCATGTTCAATTACTTTATGGGTGTGGCCAAACGCGTAGGCCCGGACCTGATGGATGGCAAGACCGTAGGCATGGGCGACAGACTGCTGTATGCGTTGGGTAATCTGTTTGTGTATGGCCCTCTGCGCAACACCTTGGGCTTTAGCCGGGTGCGCGTGGCCTACACCGCCGGTGAGGCGATTGGCCCTGATCTTTTTTCGTTCTTCCGCTCCATTGGTATCAACCTCAAGCAGCTCTATGGTTCCACGGAGACAGCTGTGTTCGTGTGTCTACAGCCCGACAACGAGGCCTGGGCCGACACGGTGGGTGTGCCGTGCGAAGGCGTGGAGATCAAGGTGGCCGACAACGGCGAAATCCTGATCAAATCCCCCGGTCTTCTCAAGGAATACTACAAAAACCCGGCAGCTACCGCCGAGGTGCTGACCGAGGACGGCTGGTACCACTCCAGCGACGCTGGTTTCATCGACGCCCATGGTCACCTCAAGATCATTGACCGTGTGAAGGACGTGGGTCGCATCAAGGGCGGCGCCAACGACGGCGCCATGTTCGCGCCCAAATATGTCGAGAACAAGCTGAAGTTCTTTTCGCACATCAAGGAAGTGGTGGCCTATGGAGATGGGCGCGACAAGGTGTGTGTGTTCATCAATATCGATTTCGATGCAGTAGGCAACTGGGCCGAGCGGCGTAACCTGCCGTATGCGGGTTACACCGATCTGGCGCAAAAACCCGAGGTCTATCAGCTGATCAAGGAGTGCGTCGAAAAAGTCAACGCCGACCTGTGCGTAGACACCCTGTTGGCGGGTAGCCAGGTCAGCCGTTTCCTGGTGCTGCACAAAGAGCTGGACGCCGACGACGGCGAGCTGACCCGCACCAACAAGGTCCGCCGCGGCTTTATTGCCGAGCGCTACGACGTGTTGATTGACGCGTTGTACGGCGGCCAGACATCCCAATTTATTGAGACCCAGGTCAAGTTTGAAGATGGTCGCACTGGCAAGGTCAGCGCCACCCTGATGATCGAAGATGCAAAGACCTTTGCACCCGTGAAGGCGGCAGCATGAGCATGACAACACCCGCAGCAGTGGCCCCAATTGGAGCCAAAAAGAAGATTGGCGACGTTATTCTGGACGTCAAGAACATCAGCCTGCGCTTTGGCGGCGTGAACGCACTGACCGACATTTCGTTTAACGTACGCGAACACGAAATCCGCGCCATCATCGGCCCCAACGGTGCGGGCAAGAGTTCCATGCTCAATTGCATCAACGGTGTCTACACGCCGCAGGAAGGCGCTATCACTTTCCGAGGCCAAACCTTTTCGCACATGAACTCGCGCCAAGTGGCCGAGATGGGCATTGGTCGTACGTTTCAGAACCTGGCACTGTTCAAGGGCATGAGCGTGATCGACAACATCATGACCGGGCGCAACCTGAAAATCAAAAGCAATATCCTGATGCAGGCACTGCGGATCGGCCCAGCCGCGCGAGAGGAAATTGCGCACCGCGAGAAGGTTGAGCACATCATCGACTTTCTGGAAATTCAGGCCTTCCGAAAGACGCCGGTAGGCCAGTTGCCATATGGCCTGCAAAAACGCGTGGACCTCGGACGCGCGCTGGCGATGGAGCCGCAGGTGCTTCTGCTGGATGAGCCCATGGCCGGCATGAACGTGGAAGAAAAGCAGGATATGTGCCGTTTTGTGCTGGATGTGAATGACGAGTTTGGCACCACCATCGTGCTGATCGAACACGACATGGGCGTGGTAATGGATATTTCCGACCGCGTGGTCGTGCTTGACTACGGCAAGAAAATCGGTGACGGCGAGCCGGAAGAAGTACGCAACAACGAAGACGTGATTAGCGCCTACCTGGGAACAAGTCATTAATTTTTGCGGGGGGGGGCGGGAGTTGTGGGTGGTTTTTTGGTTCCGCCCCCCACTGGGTTGGGGGGGTTCGATACGATGGCATTTTTTCTTGAAACACTGATTGGCGGCCTGATGGCCGGCATGCTGTATTCGCTGGTAGCGCTCGGCTTTGTGCTGATCTACAAGGCCTCTGGCGTGTTCAATTTCGCCCAGGGCGCCATGGTGCTGTTCGCAGCCCTGGCCATGGCGCGCTTCTCGGAGTGGATTCCGGGGTGGACTGGCATTGACAACAAGATTCTGGCCAACGTCCTGGCATTTTTGATTGCTGGCGCGTTCATGTTTGTGGTGGCCTGGGTGATCGAACGTCTGGTGCTGCGCCACCTGGTCAACCAGGAAGGCGCCACGCTGCTCATGGCCACGCTGGGCATTGCCTACTTCCTCGAGGGCCTGGGTCAGTCATTCTTTGGAAGCGACATTTACCCCATCGATATCGGCATGCCCAAGGATCCGGTCTTTGTACTTGATTCCGTGTTCCCCGGCGGCCTTCTCATCAACCAGGAAGACGTCATTGCTGCAGGCATTGCGGCCGCGCTGGTCATTGGATTGACCCTGTTTTTTCAAAAAACCACCACGGGCCGCGCGCTACGCGCTGTGGCTGACGACCACCAGGCAGCGCAGTCGATCGGTATTCCGCTGGGCCGTATCTGGGTCATCGTGTGGTGCGTTGCCGGTGCCGTGGCGCTGGTCGCCGGGATGATCTGGGGCTCCAAGCTCGGCGTGCAGTTCTCGCTCACGACCATTGCCCTGCGTGCGTTGCCTGTCGTCATTTTGGGCGGGCTGACTTCTGTGCCCGGCGCCATCATCGGCGGCCTGATCATCGGGGTTGGTGAAAAGCTCTCCGAGGTCTACCTTGGCCCTTATGTTGGGGGTGGCATTGAAATCTGGTTTGCCTATGTGCTCGCGCTGGTGTTTCTGCTGTTCAGGCCGCAGGGACTCTTCGGTGAGAAGATCATCGATCGCGTCTAAGCCAATACAAGACCTACAGGACACCCACCATGTTTTACCGCGAAAACGGCCAGTTCAAGACCAGCTACCGATCTGACCAGCAGATTTTCCCGATTGCGCAGGACCGGATTGCAGTTGGTCTGCTGCTGGCGGTGGCGTTCGTCGCCATTCCGATGTTTGCCAGCGAGTACCTCTATACCTCGATCCTGATTCCCTTCGTCGTCATGTCGCTCGCCGCGTTGGGCGTGAACGTGCTGGTGGGTTACTGTGGGCAGATATCGCTGGGGTCAGCCGCATTTATGGCAGTAGGCGCTTATGGTGCCTACAACTTCTTTGTGCGCGTACCGGGCATGCCGCTGATACCGGCGCTGATTCTGGGTGGTGTCTGCGCCATGCTGTTTGGCATTCTGTTCGGTTTGCCCAGCCTGCGCGTCAAGGGCCTGTATCTGGCGGTTGCCACGCTTGCAGCACAGTTCTTCAGTGACTGGATGTTCTTGCGCATTCAATGGTTGACCAATGATTCGCCGTCGGGTTCGGTATCGGTCACCAACCTCAAGGTGCTCGGTATGGCGCTGGACACACCCGTTGCACGCTATCTGTTCTGCCTCTCGTTGCTCACGGTGATTGCCTTGCTGGTCAAGAATCTGGTGCGCGGTGCCATTGGCCGTGAGTGGATGGCGATTCGCGATATGGACGTGGCCGCTGCCGTGATTGGCATTCGCCCGATGTACGCCAAGCTCAGCGCGTTTGCCGTCAGCTCCTTCATCATCGGCGTGGCCGGTGGCCTGTGGGCCTTCGTTCACCTGGGCTCCTGGGAGCCGGCGGCGTTCTCGGTTGAAGTGTCTTTCCGTCTGCTGTTCATGGTGATCATCGGCGGTATGGGGTCTGTGATGGGCAGCTTCTTTGGTGCCGGCTTTATCGTTATCCTGCCGATTATTCTGAGCCGAATCCTGCCTGCTATGGGCAACTTGGTGGGTATTGAGTTGTCCACTGCGACGATTTCGCATGTCGAACTCATGACCTTCGGTGGGCTGATTGTCTGGTTTCTTATCGTCGAACCCCATGGCCTGGCCAAGCTGTGGTCCATTGGCAAGCAAAAACTCCGGCTCTGGCCTTTCCCACACTAAACCGTGTAATTCCGTTCCCCCCCCTGTGCTTCAACACATTCATTCAAAGGAGACATCCATGAAGCTTTCGAAACTCGTCATCGCGGCCACTGTCGTGGCCGCTGGTGCAGCGTCGCTGTCCACCAGCGCGTTAGCGCAGGCCAAGGAGCAGTTCTTCCCGCTGCTTTCCTACCGCACAGGTCCTTACGCACCCAACGGCACGCCCTGGGCCAACGGCAAGCAGGACTACCTGAAGATGATCAACGCCCGTGACGGCGGCATCAACGGCGTCAAGCTCACTTTTGAAGAGTGCGAAACCGGCTATGCCACCGACCGCGGCGTGGAATGCTATGAGCGACTGAAAGTCAAGCCCGGCGTCGCAATGATTGACCCGCAATCAACCGGGATCACCTTTGCCCTGACCGAAAAAGCACCGGGCGACAAGATCCCGTTGCTGACGGTGGGTTATGGCCTGTCGATGTCGGCAGACGGCATGGCCTTCAAGTGGAACTTCGAGATGATGGGCAGCTACTGGACCGGCGCCGACATCATCATCCAGCACTTGGGCAAGTCGCTCGGCGGCATGGACAAACTCAAAGGCAAGAAAATTGCGCTTGTTTACCATGACAGCCCGTTTGGCAAGGAGCCCATCCCCCTGCTCGAAGAGCGGGCCAAAATGCACGGATTCGATCTGCAGCTTTTGCCTGTAACGGCACCCGGCGTTGAACAGAAGGCCACCTGGTTGCAAGTACGCCAGAGCAAGCCTGACTACGTACTGCTGTGGGGCTGGGGCGTGATGAACTCCACCGCGCTCAAGGAAGCCCAGGCTACCGGTTACCCGCGCGAGAAGATGTATGGCGTCTGGTGGGCGGGTGCTGAGCCAGATGTGCGCGACGTGGGTATGGGCGCCAAGGGCTACCACGCCTTGGCACTCAACGGTTCCGGCAAGGACCAAAAGGTCATCCAGGAAATCACGAAGTATGTGCACGACAAGGGCCAGGGTACCGGCCCCAAGGATGAAGTTGGCTCGGTGCTGTACACCCGTGGCGCGATGATCCAGATGCTGGGCGTGGAAGCTGTGCGCCGTGCACAGGAGCGTTTTGGCAAGGGCAAGGTCATGACCGGCGAGCAAGTGCGCTGGGGCTTTGAGAATCTGAACCTCGACCAGAAGAAGATCGATGCCATGGGCTTTGGCGGCGTGATGCGTCCTGTCTCTACAAGCTGTGCTGACCACATGGGTTCTAGCTGGGCTCGCATCCAGACTTGGGACGGTGCCAAGTGGAACATCGCGCCAGAGTGGTACCAGGCAGATGAACAAATCTTGAAGCCCATGGTTAAAGCCGCCGGCGACAAGTATCTGGCTGACAAGAAAATGAAACGGCGCGAGCCGGCTGATTGCCAATCTTGATGGCATGACCCTTCTGCCCGCTAGGCACGGGTAGATTCTGGCGGCTCCTCGGAGCCGCCAATCGTCAGGCTTGTAGCCCAAGTCTGACGATTGGCACAGTGAGAAAGCTTATGGAACCCAAAACTATTGTTCTGAACGTCAACGGCATCGAGGTTATCTATAACCACGTGATTCTGGTGCTTAAGGGTGTGTCACTACAGGTGCCCGAGGGCAGCATCGTGGCTATTCTGGGCGGCAATGGGGCGGGCAAGACAACTACGTTGCGTGCAGTTTCCAACCTTCTCAAAGGCGAACGCGGTGAAGTCACCAAAGGCTCGATCGAGCTGCGCGGTGAGCGCATTGAAAATCTGTCGCCCGCCGACTTGGTGCAGCGCGGCGTGGTGCAGGTCATGGAGGGGCGGCACTGTTTTGCCCACCTGACGATTGAAGAAAACCTGCTAACAGGCAGCTACACCCGCAAAGACAAGGCGGAGATCGCTGCCAATCTGGAGAAGGTTTATACCTACTTCCCGCGCCTCAAGACCAGGGCGTCCAGCCAAGCCGCCTATACATCGGGTGGTGAGCAGCAGATGTGTGCCATTGGCCGCGCCCTGATGGCCAACCCCAGCATGGTTTTGCTCGATGAGCCCTCCATGGGCCTGGCACCCCAGATCGTCGAAGAAGTGTTCGAGATCGTGAAAGATCTCAACACCAAAGAAGGCGTCACTTTCTTGCTGGCCGAGCAAAACACCAACATGGCCCTCAAGTACGCGGACTACGGCTACATCATGGAGTCGGGCCGGGTGGTGATGGATGGTGCAGCGAACGACCTGCGCACCAACGAAGACGTCAAGGAGTTTTACCTTGGCATGGGTAGTGGTGAGCGCAAGAGCTTCAAGGACGTCAAGAGCTACAAGCGCCGCAAGCGTTGGCTGGCCTGAATCGCTTGTTCCCCAGCCCACGACCCAAAACGGATTCCCACCCATGTCCCCACTTTTTGATGCGCTGGAAACGCGCGAACCAGCGCAGCGCGAGGCCGCGCTGATGGCAGCCTTGCCGGCGCAACTGGCGCACGCGCGCAAGTCTTCCCCCGCTTATGCCGAGTTATTGCAGGGTTTTGAAGTGGAACAGGTAACCACCCGCGCCGCGCTGGCCAGCCTGCCGGTGGTGCGCAAGCACGAGTTGCAAGAACGTCAGATCGCAGCCCGCACCGCCAGCGATGTATTCGGCGGCTTTAGCACCGTTGGCAAAGGTGCGGCCATGCCGCGCGTTTTCTCCAGCCCCGGTTCCATCTACGAACCCGAAGGCACGGCGCGCGACTATTGGCGCATGGCCCGGGCTATCTATGCGGCGGGTTTTCGGCCTGGCGAGCTGATTCACAACAGCTTCAGCTACCACTTCGTGCCGGCCGGTTCCATGATGGAAACGGGTGCCCATGCCATGGGTTGCTCGGTGTTTCCGGGTGGCACGGGGCAAACCGAACAACAGGTCCAGGCCATGCGTGATCTGCAACCGGCGGGTTATATCGGTACGCCCAGCTTTCTCAAGCTCATTATCGAGAAGGCGCAGGAAATGCAGGTGCCACTGCCAAGCGTCACCAAGGCGCTGCTGTCAGCCGAGGCCTTTCCGCCGTCGTTGCGCGATTGGTTTTTGGAACGTGGCATTGCGGGATACCAGTGCTATGCCACGGCGGACCTCGGGTTGATCGCCTACGAGACATCGGCGCGCGAGGGCTTGGTGTTGGATGAGGGCGTGATCGTGGAAATTGTGCGCCCCGGCACGGGCGATCCAGTGGCTGATGGTGAGGTGGGCGAGCTGGTGGTTACCACGCTCAACCCAACCTATCCCCTGATCCGCTTTGGTACCGGTGACCTGTCTGCTGTGCTGCCTGGAGCCTGCCCCACTGGCCGCACCAATTCCCGCATCAAGGGCTGGATGGGGCGTGCCGACCAGACCACCAAGGTTCGCGGTATGTTCGTGCACCCCAAGCAGGTGAATGATATCGTCAAGCGCTTTGCCGAGGTGGCGCGGGCACGGCTGGTAGTAACGGGCGAAATGGCCAATGACAGCATGACGCTGTGCGTGGAAGTTGCCAATCCGGCTGAGGGCCTGGCTGTGCGCATTGGCGAGGCCATCCGTGATGTGACCAAGCTGCGCGGACAGGTGGATGTGGTGCCGTTGGGCAGTCTGCCCAACGACGGCAAGATCATCGACGACGCCAGAAGCTACAAGTAGCCTGCGGTCAGCAGGCAAAAAAGGGGACTCAGACGCCCCAGACGACCTCTTTGTCGGCCTTCTGGCAACGCTGCAGCATCTCGATGAAAGGTAGCGCCCGCTGGCGCAGCGTGACTCCGTCTGCTGGTGATTGGGTCTTACCAGCAGCCTGGGCTTCCTGTAAATGCTGTTGCTGGGCAGCATCGTCCTGGGCGATGGCGTGTTCCAGTGCGGCAATCGCGGCTGGCATGTCAGCCGGCAGCAGAATGCCTTTGTGGGCGCTGGTCGGGTCGTCCTTGCCGATCAATTGCAGTATTTGACGTCCGTTGGGTTCCAGCATGATCAGGTCACCAGTGACTTTGGATTTGAATTTGTATAGCATGGCAATCTGGGTTATGTGTTGTATGCGAGTATGAACCAAACCCAATCATCTACAAAAATCCAGGAGTAAGGCTTTGGCACAACTGCACATTCGACGCGATCATTCCCTGAGCCTGGCGGCAGCCCGCAAAATTGCCTATGCGTGGGCCGAGGAGGTAAAGGCCGAGTTTGGCATGGAATGCACCTACAAGGAGGGTGCCAAGGGAGATATGGTTACCTTCACCCGCTCCGGCGTCAACGGCACACTGCATGTCACGCCGGATCATTTCGATCTGGACGCCAAGCTGGGTTTTTTGCTGGGGGCTTTCAAGGGCCGCATCGAAGCTGAGATCGTCAAAAACTTGGACGACCTACTGGCACCGAAACCGGCGCGTAAAAAGGCAGTAGCCAAAAAACAATAGCATCCACGATACTATTGTTTTAGTAGCTGTCTGCGTATATTTTACGAGGGCTAGAGGGCTGTTTAGCTTAAAGATTCGATCAAATCGACATACTGCTGCATTGCGCCCTTGCTGTCGGTGCCCTTGAGGCCGTTCCAGGCGTCCCATTTGGCGCGGCCCACCATGTCGACAAAACCGGGCTTCTTTTCGGCGTTGTCACCTACGCTGGCCTGCTTATACAGGGCATAGATTTTGAGCAGCGTGGCATTGTCGGGGCGCTCGCTCAGGTTCTTGGAGTTGGCGACAGCGGCTTCAAATTTTTTCTTCAGATCGGACATCAAGGTCTCCGGTTAGGGCGGGTCAGCAACGGTGTTGGGGAGAATACCCAACTGTGTTGGATATTTGTCCAGTATCTTACGGGGCAAAGGGCCTTAAGAATAGTACAGTAGCCCCAACGGGCTGGCACTTGCCAGTGCCCAGACTGTTTCCTGTTCCCATCCCCCGTACTGGAGAGTCCATGGTAACCCGAGCCACCGCCAAAAAAACAGCGCCGCGCAAGCGCCGCGCTGCCGCTGCGCCAGCGACCGAAATGTCTTCTGACCATCTGGCTGAAAAGCCAGTTGCAACGGCGCCCCACACGATACAGGAGAACGTCACCCATGCAATGGCCGGGGCCTTGGGGCTGAACGGCGAGCGCATGAGCAAAGTCGATACGGCCTGGCTGCGCATGGATTCGCCCTCCAACCTGATGATGATCGTGGGCGTTTGGGTGCTAAGGCCCGGCATTCGATACCAGGACCTTTGCCAGCGCATCGAAGACCGCCTCCTCAAATATTCACGTTTTACGCAGCGGGTCGAAGAAGATGCTGCCGGTGCCACCTGGGTGGATGACCCGGACTTTGACTTGGCCAACCATGTGGTCATCGAAAAGTTACCCAAAAAACCTGCTGGCCGCGAACAAGAAGCCTTGCAAGACCGCCTGGCCGAACTCACGATGCAGCCGCTCGACAAGCAGCATCCTCTGTGGCAGTTTCACCTGGTTGAACATTACAAGGGTGGCTCCGCCATGATGGTGCGCATCCACCATTGCATTGCCGACGGTATTGCCTTGATCCAGGTCACCCAGTCCTTGGTTGATGGTGGCTCTGCGCCGCCGGTTCGCAGTCACCGCGGTCCCTACAAGGAAGGCGTTGAAGGAGCCGAGGAGTGGATTGCCGATGCCCTGCTCAAACCACTGACCAATATGACGGTCAAAGCCCTGGGTGCCGCAGGTGACGGCGCTGTTCGCTCCATGGGCTTGCTGATGGAGCCGCACAAGGGCGTTGAAAAGGGTATGCACAGCTCGCTCGACATGGCCAAGCTGGCGTACCGGGCGGTAGCTGATCTGGCAGCGCTGGCGCTGATGGCGGACGACTCACCGACCCGTTTGAAGGGTGTACCAGGGCACTCCAAACGGGTGGCGTGGTGCCCACCCATTTCACTGGCCGAGGTCAAGGCCGTGAGCAAGGCACTGAACTGCTCTATCAACGATGTGCTGCTCAGCAGCGTAGCTGGTGCAATCGGCCAGTATCTGCGGGCGAAGGGTGACACGGTCATCGACAAGGAAATCCGCGCCATGGTGCCGGTCAACCTGCGCGAGGCTGGCAAGGCCCACCTATTGGGAAACCAGTTTGGTCTGGCACCGCTGGTGCTGCCGATCGGCATTGAAAACCCGATTGAGCGGTTGTACGAGGTGCGCCGACGCATGCGGGGCCTCAAAGGCAGCATGCAGCCGCTTCTGGCATTCGGGCTGCTGGCCGTGGCTGGCCTACTGGTCAAGCCGCTGCAGGACGCCATGCTGGGCTTGTTTTCCAAGAAGACCACGGCCGTCATGACCAATGTGCCAGGACCGCGTGAGAAGCTCAAATTTTGCGGTGCTACCGTAGAAGAGAATCTGGTCTGGGTGCCCCAAAGTGGAACGGTAGGGCTGGGAGTTTCCATCCTGAGCTACGGCGGAGGCGTACAGTTTGGCGTGGTGTCAGACACCCACCTGTGTCCAGACCCGCAGGCCATCATCGACCGATTCGCGCCAGAGTTTGCCAAGCTCTCGACGGTGACCTTGATGTTGCCTTGGGGAGACGAAAACTAGTTTCTTCGCAGGGGCGCTATTAGCTGGCCAGTTCCGTCTGGGCCATTTCTGCATCGAGCCTCGCTGTGGCATCCAGTGCCGGCATGGCGGCGGCCTGTTGGTAATACCGGGTGGCCTCGGTCATGCGCTTGTCACCTTCCAGAATGACCAAAGCATTGGCATATTCAATACGGGCAATGGCCGACTGCGGCGCGAGGCTGAGTGCCCGTTCGAACAAGTTCAGGCTGGCTTCCTTCTTGGCGCCATAGGTCATGTTGGCAATCAATGCTCCCACCTTGTCAATCACTTCAGCATGGAAGGCGCCCAGTGCGACATGGGCATCGGCATGCTGAGGTTGCAATGCAATGGTTTTTTCCAATGCCGATTTGATCTTTCCGCCTACGCCCTGGGCTAAGGCCTTGGCTACGCTAATGCCCTGGCTGTAACGCCCCAACGCATAGGCCTGCCAGTAATACGCGTTCGGGTTGCCGGGTTCTGCTGCTGCCTGTGCCGCGGCTCGCTCGGCCACCTGCAGGAACAGGATTTGCCGATTCTTCTCTTTGGGTTCCAGGTAGTTGGCGTAAATGCAAGTGGCCTTGTTAGCGACCGTGCTGCCAGCTGAGCCAGCCTGCAGGCCTAGCTCGGTCGCCTTCTGGAACGCCCCGCCATGAAACTGTGCCCAAGCAGCCAGTACTGCTTCGTCGTTCGGTAACGGCTCCAGGTCACCAGCGTGGAGTTGTAGCCAATATTTTTTGACCCGTGCCGCATCAAACACGTATTCGCCTTGGTAGTTAAAAGCCGTCCATGGCGTCATCGGTTGTCTCCTGTGGTGTTGTGGGTGTTGCCTACGGTGCGGTTGCGTGCGACGTGGCCACCTTCTTGTTGTTATCGTTGTGTTTCAAGTGGGCGCTGGCGGGCTGTAAGCGCCTACCAAGGTCAACAAATGGGTGCGCTGTTCAGCTTCCAGGTATGGGACCAGCAAATTCAGAACATGGTGGGCACCACGCATGAGCGCGGCCTGCGCGCTCTCAGGCTCCAAGGCGTTACGCGGGTCCTTGACATATTCAAAGCTCAGCCAATAAGTGAGCACCACGACCATGCTGGTGGCAGTTGTTTCCATTTCACGGGAGTCGATTCGAACAGCACCGAAACGGCTCATGCTGTCGAGCATGGCCTTGACCGCACGGGTCTTGTTCTTGAGGACCCATTGAAAGTGTGTTTCCAGACGCCGGTTCTTGCTCAGCAGGTCGTTGAGGTCACGATACAGAAAACGGTATTGCCAGATTAGCTCGAACAGGGTGTGCATGAAGAACCAGGCGTCTTCCACATCGCGCACGCTGTCGCTGGCATTGAGCAATTCATTGAGTGCCTTTTCGTAGCGGTCAAACAGGGAGTTGATCAGCTCGTCTTTGGCAGGGTAGTGGTAGTACAAGTTTCCAGGACTGATGCCCAGTTCGGCTGAAATCAGTGTCGTCGAGACATTGGGCTCGCCAAAGCGGTTGAATAGCTCCAGCGTGACTTCCAGAATGCGTTCTGCGGTGCGGCGGGGTGCTTTCTTGACCATATGTGTTTGCTCAGTGGGCGGTGTAGCGGGCAGCCAGGGCCACGGTCTCACCCAGATCGTCCATGACTTCTTGCAGCGTGGCAATCGCGCGTCCGATGCGGGTTGGCGCTTTGGGTGGCGCGCACAGATGGCGTTTGTGGTCGTCCAGGACCGCATGGTTGAGCGTAATGCCATGGTGTGTTAGCTTGGCGGATAGGCTGGTCTTGCGCGAGCGCAGCAATTGGCGGGTTTGCTGGTAGGCGTGTTCGGCCAGGTGTCGGCGCTGCGCATAGCTGAAAGTGTTGGCCAGGTAGAGCTCGGGATCGCGGTGGTCGGGCTCGATCAGAAAGATGTCAGTGTGCGGATAGGCGTGTTCGTAGTGCTTCATGCCCAACTCCATGCGGGAGTGGATCATCGAGCGAAAGGTCTGGCTCAGCACGGCGGGAAGGCCGCCATCAATGATGCGGGGAATCTCCCGCTTATGCGCAGGCAGTCCAGCGCGCATCACTTTTTCCACTTGGGGGGCCGTGGCGTCAAAGGGCACCAGTGGGTTCAGGCAAATCAAAAGGCCCACTTCGTCTTCCAGTGCAACGGATGCGTGCATGGTCTTTTTCAATGCGCCGTCTACATAGCACTGGCCGTCTATCTCCACCGGTGGGAACAGGCCTGGCAAGGCCGAACTGGCTTGCACGGCCTGAGAGATCGGCACATGGTCCCAACCGGGGCGGCCAAAAGGTGCGGCCTCGCCACTGTCCAGATTGGTGGCCACCAGAGTCAGCTTGGACTTGAGCTTGCGAAAATCATTGGTGCGGCCCTGTTGGCTGAATAGGCGGGCCATTTCGGTATTGACTGCGGCATTGGAAAATACACCGGTTGGCAGGGCTGGGCTGAGATGCTCAATAGCGCTCATGATGGACTTGCGACCCAAGGTGACATGCCACAGGGCAGACAGAATCAATTTTGGGAGCATGGCGCCACGGCGAACGAACTCGCCATAGGCAGGGGTCAGTAGCCAGGAGGGGTCGAAGGTCTCAGACGGCTCGCTGTCGTTTTCAATGAAGGACGCGCACAGTTCGCGCGGCGTTATGCCATTGGCCAATGCGGCCACGATGAAGCCGCCTGCGGAGACCCCGACGTAATGGTCCAGCTTGGTAAAGTCCAAGCCATTCAGCGACTCTTCCAGCGCGCACATGGCCCCAACCTCGTAAATGGCTCCCAACGGGCCACCGCCAGCCAGCGCCAATGCGATTTTTGGGGGTGTTTTTGTGTTCGCGTTCATAGGTGCAAAGTGTAGAGTGCCACGCCAATCAAATTTGCTGCATTGCAATACATCAATACAAGCTCAATTTCATTCACATGGAGGCATATTTCACATTGAAAAGGGGCGCTTGAGCGCCCCTTTTTGCCATCCATCGACATACAACAATTTATTCACCCTTTGCTGCGGCTGGCTTGCGAATCGGCGTTGCGCGCTTGGGGATCGCCTTAGTTGCGGCTTTTGGTGCAGGCGTCTTGCGCGTTTTGGCGGTGGGCTTGCTGGCCTTGGCGACTGGTTTGGAGTCAGGCCTCGGCGCGGGGGCTTTGGCCGACAGCTTCCGCACTGCCTTGTTTAGCTCGTCGATGCGGGCAATCAACGCGTTCACATCCTTGGCGGAAGGTACACCTAGCTTGTTAAGGGCTTTGGCGACGCGTTCTTCAAATATGTTTTCCAGCCTGTCCCACTGGCCTGACGCCTTGGAGCTGATATCGGTAGCCATGTGGGACATCTTGCTGGTGGCTTCGGAAATCTTTTCCTCGGCGGCAGCCTGGGTTTTCCGCTGGATGGTTACGCCTTCCTTGACCAGCGCTTCAAATGCCTTGGAGCCTTCGGCCTGTGCCCGCGTGAACGCGCCCAAGCCAGCTTGCCAGATTTGTTGCGCAGAATCCTTTACCGACCCGGTCAGTGCCGCGTGGGCTGCTGGTGAGGATTGGTTTTTTTGCAGTTTTTTGACCATGGATGCTCCTGAAAAGTTGGGTATTGCGCTAGCACGCATGCCGCGTGTCGGTACGTAAACGTAACTGTACGCGCAGATGGTGGCGTGGAGTAGGTGGCATCTACTAACTACTGCCCCGTTAAACTACTCCTCGTGACTTTTCTCCAACGCTCCTACATTCCGATTCACAGCCGATCCCTGCTCTGGCAATTTGCCCGACGCGACGTATTGGGCCGCTATCGCGGCTCACTACTGGGGTTGGCGTGGACTTTTCTCACGCCGCTGCTCATGTTGGCGGTGTATTCGTTTGTGTTTGTTGGGGTTTTTCGGGCTAGTTGGCCAGGAACACACAGGGACAGTGGAATCGAATTTGCATTGCAGGTCTTTGCCGGACTATTGGTTTTCAACCTGTTCGCAGAAGTCGCCAATCGAGCACCTAATCTGATAGTGGAACAGCCAAATCTGGTTAAGAAGGTGATTTTCCCGATAGAGTTGCTGGCCTGGGTGACTGTGCTTTCTGGCCTGTTCCACCTGCTCATTAGTGCGGCCACACTGTTGTTGGTGTTGTTGATTGCCCGTGGTGGACTACCCATCACCGCGCTGGCTTTGCCCTTGGTCTTGTTGCCATTTCTGCCATTGTTGCTGGGTCTTGGATGGTTCTTGTCGGCCATTGGTGTGTTTGTGCGCGATGTGAGTCCGGTGATGTCCATGATCGTCAGCCTGATCATGTTTCTATCGCCTGTTTTCTACTCTGTGTCCAGTCTGAATCCAAATATTCAATTTTGGATGATGCTAAACCCATTGACCCTGATCATTGAGCAGGTGCGCGCCGTATTGCTGATTGGCCAATGGCCGGCCTGGGGCGCATTGGCCCTTTACGGTTTGGTGGCCTGTGTGTTCGCTTTGCTGGGTGGGGTCTTCTTTCAGTTGACGCGCAAAGGCTTTGCCGATGTCCTCTAACAATATCGCTATTCACGCGCAACACCTGGGCAAGGCGTTTCAATTGTATGAACGCCCGATCGACCGCCTCAAACAGATGGTCATGCGCGGGCGCAAACGTTACTTCAAGGAATTTGCCGCGTTGCACGATGTCAGTTTTGAGTTACCCAAGGGCGAGGTTTTGGGTTTGGTGGGTCGAAATGGCGCCGGTAAATCCACGCTGCTGCAACTGATCTGCGGCACCCTGACACCCACAACTGGACGGGTAACCGTACACGGGCGCGTGGCCGCGTTGTTAGAACTGGGTGCCGGCTTTAACCCTGAGTTCACGGGCCGGGAAAACATCTACCTGAATGCCTCCATACTGGGGCTGAGCAAGGACGAGATCGATGCGCGCTATGACTCAATCGTCGAGTTCTCCGGCATCCAGGACTTCATCCATCAGCCGGTCAAAACGTATTCCAGCGGCATGTATGTGCGCTTGGCCTTCTCCATAGCCACCAGCGTCGATCCCGACATTCTGATAATAGACGAAGCCCTTTCCGTAGGTGACGGAGCCTTTGCGCGCAAGTCTTTTGACCGTATCATGCGATTGAAGGAAAAGGGCGCAACCATCCTGTTCTGTTCTCACTCGGTATACCAGATCGAGGCATTGTGCACGTGTGCGCTGTGGCTTGAAAAAGGGGTTGTTCAGCTCATGGGAGATCCGGCCACAGTAGTTGCCCGCTATCAGAATTTTCTGGATATAGATTCCGCGCCGGTCAGCACGACGATAGATCAAGCCCTGATTCCTGTGCCGTCCGGAACAGCTCGCATTCTTGGCGTGCAGACCCAGGTGGATGGCGTACCAGGCAACTCCTTAACGGTGAAGAGTTCGCAGCAAACGGTGCTCGTTACCATGGGTTTTGCCTCTGACCCTGCGCTTCTCCCACCGGTGGTCGCTATTTCGATTCACTCCCCAGATGGGCGCTGGATTGCCAGTAACAGTACCAAGGCTGATGGACTCGTGTTGCGCAGAGATGCCGCAGGCCGTGGCTCTGCCACCATTGAGTTCCCCAATATCCCTTTGCTCAAGGGCGAGTACTTCATTGGCGCCTACTTGCTAAGTGAAGACGGCATCCATATTTACGACGGCGCGACCAACGTCGCCACATTGCACTTCAGTCAGGACCATCTGGAACAGGGCGTGGTGTCGCTGCTGCATGCATGGCGTTGTGATGCAGGGCCAGGTTTGTCAACAGGCGGCGTGAATCCGGTCGGATTTTGAGCCGCTGATTGACTTGATTTTCTAAAATTGTCACATTTTGTGGGCCGATAGCGTGCATACATCCAACGCAGTACTCATGCGGTTTTTACCACCGGCGCCCGCCCGAATTTTGCATTTCACCCTGTCTACCGACAATCTGTCAGCTTGGTTGGAGGCCCAAGGTTATCAAGTCAGTGTTGCTCGGAAGTTCCAAGAGGGAGAGTCCATCCAATCTCCCACACACACTCGGCAGGGTATGGATCAAATCGGATGGCCTGCGGCAGAAGAT
Source organism: Candidatus Aalborgicola defluviihabitans (assembly GCF_016705985.1). NCBI lineage: Bacteria > Pseudomonadati > Pseudomonadota > Betaproteobacteria > Burkholderiales > Comamonadaceae > Allorhodoferax (SeqCode) > Candidatus Aalborgicola defluviihabitans. The sequence continues at coordinate 460,666 of NZ_JADJKN010000023.1, forward strand.
GCTGCCAAAGGCTTCGGGGCAGCAATATTGCAGGGGTTCTCAAACCGAATCCATCCTTTAGCCCTGTTCAACCAACTTGACAGGTTGCTACCGATGGATGGGGTGGTCGTGTTGGACGGAGAGTATCCCCTCGCCGCGCGCATGCCACACTGGCTGGACCATGCGGTGGCAATCGGTGCGCGTTGTGGGTTTGACGAACAGTCTCCAGAGCCAGACGAGGTGTTGAATGCTGACTCGGGTTTTGTACGTGTCCTGCGCAAATCGGTTGTTCCGCGTTGGCAAATTCGCCATGTGATATCGGATGATTTCTCGAATATTGCCACTTTATTCCACGAGGTTTTTGGGCACCCGTTGAGTCGTGACTTATGGGTTTGGAAGTACGGACAAGGTCGAGGCAACGCCGCAACTGCGGCCCGCAATGGCGTGACGATTGCCCATTACGGCGGCATGTACCGGGATATATTGCTGTGTGGCACACCGGAGTGGGCTTTTCAGATTTGCGATGTGATGGTTCAACCTGAGGAACGGGGTGTGATGACGCGAAAGGGCCCCTTTCTGCTGACGGCAGCAACGAGTGCTGAAATTTATGGACCACTGGGGTTCGGGTTTCCTAACGCGCGCGCGATGCTGGTCGCGGAAAAGATGGGGCTCTATGCGGAAGTTGGGCAACTGGTATCTGTAACGTGGCCAAGCTCTGCACCGGGCTATCGCTGGCGTACGCGCGCAAGGGCGTTGAATGCTCACAATGAGTCAGACCATGCGGAAGTGGATGCATTGTGGGTCACCATGGCGCAGGACCTGCAACAAGATGTCGTGGGCGTTCGGGATTGGAACTACCTGGAGCATCGTTACGTTCATCATCCCCACAACCACTACGAGTTATTGATGGTCACTATGCGTTGGTCTGGAGAGCCTCTGGGGCTCTTGGTTTTAAGACGCGTCGAGAATGCCTGTGAACTGCTGGATGTGGTAGCGCCCTTGAAAAACATTCCCCTGCTCATTGATCAGGCGCGTCGGGTCACGGGCCTTTGGGGGCTGGCATCGCTCTATTGTTGGATTACCAAAAATCAGGCGCAGCGGTTTATAGACTGTGGTGGTAAAGAGGAGGCAATCAATATCAGCATTCCGACCAGCTGTTGGACCGATGATCCACGTGCACACCTATTCAAGAATCGGTGGTGGTTGATGGCTGGTGATACGGATTTCCGTTGATATGTATAGGCGCTACGCATTCGATTTAAGTCTTTTTGCCTGAGCAGTTCCGTCGATGTCACTTAAACGCAATACGTTGTGGAATCTGGCGGGCAGTGCAGTGCCCCTGCTGGCTGGCGTCGCTTTTATTCCCTACACCTTGAGGCACCTGGGTGGTGAATCGTTTGGTGTGTTGACACTGATCTGGGGTTTGATTGGATATTTCAGCCTGTTCGACTTCGGTGTGGGTCGGGCACTGACCTTTCAGTTGAGCCGATTGACGGCTTCCGATCTGGACACACAGGGGGCGGCGGTACTTCGAGCCGGGCTGTTATTGACCGGAGTTGCTGGATTGTTGGGTGTCTGCGTCGTCGCGTTGTTGACACCTGGTTTGGCCAGTCAGTGGCTCCAAATCAGTCCGGTGTTACAAGAGGATGCCCGTCATGCTTTCTTTATTGCGGCGGCGGGTGTACTCCCTACAACGTTGGCCAGCGGTTTGCGCGGTGCCATGGAGGGGTTAAACCGATTTGCCGCATCGAATGCCGGACGGATGATTTTGGGGACCTGGATGTTTGCACTACCAGCGGTATCCGTGAGTACCCATGGGCCTAGCCTAGGCTGGATTGCGATGTATTTGGTGTTGGGTCGCTGTCTGGTACTGGTGATGATGGCACTGCAGCTGCGCAAGATATTGTTTTCGCGTTTCGCTGCACTGACACGGCAGCATTTCAACGGTCTGTGGCACTATGGTTTCTGGGTTACCGTAACAGGGATTGTGGGCCCGCTGATGGTGTACGGTGACCGATTTTTTGTGAGTGCTACCGTTGGTGCGGACCAGCTGTCGTTATACGTCATTCCACAAGAGGCACTTTTGCGCCTGTTGCTGATTCCAGCTGCATTGACATCTGCGCTCATGCCCCGGTTGGCGGCCATGAACGATGTGCAGGTCATGCAGTCTTATCACCATATTTACCGGAAGGTGGGGTGGGTCATGTTGGTTCTTTGTGGGTTGGCCGGATTAGCGGCCTATCCCGCATTGTCGATCTGGATTTCCAGTACTTTTGCTCACGATGCGATGCCCGTGGTGCTGGTGCTGTGCATCGGAATTTGGATTAATTCGTTGGCATCTATTCCCTTTATCTTGATCCAGGCCAAGGGAAATCCAAGGGTGACAGCTGTGTTTCATGTGGTCGAGTTGGGGCTGTATCTGGTGGTGTTGTGGGCACTGACGTCGCGCTGGGGGTTGTTGGGCGCTGCGCTGGCGTGGTTGGTACGTGTGACGTTGGACTGGGTGTTGTTGCGTTTTGCAGTGCGGAGACTGTATGGTGCCTGAAACTTGGCCAATAGTCGCACTAGAGGATGTGGCTAACTGTCCGTATTGTGGTGAGGCAAATCGTACGCTAGCCTATGAAGGAATAGAGGATTGGGCTTTTGGTTGCGCGCCCGGACATTGGCGGTATTGGGATTGCGGAAACTGCAAGGCACTCTATCTGCATCCTCGGCCAACGGTTGACAGCATTGGTAAGGCGTACCGCAGCTATTACACCCACGGAGATGAAAAGGTAGCCGGTCTTTTGGCGGGTTTGAAACAACGGATTCGCAATGAATTCTGGTCGTTGGACATGCGAACCTCGTTGCACCCCCGGGTGGGATTGCCGTCTTGGTTTAGGCGACCAATTCAGTGGCTCAAACCATTTATCGCCGAACCATTTGGATTGCGGGAGATGGCGCAATTACCCAAAGGATTGCTGGTCGATGTTGGTTGCGGCAACGGCGACAAACTTCGATTAGCCAACCAATTGGGATGGCAGGCTCAAGGTATTGAAATGGATGCTGCGGCGGTTCAGGCTGCCAAAATGCAGGGACTTCACGTTGAACAAGGTGGCTATGAGTTGTTGGAGCGCTACCGTGGGCAAGTCGATTGTGTGGTTTGCTCGCATGTGTTGGAACACGTGCATCAGCCCATGAATCTGTTGCGTATGCTCTTGGCATCGCTAAAGCCACAGGGGGTTCTTTTGTTGAGTGCGCCGAATGCTTCCAGTGGATTGCGTGTCCATTATGGTGGAAATTGGCGCGGGCTGGAGGCGCCACGGCATCTAGCTATTCCCGATGCTGTATGGTTGACGGAATGGTTGCGGGCGGAGGGTTTGTGCTGCACACAGATACCATCGCAAACCCTGGAGACCGCTATTGAGTCCGAGCGTATACATCGCAGGGCGCTGCAAATATCGTTTGACGACGTGCGCACCGCCAAGGCGTTCTTGAAAGGCGCACCTGCTTTGAGCGCCTCCCAACAAGACATCGTTCAACTGGTGTGCGTCCGGTCACAATCATGATCATCCGGATTGCCGTGATATGAACAAGAACTCTCTGGACCTATTGCGATTGTTGGCGTCAACCATGGTGTTGTTCAGTCATCAGTTTGCATTGATGGGTCTGTCGGAGCCCCAGTTCATGGGCTGGAATACCTGGGGCGGCGCGGGTGTCACCATATTCTTTTTTCTGAGTGGGTGGCTGGTTTGGGCTAGTTGGGAACGTGACCCACATGCGTGGCGATTTTTTCTCCGTCGTTCTTTGCGCATATTTCCGGGATTGTGGGTCGTGTGTTTGTTGTCGATATTTCTTTTGGGGCCGCTTGTCACCACCCTTTCGTTGTCGGACTATTTCGGATCAGCAGTGACTTGGCGGTATTTTTGGACGGCGCTATTCTTGACGCCTTACGTCCTGCCGGGGGTGTTTGTGGGCAACGCCATGCCCGGGATAGTCAACGGGTCGTTGTGGACGCTGCCAGTAGAGTATTTTTGCTACATCACGGTAGCAGTAATTGGTGCGGTGGCGGTTTTCTGGCCGAAGGGTAAGGCAAGTTTGCTATCAGTCGGTTTACTGTGTGCTGTTTTGTTTACGCACTATGGCGTACTGCTGATCGGTGAGCGGTATTCGCTTTATTTCGAGATGGTGGCGATGTTTTGGTGGGGTGTCTTTTATGGACATTGTCTGAAGTCGCCCCCAAATATGTCCGCACGCGCATTGGCCATGGTTGCACTGGTTTTATTCGTGGCTATGGGGCCAAGGGGGTTAGAGCGCAGTGCGATGCTCGTATGCGCGGCGGCGCTCGTGCATTGGGGCCGACAAGTTGCAATTGGGGCCAAATTAACAGATCGTTTGGGTGATTTGTCCTATGGGGTGTACATCTATGCATTTCCGATTCAGCAATTGGTCATTGGCTGGGGGCGAGGACGCCAAATACCCTTTGGTGCCCTCTTGGTAATGTCGTTGTTGCTGACTTGGGGTTTCGCATACTTGTCTTGGCATGTGGTGGAAGCTCGGGCTTTGCGGTTTAAGCCGATGTCCAGGGGAAATAGATGACGCGTGTATGCGTCATTGTGCTCAATTGGAATGGCTGGCGTGACACCGTCGCCTGCGTGGCGTCGCTGCTCCAAATGGATGGCGACAATTTTACGGTTTTAATCGTAGACAATAACTCGTCGGATGATTCTGTACGGCACATCAGCCAAGCGTTTCCTACTTTGAAGTTGTTGCATGCCGGTTCTAATCTTGGCTTTGGCGGTGGCTGCAATGTGGGCATTCGCTATGCGCTTCAACAAGGTGCGGAGTATGTTTGGCTGATCAACAGCGATGCAACGGTGGACCGTGGAGCGCTTTCAGCCCTGGTCCATGTAGCTGATCATGACCAGTCTGTGGGTGCCGTTGGGTCTGTCGTGTTTGAAGCAGAAGACACTGCACGTGTTCAGTTATGGGGTGGTGGGCGTGTCAATCTTTGGCTGGGGCGATCGACACATTGCCTGGCTGCTGGTGCGGTTGACTTTGTCTCCGGAGCATCGATGTTGTTGCGCGGGACTGCGTTGAATGAAGTGGGCTTGTTCGATCAGGAACGTTTTTTCATGTACTGGGAGGATACTGACCTGGGGTTTCGATTGCGTCGTGCTGGCTGGAAATTGACCGTGTCCAAAAATTCCAAGGTGTGGCACAACCAATCGAGCAGCCTTGGGTTCGGGAACCCACTGCTGGATGAGTACGCAGCTCGCTCTTGTTTTCGTTTCCTGAGGCGTCACGCCCCAGTACCGGCGGTATCCGTTTTTTTGGCGCTGCTGAGAATGCTGGTAAAGCGCGTGTTGGTAGGTCGGCCTGATCGCCTGCGCGCAGTTTGGAAGGCATTTCGAACCGCATGAATACCGCAGCGGTCACAGTTGTCGTTCCCTGTTATCGGTGTGCCGCGACGATCGCGCGCGCATTGGAATCTGTTGCGTCACAGACGATGCAGCCAGCCGAGCTGGTATTGGTGGATGATGCCAGCGGAGATGGAACGGTAGAAATTTTGCATTCTCTACAACGCCAGTATGGTGATTGGGTCAAGGTGGTTGAACTACCAGACAACCGTGGCGCCGCCTCTGCCCGTAACGCGGGTTGGAATATCGCTACGCAACCGTATGTGGCCTTTCTGGATGCAGATGACGCCTGGCATCCACAAAAAATTGAAGTGCAGTATGCGTATATGCATGCGCATCCTGAAGTAGCGCTCAGCGGGCACGCGTGTCGCCAACTGCCACAGGAATCGGGGAGTGCTCCCCAATGGATCATCTATTTCCAGAGAGTTCGTCCCATCACTTGGGGCAGTCTGTTGGTACGACACGCATTTGTAACTCCCTCCGTCATGCTCAAGCGGGAAATTCCGCTGCGCTTTGCCGAAGGGGTGCGGTACATGGAGGATCACCGCTTGTGGTTGGCAATCTTGGATGCAGGATTTGCGACGGTTAAACTGGAGGTTGAGTTGGTCGCAATTTATAAGCCTGGATATGGCGCAGCCGGACTCAGCGCCGATATGTGGCTTATGGAAAAAGGGGAGCTTGCGAACTATCGGTATTTTTCCGGACAAGGAAAAATTCCACTCCCGTATCTGATGTTTCTGTATTGTTATTCTTTGGTCAAGTACATGCGACGACTTTTTGTCGTCCGTTTGCTGCGCCGCGCTTGATTTGCATGCCATCACTTTCCAATGATGTTCCGTCGATAGCCGTTTGTTTGGCTGCATTCAATGGTGTTCGCTATCTTCAACAGCAAGTTGATTCGATATTGAATCAAACGGGCGTAAATGTCACGATTTTTGCCAGTATTGATCGCTCCATGGATGGAACCGAGGCCTGGTTTCTCAACTTGCAGGCGTTGGATTCCCGTATTGTTGTGCTGCCGACTGGGGAGACATTCGGAGGTGCTGCGCAGAACTTTTTTCGGTTACTTCGTGATTGCGATTTCTCTGGTTTTGACTATGTAGCCTTTGCAGATCAAGATGATATCTGGCTGCCTGGGAAGTTAACGCGTGCAAAGGATTCCCTGATCGAAAATGGCGCAGACGGGTATTCCAGCGACGTAGTTGCATTTTGGGAATCGGGTAAGTCGCTTTATATCAAGAAGTCTTTTGCACAACGCAAGTGGGACTATTTATTTGAATCTGCTGGTCCTGGCTGCACTTTTGTTATCAGTTGCAAACTCGCCGTGGAAATGCAGCGCGTTTTACAACAAAAAATTGGAGAATTGGCGCAAATTGGATTGCATGACTGGTTTATCTATGCTTATGCGCGTGCGCGCGGTTATCAATGGGTTATTGATGGCTATGCCAGTCTCATGTATCGCCAGCATGCCAAAAATCAGGTCGGCGTCAATGCGGGCTGGGTCGCCTTTGTTTGGCGTGCACGACAAGTATTAAGTGGTTGGGGTCTGAATCAAGCGCGACTGATTGCTGGGCAGATTGGTTTACACAACGACGTCTTTGTGCGTAGTTGGGTCGGCGGGGGCCGCTGGAGGATGCTAAGACTAGCGTTCCAAGCGGCCAACTGTCGGCGTCGTTCGCGTGACCAATGGTTGTTTGCGTTGTCATGCGTGGCATTGGCTTTCGTGGGATGGAAATGAAAAGGCCCAAAATACTAGGGATTACTGGTGCCAACGGATTCGTAGGTCGAGCCCTTTGTGAAGAGGCGGTCAAGCGAGGATTATCGGTACGGGGAATTACGCGGACCCACTGCCTATTGCCTTCGGGTGTTGAGAATGTCGCTGTTGGCAATGTGGATGGCGAAACCGAATGGGCGACTGCACTTGCTGATTGCGATGTGGTCATCCATCTGGCAGCGCGCGTCCATATCATGCACGACAAGTCCAGGGATCCGCTGGCGGAGTTTCGTCGCGTCAACACCATGGGCACTATTACATTGGCAAATGCCGCCATAGTGGCGGGCGTGCGCAGGTTGGTTAACGTCAGCTCTATTGGTGTGAATGGGCCCAGTACGCGCGGAAATTTGGAGTTCACGGATCAAGACACACCAGATCCTCATAATCCCTATTCAGTTTCAAAATGGGAAGCGGAGCAAGCATTGCGATTGATTCAATTGGCCGGTGAATTGGAGGTGGTGACCGTGCGCCCACCGTTAATTTACGGACCAGGGGTGGGAGGCAATTTTTTGCGTCTATTGGGTGCGGTCCACCGCGGTATACCTTTGCCATTGGGTGCGACCAAGAATTTTCGCGATTTGCTTTATGTGGGGAATTTAGTGGACTTTTTGATCGTTTGCGCATGCCACTCCGCAGCGAACGGGCATACCTATTTGGTCAGCGATGGAACCCCCGTCTCCACCCATGCCTTGTTGCGGGGTCTTGCCAGGGCCCTGGGCGTTCCATCGCGGCTGTTACCGGTTCCCCCGTTTTTGCTGCAAATGCTGGGCAATGTGACGGGTTCAACTGCGGAATTTGAACGACTGCTCAGTTCCTTACGAGTGGACAGCAGCAAGGTGTACCGTGAACTAGATTGGTATCCCCCATTTACCTTGCGCCAAGGCCTGCAAGCAACCGCAGACTGGTATCGGTCGGTTCATCCCAATTGAATCAAATAATACATGAAACGCATTTTTGATCTGGTTATGGCTGTGTGGGTAATGGCTGTTTTGTCGATTCCATTTGTTTTGGTCGCCATTATGGTCCGTCTTAGTTCGCCAGGCCCCGTGTTGTATTGGTCTGATCGGGTCGGTCGTTATAACCGTATTTTTAAAATGCCCAAGTTCCGTAGTATGCGGCTGGGCACGCCGGCAGTGGCAACCCATTTGCTCTCCAACCCCGAAGATCATCTCACGCCAATTGGTGGGTTCTTGCGGAAAAGCAGCCTGGATGAACTTCCGCAGCTTTGGAGCATTTTCAAGGGCGATATGAGTTTTGTGGGACCTCGCCCTGCGCTCTACAACCAGAACGATCTGATCGCTCTGCGGTCCCAGTGTGGAGTGGATACCCTGGTGCCAGGGTTGACCGGCTGGGCGCAGATCAATGGAAGGGATGAGCTGCCCATTCCGCAAAAGGTGGCATTGGATCGTGAATACCTTGAACGTCAATCCCTCTTGCTAGATATCAGGATATTATGTTGGACGGCGTTGAAGGTTATTATGCGAACCGACATTACCCATTGAAACGATTAACAGGAGAAATACCATGAATAGTTTGATTGATATTCAGAGTCAAATCGAGAAGTTGCAAAAACAAGCGGCTGATATTAAAAGTAGGGAATTTGATAAAACGGTATTGGACATTCGCGCAAAAATGCAGGCCTTTGGAATCACGATCAAGGATTTGCAGTCTGCTGCGCCCAAAGGCCGCAAAAGCAAAGGTAAAGCAGCGGGAGCTGGTGTCGTAAAGGCGGCGGCAACCAAAAGGAAGGTTGGCGTTGCGGTTGCGGCCAAGTACCGTGGTCCGAATGGAGAATCCTGGAGTGGAAGAGGCCTGAAACCTCGTTGGCTGGCTGCCCTGCTGGCTGAGGGCCGGACCAAAGAAGAGTTTGCTATTTAGTTCGGACCCGAAACAACAACATTCACATGCAGAGCAGAGTACTTGGCTGGTCGCGGTCGGCCAAGCGATTGGTGGTTTTGGCGTTGGATATGGGGTTGTCGATTCTTGCCACCTGGCTTGCCTTCTCATTGCGTCTGGATATGTTGCATTGGCCGGTTGGCGCCCAGTGGTGGGTTTATGGGCTGACGCTGGTTTTGTTCGTTCCAGTTTTCATCCGATTCGGTTTGTACCGGGCAATCTTCCGCTATACCGGTCAGGCTGCTTTGGTCGCCACCGCCAAGGCAACGTTCGTTTATGCGCTCATTTTGCTTCCACTTTTGTTGTGGTTGCAGCAGTGGATTTGGGTTCCGCGCAGTCTGGGGGTTTTGCAGCCCCTGATTTTCTTTCTTCTGGTGGGTGCGAGTCGGACGGGGGCGCGGTTTTGGTTGATAGGTCTTGGGCGCGTCGACGGCCAATCATCTGGTAGGTTTCTTATATTTGGCGCCGGAACGGCAGGCGCGCAGACCGCTTCGGCTATGGGTATCGCTGCTCCATTTCAATTGGTTGGATTTGTGGATGATGATCCGACCAAGGTTGGCCACAGCGTCAATGGAGTTCCTGTGTTTGCCGCCTCCAGCCTGGCGTCTTTGGTTATCGATCAGGGGGTTACCGATATTTTGCTGGCGTTACCCACGGCTTCCCGTGCGCGTCGCAAGGCGATCATCGAAAGCCTGCGCCATATCCCAGTTCATATTCGCACGTTGCCGGACTGGGGTGACCTTGCCAGCGGCCGTGTGACGATTCAGGATTTCAAGGAATTGGATATTGAGGATCTGTTGGGGCGTGATCCCGTGCCTCCCAACACCGATTTGTTGGCGCGCAATCTGGCGGGTAAGGTGGTATTGGTAACCGGTGCCGGAGGCAGCATTGGGAGCGAGTTGTGCCGTCAGATCGTGGCAGAGCGCCCGCGCCAGCTTTTGCTCCTGGAGCATAGTGAGTACAACCTATACAGCATTGATCAAGAACTGCAACGCCTCTGCACGGCGCATTCATTTGCGGTGGAGTTGGTGCCACTGTTGGGAAGCGTAACCAATCTCGGCCGGCTACACGAGGTGTGTCGTCTATACCACCCACAGACGGTCTACCATGCGGCCGCCTACAAGCACGTTCCGCTTGTGGAATCGAACCCCAAGGAAGGTATCGAAAACAATGTGTTTGGCACATTGAACATGGCGACTGTTGCTCAAGACCATGGTGTTGAGAGTTTCGTACTGGTGTCCACGGACAAGGCGGTCCGTCCCACAAACGTCATGGGTGCCAGCAAGCGCATGGCAGAACTGGTTCTGCAAGCGCTGTCGGACCGTGATTTACAAAAGGCCAGTACACGTTTCAGCATGGTCCGTTTTGGAAATGTGTTGGGTTCCAGCGGAAGTGTGGTGCCCTTGTTCCGGCGTCAAATGATGGCAGGTGGTCCCTTAACTGTGACCCATGCGGACGTGACCCGTTATTTCATGACCATCCCCGAAGCCGCTCAGCTGGTGCTGCAGGCGGGTGCCATGGCATCTGGAGGAGACGTGTTTGTATTGGATATGGGCGAGCCCGTCAAAATACTGGACCTAGCCCGGCGCATGGTGGAGTTATCGGGTATGCAGGTGCGAGACGAGACGTATCCGGATGGAGATATCGCCATTGCCATTATTGGCCTACGCCCTGGCGAAAAGCTTTATGAGGAACTGCTCATCGGGGACAATCCAACGCCTACAGCCCATGTGCGCATCATGAAAGCGCATGAACATTTTCTGGCCTGGCCGGAGCTGCAAATGCAATTGCAGGCGCTGCGCAACGCGATTGAGGTCAATGACCCCATCGCCATGAAAGCTGTTCTACGCGACTGCGTGCAGGGCTATCAAGGGTAGAACCACGAGTGCAATCAGCGCATATTGCCGGTGTGTCCCAGTGAGTAGCGGCCGGGTTGCGGCCATACAGTCAGCCCGTGGGGCTCAGGACCCGCTTTGAGAATGACCATGTCCCCCGTTGTGGTGTCAATTCGGTAGACTGCGTCGTCAAAGCGGCCTGACAGCCAGAGCCATTTGCCATCTGCACTGACGTTGCCCATATCAGGGCTGCCGCCACCTGGTACGGGCCACTCCGCCAAGACCTTCTCGGTTGCAAAGTCGATCACGGTCACGCTACCGGGCCCTTTACGTGGGCCGTGGATGCGGTGCGATCCACGGTTGGCGACGTAGAGCTTCTTCCCATCTCGGCTCGGATATAGCCCATGCGATGCGACGCCCGTTGCGATGAAGCCGACTTCTGTAAAAGAATCGCCATCGATGACGTGGACTCCGTCTGCATCCATATCCGCGACAAAAAAGCGCTTGCCATCGGGGGATATGCGGATGTCTTGGGGCATGCCCTTGGTCGCTGTGCAGATCTCGCTGGCAGGTGGTTCGCCCTTCGAATTGGGCTTTACTGGTGTGTCCTTCAAGCGGGTCCGCGGCATGGCGAGTTTGAGGTAACCCAGAACCTTGCGTTCCACCAAATCGATCTTGGCCACGCTGCCATTGAATTCGCAGGTAAACATGGCGAAGCGACCATCGATGGAGAAATCGGCATGGTTAATGCCGCCGCACTGGGGTACATCGATGGAGTACTGCAGGGCCATGGTCTTTGGGTCACGGAAATCGAGCCGGTGGCGGGCTTCGGCCACCACAATGGCGGACTTCCCGTCCGGACTAAAGTACATGTTGTACGGATCGTCTACTTTTACGGATGGGCCGCTGGGCTTGCCGGTGCGCGGGTCAATTGGCGTGAGACTGCCTTCGTTGGTGCGCTCTGCGTTATTGGCAACCCATAGCGTGCGCAAGTCCCAGGAGGGAACCACGTGCTGCGGACTGCGACCGACCTTAAATTGGTCCACAACCTTCATGGCTACAGGATCAATGACGGTGACACTATTACCCCGCAAGTTGGGAACATAGATTCGCTCCAGGTCTCCTTTAACTGCAGCACTCATTTGGCTGCTGGCAGTATCCGCATACAGGTTCTTGGGATTGGAGACTCCAGGCATGCCGGGTACCGTTGCCACAGCCACGACCGGCGCTGTCGGAGTGCCCGATTGAACACCCTGCGTGGATAGCAACAACAAGGTGCCACAAATGGCTGACAGTCCTGCGCCCGCCTTCCAGCGGTTTGCGTAATTGATCATGTTTTCTCTTTGAAATGTTAGCGGACTAGGCGTGTTCGAATGGCTTCGCGGATGGCCGCGACCGACACATCCACAATAGCGTGTACGCCCCATTGACCGATTTCTGCCGTCGAGCGCCGAGGGTCTCCGGATACACCGTCCATCTGGAAAGTCTTGGCACCCAGGGCCAGTCGATCACTGCGAACCAGCGCCGGCGCAACGGCCAGTGCCAGGGCAGTATCGGACAGACCGGCGTGGGTGCCGATTTCGGCAGAGGTAAAGCCTTTGGCCTTTAGTATTTCAATAAAGGGCGCCTGAGATGCGGCATAGTATTGCGGCAGGGCGTGCACCCGAAATTGCGAGTCGCGAGCCCACTCGCGGTTGAGCCGGCTAGCCACGCGTGCTTCATTTTTTTGGTAGCCACCATGGTCACCTAAAAAGACCACGTCCCGAAACCCATGCTGCTTGAAGCTGCGCGCTGCTCCCTCGAGCACCGCTTCAAAGGCTGACTCCGGGATGGATATGGTTCCACTGAAACGCATATGTGCCACGGGTGGCTGGATGGTGCCTTCGGGAACATAGGCGATAACCGGGGCGACAACGGTGTTGCCGAGTGCGCGCGCAATCTGCTCCGCCAGAATTCGAGCGCGTACACTGTGTTTTCCCAGCACCATGTGGGGCCCATTTTGTTCAGTTCCCCCAATGGGCACAAGGATAGTGGTCGCACCCGCTGCAATGCGCAGGCGAAGCTCGGGCGATGTCATTTCTTCCAAAAACACCGTGTCGGGTGATGTTGAACCGGCCGCGCCGGCATGCGGGCTCGCTATGACCAGCAGGACGGGTAGCAGCAAGGTGTGCAACAGCAACATCAGCGAACGCAGGGTCATTTCTGCATTCTCGCAGGAGTTTGCGCGCACTTTAGCCTTCGGAGCCGACTTCTTTTGCGCCCTTGAGAGTCAGAGCCACTTCGTACAGCGCATTGCGTGGCTCACCGGTGATATCGGCTGCAAGTTTGACGGCGGTCTTGAGCGGCAACTGCGCGAGCAGCAATTTCAAAATCCGGGTGTCCTGCGTGGTTTCCGTGCTGGGCGGCATCGGATGCAGCACCAATGCAAATTCGCCGCGCAGGCGGTTGGCGTCAGCGGCCAGCCACGTGGGCAGTTCACTGGCGGCCATGGTGGCGATTTCTTCAAATTGTTTGGTCAGCTCCCGCCCCACGGTGACAAGCCGGCTGCCCAGCGAGGCCAGTGCCAGTGCCAGCGCTTCAATGCGGTGCGGTGCCTCCAGCAGGACCACCGCTCGCGTTTCGGCTGCAAGTGCAACCACAGCACGGTCCCGCTCCCCGGTTTTGCTCGGCAAAAAACCACTGAATACAAAACCGCCAGGGTGGTCTTCAACTAAACCGGCTGCCGAAAAAACGGTGGTCACGCTACTCGGACCCGGTAATGGAATGCAACGCAATTGCTGGTGTTGCAGTGCCGCTACCAGCCGGGCACCTGGATCGCTGATGCCCGGTGTCCCGGCATCGCTCACATACGCCACCCGCTGGCCTTGGCGCAAATGGTCGATGACAGTGCTTGCAGCCTGCGCCTCGTTGTGTTGGTGAACTGCGATGAGTTGCTTCGCATTTTTGTCAATACCATAGGCGCGCAGCAACGCGTGGGTATGGCGCGTGTCTTCGCAGGCAATGGCGTCCACCAGACCGAGCACATACAGCGCGCGCAAACTGATGTCGGCCAAATTGCCAATGGGGGTTGCTACAACATAGAGCGTTCCCTGCGGATAATGCTGACCAGATGCAGCCTCGGCAGAGGCCGCCAGGGCAGAGGTAAAAAGAGCGCTCACATGGGATTCCTTCCTTCAAAACCAGCCCGGCCTGCACTTGCACGGCCCACCACCAAACGCATCGGTGACGCAGCGGAGGGAGAAGCCCTGCGCTACCTGCAAAACCAGGGACTGCGGCTGTTGATTCGCAATTATCGAACGCCAGGACGTGGCGGCGGCGAAATCGACCTCATCATGCGCACAATTGACGGTACCACGGTGTTTGTGGAAGTGCGTAAACGCACCTCGCTCAGTCACGGCGGTGCCGCCGCCAGCGTGGGCACCGTCAAACAACGCCGTATCGTTTTTGCTGCCCGCCATTACCTGATGCGGCTGCAAACGCTGCCACCCTGCCGCTTTGACGTCGTGGTTGTGGAGCCCACGGGTGTGCAGTGGCTACGGGCCGCGTTCGATGCGCAGTAGTGGTTTGTTACCCGATGTAAGGGTTGCCACTGCTTGTGCCCACTGGGCAATGGGGGTATCTGTGGCACGGTATCATCGACCCCCATGCTGGAACAACGAATTCAACAACACTTCATCGACAGCGCTGACCTTAAATACCAGTCCGCGCAGTCCTTGAGCAAGCCTATTGCTGCGGCGGTGCAGGCCATGCTGGCCTGCGTGACCAGTGGCGGCAAGGTCCTGGCCTGTGGCAATGGTGGCTCTGCAGCGGATGCCCAGCATTTTGCGGCGGAGTTTGTGGGTCGATTTGAGCGCGAGCGACCCGAGCTCGGGGCGATTTCCCTGACCACGGACAGCTCTATCATCACGGCGATTGCCAACGATTACGATTTCAATTCCATCTTTTCGCGTCAGGTGCGTGCGCTGGGTTCGCCCGGCGATGTATTGCTGGCCATTTCCACCAGCGGGAACTCTGGCAATGTGCTCGCCGCCATTGAGGCCGCCCATGAGCGCGAAATGGTGGTGGTCGGCTTGACAGGACGCGGCGGCGGCAAGATGGCGCACGTGCTGCGCGATACCGATGTGCACATTTGCGTGCCGCATGAGCGCACGGCCCGTATCCAGGAAGTACATATTTTGGCTCTGCATTGCATTTGCGATGCGGTCGATGCCCAGCTTTTGGGCGAACAGGAACCCTCCAAATGAATATTTCAATTCGACGCGTCAGCCTGGCGCTGGTGCTGGCTGCCAGTGCGGGGTCTACATTGACCGCCTGCTTCCCACTGGCCGTAGGCGGCGCGGTCATGAGCGGCATGGTGGCGGCGGACCGCCGCACGACGGGCACTGTGGTGGAAGACGAAGGCATTGAGTTGCGAGCAGCCAGCCGCATCCGCGAGGCGCTGGGTGACCGTGGCCACGTCAACGTTACCAGCTACAACCGCCAAGCGCTGATTACCGGTGAAGTGGGCTCGGCACAGGACAAGCAATTGGTGGAACAAATCGTGTCCAATGTGGAGAACGTGCGCCACATCGTCAATGAGCTGGCGGTCATGGGCAGCTCGACCCTGACTCAGCGCTCGTCGGACTCTCTGGTGACCGGCAAAGTCAAAGCCTCTTTGGTAGATACCAAAGAGCTGTCCGCCAATGCCTTCAAGGTGACCACGGAGCGCGGCACCACCTATTTGATGGGGCGCGTTACAGCACGCGAAGCCAAGATGGCCACTGATGTTATTAGCAGCATCTCGGGTGTGCAAAAAGTGGTGCGCATTCTGGAGATCATTAGCGAAGATGAACTGGCCCGTATGGGGTCCCCATCGGGCCAGCAGCCTGGCACCAGCAAACCCCAACCGAACTGAACCAGCGGACCACACAAGTGGCCCAATAGCCCGGTTGCCTACAGCAGCGGGGCTATTTTATTTGAGACGTTTGATCAGGCTGGAAGTGTCCCAGCGGTTGCCGCCCATTTGCTGTACGTCGGCATAGAACTGATCCACCAAGGCGGTAACCGGCAAACGGGCACCATTGCGTTTGGCCTCGTCGAGCACGAGTCCCAAGTCTTTGCGCATCCAGTCTACAGCAAAGCCAAATTCAAATTGGTCAGCCACCATGGTCTTGCCGCGGTTGTCGAGTTGCCAACTTTGCGCCGCGCCCTTGCCGATCACGTCCAGCACCTGGTTCATGTCCAGCCCGGCCCGCTGACCAAAAGCGATGGCCTCGCTGAGGCCTTGCACCAGACCGGCGATGCATATCTGGTTCACCATCTTGGCCAGTTGGCCGGCACCGCTCTCACCCAGCAGGGTGAAGGCACGGGAAAAAGCCATGGCCACGGGTTTGACGGTCTCGAACGCGGTGGCGTCGCCGCCGCACATCACTGTCAGCAGGCCGTTTTGTGCGCCAGCTTGTCCCCCGGAGACGGGTGCATCCACAAACTGCAGCCCCTCGTGGCGGGCCAAGGTGCTGAGTTCGCGGGCCACGCTGGCCGAGGCGGTTGTGTGGTCCACAAAGACGGCGCCCAGTTTCATGCCGGCAAAGGCACCGTCAGGTCCGATGGTGACGCTGCGCAGGTCGTTATCGTTGCCCACGCAGCAAAAAATGATGTCAGCCGCCTGCACCGCCAGACGCGGTGTTTGCGCCGAAGTGTTTTGGTCATTTTGGCCGCTAGCCCTCGCAAAATCTTCGCACCATGCTATTGATTTTGTAGTGGTACGGTTGTAAACAGTGACTTGGTGGCCAGCCAGGGCCAGGTGCCCTGCCATGGGGAAGCCCATGACGCCCAGGCCCAAAAAGGCAACACGGGCACGGGGGGTAGGTTCGTAGGTTTTCGGGTTGGTGCTGGGCATGGGTCACATGATGGAGAAGTTTTCGGTACCAGCCGAGAGGTCGGTGGATTTGGCCCGCTGGCTGTTGAGCTTGACTTGCAGGCGCAGATCGTTGAGCGAGTCGGCATTGCGCAGCGCATCTTCAAAGGTAATTTGATTGCGCTCGTACATGTCGAACAGCGCCTGGTCGAAGGTCTGCATGCCGGCTTGGCGGCTCTTTTTCATAATTTCCTTGATTTCGGTTACGTCGCCTTTGAAGATCAGGTCGGAAATCAGGGGAGAATTGATCATTATCTCAACCGCCGCTACGCGGCCCTTGCCGTCTTGTTTGGGGATCAGACGCTGCGAAACCAGGGCCTTCAGGTTGAGCGACAAGTCCATCAGCAACTGGGCACGACGCTCTTCGGGGAAAAAGTTGATGATGCGGTCCAGCGCCTGGTTGGCGCTGTTGGCGTGCAGGGTGGCCAGGCACAGGTGACCGGTTTCGGCAAACGCGACGGCGTGTTCCATGGTCTCGCGGTCGCGGATTTCGCCCATCAAAATAACGTCGGGTGCCTGGCGCAGGGTGTTCTTCAGGGCGGCTTCCCAACTGTCGGTGTCAATGCCCACTTCGCGCTGCGTTACCACACAATTCTTGTGCATATGGACAAATTCCACCGGATCTTCAATGGTGATGATGTGGCCAAAAGAGTTTTCGTTTCGCCAGTCCACCATGGCGGCCAGTGTGGTTGATTTACCGGACCCGGTGGCCCCGACCAGAATGCACAGGCCGCGCTTGGACTGGGCAATTTCCTTGAGTACCGGCGGTACGCCCAGGCCGTCGATGGTGGGCAGGACCATTGGGATGGTCCGCAACACCATACCCACCTTGCCCTGCTGGATGAAGGCGTTGACGCGGAAGCGCCCGATGCCACCGGGCGAAATCGCAAAGTTGCTTTCCTTGGTGCGCTCAAACTCTGCGATCTGCTTGTCGTTCATGATCGAACGGGCCAGCGACAGGGTATGCACGGCATTGAGTGGCTGTGGCGACACCTTGGTCACCTTGCCATCCACCTTGATGGCCGGCGGAAAGTCGCCTGTGATGAACAGATCGCTGCCATTGCGCCCCACCATCAGTTTCAGTAGATCGTTGATAAATTTTGTGGCTTGATCGCGTTCCATGGTGCTAACTCCTACCTACTTAAAGAGACACTCGAGCCGCGCCGGGCCGCCCCAAGCGGCGAGGGCCCCTTGGGTGGCAGTGCAGTACACGCAGTGACAAACGTGGGGGTCATATTTTTTAGCCGGGGAAGTTCTCGGGAATTTTGGCTTTGCTGCGGGCCTCGGCCGCGCTGATCACGTTGCGCTTCACCAGATCGGTCAGATTCTGGTCCAGTGTCTGCATGCCCACGCTGTTACCGGTCTGAATGGACGAGTACATCTGCGCAACCTTCGCCTCGCGGATCAGGTTGCGGATGGCACTGGTGCCGAGCATGATTTCGTGCGCGGCGACGCGGCCCTGGCCGTCCTTGGTTTTGCACAGCGTTTGTGAAATCACCGCTTGCAGCGATTCGGACAGCATGGCGCGAACCATTTCCTTTTCTTCGGCCGGAAACACGTCAATGATCCGGTCAATGGTCTTGGCCGCGCTGGAGGTGTGCAGTGTGCCAAACACCAGGTGGCCGGTTTCGGCCGCCGTCATGGCCAGGCGAATCGTTTCCAGATCGCGCATTTCGCCCACCAGAATACAGTCCGGGTCTTCACGCAGGGCGGAACGCAGCGCGGCGGCAAAGCTCAGGGTGTGTGGCCCAACCTCACGCTGGTTGACCAGGCATTTCTTGGACTCGTGCACAAATTCGATGGGGTCTTCCACCGTCAGAATGTGGCCAAACTCGGTCTCATTGAGGTAGTTCACCATGGCCGCCAGCGTGGTGGATTTGCCCGAACCCGTTGGCCAGTCACCAGCACCATACCGCGCGGTTTCAAGGCCAAATCGCCAAAGATCTTGGGTGCATTGAGTTGTTCCAGCGACAAAATCTTGCTCGGAATCGTTCGGAACACCCCGCCCGCGCCCCGGTTGTGGTTGAAGGCGTTGACCCGAAAACGGGCCAAGCCGTCAATCTCGAATGAAAAGTCGATTTCCAAAAACTCTTCAAAGTGCTTGCGCTGGCCATCGTTCATGATGTCATACACCATGGCGTGCACCTGCTTGTGGTCCAGTGCCTCGACGTTGATGCGGCGCACGTCGCCGTGGACGCGGATCATGGGCGGCAGGCCCGCCGACAGGTGCAAATCGGATGCCTTGTTTTTGACGCTGAAGGCCAGCAATTGGGTAATGTCCACGGGGTCCTCTTCGGGTAAGGGCTGGGTTTGTTACGCTAGAGAGATTATGACCATGATTGCCGACAATCTCCAACGGATTCACGACCGGATCGCGCAGGCCTGCCAAGCCAGTGACCGATTACCCACTTCGGTGGGCTTGCTGGCCGTGTCCAAAACCTTCGGACCGGACGCTGTTGTTCAGGCCCACGCGGCCGGGCAGACCGCCTTTGGCGAGAACTACATCCAGGAAGCCGTGGACAAGATCACGGCCCTGACCCATCTGCCGCTACAGTGGCACTGCATTGGCCCCATCCAGAGCAACAAGACCCGCCTGGTGGCCACGCACTTTGATTGGGTGCATACCGTGGACCGCCTGAAGATTGCGCAGCGCCTGAGCGAGCAGCGCCCGGCCCATCTGCCACCGCTTCAGGTCTGCATCCAGGTCAACGTGGATGGCGGGCCGACCAAGTCAGGTGTGGCGCCAGCCGAAGCCTTGGCGCTGGCCCGCGAAGTCGCCACGTTGCCCCGGTTGCAGGTGCGGGGGCTGATGTGCATCCCTGAGATAGCTCCTGATTTTGTAGCGGCTTGTGTAGTATTCGCGAGGGCTAGAGCCCTGTTTGATCAAATAAATTCGACAGGAATGACACTGGATACCCTGTCCATGGGCATGAGCGCTGACTTGGAAGCCGCCATTGCCAGCGGTTCCACCCTGGTGCGGGTGGGTAGCGCCATATTTGGTGAGCGAAGGTAGACTCCGCCCTATGTCAGCCCGATGCAGTTCGAGCAAAACCGACCCACAGCACCAGCCAAACAGGCCATTTCATGATCTCAATAATGGGATACGGAACCCAGGGGCAAGGTCGTTCCAACGTAGCCAAAAATGAAGAATTTACTTTCGACGCGCAGCAACATCACATTACAACTGGGTCGGATCATCCAGCAATTGCGACATCTCTCAGCCTTGCCAAAGGCAAGTGGCAAGGCTCCGGGAACGCTGCACTATGCATGCAATATTTGTGGTCGGAACAATGCTGTTAGTTTGTGCACCTTACCAAGGGATGAACGAACCTGTCTTGGTTGTGGCAGCACACTTCGACAACGTGCCCTGATCTCGGCCCTATCGCGAAAGCTGTTTGACGGCAAGTCGATAAACTTGGACGCTTGGACAAATATTCCAACCATTCGTTTTAAAGGGATTAGTGATGCAGACCTGATCTCAAATGCCCTGTCGCAAAAGCTTGACTACCAGAACACCTTCTACCATCAAGCGCCTTTTCTTGACATCACGGCGCCAGGCGCTACTGACTTGTCCAGTTGCGACGTTCTAATCTGTTCAGACGTACTGGAGCACGTGAGCCCACCCGTTCAACGCGCTTTTGATGGCATGCGCAAGGTCATCCGCCCCGATGGGTTTCTCTTGCTAACTGTTCCTTGCAACGCCTCCAATAGAACGACCGAGCACTTTCCGAATTTGAACGACTATCGCATTCACGAGCACGACGGACGGCGAAGTCTTATCAATCGGAAAAAGGATGGGGAAACCGAGCAATTCGACAACCTCATCTTTCATGGTGGCCCAGGTGAAACATTGGAGTTGCGTCATTTTGCGCTGCACGACCTAGAACAACATCTGCTTGAGGCCGGGTTTTCTACGATAGAAGTATTCGCACAGCCCGACTTTGAGCATGGCGTTTATTGGCACAACGCCTACTCAGTCCCGATCATTGCGTCCTGAAACCATTGGCCAAGCGGAACTGTTGAAAATGGCCATCGGGCGGCCCGGCGGCGAATTCTCCGCGTAGTTGTTTCTTGGCTATTTCTTTGGCATAGCCAGCGGTTTGATGGTCCCGCAATCTCCGCCCAACCAACGGCCGTTGTTCTGCATTTCGATCTTTTGCGGCGCACCCTGCACAGTGGTGGTGCTGGTCATCTTCATGTTGTAGGCCTCGGGGCTGGCAAAGGTGATCTGGCCTTCACCACTGCTGGGGGGCTTGGTGCAAACGTAGGAGAACTGCATGGTATTGCCGGTGCGTTGGCTGTAGGTGTGGGTGCAACCGGGTTCCTGGCGGCCCACTTCGTTGCGGTCCACCATTTCCTGGGTCATACACACCTTGATGGTCATGCCACCGCCAGAATTGTTGCCCAGTTGCACGCCCTGTTTGGCCATCATGTCCTGCATCATCTTGCGCTGATCCGGTGGCAAGTTTTCCATTTGCTTTTGCGCCTGGGCCATAGCGTCGCCCATCTGGCCAGAACCTTTCATTTGGGTGGATATTTCCCACAGACCGGGTTTCATGTTCTGGGCGCTGGCAGTTCCCGCGCCGGCGACCAATAGCAAACAAGCGAGTGCGGTGTGCAGTTTCATGGGGTTCCCTCAAAAAATGCCATTGTGGCAAATGTCGTGAAGTTTGGGAATGCCGTTGAAGCGACGCTGTGCCTGTCCCCGTAAAATCGCGACATGCTGTCTGTAAAACACGAACTCCTGCAAGCGCTGGCCGCTGCGCTGGAAAAAATTGCTCCCGGTTCTGGCTCCAAAGCGGCGTTTGAGTCGCCCAAGGTTGCCGCCCATGGGGACTTTGCCATCACGTCGGCCATGCAATTGGCCAAGCCGCTCAAACTAAATCCGCGTCAGCTGGCCGAGAGCCTGCGCACCGAATTGCTTACGCAGCCAGCATGTGTGTCCTGGGTTGATGCGGTGGAAATCGCTGGCCCTGGCTTTATCAATATCCGCCTCAAACCCGCAGCCAAACAACAAGTGGTGCGCGAAGTGCTGGCGCAAGGGTCGCAATTTGGTTTTCAGCCGCAGAATGGTAAGGGCATGTTGGTGGAGTTTGTTTCGGCCAACCCGACCGGGCCCCTGCACGTGGGCCATGGCCGCCAGGCCGCTCTGGGTGATGCCATCTGCAACCTGTTTGCTACCCAGGGCTGGCGCGTGCACCGCGAGTTTTATTACAACGACGCTGGCGTCCAGATCCAGACACTGACCACCAGCACCCAGTTGCGCGCCAAGGGCTTTAAGCCCGGCGACGATTGCTGGCCCATCGACCCGGACAACCCCGCCAGCAAGGCCTTCTACAACGGCGACTACATCCAGGATATTGCCAACGACTTTCTGGCCAAAGCCACAGTGCAGGCTGACGACCGGACATTCACCGCCAGCGGCGACGTTAATGATGTGGAATCGATCCGCAACTTTGCCGTGGCCTACCTGCGCCGCGAGCAGGACAAAGACCTGCAGGCCTTCAACCTGAAGTTTGACGAGTACTACCTGGAGTCCAGCCTGTACACCAGCGGCCGCGTGGATGCGACGGTTGCCAAGCTGGTGGCCAATGGCAAGACCTACGAGCAGGACGGTGCGCTGTGGCTCAAGAGCACCGACTACGGCGACGACAAGGACCGCGTCATGCGCAAGCAAGACGGCACCTACACCTATTTTGTGCCGGACGTGGCCTACCACATTGCCAAGTGGGAGCGCGGCTACAGCAAGGTGGTCAACATCCAGGGCACTGACCACCACGGCACCATCGCCCGCGTGCGCGCCGGCCTGCAGGCCGCGGATGTAGGCATTCCCCTGGGTTACCCCGACTATGTGTTGCACACCATGGTGCGCGTGGTCAAGGGGGGCGAAGAGGTCAAGATCAGCAAGCGCGCCGGCAGCTACGTCACGCTGCGCGACTTGATCGAGTGGACCAGCAAAGACGCCGTGCGTTTCTTCCTGCTCAGCCGCAAGCCCGATACGGAATACACATTCGATGTTGATCTGGCGGTGGCCAAAAACAACGACAACCCGGTGTATTACGTGCAGTACGCCCATGCCCGCATTTGCTCCGTATTGGCGGTTTGGGGGGGTGATGTGGCCAGCCTGCAGGCGGTTGATCTGTCGGCCTTGCAAAGCCCGCAGGCGCTGGCCCTTATGCTGTTGCTGGCCAAGTACCCGGAGATGCTCAGTGCCGCCGCGCAGGACTTTGCACCACACGACGTAACCTTTTATCTGCGCGAACTCGCGGCCTGCTACCACAGCTATTACGATGCGGAGCGCATTCTGGTCGATGACGAGGCCGTCAAGTTGGCGCGTCTGGCACTGGTCGCTGCCACGGCCCGGGTGTTGCACAATGGGCTGGCGGTGCTGGGCGTGGATGCACCGCGAAAGATGTGAGACTTTGCGGGACAGACCGCAGGCTGCGTAGCAGACCAGCTCTGTCCCAATCGAACAACCTTGTGGGACAGACCTTCAGCTCAGTCCCCAACTGAATAAGGTGAAGAATGCGCATGAAGCAACAACGTGGCGGAACCATTTTGGGGTTCATCATTGGGGTCGTGGTTGGCCTGGCAGCCGCATTGGTGGTCGCGGTGTACGTGACCAAAGTGCCGGTTCCATTTGTGAACAAGGGACAGAGCCGTTCAGCCGATCAGGACGCAGCCGAGGCCAAGAAGAACAAGGACTGGGACCCCAACGCCCCGTTGTACGGAAAAAATCCGGCCAAACCGGCAACCGCCGCTTCGGCCACCGTGGATGCTGCAGCCAAGCCGGTTGATGGCGTAAAACCTGCGGATGCAAAGACGACGGCCAAGATTGATCTCAAGCCGGACAGCAAGGGTGAAATCAAGCCCGCCGTCTCGGGTGATTCGCTGGGAGATCTAATCAAGGCCAAGGCGGCTGCGGCAGCAACGGCCAGCGAGCCCTTTACGTTTTATGTGCAGCTGGGTGCTTACCGTACCCAGGAAGATGCGGAGAGCCAGCGCGCCAAGCTCTCGCTCAGCGGTATTGAGACCAAAATCACCGAACGCGAGCAGAGTGGCCGGATCGTGTTCCGTGTGCGCACTGGGCCTTTTGATACCAAGGACGACGCCGAGCGCAATAAGGAAAAGCTGGACAAGGCGGGGTTTGAGACATCCTTGGTCCGTGTCCAGCGGTAACACGTACGGGAACTTTTGCCACAGCCGGCAATCACAAACTGACTTTTGGAGCGCTTTGCATGACTATGAAACGACGTGAATTTTCCCAGGCGGCCGCTGGTGCCGCCCTGGCTTCTACTGCGTGGCTACCCGCGTTGGCCCAATCCCCAATTAAACCGGTCTCCGGACGGGATTACCAGGCGTTGGAACAGCGCGCCCTAGTAGAGGCACCGGCGGGCAAGGTGGAAGTGGTGGAGTTTTTCTCTTACATGTGTCCCCACTGCAATGTTTTCGAGCCCACTTTGAGCGCCTGGACCAAGAAGCTTCCCAAGGAAGTGGTGTTTCGCAGGGCTCCGGTGCATTTTCTGCCCAACGCTGAAGTGCTGCAACGCATGTACTTCGCTCTGGACGCAATGGGGCTGGCCGATAAAGTGCACGCCAATATTTTTGCTGCGGTGCATACCGAGCGTCGCGACTTTAGCAAGGTTGCGCTGGTGGCGGATTGGTTGGCTACGCAAGGTGTGGACAAGGCCAAATTCATGGACCAGTACAACTCATTCACCGCCGCAACAAAAGCAACGCGGGCGACACAACTCACCAATGCATACCGGGTGGATGGCGTGCCTGCACTGGGTGTGGCCGGGCGTTTCCTGGTCGAGGGAACGGCCAAGGGCCTGCAGGTGGTGGATTATTTGGTCGCTGAAATCAAGGCTGGCCGCTAATCAACAACCCGCATTGCGGCTACGCCGTTTGGGCTAGTCTTTGGACTTGCCCTTCTTGGCGTGGTCGCTATTGGAGTGGCCATTCTGGGAGTGGGCCTGTGTGCCCTTGGGTGCTTTACCGGCTAGTTCGGCCCCTACCCGCTCGCACAAGGTGCGCAGAATCTTCACACGGGCGTAATTCTTGTCGTTGGCCTCCACCAGTGTCCAGGGCGCGTGGCCGGTGCTGGTGCGTTCTACCATGTCGCAAATGGCCTGCTGGTAGGCATCCCACTTATCTCGGTTGCGCCAGTCTTCCTGGGTGATCTTGAAGCGCTTGAAAGCAACCTGTTCGCGCGCTTTGAAGCGCGCCAATTGCTCAGCCTGGCTGATCTGCAGCCAGAACTTGACCACTATGACGCCAAATTCGGCCAATTCGTGCTCAAAATCGTTGATCTCGGTATAGGCGCGCATCCAGTCGCCTTCGGTGCAAAACCCTTCCACCCGTTCCACCAGCACCCGGCCGTACCAGGTGCGATCAAAGATGGCTACGCGCCCGTGGCGAGGTACGTGGCGCCAGAAACGCCACAAGTAGGGTTGAGCGCGTTCTTCCTCGGTCGGGGCGGCAACGGGTATTACCTGGTACTGGCGTGCATCCAATGCGTTGCCAATGCGCCGAATGGCACCGCCCTTGCCAGCGGCATCGGCGCCTTCAAAGGCGCAAACCAGGGAGCGGTTCTTGAAACGCGGGTCGCGCAGCAGTTCGGACAGCTGACTCTGCCAGTGGGTCAGTTCGTCTTCATAGGCCTTGTCCTTTAGCGACAGGCCCAGGTTCATTTCGGACAGGACGGTGCGCCCATCGGTGTTGACCCGCACCATGGGTGCCGCGAGGGATTCCTGCTTGACCGGATTGGACAGTCTCTTTTGCAGCGCATCCAGCAGGATTTGGCCTACGGTGAGTGACCGGTAGCGGTCATCCGTGCCCTCAACCACCATCCAGGGCGCCCAGGGCGTGTTAGTCAGACGCAAAAGGTGGCCCGCCACATCCTGCAGCTTGTCGTAGGTTTTAAGGCGGTCCCAGTTCCATTGGGTGACCCGCCAGGCCGTGCGGGGGTCTTTCTCCAGTGCCTTGAGGCGTTTGACCTGGCCTTCTTTGGTCAAGTGAAACCAGAACTTCAGCACCAAAGCGCCTTCGTTGACCAGCATGGCTTCAAAGCGGTTGATCTGATCGGCCTGCGCGTCAAGCTCTTTCAGTGACAACTCGTCCAGAATTCGTTTGCGGATCGGGTCGGAATACCATGAGCCGGCAAAAATACCGATGCGACCCTTTGGGCGGCAGGCTGCGCCAGTAGCGCCACATGGGTGGGCGTTCGCTTTCCTCGTCTGTGGGCGACGAAAACGCCAGCGTGGTGAGAAAACGCGGGTCCATCCACTCGTACAGCACGTTGATGGTTTCGCCCTTGCCTGCGCCGTCTTGCCCGCTGACCAGTACCACCACCGGAATCTTGGTGTTGTCGTGCAGGTTAATCTGGGCCTCTAGCAATGCTGCGCGCAGGGCCGGCACGGCAGCCTTGTAACTGGCCTTGTCAATTTGGTGGCCGATTTCTGCGGATTCAAACATGGGTGCCTCCTCGGGTCATTCTAGGTGGCAGTCCGCCTCAGTACAATGAGGCGCAGCTCATTCTGAGCAAGTTTCGTGCCTTTATGAAAAACCCACTTCATCTTCTGTTCCTGCTGCTGATTTGTACTGTGCTGGCGACTCCTGCCCAGGCGGAAAAGGCCGACCGCAACAAGCCCATGAACATTGAGGCCGACACCCTGCGCTATGACGATGTCAAGCAAGTCAGTATTTTTACCGGCAACGTGGTGCTGACCAAAGGCTCCATCGTGATCCGTGCAGCCCAGATAGAAGTGCGCCAGGACGCGGATGGCTATCAGTTCGGCACCATCATCGGCACACCAGACAAACCGGCCTTCTTTCGCCAGAAGCGCGAGGCGATGGATGAATACATTGAAGGCGAGAGCGAACTGATTGAATACGACGGCCGTGCCGATGTGGTCAAGTTCCTGCACAAGGCCGTGCTGCGCCGTCTGCGCGGTACCACGCTGGCCGACGAGATTACCGGTGGCCTGATCGTCTACGAAAACCTGACCGACACCTTCAGCGTGGATGGCGGTACCACCAAGGGTGCAACCCCTGTGCCCGGCGCCCGCGTTCGTGCCATTCTGACCCCCAAGCCGCAGGGCAGCAATACTTCCGCACCCCAGCCGGTGATGCCGTCGTCCAGCCCTGGGGTCGGCTTGCGCGCCACCACCACCCTCGGGGGCGCAGCAAAGTGAGCGATTCCACAGCGGCAGCCACCGTGCAGGCGGTGGATACCGACACCGGGCGGCTTGAAGTCAGCCACATCCAGAAGGCCTATGGCAAGCGCCAGGTGGTCAAGGACGTGTCGCTGACCGTGCGCACTGGCGAAGTGGTGGGTTTGTTGGGCCCCAATGGAGCGGGCAAGACCACCTCGTTTTACATCATCGTCGGGCTGGTGCGCGCCAGCGCGGGGGACATCACCATTGATGGGCACTCCATCGAGCACATGCCGATCCACCGCCGCGCGCGCCTGGGGCTGGGCTACCTGCCACAAGAAGCGTCGATCTTTCGCAAGCTTAATGTGGAAGAAAACGTACGCGCGGTGCTGGAGCTGCAACACGATGAGGCCGGCCAACCGCTGAGCAACGCCGATATCGACCGGCGCCTGACTGCCCTGCTGCAAGACCTGCGGGTGGAGCACTTGCGTGACTCGCCCTCGCTGGCGTTGTCCGGCGGTGAGCGCCGCCGCGTGGAAATTGCCCGCGCACTGGCTACCCGACCGCGCTTCATCCTGCTGGATGAGCCCTTTGCTGGCATCGACCCGATTGCGGTGATCGAAATCCAGCGCATCATCAACTTTCTTAAAAGCCGTGGCATTGGTGTGCTGATCACCGACCACAACGTGCGCGAAACCCTGGGCATTTGCGACCACGCGTACATCATCAGCGACGGCACGGTGTTGGCCCAAGGCACGCCGGCCGAGATCGTCGATAACGCCGATGTGCGCCGGGTGTACCTCGGCGAGCACTTCAAAATGTAATGGCCCCCACGCTCGTCACTGCGTACACTGCGCTGCCCCCCGAGGGGGCTAAGTCTCCTTGGGGCGGCCCTGCGGAGACTTGATGAAACACGGCCTTTCATTACGGGTCTCGCAGCACCTGGCGCTCACGCCCCAACTGCAGCAGTCCATTCGCCTGTTGCAACTCTCGACCCTGGAGTTGAGCCAGGAAGTGGAGCAGATGCTCGACGAAAACCCGTTTCTGGAAATGAGCCAGGACGATGCGGTGCGTGAGGAATTCGGCCTGGCCCAGGCAGACACGCCAGTCAGTGAAGGCGAGCGCGAAGTGGAGTTTGCTCCTGTTTCTATAGCTGACTACGCTGATTCGACGAGGGCTGATGGCCCAAAAGATGAAGAGATTACGCCCCTGACCGCATCCGAGGATCCCAACTGGGACGGCGATGGCACCACTGAGCTGGTGCCTGACGACGGCGAATGGGGCACCGACGCCAAGGCCAAAACCAACAATCTGGACGCCGGTGAAGAAACCGACGCCACGGAACTCGCGCGTAGCCAGGAATCCCTGCAATCGCACCTGCACCGCCAGGCTTTGCGTTTGCGACTGAGCGAGACCGATGCCAGTGCCTTGCGCTTCCTGATCGAGTCGCTCAACGACGATGGCTACCTGGAAGACCCGCTGGATGACTTGGCCCGTGGCCTGGCCGGTGAGGATGCTGAACAGGTGGAAGACCTGGTGCACCACTTCACCGTGGCATTGGGTCTGCTGCATAACCTGGAGCCGGCCGGTGTCGGCGCGCGGAACCTGGGCGAATGCCTGCGTCTGCAACTGCGCGCCCAACTTGATGATGCGCTAGACACGCCCACGCCTGAACGTGCCGCGCTGTTGGCGCTGGCATTGCGCGTCTGCGCGCAACCCATGGACTTGCTGGCCCGCCGAGACGTAAAAACCCTGGTGCAGCGCTGCGGCGGCACGGATGCTCAAACCCGCGAGGCCATCGCCCTGATTGCCCGGTTGGAGCCCAAGCCCGGACGGCGTTTCGTGGATGTGGAGCGCAACATTGTGGTGCCCGATGTTCTGGTGGTTGCCGCCACCAAGGTGCGCCCCGGTGCCAGCCCGCAGTTTCGCGTCATACTCAATCCCGACGTGATGCCCAAGTTGCGCGTGCACGACATCTATGCCAATGTGCTGCGCAACCACCGTGGCGGCAAAGACGCCGCCAGCTACGCCGGCTTGCAACAGCGCCTGCAAGAGGCGCGCTGGTTTATCAAAAACATCCAGCAACGATTCGATACCATTTTGCGGGTCAGCACCGCTATCGTGGAGCGGCAGAAAAGCTTTTTTACCCATGGCGAGCTGGCCATGCGCCCCCTGGTGTTACGCGAAATTGCCGATGAATTGGGCCTGCACGAATCCACCATCAGCCGCGTTACTACCGCCAAATACATGGCCACGCCGTTTGGCACGTTTGAGCTGAAGTATTTTTTTGGCTCCGGCCTGGGCACTGAATCTGGCGGTAATGCCTCCAGCACGGCGGTGCGTGCACTCATCAAACAGTTCATCAGCGCCGAGAGCAACAAGAAGCCCTTCTCCGACAACCAGATTTCCGAGATGCTCAAGGAGCAGGGAATCGACTGCGCCCGCCGCACCGTGGCCAAATACCGCGAGGGGCTCAAAATCGCCCCTGCATCGCTGAGGAAAGCGTTGTAGCGGCCATGCCCTCAGTCCCCTCGGCGGATACGGGCCCACCAGGAGTTGTGTTAACCGCCTACGACAAGAGCGGAAGTATTGACACTTTTCACACCCTTCACTTTTTCCGCAATCATCTTCACCAGGTCAATAGCATCCTGAGTGGGCAACTTGCCGTTCAGACTTACGACGCAGTGTTTGGTTTAGACGCCGACCTTGACCGCTGAATCTACTTTACTTGTTGCGGTATTGGACGCAGCCCCAGAGTGGTCTGCAGTTGCTGCTGCTGCCAGCTTTACAGCGTCGACGGCAGTGGCGACATTACCCGCAGCTCGAACCGGTCCTTGAAAGTGATTGTCCAGAACATGGGTTCATGCGCCGTATCGGAAACAATGGATGCAACGTTGGACGGGTAGACATGCACCACGCTCCCGCCGTCGGGAGGAACGACAGCATGGTAATGCCGGCGTACGGCAACAGAGCCCGGCAACATCTCCAATACTTTCGCCAACGAATCGACGACCCGTATGCTCTCCTGCGTCTGACCGAAAACCTGTACCGAGGTCTGTCCGACCTGTTGTTCCGGGACGGCCTCCACAAACAGCACGGCTGTGGGGTTGATGTGCACCGCCTCGGACGTGGGCGGATTGGTCGCGCGGCAAAGTTGGATGGTGGACATCGTCAGTCCAGGAAACCTGCCGGAACGACTTCCCGGGCATGCTCCCGCTCCCAGTAGGTGGAACGGCCATAGTGACTGTAGAGTTCCTGCTCACGGCTGCGGTTGAGGTCCGCTGAGGATTCATAGTGCGGGCTGTTTCGAACAGTCGCCCGGGTCAAGTTGACGGTAACGCTGGAGTCAGCCCAATTCACGTTGGTAATCCACTCTGGTGGAATCAAGACTTTGTTGCCCATCCACCAGTTGCTGGTGTTAATCACCAAATAACGAATGGCCCAGGTCACTTCGTCTACCAGCATGCCTTGTACATGGCCAATGTCGCCGTCGCTGGCATGGACATGGTAGCCCGCAACCGCCGCGCAACTGCGCAGATGCGGGTCGTCTTCACGTTGGCTGCGCTCGCGCTCGGCCTGGACGTGAAGCTCGGCCGCCTCGGAGCGAATCGGCACTGTCGGCAAATACAGCCCATCCCCCCAGTACCCTCCTGTGCCCCAGTAGTAAGGATAGGCGTAGTAGTCGGCATACTCCATCTCGTGCTGTCGCGACACCGGCTTCTTGGTATCGATGTCCGGGCTATTCTTTAACTGGTCCCGGGTCAGGCTTAAAGACAGGCGCTTGCTAGCCCAGTCGGCGTGTTGCACCGCATAAGGGGAAATCAACACATTGCGACTGGTCAGCCAGGCACCGGTTTTTATCACCATATAGCGGACCACCCAGGATTGGTCGTCGAAGTAGGCGTCCGTGAGTTCGCCCACATCTCCATCGGTCGCGGCGATGGTGTAGCTCTTGAGTTCTTGCATATTGCGCAGCATGGTGCTTCACTCCTGATCAGTGCCTAGGACAGCCTGCATCGTGCTGCCAGGCTACCGCCTGGTCTGTGCGCTGCCTAACTGAGTGCAGATTTATTGGCGCTGGATGAAGGGTACGACACCAGTGTGGTTGTCATTGAACCAATGCAACTTTTCAGGATCTGCAAATTGCGGCTTGTCAGAAAGCGAGTGGTCAATCGTCGAAACTCCTGGCGGCTACTATTGCTTGAGCCGGGTGGACACAGCAGGCACGCGCACAGGGCTGCGCTGCAGACCACGCAATGAAGAATGGTCCGACAATACGGAACCGCAGACCAAAGCACTCATGAATCAATTGCAAATTTTTCTCCCCTGCGCCGCTGGCGTGGAAGACCTGCTGGCGCACGAGGTGCATAACCTCACCGGCCTGCAGGGCCAAGACCTGCTGACCCGCCGGGGCGGCGTCATGGCGCGCACCACCTGGCGCGACGTCATGCGCCTGAATCTGCACAGCCGTCTCGCGCAGCGCGTGCTGGTGCAGCTCTCGTACACCGACTACCGCAATGAGCAAGACCTGTACCGTGCGGCCTCTGAGGTCGCCTGGGAGATCTGGTTCACACCCAAGCAAAGCATCAAGGTGGAGGTGACGGCCCAGCACAGCCCGCTCACTTCCTGAACTTTGCCGCGCTCAAGATCAAAGACGCGGTGTGCGACCGCTTTCGCGACAAGGCCCACGGCGTGCGCCCGGACGTCAACACCCAGTGGCCGGACGTGCGCATCTACGCCCACCTGACCACCGACTCCTGCTCGCTGTATATCGACACATCAGGCGAGCCGCTGTTCAAGCGCGGCTGGCGCGAAGACAAGGGCGACGCCCCGCTGAAAGAAACCCTGGCCGCCGCCATGATTGCCGCCAGCGGTTGGGCCGATGGCGATGACGACTTGCTCCCGCTGTACGACCCCTGTTGCGGCAGCGGCACCATTGCCATCGAGGCGGCGCAAATTGCCTGCAACATTGCGCCGGGCAGCCTGCGCCACTTTGCCTTTGAGAAGTATTTGCCGTTTCAGGCCCATGTCTGGCATGCCATTCAAGCCGAAGCTGCCGCCGCCGTGGTTAAGCCGCCGGCGGGCCACCAGGCCCTGATTTACGGCAGCGATGTGTCCCACCGCATGGTGGATTTTGCACAGCGCAATGCCGAGCGCGCCGGTGTGGCCGACGTAGTGGAGTTCCGTGGTGGTGATGCGCTGCAGCGCATGCCACCCACCGATAGTCCCGGCGTGATGTTGCTCAACCCGCCGTATGGTGAGCGTATTGCCGTGGCCGGCGTCAGTGGTGCGGGTGCGACCCGCTCAGGCGCGCCACGGCGGGCCGCGCAGGGCAGTGATGCTGCACCCGATTTCGAGGGTCAGTTTGGAGCGCGCGAGCAGGCCATCACCGAAGACGGCGGCGAATTTTTCAGCCAGCTGGCAACCCACTGGAAGAAAAATTTCACCGGCTGGACCGGCTGGATTCTCACGCCAGATCTCAAGCTGCCCAACAAGATGCGCCTGAAAGAGTCGCGCCGCGTGCCCATGTGGAACGGCCCCATTGAGTGCCGCATGTTCCGCTTTGATATGGTCAAAGGAACGGCCCGTGACCGCACATAAGGTTGTTGTGGACACCAACGTCGTTCTGGACGCGTTCGTGTTCAACGACCCCGCCGCCCAACCCTTGCTGGACGGTTTGCGCAGCGGCGGCTGGCAGTGGCTATCCACCCAACCCATGCGCGAGGAGCTGGAGCGGGTTCTGGCCTATCCGCAAATCGTCAAACGGCTGACCCACTACCAGTTGCAGGCCGCTGGCGTGCTGGCGCAGTTCGATGCCCTGGCCCAGTTGCAGGACGTGGCGCCCAAGGCCCCGGTTACCTGCAAAGACCCGGACGACCAAAAGTTTATCGACCTGGCAGTGGCCCATAGAAGCCACTTGCTGAGCAAGGATCAGGCCGTACTTTGTATGAGAAAACGGCTCCTAGCCCTCGCAGTTACTACGCAAAAAGCTATAAATTAAATAGCATTACCGATGATGATGACCACACCGAATCCCAACCCCAGTTCCACACCTGGCGTCACCGCAGACCAGTTCGACAACATCGACGCGATCCTGGATGACCTGCGTACCCGCTACGACGAAACGCCCCAATGGGAGTTTTGCGAAGGCTTTATGGCCGCGCTGATCTGCTGCCGTCGCCCTGTTCCCCAGAGTGAATACCTGGATGTGCTGTTGGCCATTGGCGACGACGCACTGCCTGCCGTGGTGGCGGCTGAGGGCACTCCGGACGACGCTGGGGGCTCATTTGCCGATGCTGCCCAGCGCGAACAATTCCTTCACATCTGGAACCAACGCTGGGCCGAGATCCAGACCGCGTTGGACACACCCACCGAGTCGCTGGAAGGCGAGGCGGCCTACCACCCGGAGGTGATGGACGTGCGCGGTGCCGTAGCCGCGTTGAGCGAGACCGAACGCGCCGAAATGGCCGATGACCCGCTACCGTCCTTCGGTCAGGTTTGGGCGCTGGGTTTCATGTTTGTGGTGGAAGCCTGGCCCGATGAATGGGTGCCGCCCAGCGACAAAAAAGCCGCCAAGTGGCATGACGTAGCCATGCAGGCCATCGTCGCCCTGACCGAAGACGACGAGGGCGAGCCGGAACTGTCCCCCTTTGACGACGACGGCCCGCCCTCCATGAGCGCCGACCGGCTCAATGCTTTTGCCGATGCGGTCTGGTCGGTTTATGACCTGCTCGAGATTTGGCGCGGCATTGGCCCACGCGTGGAAACTGTGCGCCGCGCCGACGTACCGGGGCGCAACGACCCCTGTTATTGCGGTAGTGGAAAAAAATACAAGAAGTGCCACGGAGCGTGAGTCGCGTCCTACAGACGTTCCCAAGCTGCCCGGCAAGATGCAGAGCAAACCCGCACACGCCGGTGGTGACCACGACGGACGACCTTTTAGACCGGCGCAGCAGGTTGCCCGTCGCTAAGCAGCAGCGTGGCGGCAAGTGCCCACATCATCAGTGCAATCACGCTGTCGAGTACACGCCAGGCGGTGGTGCGCGCAAACAGGGGCGCCAGCAGCCTTGCGCCAAAGCCCAGAGCGCTGAACCACAGCAGGCTGGCGGTACAAGCGCCGGCACCGAACACCCAACGCCCGTCCTCACCGTGCTGGTTGGCCACAGCGCCCAGCAGCACCACGGTGTCCAGGTACACATGGGGGTTCAAGAAGGTAAACCCAAAGCAGGCGGTCAGCGCGGTGCCTAATCCGGTAGGCCCGGCGGCGCCCAGCACCATGTGGTCACCCACCCAGGCGCGCCGTGCCGCCAGTATGCCGTAACCCGCTAAAAATACGGCTCCGCCGTATCGGGCCACCGCCATCAGCGTGGCGTTGTCGCGCAAGACAACGCCAGCCCCACCAATGCCAGCCAGGATCAGCAGCGCGTCGGATGCGGAACAAAACAGTACCAATGCAGCCACGTGCTCACGCCGTATGCCCTGGCGCAGCACATACGCGTTTTGTGAGCCGATGGCAATGATCAGTGCCAGGCTGGTGGCCAGCCCGGTCATAAAGTCGGCGTTCATGCCTGCAATAACGCGGCCAGCTGTTCCATTGCATGGGCTACGGTGGCGGTGCGCACGGCGCCGCGGTCACCCGTAAAGTGCTGCACTTCGCTGGTTACACCACTTGGCGTGGCCCAACCAAACCACACGGTGCCCACCGGCTTGGCCGTGCTGCCGCCACTGGGGCCGGCCACACCGGTTACGGCCACCGCGACTTGGGCGTGGCTGTGGGCCAGTGCCCCTTGCGCCATGGCGCGCACCACCGATTCGCTCACCGCCCCATCGCGTTCAATCAGGGCGGCATCAACGCCCAGCAGCTCGGTTTTGGATGCGTTGGAGTAGGTGACAAAGCCACGCTCGAACCAGTCGCTTGATCCCGCCAGGTCGGTGCAAGTGGCGGCGATCAGGCCACCGGTGCAACTCTCGGCGGTAGCCAGTTTCCAGCCGTTGTTCAATAACAAATTGGCCGCTAGCCCTCGCCAATGTTGCGCAATCCGCTCATTATTTTGTAGTGAATTAACAAGAGCGTTCATTCGAAAAATCTCCATGCAGCCACTACCAGCACGGTGCAGCCGGCGGCGACCAGGTCGTCCAGCATGATGCCAAAGCCGGCCTTGCGCCAAGCTGTGGGGTCGCTGGCCGGGTCCAGCGCGTGGTACAGGCTATCGGCCCAGCCCACCGGGCCGGGTTTGACTGCATCGAAAAACCGGAACAGCCCAAACGCCAGCACTTGGCCCACTAGTCCGGTGGGCATGACCAGCCATAAGACCAGCCAGAAGGCGACGACTTCGTCCCAGACCACGCTACCGGGATCGAGCACGCCCATGTTCCGCGCGGTGATGCTGCAGGCCCACCAGCCTACCGGCAACGACACGGCAATCAGCACCGCCCAGCGGGCATCGGTCATCCAGGGGGAGAGGGCAATGAAGGCAATCCAGGCCCACAGCGTGCCGGCTGTCCCGGGCGCAATGCGCGACAGACCCGAGCCAAAGCCCAGCGCCAACCAGTGCGCCGGGTTCGACAGCATGAAGCGCACGGTAGGCCGCGCCATGGGTGCACTCTGGCCGGGGTCTTCGGGATAAATGGAGACGGGTCCGAGGGTGGGGTCGGATCGGGATTCGTTCATTGAGTGTGCCGCTGCCGGTTGCAGGTGCCGTGGCTGATGGCCAGGTTTTCCAGGTGACTATTGCCCCCTTGGCTCAAGGGGAGTATGTGCTCCAGCGTGGCATCGGCATGCGCTACCGGCTGGCCGCACACCCAGCAGGGCACCACGCCGTGCAGTTGGCGGGCCACGGTTTTGTAGATTTTGTCGCGGGTCAGTCCCAGTTGGCTCATGGTGCGCTCAGGGGTTGAAGTGGTCAAAAGACGCAAAGGTGTTAAGAACGGTTGCACCCTGCGCATCTACCAGGCGCAGGCCCGGTTCGGCGTCGATCTTGCCAATGCGCGTTAAGGGTGTGGCGCTGGCAATACTGGCACCCTGCACGGCGGCGCGCTGGGCTGGCGAGGCGGTGAATACCAACTCGTAATCGTCTCCGCCGCCCAGCACGCAGCGCAAGGCGGTTTCTTGCAATAGTTGTTGGTCAAATAGGGATCTAGCCCTCGTCAAATCTACATAAGAAGCTAGCAATTCAATAGCAATGTGGGTGTCAACCGTGGCGCCCACAGCCGAGCGTTCCAGAATGTGGCCCAGGTCGCCCAGCAGTCCGTCGCTGATGTCGGCCGCCGCGCTGGCAATTCCGCGCAGGGCCATGCCCAGCGCCACACGTGGTGTGGGGCATTCAAGCCGCTGGCGGGCGCTGGCCAGCACCGCATCCGGCAGGGCGAGGCGGCCTTGCAGTGCCTCCAGCGCCAGGCGGGCATCACCCAGGGTGCCGCTCACGTACAGGTCGTCTCCCGCTTGGGCGCCCCCACGGAGCAGGGCTTGCGTGGCGGGCTGCCCGGCGCGCGCAGTCGTGCCCGCTGGCACTTCGCCAAACACGGTGATGCAAATGTTGAGCGACCCGCGCGTGGTGTCGCCGCCCACCAGTTCGCAACCGTGGGCATCTGCCAGTGCCAACAGGCCTTGTGAAAACGCGTGCAGCCAGTTGGTGTTGGTGTCGGGCAGGGCCAAGGCCAGGGTAAAGGCCAGAGGGCGTGCGCCACAGGCGGCCAGGTCGCTCAAATTGACGGCCAGTGCCTTGTGGCCCAGGGTGCGCGGGTCCACGTCGGGGAAGAAATGGCGACCTGCCACCAGCATGTCGGTGGAGATGGCCATCTGCATGCCGGGGCCCAGGCGCAACAGCGCGCAGTCGTCACCCACGCCCAGCACCGCGTTGGGTGTGGGGCGGGTGAAGTAGCGCCGGATCAGGTCAAACTCGCCCATCGGCTGGGTCTTGGTGGGTGGGCCATACAAATTGGCGGGGTGAGTGGCTCAGGCGCTGCCACAGCGCCCTGCGGATGCGCACGCGCCCCAGGGGCGAGACGGCGTGGGCGCGCAAGGCTACGCGAAATGCCAGGTAGAAGCTCACCACCAGGTTCAGCAGCCCAATGAAGGGAACGCTGGCCAGCGCCCACCACAGTGCCGGGCTGCGTACCACCTCCCAGCCCAGGCTGGCGCAGGCGGCACCCAGCTGTCCGCTGGACAGCGTGACGTGCCGCACCTCCAGGCCCAGGCCCAGAAAGGCGAAGATGGACGGCAGCAGCCCCATCATGAAGCCCAGCGAAATATTGGAGGAAAAACCGGAGATGTTTTTGCGCAGAAACTGCGCCCAACGGGCCGCGCGCTCGACGCCCAGCTGCTGTGTGATGCGCGGGTTGTAGCGCAGCGCCGAGTCCAACCGGTGCAGCACAAACCAGTTCTCCACCCAACCCGGCAACGATGCTGGAAGAAAACAACAGCACCCCGGTGAACGCCGCAAACAGCAGGGAGGGGCCGACCAGGTCGAGCGATTCAAAGACGTGCTCGGCCGTTTTTGCGTCGATCATGGGCTGCCCGGTCAACAGGCTCAGCACCAGGGACAGCAGCAGCGCCGCCGGGAAAACCACCGCCACGTTGCCCAGCACGGCCGCTACCTGGGAGCGCACCAGGTGCGTGACTTCGTCAACAAAGGCTTCGACGGCAGCAACATCCGAAGTGTCACGCAGTTTGGCGGCCATGGCTGGCGCTGTCGTGGCGGGCTGCTTGGTGGCCAGGGTGTAGTGCAGCAACTGGATCAGTACAAAGCTTGCGGCGTACACCACGCCCGCCCAAAAACCAAACCAGAACGCTGACATTCCCAGCGCCAGGACGGCAAATTTGAGGAAGGTGGTGATGGCGGTTACGGCTCCACCGCCGGCTGCGCTGCGCAGCATGGCGTGGTATTCGTCACGGGTGCGGGTGATGTAGTGTTCGCCGGTTTCGGCGCTGCGCTCGGTCACTTTGGCCGCCAGCAGCGAGGTGCTATTGGCCAGCAGCGCGCGCAGGCTGCGCTGGTACTGGCCCACGCTGGCCAGTTGCGACAGCAATTGGGCGCTGTGAATGTGGGTGGGTTCGCCCAGCAAGCAGTCCAGCAGGACCCGAACACGCAGTACACGCTCGCGCAACTGGCGCAGGCGAAATACCAAGTCTACCGAAATGCCATGCGCATCCAAGTGCGTGTAGGCGCTGGCCGCCGCAGCGCGGCAGGCCTCCAGTTGTTGGCACAGGCGCTTGTTGGCATCCTCCACCTGCTCGTGCGAACCACTGCCGTTTTGTTGGGCCAACCAGGCGTCACGCAGGGCGTCCACGCTGGCGCCCAGCGCGTGGAACGGACTGTCTGAATGGGTCGGCACGCTCATGCGAATGCGAATCTCTGGGGAAAAACCGGCGGAGCGGATCTGGCTGGTGCAGAAATTAATGGCTTCCAGCAGTGTGTTTTGCCAGTGTGTGAGCGTGGGGCAGACACGTGCGTTGGGCCCGGTGGCGGGGGTGCTGAGCAGCACACTCAGGCGCTGCAGCGTGGGCTCGGGCAGGGCAGCCAGCCAGGGCGCGTCCAGCGAGGCTGGCATGACCAGGGCAAACAGCTCTGAGGCGTCGTTGGTTTGCGGGGTTGTGGGTAGCAGCTTGTAGTGCAGGCGCTCCACCAGCTCGCTGATAAAGGCATTGCGGGTGGCAAAACCGTAATCCGAGAGCAGCGTGGTGCCGTCCACCGTGTCGAGCAAGGTGCGCCACCACACTTGCAGGCGGATTTGCACATGAAGATTGGCGTCCACGGCGTCCAGCAGTGCGTCGACACGGGCTACTGCAGCTTCGGCGGAATTTTCGGAGCCACGAATCCAGTTGAACAGCGCGATCAGCCACAGGTGGCGGTGCACCAGGTCGGCGTCGGGGTTCACTGCATCGAGCAGTGCGCCCAGTTCGGGCGTGGTGTCTTGCATCAATGCAGCGTGCGTGATCCGCCGGTGCCAGCGTCGCCGCTCAGCGCGTCCAGCACAAACATGGGTACGTCTGCATCGAATTTTTCTCCGTCTTCGGCCACACAAAAAAAGCTGCCGTGCATGGTGCCGGTGGGCGTGGCCAGGCGTGTGCCGCTGGTGTATTCAAACGCCTGCCCCGGTTTGAGCAGGGGTTGCTGGCCCACCACGCCCAGGCCTTTGACTTTTTCGGTGCGGCCGTTGGCGTCGTTGACATTCCAGGTGCGCGAGATCACCTGGGCCGGAATGTCACCCGTGTTGGTGATGGTGATGGTGTACGCAAACACGTACAGACCTTCGTCCACAGCCGAATGCTCGGGCAGAAATTGCGGAATGACTTCGACGGTAATTTGGTATTTGGACATGGGAGACAATGCTATCTGAAAACCCAGGTGGCATAGCGCGCCATTAAACTCGGGGCATGACCTACCGCATCGCCCCCTCCATACTCGCCGCCGACTTTGCCCGTCTGGGTGAAGAAGTCAAAAACGTCATCGCCGCTGGCTCCGATTGGATCCATTTCGACGTGATGGACAACCATTACGTGCCCAACCTCACCTTTGGCCCCATGGTGTGCCAGGCCTTGAAGCCCCACGCCAAGACGCCCGCCGGCGTGGCCGTACCGATTGATGTGCACCTGATGATTTCGCCAGTGGATGCGTTGGCGGAGCAGTTTGCCGATGCCGGAGCCGACACCATCAGCTTCCACCCCGACGCTGCGGGCCATGTGCACCGCTCCATTCAGGTCATCAAGTCCAAGGGTGTGAAGGCTGGCCTGGTGTTCAACCCGGCCGAGCCGCTGGACGTGCTGGACTGGGTGATTGACGACATTGACCTGGTGCTGATTATGAGCGTGAACCCCGGCTTTGGCGGGCAGAGTTTCATCGATTCGGCGCTGCGCAAAATTGAAGATGTGCGCCGGCGCATCACCGCCAGCGGCAAAGACATTCGCCTGGAGGTGGACGGCGGCATCAAGGTGGACAACATTCGCCGCGCAGCCGACGCTGGCGCCGACACCTTTGTGGCGGGCAGCGCGATTTTTGGTAAACCCGACTACAAGAGTGTGATCGACGCCATGCGCGCCCAACTGGCTGCATAGCGTGTGCGCCCCAGAGGGCAGGTTATTTGATGCCCAGCATGGCATCCTTGAGTGCGTGGTCGGCTGGAACCGGGCCAAACCAAATTGACATGATGGCCTTGAAGAAGGCGGGCTCCGTGAAAGGCTCGCCCTGGACCTTGCCCTTGGCAGTGATCACCAGTCCGGTGCCGGGAATCCAGTCTAGGGTGATGATGTCTCCCGGCACCAGCACTTTGTTGACGGTGAAGATGTCGCCCATGCGGATCAGGCCAGGGACCAGTTTGGACATTTCGGCCTTGGGGGTGTTGTCTTCCACACCGCGGGTCAGCAGCTTACCGAAGGCTCCGGCTTCAATTTCCCGCAAAAAGGTCATGGTCAGTCGCTTGGGGCCGGGGGCGGCGATCAGTTCTTCCAGTGACGTCACCTTTTTGGTGGTGTGGAGACTGCCCACATACACCTTGAAAATAGCCTTGTAGCGCGTGCCGGCGCCATTGAGCTGCAGTGCTGTGCCACCGACATTGACGCTGTCTTCCACCTTGACGCCATGGATGACCGTGGTGGCTGCAGTGGCCCCCAAACTGAACAGCAATGCAAAAGCAAGGAGCAGGACGCGGTGAATCAGGCGCATGGTGTGGGTTCCTCAAAAGTGAACGATCGTTCGTATCAGTGATGGCGCAATTGTCCGCCCTCGCGTGTGCGAGGGCATTGGGGTTTTTGCGGATAGGTACTTTTACTAGGACATGTCACCCATCAGGTTTTCCTTGAGTTTCCAGTAGGCAGGGTTGGGGCCAAGCCAGATGCCCATCAGGGCCTTGAAGAACTCGGGTTCCTTGAAGATTTCAGGCTGTACCTTGCCTTTGACAGTGATGACCAGTCCGGTGCCGGGTTGCCAATCCATGATGATGGATTCGCCGGGAGCGAAACTTTTGTGGATGGAAAAGAGCTCGCTCATCTTCAGCAGGCCAGGAACCAGCTTGGACATTTCGGCCTTGGGGTTGTTGTCCTCCATGCCGCGCGTGAGAAGTTTGCCGAAGGGACCGGCTTCAATGTCGCGCGTCATCACCAACGTCATACGTTTGGGGCCGGGGGCTGCCATCAGTTCCTCCCAATTCTTGACCTTTTTGGTGGTGTACAGCTCTGCCACATACACCTTGAACGGCCCCTTGTAACGAATACCTGCGCCGTTGAGCTGTAGTTTGGTGCCGACCACGGTGGCGCTGTCCTCCACCTTGACGCCAGCAATGTCAATAGTGGCAGCGAACGCCGTTGCCCCAAGAAGCAGCGCAAGGGCGCCAGTGGCCAAATGTTTGTGGATATGCATGGTGTGTTTCGCCTTAAAAAGTGAACTATCGTTCGTTTTTTTATCTGAGTCCATTCTGCGCTGTTAATCTCCAGTGCCCGTATAGGGTTTTCACGAAGTCTGAAGGGGCGCGTTGGCGTCGTCACGCGGATGAAGGACGTCGGTTTGCTACACTGCGCCCATGTTCATTCACCGCATCGTCATCACGGGTTGTAGCGACCGGGGGGCTTGGCCCTGGCGTACGCGGACCATCATGCCTGAACCCGTCGTTGCGGTTGTCGCCTGATTTTTCGGCTCCATCATTGCTGCGCACACAGGGTTCTGCGCGAACAAGCGGCACGGGAACCCACCCCGACACCTTGCGCGCAACCAGTCTTTCCCCAAAGAAAACAACTGCAGGCGTTGGTGGCACTTGGTGCTACCTTGCAATGAGAGGACTCACCCGTGATCTCTGAACCCGAATTTCAGGCCCTGGCCGCGCAAGGCTACAACCGCATTCCGCTGATGGCACAGGCCTTTGCCGATCTGGAAACACCGCTCTCCCTGTACCTGAAACTAGCCTGGGCCCCTGGCGACATTGTCACTACCCATCTCGAAGCTGGCAAATACAGCTTCTTGCTCGAATCCGTCGTCGGTGGTGAGCGCTTTGGGCGCTACAGTTTCATTGGCCTGCCGGCCCGCACCCTGGTGCGCGCCAGTGGCTTCGGGCCCGATGCCCGAACCGAAGTGGTGACCGATGGCGTGGTGGTGGAGAGCGCCAGTGGCAACCCGCTGGACTTCATCGCCGATTACCAGAAGCGCTTCAAGGTCGCGCTGCGGCCGGGCTTACCGCGTTTTTGCGGCGGTTTGGCGGGTTATTTTGGCTACGACGCCGTGCGCTACATCGAGAAAAAGCTGGAAGCCACCTGCCCACCCGATGAGCTGGGTTGCCCCGATATCCTGCTGCTGCAGTGCGAAGAGCTGGCTGTTATTGACAACCTGTCGGGCAAGCTCTACCTCATCGTCTATGCCGACCCCGGGCAGCCAGAGGCCTATTCCCGTGGCAAACGCCGCCTGCGTGAGCTCAAAGACCGCTTGGCCCAGGCGGTCAGCATTCCGGCCGTCAAGCCCACGCAAAGCCACCCCGCCCAGCGCGACTTTGCCAAGGCCGATTACATCGCCGCTGTGGAGCGCGCCAAAGAGCTGATTGCCGGCGGCGATTTCATGCAGGTGCAGGTGGGCCAACGCATCAAGAAGCGCTATACCGAGTCACCGCTGTCGTTGTACCGCGCGCTGCGCTCGCTCAATCCCAGCCCCTATATGTACTACTACCACTTTGGAGATTTCCATGTGGTGGGTGCCTCGCCGGAGATTCTGGTGCGCCAGGAGCAGGTCAACACGGCGGGCGTGACCGAACAAAAGATTACCATTCGCCCATTGGCCGGCACCCGTCCGCGTGGCGCGACCCCCGAGGCCGACAAAGCCGCCGAAGCGGAGCTGATCAACGACCCCAAGGAGCGCGCCGAGCACGTCATGCTGATCGACCTGGCCCGCAACGACATCGGTCGCATTGCCAAGATCGGCAGCGTCAAGGTGTCCGATGCTTTCTGCGTGGAGCGCTACAGCCACGTCATGCACATCGTCAGCAATGTGGAGGGGACGCTCAAGGACGGCATGACCAGCATGGACGTGCTCAAGGCCACCTTCCCGGCCGGCACGCTCACCGGTGCGCCCAAGGTGCACGCCATGGAGCTGATCGACCAGCTGGAGCCCACCAAGCGCGGCCTCTACGGCGGCGCCTGCGGCTACCTGAGCTACGCCGGCGACATGGACGTGGCCATTGCCATTCGCACCGGCATCATCAAAAACGAGACCCTGTACGTGCAGGCAGCGGCCGGGGTGGTGGCTGACAGCGTGCCGGAACTGGAATGGAAAGAAACCGAAGCCAAGGCCCGCGCCCTGTTGCGCGCCGCCGAGCTGGTGGAAGAAGGGCTGGAGTAACACCATGAGCGAAAAAATAAAACTCTTGATGATCGACAACTACGACAGCTTCACCTACAACATCGTCCAGTACTTTGGTGAGTTGGGTGCGGATGTGGAGGTGTTTCGCAACGACGAAATCACGGTGGAAGGCATTGCCCAGCGCAATCCTGACCGCCTGGTGGTCTCACCCGGCCCTTGCTCCCCGGCTGAGGCGGGCATTTCGGTTGCGGCCATTCAGCACTTCATGGGCAAGCTGCCCATACTGGGCGTGTGCCTGGGGCACCAAAGCATTGGCGCGGCGCTGGGGGGCACCATCATCCGGGCGCAGCAACTCATGCACGGCAAAACCAGCGTCATCACCACCACGCAAGAAGGCGTGTTTACAGGCCTGCCCAATCAGTTCACGGTGAACCGCTACCACTCGCTGGCCATTGAGCGCGCCACCTGCCCCAAAGCGCTGGCAATCACCGCCTGGACGGACGACGGCGAGATCATGGGCGTGCGCCACACGGGTCTGGCCCAAGCCGTGCGCATGGAGGGGGTGCAGTTTCACCCCGAGTCCATCCTGACCGAGCACGGGCACGCAATGCTGAAAAACTTTTTGCAATGAAGTTACTATAAAAATAGTAGCTACTCACGTAACGTATCCGAGGGCTGGAGGCCAATATGACTGATAAGAATTTGCCAGTGGTTGATCTGCGCAGCGACACCGTCACCCAACCCACGCCGGCCATGCGCGCGGCCATGATGGCGGCCCCGCTGGGTGACGACGTGTTTGGCG
The DNA here is from genome assembly GCF_016705985.1 of Candidatus Aalborgicola defluviihabitans. Lineage (NCBI taxonomy): Bacteria > Pseudomonadati > Pseudomonadota > Betaproteobacteria > Burkholderiales > Comamonadaceae > Allorhodoferax (SeqCode) > Candidatus Aalborgicola defluviihabitans. The sequence continues at coordinate 504,678 of NZ_JADJKN010000023.1, forward strand.
ATGACCCCACTGTGAACGCGCTGCAAGACAAGCTCGCTGCGCTGCTGGGCTTTGAGGCTGCGCTGTTCATGCCCACTGGCACGCAGAGCAACCTGTGCGCCATCTTGGCGCACTGTGGGCGTGGCGATGAGTACATCGTGGGGCAGTTGGCCCACACCTACCGCTTTGAAGGCGGTGGTGCTGCCGTGCTGGGCAGCGTGCAACCCCAGCCGCTGGCGCAAGATGCCGCAGGCCAAATGGCGCTGGCCGATGTGGCTGGCGCCATCAAACCCGACGACTGCCACTTTGCCCGCACCCGCCTTTTGTGCCTGGAAAACACCTGGAACGGTCACCCAATGCCCTGGGACTATTTGCAGTCCATGGCGACGCTGGCGCGTAGCAAGGGGCTGGCGCTGCATCTGGACGGTGCGCGCTTGTTCAATGCCGCCGTGGCATGCCAAGGCCCAAGTCGGTGAGTCGGGGGCAGCGAGCCCACGGCGGGGGGGGGGGGGGGGCGGATTCAAGGCGCATAACCAGTCTGTTTGACAGTGTCTCGGTCTGTTTCAGCAAGGGGCTGGGCGCGCCGGTTGGCTCAGTGCTGTGTGGCAGCCGCGAGCTGATTGCCCGCGCCCACCGCATCCGAAAAATGGCCGGCGGCGGCATGCGCCAAGTGGGTCTGCTGGCGGCAGCCGCCAGCTACGCGCTGGACCACCATGTGGAGCGTCTGGCGGATGACCATGCCATGGCCCAGCGCCTGGCGCAGGGGCTGCAGGGCATCAACGGCTTGACGGTGCGCTCGGCCCAGACCAATATCGTGTTTGTGGACGTGGCAGGTGACTGCAGCCCGGCCTTGCTGGCCTTTTTGAAGGCGCGGGGCGTACTGGCCACCGGCTTGATTGGCCTGCGCTTTGTGACCCACCTGGATGTGGATGCGGCGGGTATTGACCGCGCCATCCAGGGCGTGCGGGCGTTCTTCGCCCAGCAGGGTGGGGCTGGGGCCAGTGCCGCCGCTGCCGGGCCCTACTAAGCTACTAAGCACCGCCACCAAGCCGCGCCGCCATGACGACCGACTCCCTGCTTTTGTTCATTGCTGCCGGTCTGCTGCTTAACCTGACGCCGGGGCCGGACGTGTTGTACATCGTCAGCCACGCCTTGCGCAGTGGCGCGCGTGCTGGCATGGTGGCCGCGTTGGGCATTACCACTGGCTGCTTTGTGCACATCATTGCCGCTGCGGTGGGTGTGAGCGCATTGATGGCAGCGTCGGCCACGGCGTTTACCGTGCTCAAGTGGGCAGGCGCCGCTTATCTGGTTTATGTGGGCATTCGATTGCTGTTCTTCAAAATCGAGAATGCTATTATTTTGGAAGCTACCCATGTAGACTTGACGAGGGCTAGAGGCCATATTGACTACAAGGTAGTTTTCTTGCGTGGCTTCTGGACCAATGCACTCAACCCCAAGGTGGCGCTGTTCTTTTTGGCCTTTGTGCCCCAGTTCATCGCACCCGCCGTAGAGCACAAGCCGCTGGCCTTTTTGCTGCTGGGCCTGCTGTTCAACTTCAACGGTCTGTGGGTCAATCTGGGCTGGGCCGTGGCCGCTGCCTGGTTGGCAGGTCGTGCTGATGTGGTGCAAAAGAGCATGCACTGGCTGGACCGTGTCGCGGGTGCCCTGTTCATCGGTTTTGGAATCAAACTGGCGCTTACGCAGGCGCCCCACGCTTAACGCAAAAGGAATTCAGCATGCCAACCCCCATCGGACACATCACGCCGCAGGAAGCCCTGCAGCGCACCATTGAGCACCGCGAAATCTTCCACGACGAGATGCTGCACCTGATGCGCCAGATCATGTCGGGCGAGATGTCGCCGGTCATGATGGCCGCCATCACCACCGGCTTGCGCGTCAAGAAGGAAACCATTGGCGAAATCACCGCTGCCGCGCAGGTGATGCGCGAGTTTTCCACGAAAGTCGAAGTGGCCGACCGCACCCACCTGGTGGACATTGTGGGCACTGGGGGTGATGGCTCGCACACCTTCAACATTTCCACCTGTTCCATGTTTGTGGCGGCGGCGGCGGGTGCCAAAGTCAGCAAGCACGGGGGCAGAAGCGTCAGCAGCAAGAGCGGCAGCGCCGACGTGCTGGAGAGCCTGGGCTTGAACATTAACCTATCGCCCAAGGCCATTGCCCAGTGCATTGCCGAAGTGGGCCTGGGCTTCATGTTCGCGCCCAACCACCATCCGGCCATGAAGAGCGTGGCGCCGGTGCGCCGCGAGATGGGCATCAAAACCATCTTCAACCTGCTGGGGCCACTGACCAACCCGGCCAACGCACCCAACATCCTGATGGGCGTGTTCCATGCCGATCTGGTGGGTATCCAGGTGCGGGTGATGCAGCGCCTGGGTGCCGAGCACGCGGTGGTGGTGTATGGCCGCGACGGCATGGACGAGGTGAGCCTGGGTGCAGCCACTTTGGTGGGCGAGCTCAAGGATGGCGTCATCACCGAATACGAAATCCACCCCGAAGATTTTGGAATGGTCATGGCCAGCAACCGCACTCTCAAGGTGGAAACGCCGGAAGACTCACGTGCCATGCTGCTGGGCGTGCTGGACAACCAGGCCGGTGCGCCCAAGGACATTGTGGTGCTCAATGCCGGCGTGGCGCTGTATGCGGCCAACGTCACCAAGACCATGGCCGAAGGCATAGCACTGGCCCGTGCCACCATCGAATCCGGCGCGGCCAAAGCCAAGTTGCAGGCCTTGATTGCGATGTCCAAAGCCCTGGCTGACAAGGAGACAACATGAGCGACATTCTGGACAAGATCGTTGCCGTCAAACACCAGGAGGTGGCTGCGGCCAAACAGCGCATATCGCTAGAGGTCATGCGCGCTGACGCACAAAGCCGGGTGCTGACCCGTGATTTTGTCGGTGCCCTGCGTGCCAAAATTGCCGCTGGCAAACCGGCCGTGATTGCCGAGATCAAGAAGGCCAGCCCCAGCAAAGGCGTGCTGCGCGAAGACTTCATTCCCGCCGACATCGCCCAAAGCTATGCGGAGTGCGGTGCGGCCTGCCTGTCGGTGCTGACCGATGTGCAATTCTTCCAGGGCCAGGTGGACTACCTCAAGCAGGCGCGGGCCAGTTGCCAGCTACCGGTGCTGCGTAAAGACTTCATGGTGGACCCGTACCAAATTTACGAGTCGCGTGCCATGGGAGCAGATTGCGTCCTCTTGATTGCCGCCTGTCTGGATGACGCCCAGATGAAAGACCTGGAAGCCATTGCCCGCAGCCTGGACATGGCGGTGCTGGTGGAGGTGCACGATGGCGCCGAGTTGGAGCGGGCGCTCAAACTCAAAACGCCGCTGATTGGCATCAACAACCGCAACCTCAAGACCTTTGAAGTCTCGCTGGATACCACCTTGGCGCTCAAGGCCAAGGTGCCCGCAGACCGCCTTCTGGTGACGGAGAGCGGTATTCTGACGCGCGACGATGTGCTGCGCATGGGTTCCGCAGGCGTCAATGCCTTCCTGGTGGGTGAAGCCTTTATGCGCGCACCCGAACCGGGCGAGGCGTTGGCCGCCTTGTTTGGCTGAACCCGAATTCGTTATGCCCCTGTTTGCGAAGTCGCAAGGTCTCGACGCCATGGATGCGGATGCTTTGGGGCCCTTCGCAAGTGGGGAGTTGGCCACGGCCAACCCAGCTGACTGGCCGGTTGCACCCGGCTGGCAGGGTTTGGTGGATGATTTTTTTCAATCGGGCACCGGCCAAAGTCTGCTGGTATTTTTGCAGCAGCGTTTACAGGCCGGCGCCACCGTCTTCCCACCGCAGCCACTGCGCGCCTTGCTACTCACGCCGCCCGAATCGGTGCGCGTCGTCATCTTGGGACAAGACCCTTACCACGGGCGCGGTCAGGCTGAAGGCTTGGCGTTTTCCGTGGCGCCTGGTGTGCGATTGCCGCCGTCCCTGCGCAATATCTTTAAAGAGTTGCGGCGTGACCTGGGTACGCTGCTCCCGTCCTTCCCGCAGCCTGGCGGCAGCCTGGTGCAGTGGGCGCAAGACGGTGTGCTGCTGCTCAACACCTGCCTGACCGTGGAGGAGGGCCTGCCCGCCAGCCACGCTGGCAAGGGCTGGGAGGCGTTGACCGACGCCGTGATTCGCCGCGTCTCGCAGGATGCGGCACCGACGGTGTTCATGCTGTGGGGTGCCCACGCACAGAGTAAACGGGCCCTGATCGACGCCACGCGGCATCTGGTGCTCGTTGCCAACCACCCATCACCCTTGTCGGCTCTGCGCCCGCCGCTGCCCTTTATCGGGTGTGGCCATTTCTCACAGGCACAAGCCTGGCGGGAGGGGCATGCAGCGAACAGCTGAAATGGACTGCAGTGATGCAGTCAAATAAGAAATATTGGAATAATCTTGGGCGCCGGATATGACAGTGCCAAGAGTTCATGGCATAATCCGGGGTTCACCTTAGGAGAGGTGGCCGAGTGGTTAATGGCAGCAGACTGTAAATCTGCCCTCTTACGAGTACGCTGGTTCGAATCCAGCCCTCTCCACCAGTGATAACGGATTGGTAAATGGCTGCCGCGTTGTTTTTGATGATTTAAAAACATTGCAGTAGTTGCTTGCAAGGCGAGCCTATGCGGGGTTCGTATAGTGGTAATACCTTAGCCTTCCAAGCTAAAGCGAGGAGTTCGATTCTCCTACCCCGCTCCACAGTCTGTTGTCGCAGGATGTTTGTGAAAGTTTTTGCCCTTTTGGCTCAGTGGTAGAGCACTCCCTTGGTAAGGGAGAGGTCGCGGGTCCGATTCCCGCAAAGGGCACCAGTTTTGTGTTGCTGGTGCGTTTAGCACGGTGACAGTTGTTGATTTGACCTCATTACTTTTCGGAGTCTGACAATGGGAAAAGAAAAATTCACGCGTACCAAGCCCCACGTGAACGTGGGCACCATTGGCCACGTTGACCACGGCAAGACCACGCTGACTGCTGCCATCACCTCCGTGCTGGCAGCCAAATATGGCGGAACTGCCAAGGGTTACGACCAGATCGACGCAGCGCCAGAAGAAAAAGCGCGCGGCATCACGATCAACACCGCCCACGTCGAATACGAAACGGCCAACCGTCACTATGCCCACGTGGACTGCCCTGGACACGCCGACTATGTGAAAAACATGATCACCGGTGCTGCGCAGATGGACGGCGCTATTTTGGTGTGCTCCGCAGCTGATGGCCCTATGCCCCAGACCCGCGAGCACATCCTGCTGGCCCGTCAGGTTGGCGTTCCTTACATCATCGTGTTCCTGAACAAGTGCGACATGGTGGACGACGCTGAGCTGTTGGAACTGGTCGAAATGGAAGTTCGCGAGTTGCTGGACAAATACGATTTTCCAGGCGACGCAACCCCCATCATCCACGGTTCAGCCAAGCTGGCCCTGGAAGGCGACAAAGGCCCTTTGGGTGAAGAAGCCATCATGAAGCTGGCCGAAGCTCTGGACAGCTACATTCCCATGCCCGAGCGTGCAGTGGATGGTGCTTTCCTGATGCCCGTGGAAGACGTGTTCTCCATCTCTGGTCGTGGCACCGTCGTGACCGGCCGTATCGAGCGTGGCGTGGTCAAAGTCGGCGAAGAAATCGAAATCGTCGGTATTGCTGACACCCAAAAGACAACCTGCACAGGCGTCGAAATGTTCCGCAAGTTGCTCGACCAAGGTCAAGCAGGCGACAACGTCGGTATTCTGTTGCGCGGCACCAAACGTGAAGACGTGCAGCGCGGCCAAGTGCTGTGCAAGCCCGGCTCCATCAAGCCACACACCCACTTCACGGGCGAGATCTATGTCTTGTCCAAGGACGAGGGCGGCCGCCACACACCCTTCTTCAACAACTACCGCCCCCAGTTCTACTTCCGTACAACGGACGTGACTGGTGCGATCGAGTTGCCAGAAGGCAAGGAAATGGTCATGCCGGGTGACAACGTGTCGATCACTGTGAAGTTGATCAACCCGATTGCCATGGAAGAAGGCCTGCGCTTTGCGATCCGCGAAGGCGGTCGTACCGTGGGTGCGGGTGTGGTTGCCAAGATCATTGCGTAAGAATTGCGAAGGGGTATAGCTCAATTGGCAGAGCGTCGGTCTCCAAAACCGAAGGTTGTAGGTTCGATTCCTACTGCCCCTGCCACCCGGTTGAGATAAAACTGGTGGCACTCAGGCCCGCTACGCTGTAGCGGGCTTTGGCGTCTTGAGCAGAATGATTTTGAATCAATGTAGAAACGCGAATGACAAAGAATATGGCCACTTCACAAATACAAACTGTCAATACAGGGGCAGACAAAGCCAAGCTGGGCGCTGCTTCTGCCGTGGTGGTGGCTTCGCTGGTCGCTTTCTACATGCTGGACAAGCAGGGTTCCTTGATCCAGTGGGCGGCTTTGCTCGTGGGTCTGGGCGTTGCGGTGGCACTGTTCTTTACTGCAGAGTCCGGTCGTCAGTTGGCGGCGTTTGGACGCGACGCGTGGCGCGAGGTTAAAAAAGTCGTCTGGCCCGCACGCAAGGAAGCGATCCAGATGACAGCCTACGTGTTCGGATTCGTGCTGATCATGGCGCTATTCTTGTGGCTGACGGACAAGACCTTGGAATGGTTGTTTTACGACCTGATTTTGGGATGGAAAAAATGATGACCGACGTCGCAGAAAACTCCGTGCCTCAATCTATGGCTGCTCCGGCCGCCAATCCAGATCTGCGTTGGTATGTAGTGCATGCCTATTCGGGTATGGAAAAAACGGTTGAGCGCAACATTTTGGAGCGTATTGCGCGATCTGGCATGCAGACCAAATTTGGCCGGATTCTGGTTCCCATGGAAGAGGTGGTTGAGGTCAAAAATGGCCAGAAACGCACGACCGAGCGAAAATTTTTCCCTGGCTACGTGCTGGTGGAAATGATCATGGATGACGATACCTGGCACTTGATCAAGCACACCAACAAGGTCACTGGCTTTGTCGGTGGCACCAAGAACCGTCCAGCCCCAATTTCCGAGGCTGAAGTGATGAAGATCGTCAATCAGATGCAGGAAGGTACGGAGAAGCCACGGCACAAGGTTGAGTTTGTGGTGGGTGAGTTTGTTCGGGTCAAGGAAGGTCCGTTTACTGATTTCAATGGCTCGGTTGAAGATGTGAACTACGAGAAGAGCAAGGTGCGGGTTGCCGTCACCATCTTTGGACGTTCCACGCCCGTCGAGTTGGAGTTCTCTCAGATCGAAAAAACGTGATTCTTGTGGGTCAGACCACTCGCGCAGCGATGTGCTCTGACCCCAACTTAGTGTGAGTATTTGTGGGTCAGACCACTTGCGAAGCAATGTGCTCTGACCCCAACTGAATAGAAGGTTCGCATTTTCCGACTTGGTGCGAACAGCAGAGAAAAGTCGTTAACCCCGGGGAGCTGTGGGCTGAATAGGTCAGTACCGCAGCGTTTTACCCGTAAGGAGAAATCATGGCGAAAAAAATCGTCGGTTTTATCAAGCTGCAAGTGCCAGCCGGTAAGGCCAACCCATCACCCCCCATCGGCCCGGCCCTGGGTCAACGTGGTTTGAACATCATGGAATTCTGCAAGGCGTTCAATGCGCAGACCCAAGGTGTTGAGCCAGGTCTGCCTTTGCCCGTGGTGATCACCGCGTTTGCTGACAAGAGCTTCACGTTCATCATCAAGACGCCGCCTGCGACCGTCCTGATCAAGAAGTCCATCAAGCTGGACAAGGGTTCTGCTAATCCGCTGAAAGACAAAGTTGGCAAGATCACCCGTGCACAGCTCGAAGAGATTGCCAAGATCAAAATGAAGGACATGAATGCTGCCGACCTGGAGGGCGCTGTTCTCACCATCGCAGGTACCGCGCGTTCCATGGGTGTGACTACGGAGGGCGTATAAATGACCAAGCTCACTAAGAAACAAAAAGCCCAAGTTGGCAAAATTGACAGCAACAAGCTGTATCCGCTGGGTGACGCGCTCGGTTTGGTCAAAGAGTTTGCCAATGCCAAGTTCGATGAATCCATCGACGTTGCGGTGCAACTTGGCATCGATGCCAAGAAGTCTGACCAAGTTGTGCGTGGCGCTGTCGTGCTGCCAAACGGCACTGGCAAGACCAAGCGTGTGGCCGTGTTCGCCCAAGGGGCCAAGGCTGAAGAAGCCAAGGCAGCTGGCGCTGACATCGTCGGTATGGACGATCTGGCTGCCATGGTCAAGGCTGGTGACATGCCTTTCGACATTGTGATCGCAGCTCCCGATGCAATGCGCATTGTGGGTACGCTGGGTCAAATCCTCGGCCCACGTGGTCTGATGCCTAACCCCAAAGTTGGCACCGTGACGCCCGATGTTGCGACTGCTGTGAAGAATGCCAAGGCAGGTCAGGTGCAGTTCCGTGTCGATAAGGCCGGTATTGTGCACTCCACTATTGGACGTCGCTCGTTTGACTCTGCCCAGCTGCAGGGCAACCTGGCGGCATTGGTGGACGCTTTGCAGAAAGCCAAGCCGGCTACCAGCAAGGGTTTGTATTTACGCAAAGTCGCAGTTTCGTCCACGATGGGCGTGGGTGTCCGTGTGGACATTCAATCCATCGCGGCGTAATTGTAAAAAATTTGAGTGGCCGGCAACGGCTGCTTGATGTGGTGGGTCGCATGGCCTTCGGGTTATGCGAGTCATCCAAGACCGTTGGTGTGCAATTTAATGCACTTAATACAAAAACCAACGCAGATGGCGATCCCGCTGCAGATGGAATGAGAATTTCTGTTAACAGTTGGTCGCTGCAATGTGGAGCGTGGCGTGGCGCAAGCTGCAAAGCGCATTTAAAGGAGTAGACCTTGAGTTTGAATCGTAGTGAGAAGGAAGCGGTCATCAGTGATGTGACCGGCCTCGCCGCTAAAGCTCAAACGCTCGTGATCGCGGAATACCGTGGCATCACGGTCGCTGACATGACCAAACTGCGCATTGCCGCGCGCAGCAACGGTGTGACCCTGAGTGTGTTGAAAAACACCTTGGCTCGCCGTGCTGTAGCAGGTAGCGGTTTCGAAGTGGTGGCTGACCAGATGACCGGTCCTCTGATCTACAGCTTTTCCGAAGACGCCGTGGCTGCCGCCAAAGTGGTAGCCGAGTTCGCGAAAACCAACGACAAGTTGGTGATCCGTGCTGGTGCGTACGGCGGAAAAGTTCTGGACGTGAACGGCGTTAAACAGCTCGCAAGCATCCCTTCCAAGGAAGTGTTGTTGGCGCAGTTGCTGGGCTTGATGCAATCCCCCATTTCGCGTACAGCCCGTGTGCTGGCCGCATTGGCGGAGCAGCGTGGCGCTGGCGCAGCAGAAGCTGCACCCGCAGAGGCAGTTGCGGCGTAATCGCTCCATTGTCGGTAGTAACCAATATTGTTAGGAAATAAAAATGGCATTCGATAAAGACGCATTTTTGACCGCGCTGGACAGCATGACGGTCATGGAACTCAACGACCTGGTGAAAGCCATCGAAGAGAAATTTGGTGTGAGCGCTGCCGCTATGGCCGGCCCCGCTGCCGCTGCTGGCCCCGCTGCCGCTGCTGAAGAGAAGACCGAGTTCAACGTCGTTCTGCTCGAAGCTGGCGCGCAAAAAGTGCAGGTCATCAAGGCCGTTCGCGAGATCACCGGTCTGGGCTTGAAAGAAGCCAAGGACCTGGTTGACGGCGCACCCAAGAACGTCAAGGAAGGCATCGCCAAGGCTGACGCTGAAGCTGCCAAGAAGAAGCTGGAAGAAGCTGGCGCCAAAGTCGAACTCAAGTAATCGATCATTGTGGCTGGGCTGGGATGCTCCCAAAGGGCTCCCAGCCTTTGCTGCTTGTGGACTTCATGTTAGTGCACACCAAAAAACCGTGGCCCCACTGTTTTTTAGTGTCTTCTGACCCCGACTGCAGAAGATGCCTTGGAACGGGTTGCGTGCAATGCGCAGCCGTCCGCCAATGATTGGTAGTGGCCAATCGCCAAGCCTGTTGAGAGTGATGCTCAACGACACAGTCGCCAAGGACCCCCAGGTTCCTTTAGTCTTTGCCCGGAGATCTAATGGCTTATACATACACAGAACGCAAGCGGATTCGCAAGAACTTCGGTACCCGCGACAGCGTACTCGAAATCCCCTACCTGCTACAAATGCAAAAAGACGCCTATACGGCGTTCTTGCAGGCAGATGTTGCTCCCAAAAAGAGAACCATCGAAGGACTGCAAGCCGCATTTGAAGCGGCATTCCCTATCGTCTCGCACAACGGTTTTGTCGAGATGAAGTATCTGGAATACAGCCTGGCCAGGCCCGCATTCGATGTGCGTGAATGCCAGACCCGCGGCTTGACCTTTGCGTCTGCCGTTCGTGCCAAAGTCCAATTGATCATCTATGACCGTGAGTCTTCGACGTCTCAGAACAAGGTCGTCAAGGAAGTCAAGGAACAAGAAGTCTACATGGGCGAAGTGCCCCTGATGACGGGCAAAGGCTCGTTCATCATCAATGGCACGGAACGCGTGATCGTTTCCCAACTGCACCGTTCTCCTGGTGTATTTTTTGAGCACGACAAGGGCAAGACCCACAGTTCGGGCAAACTGCTTTTCTCCGCGCGCATCATTCCCTACCGTGGCTCTTGGCTCGACTTCGAATTCGACCCCAAGGACCTGCTTTATTTCCGGGTGGATCGTCGCCGCAAGATGCCGGTCACGATTCTGCTGAAGGCCATCGGCCTGACCAACGAATCCATCCTTGCCAACTTCTTCGTCAACGACAACTTCCGCCTGATGGACAGTGGTGCCCAAATGGAATTTGTGGCCGAGCGTCTGCGCGGTGAAGTAGCACGCTTCGATATCACTGACAAGAGTGGCAAGGTCGTGGTGGCCAAAGACAAGCGGGTAACCGCGCGCCACACCCGTGAGTTGGAGCAGTCCAATACCACGCACATCAGTGTGCCGGAAGACTTCCTGATTGGTCGCGTCGTGGCCTGCAACGTCATCGATGGCGAAACCGGCGAAATCGTAGCCAAAGCCAACGAAGAATTGACCGAAGCCCTGCTCAAAAAGCTGCGCTTGGCCGGCGTGCAGGATGTGCCTTGCATTTACACCAACGAACTGGACCAGGGAGCCTACATTTCTCAGACCCTGCGGACCGACGAAACGGTGGACGAATTCGCTGCCCGGGTGGCCATCTACCGCATGATGCGCCCTGGTGAGCCGCCGACGGAAGACGCGGTACAGGCTCTGTTCCAGCGCCTGTTCTATAACCCTGACACGTATGACTTGTCGCGCGTGGGCCGGATGAAGTTCAACGCCAAGATGGGCCGTGCCGAATCGACAGGTCCCAAGGTTCTGACCAACGAAGACATCCTGGCTGTTGTCAAGATTTTGGTGGATCTGCGCAATGGCCGCGGCGATGTTGACGATATCGACCACTTGGGCAATCGCCGCGTGCGTTGCGTCGGTGAACTGGCCGAAAACCAGTACCGCACGGGTTTGGCACGCATTGAGAAGGCGGTGAAAGAGCGTTTGGGTCAAGCCGAACAAGAGCCGTTGATGCCGCACGATCTGATCAATAGCAAGCCCATCTCGGCTGCGTTGAAGGAGTTCTTTGGTGCTTCGCAGTTGTCCCAGTTCATGGACCAAACCAATCCACTGGCCGAAATCACGCACAAGCGCCGTGTTTCGGCCCTTGGCCCAGGTGGTTTGACCCGCGAACGTGCCGGCTTTGAAGTGCGTGACGTGCACGTGACCCACTATGGTCGCGTGTGCCCTATTGAAACGCCTGAGGGACCCAACATCGGTCTGATCAACTCGCTGGCGTTGTACGCCCGTTTGAACGAGTATGGCTTCATTGAGACGCCGTACCGTCGCGTGGTCGATAGCAAGGTGACGATGGAAATCGATTACCTGTCCGCCATTGAAGAAGGCAAGTACGTGATTGCCCAGGCCAATGCGGCCCTGGACAAAGTTGGCACGTTGACCGGCGATTTGGTTTCTGCCCGCGAAAAGGGCGAATCTATTTTAGTGGGGCCAGAGCGCATCCAGTATATGGACGTGTCGCCCGCGCAGATCGTGTCGGTGGCGGCTTCGCTGGTGCCATTCCTTGAGCACGACGATGCGAACCGCGCCTTGATGGGCGCCAACATGTCGCGTCAGGCCGTGCCCGTACTGCGCCCGGAAAAGCCCATGGTGGGAACGGGTATCGAGCGCGTGGCAGCAATTGACTCCGGCACCGTGGTGACGGTAACCCGTGGCGGTATCGTGGACTATGTGGATGCAACCCGTGTGGTGATTCGTGTCAATGACGCAGAAGCACAGGCCGGCGAAGTCGGCGTGGACATCTACAACCTGATCAAGTACCAGCGCTCCAACCAGAACACCAACATCCACCAGCGCCCCATCGTGAAGAAGGGCGACAAACTGGCCAAGGGTGATGTGATAGCCGACGGTGCATCGACTGACTTGGGTGAAATCGCCATCGGTCAGAACATGCTGGTGGCGTTCATGCCGTGGAATGGCTACAACTTCGAAGACTCGATCCTGATCAGTGAACGTGTTGTGTCTGAAGACCGCTACACATCGATCCACATCGAGGAATTGGTGGTGATGGCACGTGACACCAAGTTGGGCGCGGAAGAAATCACCCGCGATATTCCCAACCTGAGCGAGCAGCAACTTAACCGTCTGGATGAGTCTGGCATCATTTACGTCGGTGCGGAAGTCATGCCCGGCGACACGCTGGTCGGCAAGGTTACCCCCAAGGGTGAAACCACGCTGACGCCAGAAGAAAAACTGCTGCGTGCCATCTTCGGTGAAAAAGCCAGCGATGTGAAAGACACATCGCTGCGCGTAGACCAGGGTTCGCAAGGCACGGTGATCGACGTACAGGTCTTTACCCGCGAAGGTATTACCCGCGACCGTCGCGCCCAGCAGATCATCGACGACGAACTCAAGCGTTTCCGTTTGGATCTGAACGACCAAATTCGTATCGTCGAGGCCGACGCATTTGACCGGATCGAGAAACTTTTGGTTGGCAAGGCTGCCAATGGTGGCCCGCAAAAGCTCGCCAAAGGCACCAAAATCGACAAGGCCTACTTGGCCTCGGTCGAGAAGTTCCACTGGTTCGATATACGTCCTGCAGATGACGAAGTGGCAGGCCAATTGGAGAGCATCAAAAATTCTCTGGAGCAAACCCGCCACAGCTTCGACCTCGCTTTTGAAGAAAAGCGCAAGAAGCTCACACAGGGTGACGAATTGCCTGCCGGCGTGCTCAAGATGGTCAAGGTCTACATTGCGGTCAAGCGCCGTCTGCAGCCCGGTGACAAGATGGCTGGTCGCCACGGTAACAAGGGTGTGGTTTCCAAGATCACTCCCGTGGAAGACATGCCTTACCTGGCTGACGGTACTCCGGTGGACATCGTTCTGAACCCACTGGGCGTGCCTTCGCGTATGAACATTGGTCAGGTGCTGGAAGTGCACCTGGGCTGGGCCGGCAAGGGCCTGGGCCAACGCATCGGCGACATGTTGCAGCGCGAAGCAGCTGCCACCGAGATCCGTGGCTTCCTGGACCTGGTATACAACGGAACAGGTCGCAAGGAAGATCTGGGGCTGTTGTCGGACGAAGAAATCCGCAACATGGCCCAGGAATTGACCAGTGGCGTGCCTTTTGCATCGCCCGTGTTTGACGGGGCCACCGAGGAAGAAATCAGCAATATGCTGCAGTTGGCATACCCGGATGACGTGGCCAAGGCCAAGGGGCTAACGCCTACGCGCACCCAAGCCCAGTTGTACGATGGCCGAACCGGTGATCCGTTTGAGCGCACTACCACGGTAGGCTACATGCACTACCTGAAACTGCACCACTTGGTGGACGACAAAATGCACGCCCGCTCGACTGGCCCCTACAGCCTGGTTACCCAGCAGCCGCTGGGTGGTAAGGCTCAGTTCGGTGGTCAGCGTTTCGGTGAAATGGAAGTGTGGGCGCTGGAAGCGTATGGCGCCTCTTACGTCCTGCAGGAAATGCTCACCGTCAAGTCCGACGACGTACAAGGTCGTACCAAGGTGTACGAGAGCATCGTCAAGGGCGAGCACTCTATCGAAGCCGGCATGCCGGAATCGTTCAACGTGTTGGTCAAGGAAATCCGTTCCTTGGGCATCGACATTGAACTTGAGCGTAGCTGATCAGCGGACAAGAAAAGGATTTAACCCATGAAATCATTACTCGACCTGTTCAAGCAGTTCACGCCCGATGAGCATTTTGGTGCCATCAAAATTGGCATGGCTTCGCCCGAGAAGATCCGTTCGTGGTCTTTTGGCGAGGTGCGCAAGCCCGAAACCATCAACTACCGTACCTTCAAGCCCGAGCGTGATGGTCTGTTCTGCGCCAAGATTTTTGGCCCCATCAAGGACTACGAGTGCCTGTGCGGCAAGTACAAGCGCCTGAAGCACCGTGGTGTGATCTGTGAGAAGTGCGGCGTTGAAGTCACACAAACTAAGGTTCGCCGCGAACGCATGGGCCATATTGATCTGGCGGCGCCGTGCGCGCACATCTGGTTCTTGAAGTCTCTGCCCAGCCGATTAGGCCTGGTGCTGGACATGACCCTGCGCGATATCGAACGCGTGCTGTACTTTGAAGCCTACGTTGTCACCGACCCTGGAATGACTCCGTTGAAGAAATTCAGCATCATGTCGGAAGACGACTTCGACGCCAAGTTCAAGGAATATGGTGACGAATTCCAGGCCAAGATGGGTGCTGAGGGCATCAAAGATCTGCTGCAAAGCATCGACATCGAAGGCTCGATTGAGAAGCTGCGCAACGATTTGACCGGTTCTGAACTCAAGATCAAGAAGAACGCCAAGCGTTTGAAAGTCTTGGAAGCGTTCAAGAAGTCCGGCATCAAGCCCGAGTGGATGGTGCTGGACGTGTTGCCCGTGCTGCCACCGGATCTGCGTCCGTTGGTGCCGCTGGATGGCGGTCGTTTCGCGACCTCTGATCTGAACGATCTGTATCGCCGCGTGATCAACCGCAATAGCCGTCTGCGCCGTTTGCTGGAATTGAAAGCGCCCGAAATCATTGCCCGCAATGAAAAGCGCATGTTGCAAGAAGCCGTGGACAGCTTGCTGGACAACGGTCGCCGTGGCAAGGCCATGACCGGCGCCAACAAGCGTGCGCTCAAGTCCTTGGCTGACATGATCAAGGGTAAGAGCGGTCGTTTCCGCCAGAACTTGCTGGGTAAGCGCGTCGACTACTCCGGTCGTTCCGTGATTACCGTGGGCCCAACACTCAAGCTGCACCAGTGCGGTCTGCCCAAGCTGATGGCGCTGGAACTCTTCAAGCCATTTATCTTTGCGAAGCTGGAAACGATGGGCATTGCGACCACCATCAAAGCCGCCAAGAAGGAAGTGGAATCCGGTACGCCCGTCGTGTGGGACATTCTGGAAGAGGTCATCAAAGAGCACCCCGTGATGCTGAACCGTGCGCCTACGTTGCACCGTTTGGGTATCCAGGCGTTTGAGCCCATCCTGATTGAAGGCAAGGCGATCCAACTGCACCCCCTCGTTTGCGCGGCCTTCAACGCCGACTTCGACGGTGACCAGATGGCTGTTCACGTGCCTTTGTCGGTGGAAGCACAAATGGAAGCCCGCACCTTGATGCTGGCCTCCAACAACGTACTCTTCCCCGCCAACGGCGAGCCTTCCATCGTGCCTTCACAAGACGTGGTGCTGGGTTTGTACTACACCACCCGCGAACGTATCAACGGCAAGGGTGAGGGACTGATCTTTTCCGATACCGGTGAAGTGCAGCGCGCCTTTGACGCGGGTGAGGTCGAACTTAATGCCAAGATCAATGTGCGTCTGACCGAGTACACCAAGGACAAGGAAACCGGTGAATTCACTGCCTCGACCAAGCTGTGGGAAACCACCGCAGGGCGCGCGTTGTTGTCCGAGATCCTGCCCAAGGGACTGCCATTTTCCAACCTGAACAAAGCTCTGAAGAAGAAGGAAATCTCCAAGCTGATCAACGTGTCGTTCCGCAAGTGCGGTTTGAAGGAAACAGTGGTATTTGCTGACAAGTTGCTGCAAGCCGGTTTCCGTCTTGCGACCAAAGCCGGTATTTCCATCTGCATTGACGACATGCTTGTGCCGCAAGAAAAGCACGGCATCATTGCCCGTGCCCAAAAGGAAGTCAAAGAGATCGAGCAGCAATATGTGTCCGGTCTGGTGACTTCTGGCGAGCGTTACAACAAGGTGGTGGACATTTGGGGCAAGTCGGGTGACGAAGTATCCAAGGTCATGATGGCCCAGCTTTCCAAGCAAAAGGTGATTGATCGCCATGGCAAGGAAGTGGACCAGGAATCCTTCAACTCCATCTACATGATGGCCGACTCCGGTGCCCGTGGTTCTGCAGCTCAGATTCGCCAGTTGGCCGGTATGCGGGGTCTGATGGCCAAGCCTGACGGCTCCATCATTGAGACGCCCATTACCGCCAACTTCCGTGAAGGTCTGAACGTGTTGCAGTACTTCATCTCCACCCACGGTGCCCGTAAGGGTCTGGCCGATACGGCGTTGAAGACTGCCAACTCTGGCTACCTGACACGCCGTCTGGTTGACGTGACGCAAGACTTGGTGGTGACCGAGCAAGATTGCGGAACACACGGTGGTTACTTGATGCGCGCCATTGTCGAAGGTGGTGAAGTGATTGAGTCCCTGCGCGATCGCGTGCTGGGCCGCACGGCTGCTGAAGACGTGTTGCATCCGGAAAACCGCTCCGTTCTGGCGCCTGCCGGCTCCATGCTGGATGAAGACCTGATTGACGAGCTGGAATCTGCGGGTGTGGACGAAGTCAAGGTGCGCACCGCATTGACCTGCGAAACCCGCT
This sequence comes from Candidatus Aalborgicola defluviihabitans, assembly GCF_016705985.1. Taxonomy (NCBI): domain Bacteria; kingdom Pseudomonadati; phylum Pseudomonadota; class Betaproteobacteria; order Burkholderiales; family Comamonadaceae; genus Allorhodoferax (SeqCode); species Candidatus Aalborgicola defluviihabitans. The sequence continues at coordinate 521,512 of NZ_JADJKN010000023.1, forward strand.
TTGGCATCTGTGCCAAGTGCTACGGTCGCGATCTGGGTCGTGGCGGTCTGATCAACGGTGGCGAAGCCGTCGGTGTGATCGCTGCCCAGTCGATTGGTGAACCCGGTACCCAGCTGACCATGCGTACGTTCCACATCGGTGGTGCGGCGTCGCGTGCGGCCATCGCCTCCAGCGTGGAAGCCAAGTCCAACGGCAGTATCGGTTTCAATGCCACCATGCGTTATGTGACCAACAGCAAAAAAGAGTTGGTGGTGATTGCCCGTTCGGGCGAAATCGTCATTCACGATGAGCATGGCCGTGAGCGCGAACGTCACAAAGTGCCATATGGTGCGATATTGACTGTGCAGGCCGATCAGACCGTCAAAGCCGGTGCCATTTTGGCCAACTGGGATCCGCTGACCCGCCCCATCATTACCGAGTTTGCCGGCAAGGCCCACTTCGAGAATGTGGAAGAGGGCTTAACCGTAGCCAAACAGGTCGACGAAGTGACCGGTTTGTCCACCATGGTGGTTATCGACCCCAAGCGCCGTGGTGCGACCAAGGTGGTGCGTCCCCAGGTCAAACTGATCGACGCAACCGGCAATGAGGTGAAGATTCCTGGAACCGACCACTCGGTGACGATTGGCTTCCCTGTCGGCTCGCTGGTTCAGGTGCGCGATGGCCAGGACGTTGGTCCTGGTGAGGTACTGGCCCGCATTCCCATCGAAGGCCAGAAGACCCGCGACATTACCGGCGGTCTGCCACGGGTTGCCGAGTTGTTTGAAGCCCGTACACCCAAAGACAAGGGCACGCTGGCTGAAATTACCGGTACCGTGTCCTTCGGAAAAGAGACCAAGGGCAAGATTCGCCTGCAGATCACCGATCCCGATGGCAAGGTCTGGGAAGAGTTGGTTCCCAAGGAAAAGAACATGCTGGTGCACGAAGGCCAGGTGGTCAACAAGGGTGAGTCCGTGGTGGACGGCCCGGCCGATCCGCAGGACATCTTGCGTTTGCTGGGTGCCGAAGAGCTGGCGCGTTACATCGTGGACGAAGTCCAGGACGTGTACCGTTTGCAGGGCGTGAAGATCAACGACAAGCACATCGAAGTGATTGTTCGCCAGATGCTGCGCCGTGTGGTGGTCGAGAATGCTGGTGATTCCGCCTACATCAATGGTGAACAGGTGGAGCGCTCCGAAATGCTCAACACCAACGATGCGCTGCGTGCTGACGGCAAGATTCCCGTTACCTTCACCAACTTGCTGCTCGGTATTACCAAGGCATCCTTGTCCACGGACAGCTTCATCAGCGCGGCATCGTTCCAGGAAACCACCCGTGTGTTGACTGAAGCCGCCATCATGGGCAAGCGCGACGAGTTGCGTGGCTTGAAGGAAAACGTGATTGTGGGTCGCCTGATTCCGGCTGGCACCGGACTGGCTTACCACGAGGCCCGCAAAATCCGTGAAAGCATGGACGACGCCGAGCGGCGCGCGATTGCCGATGCCGAAGCCGCCGAACTTGCAGGTGACGTCGAGGCTGCCGCCGAGTCCCACGCAAGCGAAGGTAGCGACGGCGAATAAGCTACCGTTACTACACTAAACATAGCACCCCAAGCCCATCTGACGAGGGCTCGGGGTGTTTTTTTGTTTTAGGAACCTCACAGAGATAGCATGAACAGCTCGCTGATTTTGTGGATGTCGCTGGCTTTGCTCACCTTCTGGTGTGTGGGCCTGTACAACCGCCTGATGCGCATGCGCGCCCGCGGTCTGAGCGCACTGGGGTCTGTGGACAAGCATGTGCGCCAGTACGCGGAAGTGGTGTATGAGCACGGATTGGACGGCGATAGCGCCGACAGGTCACTGGGCCCGTGGAATCAGTTGCTGACCGATCTACAAGGACTGGATCATGCGCTGAAAGCGGCCAAGTCCGCGCCGTTGGCGGCAGAGGGGCTGACCCGATTGCGGCAAGCCATCGATACGCTGCAATCCGCCTGGCGGCAACTGCATGAGATGCCCGCCGATCTGGCTGGTGCCGTTGTTCCCGCGGTCATGCAGGTTCGCTGGGAAGCCATTACCCAACGGGTTGAGTCCGCGCGCAGTGGTTTCAATCAGATCGCAGCGAAATACAACGAATCGCTGGAACAATTCCCCGCCCGCCTGGTTGTCGCAATCATGGGCTTCAAACCAAGTGGCATGCTCTAAGGGCGACATGAATCAAAAAGAAGTAGCACTGCCCTTGTGGCGCCAGCTCAGCGCAACGGCAAGCATTGTGCAAGCGGTGCGATCCGGGGTGTCTGGTACCGCTGCCTTAGAAGCCGTGGCGCCGCAGCTGCGTCCCGGTGTGCAGGCGCTGGTCTTTCATGTCTGGCGCAATTTGGGGCGTGCCGAGGCCTTGCGTGGCAAACTGGCCAGCCGCACGCCGCCTGCGGCCGCAGATGCCTTACTGTGCTCTGCCCTGGCACTGGCGTGGGATGAGGCGCAGGCGCCGTACGACTGTTTCACCCTGGTGAACCAGTCGGTGGAGGCTGCCAAACGCCAGCCAGATACCAAGGCGCAGGCCAATTTTTTGAATGCCTGCCTGCGCCGGTTCCTGCGTGAGCGCGACGCCTTGGTGGTCAGCACGGACGTCGATCCGGTTGCTCTATGGAATCATCCCCTGTGGTGGATCAAGCAGATTCAGCGTGAGCAGCCCCAACATTGGCAGGCCATTCTGAAGGCCGCCAATGGACAAGCACCCATGGTGCTGCGGGTCAACCAGCGAAAAACCAACGCAGCGGACTATTGCATGATGTTGGAACAGGCGGGCATTGCTGCCAAATTGCAGACTGGGGGCTCCATTGTTCTGCAACGTGCGGTGGGGGTGCAACAGCTCCCCGGCTTTGCCAAGGGGTTGGTGTCGGTGCAAGATGCCGCTGCCCAGATGGCAGCCACGCTGTTGCTGGACGGAATGCCCAGGGGGACAGACCAGCGTATTCTGGACGCCTGTGCCGCGCCAGGCGGAAAGACCGGGCATCTGTTGGAGCTGTCGGATGGACATGTATTGGCCTTGGAAATTGATGGCCGCCGGACCGACCGCATTCGCCAAAATCTGCAGCGCCTGGGTCTGCACGCCGAAATTGTGACTGCAGATGCTTCGCAACCGCAAACCTGGTGGGACGGTCGTCCCTTCGATGCCATCTTGCTCGATGCCCCGTGCACAGCGTCGGGCATTGTGCGCCGTCACCCGGATGTGCGTTGGCTCCGCCGTGAGTCTGACGTGGCCCAACTAGCGGCCATCCAGCAACACATGTTGCAGACCCTGTGGGGGCTTTTGCGACCTGGTGGCCGCCTTCTGTACTGCACCTGTTCGCTATTCAAAGCCGAAGGTGATGGGCAGACCCAAACGTTCCTCACACACAACACCGATGCAGTTTTGATGCCATCCCCAGGTCATTTAATACCCCGAAATGGTGCCAAACTGGGAGCTGTCCCGGACAATGAACCTTGTGATCACGATGGTTTTTATTACGCGTTGCTGCAGAAGAGAATGGCCTGAAAAGGCCCTGCGTGCGTTGTGTTTGGGCTGGATGGTTCTATTTGGCGTGCCGGCACAGGCAGATACCGCCACCGATATTTTGCAATACCAGGTGGAACGTGTAGACGACGAAGTCTTGCTCTCCGCGCAAATCGCCTTTGAGCTGCCTTCCGCGGTGGAGGAAGCTTTGCTCAAAGGCATCCCCATGTTTTTCGTCACCGAGGCCGAGGTCCTGCGGGAGCGCTGGTACTGGTCCGACAAGAAGCTCAGTGTCGTCGAGCGCCATATCCGTCTGGCTTACCAGCCCCTGATGCGGCGTTGGCGGATCAATGTCACGGCTGGCCCGGGCCGGGACACCAGTTTGGGGCTGGCCTTGACCCAGAACTACGAATCGTTGGCGGATGCACTGGCTGCTGTGAAGCGGGTTTCCCGCTGGAAGATTGCCGATGTCCCCGATTTGGATGGCAGTCCCAAATATCGGGTGAACTTCAGCTTCAGTTTGGACTTGAGCCAACTCCCCCGCCCCTTTCAGATCGGAGCCCTGGGTCAATCAGATTGGGACATTGCGGCAACCGCCAGCTCGGTAGTGTCTCTGGCACCATTTAAATGACCGACTCCGTGCACACTGGCACGCCTGATCCACTTTTGCGGCGTTCCCCGGCCTTGCGCTGGACATTGGCGGCGGGTGCCCTGAGCATGGTAATCATTGGGTTGGTATTGCTCTACCTGCTGATGCAGGCCACCAACAACCGGGAAATGTACGAGCGCAACTACGCGCGTCTTTTCTACATCAACGTGGTGGTGGCATCCGTGCTGTTTGCCGCCATCGTGTGGGTCGGCTATCGCCTGCTGGCGCGTTTGCGCCAAGGCCGCTTTGGTAGCCGCCTACTGGTCAAATTGGCCATGATCTTTGCGCTGGTGGGGCTGGCACCCGGTTTGTTGATTTATGTGGTGTCTTACCAGTTTGTATCGCGCTCCATTGAAACCTGGTTCGATGTCAAGGTTGAGGGCGCGCTGGAAGCTGGTTTGAATTTGGGGCGCGCTACCCTGGATGCCCTGTCCAACGACCTGACCGCCAAGACCCGGACAGCTGCGGCCCAACTGGCCGAAGTGCCCGAAGGCACCGTGGGCCTGGCACTTGACAGACTGGGCGAACAAATGGGTGCGGTCGATGTCACGATCTGGAATGCCAACGGAACGGCACTGGCCTACTCGGGGCAGTCCCGTTTCCAGCTGAGTCCAGACAAGCCTACTTTTTCGCAGTTCCGCACAGCCAGGGCCGAGCGGTCCTTATCCTGGATTGAAGGCTTGGATGAAGCTGCCGGCAGCAATCCGGGTGGTGTGCGCATCAAGGTCTTGGTGCCGCTCTCCAGCACTGCATTGGGGCTGGCACCTCAAGTGCGCTATTTGCAGGTAAGCAGAGTGTTGCCACCCAACCTGGTCGCCAATGCGCTGGCGGTGGAAAGTGCAAATCGTGAATACCAGGAAAGAGCCTTGGGGCGTGAAGGCCTCAAGCGCATGTACATCGGAACCCTCACGCTGAGTCTATTCTTGGCCGTGTTTGGTGCAGTTTTGTTAGCGGTCATTCTGGGGGACCAAATTGCGCGGCCTCTATTGATGCTGGCCGAAGGCGTCAGCCAGGTTGCCGCCGGCGATCTAACGCCAAAGCTGACCCTGCAAGGCAATGACGAACTGGGGGGGCTGACCCGCGCGTTCGCCTCTATGACCAAGCAACTGGCCGATGCACGCCAGACCGTGCAACAAAGCATGGCGCAGGTGGATGCCGCACGCGCTAATCTGCAAACCATTTTGGACAACCTAACTGCCGGGGTGATTGTGCTGGATGCGCAGGGCACCATCCGGTCTTCCAATCCGGGGGCGACGCGCATCCTCCAGGTACCGCTGATGGAGCATGAGGGGCAGTCATTGGCGGGCATCGAAGGACTGCAGGAATTTGGAAATGCCGTGCAAACCCAGTTTGCCGACTTTTTGGTGCAGCGAACCGAGCAGGGGGTGGATCACTGGCAGCGTTCTTTTGAACTGGGCGCTGGCACTTCGCCACAACACGGGCCGTTTGACAAGACATTGACCCTGGTAGCCCGGGGAGCCGAGTTGCCTGGCGACGAGCGCCTGCTGGTGTTTGATGACATCTCCGACATCGTGTCGGCCCAGCGGGCGCAGGCGTGGGGCGAAGTTGCACGCAGGCTGGCACACGAAATCAAAAACCCACTCACCCCGATTCAGCTATCGGCGGAGCGTCTGCAGATGAAGCTTGCTGGCAAACTGGAGCCCACTGAACACGCGATCATGACCAAGTCGGTCAAGACCATCGTGGACCAGGTGGACGCGATGAAGCGCCTAGTAAACGACTTCCGCGATTACGCCCGCTTACCCGCTGCAGAATTGAAACCGTTGGATCTGAATGCACTGGTGGAGGATGTGTTGCAACTCTATGACAGCGAAAAGCCTGGCGTGCCTATCAGGCTCGAACTGGATACAGCCAGCCCTCTAGTGTTGGGGGACGTGCAGCAACTGCGCCAGGTCATTCACAACTTGCTGCAAAACGCACAGGACGCCAGTGAATCGTCCAAGACCATTGATGCTGGCGATTCCAGCATCATATTGCGAACGCAGTTTCTGCCCTCCATGGGACGGGTTCGTTTGAGTGTGCTGGATTGCGGCGGCGGTTTTCCAGAGCACATTCTCAAACGTGCGTTTGAGCCCTATGTCACCACCAAAACCAAAGGCACCGGATTGGGGCTGGCTGTAGTGAAGAAAATTGTCGATGAACATGGCTCACGAATCGACATTGTCAACCGCGTTGCAGACGGAAATGTATTCGGTGCGCAAGTATCGTTATCATTGGCGGTCGCAGACGGCGACACAGCGACTGCGGCACCGCACAGTGGCACCTAAGGGACAACACAAACAACATGGCAAACATACTGGTTGTTGATGACGAACACGGCATTCGGGATTTGCTTTGGGAAATCCTCAATGACGAAGGTCACAACGTTGAGCTGGCCGAGAATGCGGCACAGGCGCGTGCAGCACGTACCCGCGAACGTCCGGATCTGGTGTTGCTGGACATCTGGATGCCCGACACAGACGGTGTGACCCTTCTGAAAGAATGGTCCTCGGCAGGTGTCCTCACCATGCCGGTGATCATGATGAGCGGCCATGCAACGATCGATACCGCGGTAGAAGCCACCAAGATCGGCGCGTTAGCGTTTTTGGAAAAGCCCATTACTTTGCAAAAGTTGCTCAAGGCCGTGGAACAGGGGTTGGCACGTAGCATTCTCAATAAGTCCTTGGCGGCTGCGGCTGCGCCTCGTCCCTTGGTAGCCCCGGTGGAAACCATGGGTTATGTCCAACCGGTAGTAGCTGGACCGGTGGAGGCCGGCCTGCAGGCCAGCCAGAATTTTTTGCTGGACAAGCCCTTGCGCGAAGCGCGCGACGAGTTTGAGAAGGCCTATTTTGAATACCACCTCTCCAGAGAAAACGGTTCCATGACCCGGGTGGCAGAGAAGACTGGTTTGGAGCGCACCCATTTGTACCGCAAGCTCAAACAGCTTGGAGTGGACCTCACCCGCGGCAAACGCAACGGAATTTGATGTGCAAGGCGACGGAATGCATGAATTTCGCTGCTATAATTTAAGGCTTAGGCCCGGTAGCTCAGTCGGTAGAGCAGAGGATTGAAAATCCTTGTGTCGGTGGTTCGATTCCGCCCCAGGCCACCAAATTGAAGGCCCATCTGCTGGATAGGTTTTTCATTGATCACTCCGGTGGTCATTCTGCGGGAATAGCTCAGTTGGTAGAGCGATACCTTGCCAAGGTATAGGTCGAGAGTTCGAGCCTCTTATCCCGCTCCATATTTCTCCTATTGAACCAGCCCTGTTCATTGCGACAGGGCTTTGCCTTTGGCTTTTTAGTCATTGGCTTTTCAGCCATTGGCCAGGGAGAGTTCGGCACGCGTTCGGTGGCGACTCTCAGAGTTGTGCCAGTGGCTTCACAAATAACTATAACGACGAGGGGACATACCCATGAGACAAATCAAGAACCATACACGGTGCGAATTCAGGATTGAGAGCAACCGCACCTTGCGTAACCCCCACTGGGCCGTGTCCGCAGGCAAAGAGTTGCTGGTGCATGACCGGTCTTTGGCGGTGGCAATGGCAGCGAAGACCCGGACAGTTCCCTGTGGCGGCGAGATCCGGGTGGTGCATACGCCTACGGGGGAAGTGATTTTCCGGAAGACGAATGAGTGCCTGAGTGGGGGTTAAGTGCCCACAGCGTGATCGTTAGCCCGGCTGCACCGACAGCACGCGTTGAGCCACCATATCCAAGGCTGGCTTGGTATTCCCCTGTTTGTCCGTCCAGACCTTTGGCGTAAGGCTCCCAGCAACTGCCAGCGAGTCACCCTCCTGCAATTGAAGCAAGGCGGTACAAGGCGCGTCATCAAAAGCGATGACATTGACGATCAATGTTTCACCTTCACCAGTTTGGGCAAGAACTTTGGCCACAACAAACAATTTTTCGCCCTTGCCTCTTCGCTCTTCTGGATCACCGAGTATCTTGCCAGCGACTAAGCCATCGATCATTATTTCGCCTTTTGCATAGTGGAGAACCTATTGTCATCTGCGCTGCAGTCAAACTGCAAAATTTGATGATCAGTGAAGCTGATTGACCAATAGGTCGTATTTGCGACACATCAAAGATCGCGGGCCTACTGAACATCAGCCAAGTTGAAAACTGTATTTATAAAGAGCCAATTTTCTGGTAGCGTACGTAACAGCGACGCAGTGCACAGACAAAAGCTAGCTTTTGACGCTGACGAAGTAACGCAGCGACGTAGGCTCTTAAAAAGGGAACGGTTGTGAATGGACAGGAAACGTGCCAAGACGTATTGCGATCTGCGACAGACAGAGTCAACCGTGCGGACACGCGCTGCGCGACCGCCGCACATTTCCAATAGATCGTCAAAGTACTCTTCACAACGGAATCGCAATGACCATCCAAGACTTCATGCAGAGCTACAAGGCAGCCTGGGAGCGACGCGATCCATCAATGTTCGCCGCGCTCTTCGCACTCGACGGGACCTATCGCAATACGCCGTTCCAAGTTCAACGTGGCACCGAGCAACTCGTCGAGTATTGGAAGCGGGTGCAACTCCAACAAGACGTCCAGCTCGCGTTTGCAGTCTTAACCAGCAAGCCAACATCGGGCATTGCCCATTGGCACGTTACCTACCAAGTCGCCTCAGAGGAGCTGTTCCAAGTTTGGGCTAGGTCCATTGGCACAAACCTCGTAGCTCGCAGGCCAGGAGACCCGCTGCCGCGAATGGTGCTCGACGGCATCCTCGAAGCCTCATTCAGCGCTGGCTTGTGCTCGGACGCGCGCATCTGGTGGCACAGCATGCCAGAGCAGGCATGAACCGAAGCAACCTACGCCTAACCATTCCTATATGGACTCCCCTACAGTTACAAGGAACTGACTGATATTTGGCTTTTTGGGAAGCGCCTGCTGCTCGTTTTCCTGCATCTGATTTGGACTATGGCGTGGACCGTGCAGGCATGGACTCTGCGTCACCGATGCGCCAATCGTTACAAGCGGCTGGAATAGAGCCAGAATAGTTATCGGCGTCTGTCGGAGTTAGGAGAGGTTTACATAACAGAGTGCCTGAGTGGAGGGTGATATCCTTAGGTAAGGCGATGCGGTTTCTAGGACAGGCGGTTAACCTGAGTGGATGGGGGGGTAGCGAAGTTTTTCTGGCTGAGGTAGCATAGATAGACATTTCGGAGAACTCCCATGTTCAGTGGTTTTCTCGGCAAAGGCAAAAAACCAGATGGTTCTACACCCAAGGACGCGGCAGACTCGCGTGGCTTGGAAGTGCGGGAAGACGATCCCGACACAAGTTGGGGCCTCTGGGAAAATGCGGTCGCCGAACAAGATTCGCGTTTCAGTGCCCTTCAATCGGGTGACGGTGATGCACCTGTCAGTGCGCATGCTTATTTGCGCACGGAGCCCTTGCCGTTGGTTGACCCCGACCCGGTGCCACCAGTCTCACGCGAAGAACGCACTATGGAGCAGCGCAAGGAAGACGCGATGCAGGTTGTTGAGCTCCATCACCACCGCATTGCCAACACCATACGAACGCTGTGGGGTAACAAGGAGTGCAGTGTCTATATCTCCAAGTTGATATTGAGCGGTAGTGATGACACGGGCAAGGCTCGTATCGGCTTCAATCAAGAGGCGGCAGATGCCATGATGGTGCTTGCCGACCTGCATGACGCACTGTTTGGTGCTGTGGGGCCGTCTGCTAACTCCGCGTTTTCCGTCAAAACCGGATACGATGCGTTGCGCTAAAACCGACGTCTTTTAGCGGATTTGTGCTGCCGCCGCAGCGGTAGTGGCGGCTTTCTGGGCAAATTCAGCCCGCAGTGCCCGGAGTTTTTCGCGCGGATCTTCTTTCACCGTTGCTTGGTTCAGGCCCATCTCAGCAATGAAACGGCTGGGAAGTGCCGTCACCAGATCGCGCCCTTTTTTGCGGCGACGCGTCCAACTGACCGCCAGACTGCACTGGGCACGGGTAATGCCCACATACATCAGCCGGCGTTCTTCCTGCAGCCGCACAGCCAGGTCCTCATTAATTGATTCGTGTGTCTGACTGGAGCCGCCCATTGATTCAGCACCATCGCTGAGCTTGAATGGCAGCATGCCCTCGGTCACCCCCACCAATTGCACGTGGGGCCACTCCAGACCCTTGGAGGCGTGCAGGGTGGAGAGTGTCACCACGTCCTGGTCTTTCTCACGCTCATTGATGGTGGACAGCAGGGCGATGGTTTGTGCCACCTCTAGCAGATTCTTCACCTCACGCGTGGATATGCCGGCGACGTCGTCCAGTTCACCTCCGCAGCGCTGCGCCATCCAGTCACAAAACTCCAGCACATTGGCCCATTTGGCGGCAGCCACCTTGTCGCTGTCCTCGCCGTCAAGCAGATGCTTCTCATAGCCAATTTCCTTGAGCCAGGCCAGTATGAATGCCTTGGCGGCCTTCGGCGCCTTCCGTTTGGCGGGCGCGGTACTCCAGGTCGTTCACATAGCGGCCAAATTCGTGCAGGCTACCCAGCGCGCGGTTGGGCAACATGGCGCCCAGGGAACTGGAAAACAACGATTCGAACAGACTCAGCTTGAACTGGCTGGCAAACACGCCCAGCGTACCCAGGGTCTGGTGCCCAATGCCGCGTTTGGGGGTGGTAATGGCACGCAAAAACGCGGGGTCGTCATCGTTGTTGGCCCATAGGCGAAACCAGGCGCACAGGTCGCGTATTTCGGCGCGGTCAAAAAAGCTCTGTCCGCCCGACACCTTGTACGGAATGCCGGCCTTGCGCAGCGCCTTCTCGAACGGCTTGGCCTGGTGGTTGGCCCGGTACAAAATGGCGAAATCCCGAAACTCTCTGTGTTGCGTCCCTGCCTGTGCCAGTGCACCGCCAGATCGCAGGCTTTGGATACGGGCCACGGCGCGTTCCGCCTCATGTTCTTCGTTGTCAGCGTCCACTACCCGCACGGGTTCGCCCTCGCCCAGATCACTCCACAAATTCTTGGGGAACAGCTTGGGGTTTGGCCCGATCACATTGTTGGCGGCGCGCAGGATGGCGCTGGTGGAGCGGTAGTTTTGCTCCAGCTTGATGACCTTGAGCGCTGGAAAATCCACCGGCAGCCTGCGCAGGTTGTCCAACGTGGCGCCACGCCAACCGTAAATGGATTGGTCGTCATCGCCCACTGCGGTAAAGCGGGCCTGGCCGGCCGGGTTGCCGCCCACCAACAACTTGAGCATTTCGTACTGCGTGGCATTCGTGTCCTGGTATTCGTCTACAAGAATATGGCCCATCAGCCCTTGCCACTTCTGTCTGACATGCTCATAATTTTGTAGCAATTTGAGGGGAAGGCTGATCAGATCGTCAAAGTCCACGCTCTGGTAGGCGGTCAAGCATTCCTCGTAGCGCGCCATGATCGTTGCGGTGATGCGGGCGTTGTCATCCTGTGCCAGCGCAAGGGCCTGAGCAGCGTTCAGGCCGGCGCTTTTCCAGCCGCTAATGGTCCATTGCCACTGGCGGGCGGTGGCCGCATCCGTGCTGCCGCCGGCGTCCTTGAGAACGCTGGTGACATCATTGGTGTCCAGAATGCTGAACTGCGGTTTAAGCCCCAGTGCATCACCGTCCTGGCGCAGCATGCGCACGCCCAGCGCGTGAAAGGTGCACACCAGCACGTCCTTGGCGGCCCTGCCAATCAGCCCCTTGGCGCGTTCACGCATTTCAGCGGCGGCCTTGTTGGTAAAGGTGATGGCGGCGATACGCTGAGGCGGCAATCCAGCCTGGATCAAACGCCCAATCTTGTGGGTAATGACCCGGGTTTTGCCCGATCCGGCACCAGCCAGCACCAAGCAGGGGCCGTGCATATAGTTCACTGCCTCCTGTTGTGCCAGGTTGAGGCCGTGGGACATGGAAGCAGCAGAAGGGGAGGTAGAAGACATTCAGGCAAAGCTTGCGGACAATCGCGCCATCTTAACGGGTGACAGCCGGGCGGTGGAAATGACCCGACAATGGAGATGTGCTGCACATTCTCATCATCACCTTTCCCTTTTTCGCCTTGGTCCTGTGTGGCTTTATCGCGGCCCACCGTGGCATGTTGCCCATGCCAGCCATTCCCGGTCTGAACGCCTTTGTGCTGTTTTTTGCATTGCCGTGCATGCTGTACCGGTTTGGCGCCAGCACCCCGATTGCCCAGTTGCTGGACCCGAGTGTGGCGCTGACCTACCTGCTGTGCGCCCTGATCATGGTTGGCTTTGTGGTGGCGGTTACCTTGCATGGTCGCATTGGCTGGAATGATGCTTCCTTTGGTGCGCTGGTGGGAGCCTTTCCCAACACTGGTTTCATGGGGGTACCGTTGTTGGTGGCTCTGCTTGGGCCCAAGGCGGCAGGACCGGCCATCGTGACGATATTGGTGGACATGGTGATTACCACCTCCTTGTGCATTGCCCTTTCCCGATTGGATGGTCATGATGGCGCCTCGGCAGGCCGGGCGGCTAAAAATGCCCTCAAGGGTGTCGCCGCCAATCCCATGCCCTGGTCCATATTGTTGGGTGCGCTGGCTTCGGCCGTGCAACTGGAACTTCCCAAGCCCGTGGAACAGACCGTGGGCCTGTTGGCGGATGCGGCATCTCCCGTGGCGCTTTTTACCATTGGCGCGGTGCTGGCCCGTTCGCAGATCATGGCCCGCTCGGGCGAAGCGCACCCTGTGCATTGGCTGGAAGTGGTGCCAGTGGCGGCGATCAAGTTGTTCCTGCACCCTTTGTTGGTGTTGCTCGTCGGCGCAGGGGCGGTGCAATTGGGTGTGCCCATGGACCGCTTCGCCCTTACGGTGCTGGTGTTGCTGGCCGCGCTGCCCAGTGCCAGCAATGTATCGCTGCTGGCCGAGCGTTTTGATGCCGACAACGGTCGTATTGCGCGCATCATTTTGGTGTCGACAGCGGCGGCATTTTTTACCTTTTCCGGGGCAGTGGCTTTGATGACCTGAGTAACAGGAGTCTGGCCGCAGCGTCTTGCCGTTTCAGGGTTTGCCCAATTTGTCCCGGTAGCCGCCGGGTGTGCCCCCGGTCCACTCCTTGAAGGCGTGGGTGAAAGCGCTTTGGTCCTGGTAGCCAAGTAAAAACGCGATATCTGTCAGGCTCAGGTCACGCTGGCCCAGATAGCTGAGGGCCAATTCCTGGCGGGTTTGGTCCCGCACCTGCTGAAAGCTGGTGCCTGTTGCGCTGAGTTTGCGCTGCAGCGTCCGCTGTGTCAGATTCAAATCCTGCGCCACACTGGCCAGGTTGGCCCGGTCTTGCGCCAAATGTCGGGACAGGCTGGCGCGCACCAGGGTGGTGATGCTGGCGTTATCTTGCAACCGCAGCTTTGCTTGCAACAACTGTTCAGCGTGCTGTCGCAGCACCGGGTACAAGCCCACATCGGCATTGGGAACTGGCAGCGCCAACAAGGCTGCGTTAAACCTGGCGCCATTCAAACTGGCACTAAAGGTGACATCCGTACCAAAAATACGCCGGTATTCGCTGGTGTCCGTTGGTGCCGAATGGGTGAAGGACACAGCGGCAGGCGGCAGGGGCGAGCCGGCCAGCCAGTTACCAAACACCCGCACCCCGGCAAATACGCTTTCGGCCAGATGCCGGCTGGCCTGGGGGAAATGGCTGTGCCATTGGTATTCGGCTATGCTGCCCTGAACCTGCAGGGCTGATCGACCCAGGTCATGGGCCAGACTCTCATAGCGCAGGGTTTGCTGGAACACCTGACCCAAGTCGCGGCAGCTCAACAGAATCAGGCCGTAGACGCTGTAGGTGCCCAGCTTCACCCGCTCGCCCACGTGCAGACCAAAGTGTGGGTGTTGGGCCAGTTGGGCGCCAGCGTCCAGCAGGCGCACGTAGTCGGCAGCGGCCAACGATTCGGGTACGGGGGACAGGGAGGTTTCTGGCAAACCGGCCGCCAGTGCCAGGGCCGGTAGCGCCACCCCCCGCTCCACGGCGAGTTCCAGCAGGGGCTGCACATAGGCGCCTGCCACCCGGCCCGCAGTCGGTTTAACGGACGCGGGAGAGCGGGTTGGCATGATTGAACAAATCCATTGGCATGAATGCGCAAGACACCAGACAGTTGCAAGACTACAGTGGCGGTCAGTGTAGCAACGGCCCGCTGCACCCATGCACAAGGAGTCGACGATGAAGCGCTGGAACGGTTGGGGTGACGATGCGGTAGAGCTGGACCTTCCGGCAGAAGCCATGCAATTCTTGCAACAGCGCTTGGGCGCAGGCGTTGCACCGGTGGATGCCACCTTGGAACAAGCTTGTGCAGGCATCCCGGCCAGCCGCCTGCCGCCCCATCGGCTGGTGGACACCACAGCCGAAATACGCCTGCGCAACAGCCTGGGTCAAAGCCTGCCGGATTGGTTGAAGCTGCGCAGCGGCCAGGTCGGCACGGTGACCGACGGCGTGGCCTTTCCCGAAAGCGGTGAACAGGTGCGTGAGTTGCTGGACTATGCAAGGGACTGCGGTGTCGCCATCATTCCCCTGGGCGGTGGTACCAGCGTAGTGGGGCATTTGACCGTGCCAGAAGGCCAGCAACCGGTGCTCACTGTCAATCTGTCGCGCCTGTGCCAGCTCATCAACCTGGACCGCGAGGCGCAGTTGGCCACCTTTGGTGCCGGCGTGCTTGGCCCGGATCTGGAAGCGCAACTGCGCGCGCACGGCTACACACTGGGGCATTTTCCGCAGTCGTTTGAATATTCCACGCTGGGCGGCTGGGTGGTGACGCGCTCTTCTGGCCAGCAATCCTTGCGCTATGGCCGCATCGAACAATTGTTTGCTGGCGGCACCGTGGAAACGCCGCGCGGCACATTACAGATTGCGACCTTTCCGGCCTCTGCAGCGGGCACCGACCTGCGCGAGATGGTGTTGGGCTCGGAAGGCCGTCTGGGCATCTTGACGGAGGCCACGGTGCGCGTGTCACCGCTGCCGCAGCGCGAGGAGTTTCATGCGGTTTTCTTCCCCACTTGGGAGCAGGCGCACGATGCAGTACGGGCGTTGGCGCAGGCCAAGTTGCCGCTGTCCATGCTGCGCTTGGCCAACCCGATCGAGACCCTGACCACACTCACCATGGCGGGCCATGTACGCCTGATTGGTCTGCTCGAAACCTACCTGGGCTGGCGTGGTTGCAATGAGCAAAAATGCCTGCTGATGCTGGGTGCCAGCGGACAGAGCGATACCGTGGCCCACGCCCTGCGTGGTGCACTGCGCATTGCCCGGGGCTACAAGGGCGTGGCCATAGGGCAGGCCATGGGCAACAAGTGGAAGGCCAACCGGTTTCGCAATGTGTACTTGCGCAACGCCTTGTGGCAAAAAGGCTATGCCATCGATACCGTGGAAACGGCCTGTGATTGGAGCCGCGTCACGCCCATGATGCATGCGCTGGAAAATGCCGCAACCCATGCGCTGGCGCAGAGTGGCGAAAAGGTGCATACCTACACCCACCTCTCGCACATCTACGCCCAGGGCGCCAGTGTGTACACCACCTTTGCCTTCCGGCTTGCGGGGGACTATGCCCAGGACCTGGCCCGCTGGCGCAGCCTGAAGGCAGCGGTGAGCCAGGCCATCGTGGCCCACGGTGGCACCATCAGCCACCAGCATGGCGTGGGGCTGGACCATGCGCCCTACCTGGAAGCAGAAAAAGGGCGTCTGGGGATTTCAGCCATGCGCAGCCTGTTTCGCCACTTTGACCCCGACGGCATGTTGAACCCCGGCAAGCTGGTAGGCCCTGCAGCACCATGACCCTCGACCCTAAAGCCCTGCCCGACGTACAACGCACACAGGCGTTGCAAGCACTGGCGCATCGAGAGTGGGACATGGTCATCATCGGTGGTGGCATCACCGGCGCCGGCATCCTGCTGGAGGCCGCTCGCCGTGGCTACAAGGCCTTGTTGGTGGAACAGCGCGACTTCGCTTGGGGAACCTCCAGTCGTTCGTCCAAGCTGGTGCATGGCGGGCTGCGCTATCTCAAAGAAGGCCAGTTGGGTCTGACCCGCGATTCGGTGCGCGAGCGCCAAAACCTGCTGCGCGAGGCGCGCGGCCTGGTAGAGCCGCAGAGTTTTGCCTTTGCCGACTACCAAGGTCGCAAACCCGGTCGCTGGTTATTCCAGCTCGGCTTGGCCGTGTACGACTGGCTGGCTGGTCAGCGCGCCCGCCACCACTACCCGGCGGACGAATTTTTGATGTTGGCCCCGCACATCGCTCGCACCGACTTGAAGGGCGGCCTGTGCTACACCGACGCCAAGACCGATGACGCCCGCCTGGTGCTGCGGGTGTTGCAGGAGGCCAGAGGCCTGGGCGGTGTGGCCATCAATTACCTGGGGGCAGAGCAACTTCTGCGTGCCGATGACTCCTCAGACGGTCGGGTCAGCGGCGTGCAATTGCGGGACGCTGCGGGCGGTGGGGTCTACCAGGTTCACGCCAAGGTGGTTGTCAACGCCACCGGGGCCTGGGCCGATATTTTGCGCCAGCAGCAGGGCGCGCCACGGCGGCTGCGGCCCTTGCGCGGCAGCCACTTGGTGCTGCCAGCCTGGCGATTGCCGGTAGCGCAGGCCGTCAGCCTGATGCACCCGCAGGATGGTCGCCCGGTGTTTGCCTTTTCGTGGGAGGGCGCCACACTGGTGGGCACGACCGACGTGGACCACGGCGCCGATTTGCAGCAAGAGGCCCGCATCACCGAAGCGGAAGTGCGCTATCTGTTGGCCGCGCTGGACTTTCAGTTTCCGCAGTTGCAGCTTACGCGGGCCGATGTGATCGCCACCTATGCCGGTGTACGCCCGGTGATTGA
Source organism: Candidatus Aalborgicola defluviihabitans (assembly GCF_016705985.1). Lineage (NCBI taxonomy): Bacteria > Pseudomonadati > Pseudomonadota > Betaproteobacteria > Burkholderiales > Comamonadaceae > Allorhodoferax (SeqCode) > Candidatus Aalborgicola defluviihabitans. The sequence goes on from NZ_JADJKN010000023.1 coordinate 538,416, forward strand.
TACCGGCAAGGCTGATCCGTCCAAAGAGGGGCGCGACCACGCCGTCTGGATGGAGCAAGGCCTGCTCACCGTAACGGGTGGCAAGCTCACCACCTTCCGGCTGATTGCGTTGGATGCCTTGCGGCACCTGGAATCCCTGTTGCCGCCGCCTAACCCCACTCAGCCTGACGCCCCCGTGCTGGCACCCAGTTCGCCACTGCCCGTGCAAGGTGGGCTGGCCACGCAACAGCGCCAGCGCTTGCAGGGCCACTATGGTTCGCTGGCTGGCGCGGTGGTCGCTGCCGCGCAAGCCGGTGAATTGAGCGCCATCTCCGGCACCGAAACCCTGTGGGTGGAGTTGCGCTGGGCGGCCCGCACCGAGACGGTGGTGCATTTGCAGGACCTGCTGCTGCGCCGTACCCGCCTGGGCCTGTTGCTGCGCGGCGGCGGTATCGAGCACCTGGCCCGGATTCGCGCTATCTGCCAAGGCGAATTGGGTTGGAGCGATGCGCGCTGGGTGCAGGAACAAGCCGCCTACCTGGCGCTGTGGCAGCAGCATTACAGTTTGCCGCAGGACACCCCAACCGACTCTGGGAGCAAGCATGTCTGACGCCACCATTCTGGCCATCGACAACGGCACGCAAAGCGTGCGGGCCCTGTTGTTTGATTTGCAGGGCAATATCGTTGCCAAGACACAAGTGCATCTGGAGGCCTATTTTTCAGAACACCCGGGCTGGGCCGAACACGACCCACTGGATTACTGGAATGCTGTGTGCACCGCCTGCCAGCGCCTGTGGGCCGAGAATCCGGCGGCACGGGCTACGGTGCAAGGCGTGGCTGTGACCACCCAGCGTGGCACCATGATCAACCTAGGTGCCGACGGCCAGCCGCTGCGTCCCGCCATCACCTGGCTGGATCAGCGCCGAACCGATACCGTGCCACCCATAGGTGCCTTCTGGCGGCTGGCTTTCAAGTTGGCAGGGGTATCCCACACCATCAACTACTTTCGCGGTGAGGCCGAGGCCAATTGGATCCAGGCCCACCAGCCAGACGTTTGGGCGCAGACCCACAAGTACGTCATGCTCTCGGGTTACCTGAACCACCGCCTGTGCGGCAGCTTTATCGACTCCATTGGCTCGCAGGTTGGCTACCTGCCGTTTGACTACAAACGCCTGGCTTGGGCCGGCAAGAAGGACTGGAAGTGGCAGGCGCTGGCCGTCAAACCCGAATGGCTGCCTGAACTGGTGGCACCCGGCACACGCATGGGCAGCATCCATGCTGCTGCTAGCGCGGCTACTGGCATCCTCGAGGGCACGCCGCTGATGGCGGCAGCGGCCGACAAGGCCTGCGAGGTGATTGGTGCGGGTTGCCAGCAACCGCATATCGGTTGCCTGAGTTACGGCACGACTGCCACCATCAACACCACCAGCGCCAAATACCTGGAGGTCACGCCCTTTATCCCGCCGTACCCCTCTGCTATACCGGGTGCCTACAGCACCGAAGTGCAGATTTTTCGTGGCTACTGGATGGTCAACTGGTTCAAGCAGCAGTTTGGCCACCACGAGCAAAGCCAGTCGCTGCAAACCGGAATAGCGCCCGAAGTATTGTTTGATGAACTGGTCAGCTCCGTGCCACCGGGCTCCATGGGACTGATGCTGCAACCCTATTGGTCACCCGGCATCAAAATCCCTGGCCCCGAGGCCAAGGGCGCCATCATCGGTTTTGGCGACGTGCACACCCGTGCCCACGTGTACCGCGCCATCCTGGAGGGTCTGGCGTATGCCTTGCGGGAAGGCAAAGAGCGCATTGAAAAGCGCAGTGGTGTACCGATTACCGAATTGCGCATCTCCGGTGGCGGTTCGCAAAGCGATGCGGCCATGCAGCTCACTGCCGATATCTTTGGCCTGCCCACCGCACGCCCCCACATCTACGAAACTTCTGGCCTGGGCGCGGCCATTGACGCGGCTGTGGGGCTGGGCCTGCACCCGGACTTTGATACCGCCGTCAAAGCCATGACCCGCATGGGCAAGACCTTCACGCCCAATGCCACCCACCATGCCACATACAACGCGCTGTACCACGGTGTCTACCAAAAGATGTATGGCAGGTTGCAGCCGCTGTACCGCACCATTCAGCACATCACCGGCTACCCGCGCATGCCTTAGGTGGATGGCGTGTCGTTGCACACCTAATCGCTGCCACAGCGACCCTCGCGCAAGTTGCTGTGACCGGATTTGGGCGCCACTGCCTTTGCGTTACAGTGGCTAAAAGGATTACATCCACCATGCCCAACACCCCCCCTCAGATTGGCAGACTTGGCGCGCTGTGGTTGCGTCTGCACTCCCTGCGGGTGGTGATTGCATTGACGGTGGTCGTGGGCGTACTACTGGCTTCGTTCTTCTCCTATTTGGAGCAGACGTCCGATCTGCGTGAACAGCACATTGTCCAGATCCGTACCGAAATGGACCATCTGAGCACGCTGACAGCGCTGGCACTGCGCGAACCACTGTGGCAGTTTGAAGCCGAGCAGGCCAACTCCATCATGGAGGCCGCCTTCATCAATCCGGACGTAGTCTCCATTGCCATCTGGGACGATAAGGGTTCGCCCTTTGCGACCCGTACCCGGGACACGGTAGATGCCAATCTGGTAGAGCGCGTCACCCGTGTGGTGGAGCGCAACAAGACCCTTGTGGGCAAGCTGGAGCTGCAAATGTCCACCGCCGGCTATGTGCGCAAGGTGAACGAGGTGCGCATGCAGTATGTGCGCCAAGGTCTGGAAATTTCCTTCGGGGCGCTGCTGGTTATTTTGTTGATCATGCATTGGCGGCTGGTGCGGCCGCTGGAGTATTTGGTTGAGGCCTCCGGTCGCCTCGAAAAAGGCCAGTTGGACGTGCCCATCAAGCGGGTATTTCGCGACGAAGTGGGGGCGTTGGCCGACAGCCTGGAAGCCACGCGGCTGGCGCTGATCGACCTGATCACACAGTTGGAAAGTCGTAATCTGGAGTTGACTGACGCCAATGAGCACCTGGAGCAGCGTGTCACCGAACGCACCGAGTCCCTGGAGCGAACCCTGGGTACGCTGGAGCGCGCGCAGGAAGAAATCATCCAGACCGAAAAGCTGGCGTCTTTGGGTCGTGTGGTGGCGGGTGTGGCGCACGAGCTCAATACGCCCCTTGGCAATGCGCTGACGGTCGCATCCACGATCCAGGCGGAAGTGGAGGAGATGAAGGCTGAGTTTGGTGCTGGGAAACTGCGTCGATCCTCGCTGACCGCCTTTTTTGACCGGGCCGAAGAAGGCATGGCACTTTCCATGAGCAATCTTCAGCGGGCGGCCCACCTGATTTCGGACTTCAAGCAGGTGGCGGTGGACCAGACCAGCGACCAGCGCCGCGAATTCGATCTGGCCGAAGTGACCTCCGAAATTCTCAACATGTTGCAACCCAGCATGCGCATGTCGGGGTGCGAGGTGCACAAGGATCTGTGTGGTGGCCTGGTGTGCGACAGCTTTCCTGGGCGCTATGGGCAGGTACTGACCAACCTGGTGATGAACGCATCCATCCATGCATTTGAGCCCGGCAAGACCGGGCGCATTTCGGTGAGTATCGCGGCGGTGGATGTTGACACGGTGGAGCTGGTGGTAGCGGACAACGGTGTGGGCATGTCCGACGCCGTGCGTTCGCGCATTTTTGATCCATTTTTCACCACCAGAATGGGGCGTGGCGGCACAGGCCTGGGTATGAATATTGTGCACGGAATTGCCACCCGCGTGCTGGGTGGTCAAGTCACTGTGGACAGCGCCCCGGATGAGGGTACCCGCGTTCGGGTGGTGTTTCCCCGTGTGGCAGCCAACATAGAAGGTCCAATGGTGTGATGTCTTGGGCGGCTGTCAGATAGCCAGCGGATCCACGTCAATGGCCCAACGGAACAGACCTTTGCCTACGGGTTGCTTGCGCGTAGTGTGCAATACCGACTGCCATGCCGACAGAAATTGTTGCAGGGCGTTTCGTGAGGGGCTCTCCACCAGCATCTGGGCGCGTTCAACGTTGGCCACCCGCTGAATGCTCATGGGCACAGCTGGGTACAGCGTGATTTGGTCCAGTACGGTAGCCCATCCCTCCCACTGCGCCATCTCGTTATGGGCTGAAGCACTGGCGGCGTTGAGAAAGGCCTGCGCTGCTTCTTGGTCGCGTGCCTCGGCCCGTACCAGGGCCTGGGCGGTAAAGGGGGGCAGGCCCGCCTGTAGGCGCTCGCGCAACTGTGCGTTGGCAAAGGCCGGGTAGTCGTGGCGTTTGAGGGCTGCGTACAGAGCGTGGGCCGGCTGGAAAGTTTGAATCCAGACCTCGCTGCGCTCCCCCAGGTTCGCGTCGCGCCCGGCGCGGCCACCAGCCTGCATCAACAGGCCAAACAGGCGCTCAGGTGCGCGAAAATCGCTGGAGAACAGGGCGCCGTCCGGATTGACTGCCGCCACCAGTGTGATGCGGCGAAAGTCGTGGCCTTTGGCAATCATCTGGGTGCCCACCAGCACGTCCACATCGCCTGCGTGGACTGCCGCCAGTTGGCTTTGCAGCTCACCTTTTAGGCGGGTGGTGTCGGCGTCGATGCGGGCCACGCGCACCGGCTCGCCCTCGGGAAATTCGGCGCTGATCGTGTGGGGCCGTCGCACATCGGCCAGCAGCTCGGCCAGGTGTTCTTCCAGGCGTTCGGTACCGCGTCCCAGCGGGGCAATGTCGGGGTTGCCACAGCTGGGGCAGGCGCGGGGAACCCGTTCGGTAAAGCCACAGTGGTGGCAGCGCAAGGTGCGGTCGATCTTGTGGAACACCCGAAAGGCGCTGCAGTGCGGGCATTCACTCTTCCAGCCGCAGTCGGTGCAATGCAACACTGGTGCATAGCCTCGCCGGTTCAAGAACACCATGCTTTGCTCGCCGCGTGCCACCCGCTCCTTGATGGCCTCCAGCAGCGGAATGGAAAACACCGCGTTGCGGGGCTGGTGGTTCATGTCCACCCGGCGCACCAGGGGCAGGCCATCGGGCGTACCGGCGTTGGTGCGGGTGGTCTGGTGCGCACGGGTGGCTTCGTTGTTGGGGCCTGGGGGCAGCGTGCCAATGCGGCTGGGCATCGCGATGCGCAGATAGCGTCCGCCCGCTTCTGCGGGGCGGCTGTGGTGCCAGCTTTCCAGTGAGGGGGTGGCCGAGCCCAAGAGCACCTTGGCATTTTCGAGCCGGCCACGGTACACGGCCAGGTCACGTGCCGAGTAGCGTGCGCCTTCGCTGCTTTTGTAGCTGGGGTCGTGTTCTTCGTCCACCACGATAAGGCGTAGGTGGGGCAGCGAAGCAAACACGGCCATGCGCGTGCCCAGAACCATGCGGGCCTGCCCACTGTGGGCGGCCAGCCAGCTCTTGAGGCGCTGCGGGTTAGTCATGCCGCTGTGCAGGGACACCACGGCATCGTCGCCATAGAGTGGTGCAAAACGTGCCCTGAAGCGGGCTTCGAGCTGCGGCGTGAGGTTGATCTCGGGCACCATGATCAGCGCTTGTGCTTGCGGGGAAGCCGACAGCAGGGTCTGCACGGCCTGCAAATACACCTCGGTTTTGCCGCTGCCGGTGGCGCCGAACAGCAAAAAAGGGCCGGGTTGGGACTCGATCTGGTCCAGGGCAGCGGTTTGTTCTGCAGTGAGGCTGGGTCCGCTGGCATGGTTCGGTCTGGGGTAGGCCGCTGTCGCCTGCGTTGGTCACCCCAGGGGCTGGAGTGGGTTTGCTGCGTTTCAGTCGGCGTTGCACCTGGGCAGGGGACAGTTCGCGCAATTGGGGCGGCAGGGCTGCCAGGGCGACTTCACCCAGAGATCGCTGGTAATAATTCGCAGTAAATGTAACCAATTGTTGCCACGTTGCGCTCAGTGGGGCAATTCCTTCCAAAGTGCCCGCCACGGACCGGATCTTGGCTGGATCAAACTCTCCAGTGGCTTGTGCAGACTGGGCATCCCACACCACGCCCAGGGTCTCACGCGAGCCCAGTGGCACACGAACCAGCGTGCCGCTTGGCAGTGCCGACTCACTTCGGTAGCTCAGCACCGACCCCATTGCGGCATGTGCCGGGGTTTGCACCAGCACGCACAACCAGTGGCTCACGGTTCAATTGACGCCATGGGGTGGCGTGAAGGAGATTTGGCGCACACTTGGAGGAATTTGTTAAGGTTGTTCTTAGGAAGTACCGCTAAGTGCTTGATTTAAAAATGCTTTATGAATAACTAAGAGTTTCTGTGGATAACTTTGTTGATATCTACCTCCGGCGCTCTGTAAAGCCTTGAAAATCAAGGCTTCGACTGAAATGCCCTTAAAAAAAGCAAAGTTTCGTTTCCTTATAAATCAAGTACTTACAAGCGCTATTGCTTTCATAGCGCATATCCCCTATTCAGGGGATGCCGAAAGTGGCTATCACCCGCATTTGTGCATAAGTGCAACAGGATGCATCTATTGCGGCCCCAAAAGTGGTACGCAATTCAGGCCCGTATCGCGCGGGAATGGCTGTGCACCGCTTCCACCAGCGCGGCCACGTGGTCTGGCGGCGTGTACTGGCTGATACCGTGTCCTAGGTTAAAGATGTGGGTGGGGCCGGTGCCCGTGCCTTGGTAGGGTTTGCCAAAGCTGTCGAGCACGTGTTTGACCTGGTTGGCAATCTGGGCCGGTGGTGCAAACAACACATTGGGGTCGATATTGCCTTGCAGTACCTTGCCGGGGCCGTTTTCCTGGCCACCGACCAACGCGCGGGCCTTGCCCAGATTGACGGTCCAATCCAGGCCCAAAACCTCGCAATCCAGCGTTCCCATTTCCTGTAGCCACATACCGCCACCCTTGGTGAACACAATGCGGGGAATGCGCACCGTGACGCCCTTGCCATCGGTGTGCGTGGTCTTGAGCTGTGCCAGCACACGCGCGGTGTAGGCCAGGCTGAACTCCTGGAATGCGCCGTCGGCCAGCACGCCGCCCCAGCTGTCAAAAATCATCACTGCCTGGGCGCCAGCGTCGATCTGGGCGTTCAGGTACGCGGCCACGCTGTCTGCGTTGATGGCCAGGATGCGGTGCATCAGGTCGGGGCGGCTGTACAGCATGGTCTTGACCTTGCGGTAGTCGTCCGAGCCCGCACCTTCGACCATGTAGCAGGCCAGGGTCCAGGGGCTGCCGGAGAACCCGATCAGCGGCACCCGGCCTTTGCCATCGGCCTGGGTCAGGGCCTTGCGGATGGACGACACGGCGTCAAATACATATTGCAGTTTGGCCATGTCGGGCACCGCCAGCTTGGCCACGGTTGCTTCATCGCGCACAGCGGTGGCAAAGCGTGGGCCTTCGCCCTGGGCGAAAGACAGGCCCAGTCCCATGGCGTCGGGCACGGTGAGAATGTCGCTGAACAAAATGGCGGCATCCAGCGGGTAGCGCTCCAGCGGTTGCAGGGTTACCTCGGTGGCGTAGTCGCGGTTGGTGGCCAGGCCCATGAAGCTGCCGGCCTTGGCACGCGTGGCAACATATTCGGGCAGGTAGCGACCGGCCTGGCGCATCAGCCACATGGGGGTGTGGTCAGTGGCTTGGCGCAGGCAAGCCTGCAGAAACGTGGGGTTCTGCAAGTTGGCGAAAGTGGGGTCTTGCGTAAGGGCGGTGGTGGCAGGGGCGCCAGTGGGAGTGTGCAGTGCGTTCATAGCCCCTATTGTCGCAGTTCGCCAGCACCTCTCGCCCACTTTGGGGGCTATCTCAGTCGGGCGTGTTCCACCATCAGGCACTTATTTTCTACCACCTGTAACCCGGCCGCACGTGCCCGTTGTGCGGCTGCTTCGTGGGCAATGCCCTGTTGCATCCACACCGCCCTGGCGCCAATGGCAATGGCCTCGTCCACCACGGGCGGCACATCGGCGCTGTTGCGAAACACATCCACCAGATCGATTGACTCCGCAGCAGCGGCTTCGGTCAGTGTGGCGTACACGCGCTCCCCCAGAATGGGCTGACCGCTGGCAGCCGCCACCGGGTTGACCGGAATGATGCGCCAGCCGTTTTCCTGCATGTACTGCGACACCTCATAGCTGTCGCGGTGCGGTTTGGGCGACAGGCCGACGACGGCCACCGTGCGGCAGTGCCCCAGGATGTGGGCCATGGTGGCAGCGGTATCGGCTGCGGTTTCGTTGGAGGACATAGGTTCTGGCACAGGGCTCTTCTACAACTGGGCCAGGCTGGCTCGCAGGGTCTGCGCGTCCAGGATTTCCGAAAATACAACCGGTGGTTTGCCAGCCTGGTGCAGCACATAGACCGGAACGCCGCTACGCCCCAATTGCTCCAGCGCCTGGGTAATGGCGGGGTCGCGGCGGGTCCAGTCGGCGCGCATCAGCGTGACATGGTGGGCGCGCATGTCGTCCAACACGTCGGTATTGCTCAGGGTGGTCTTCTTGTTGTATTGGCAGGTGATACACCAGGCGGCAGTGAAATCAACAAACACCGGGCGCCCGGCTGCAAGTTCGGACTCAACCTTGCCGGGCGCCCATGCCTGCCAAGTGACGCCAGCGCTGGTAGTGGTGGCTGTTGTCAACGGGTTGGGTGCATCTTCGATCTTGATAACCAATGGGCCGATAGCCCTCAGCAACACGACACATATCGCTATTGAAAGCGTAGCAAACATAATGCGACTGCGGCCTTCTAGGCCGAGTGCCCAAATCACTAAACTCATGGCCAGCAGCAGGGCCAGCAGCGCGCCGGCACCGTCCACGCCGCTCAGGTGGCCCAGCACCCAAACCAGCCAGACGACGGTGGCTAGCATGGGAAATGCCATGAAGCGGCGGAAGGTGTCCATCCAGGCGCCCGGTTTGGGCAACCAGCCCACCACCGCCGGCACCCAGCTAGCCGCCAAAAACGGCAGAGCCAGACCCAGCCCCAAGGTGGCAAAGATGGCCAGCGCTTGTGCGGCAGGCAGACCGATGGCGTAACCCAGTGAGGCACCCATGAACGGCGCCGTGCAGGGCGAGGCAATGGCCACCGCCAGCACGCCGGACAAAAAGGCATCCACCACCGGGTGGCGGGCCTGCAGGCTGGCCAGCTTGTGGGGCAACAGCATGCCCACTTCAAACAGCCCGGCCAGATTCAAGCCCAGCAAGGTAAATAGGGTTGCCAGCACCGCCAGCACGGCGGGTGACTGCAACTGAAAGCCCCAGCCCAGTTGCTCGCCGGTGGCGCGCAGGCCCAGCATCAAGGCGCCCAGTGCCACGAATGACAGCACCACGCCCAAGGTGTAGGCCAAGCCTTGGGCGCGGTGGGACGCGTGGCCATGGTGGCCGTGGCTGGCAAAGCCCAGCACCTTGATGGCCAGCACCGGCAGCACGCAGGGCATGAGGTTCAGGATCAACCCGCCCAGCAGCGCTGCCGCCAGTGCCAAGCCCAAGCTACCCCAGCCGCCGCCGGCGGCGTTCACCGGGGTCGACGTGGCGAGTGCCGTACTTGTGGCCGCCGTTGGCAGGGGGCCGGGGGCGCTAATCGCCGGCCACTGGCCACTAACGCTGGCTACGGTGCGCAGGCTTTGCGTGCCCAGTGCCAGCACAACCGGCAGGCTGGTGGGTGCAGATTCCCGCATAGCAGAGTAAGGAAAGTGGGCGCTCCAGACACCGTTGGCCCAGCTTTGTGTGCCAGTACGTGGCGCTGCGCCACTGCTATCCACCATGTCACCGCTATGGGGCGAGCTGACTGGCTCGGCCACCGCTTCAGTTTCGGGGAAGGGTTGCAGCGCCTTGCCGGCCCAGGCGGTGGGCAGGCCCGTTACGGTGAGCGTAAATCCGTCGGCACCCGCTACGGCCTTTGCGGTGCCGGTCAAATCGGCGGGGCTTGCGGCGCGCCCGGCGTCAAAGTCTGCGCCATGCGATCCGGTGGAGCCCTGCGCCGGTATGCGCAGCACAAAGTTGCCTTCTTGTGGAATGCATTCCTGGCGGCACACCAGCCAGGAGGCCGTCAGATGCACTTCCAGATCGCCAGACGGTGACGCTTGGAACGCGGGTGCAATGGTCAGGGGGGTGGGGAGCAGCACGGTGCCGTCAAAGCCGAAGTTGGCCAGGTTGCCAACCGTGATGCGTTGTGGTGTGGGCCAGGCGATTTCGCCCGCTGTCACACCGGCGGGTAGCGTCCACTGCAGTACGGTGGGTAGTCCGGAGTCGCCCGGGTTTTTCCAGTAGGTGTGCCAGTTGGGCTGGTGCTGGATCTGCAGGCCCAACCACACGGACTTGCCCGGTGCCACGCCGTCTGGCGCGTGGGCGAACAGCTCGGCGCGCACCTGCTCGGTTTGGACGACGGCTGTTGCATTGCCCGGTTGTGCCGAATTTTTTTGAATTAATTGGGCATTAGCCCCCGTCAATGATACGTAGAGCGCTACAAAAATTGTAGTAATTTGCAAGCTGCGGAAAACCCGACGCAAGGCATACGGGCTGCGCCCGTTAAGACTGTTGGTGAAAATCATTGCAATATGAGAGCTTTTGTCGGCTGAAAAGGGGGAGTCTGGTGGCGCCCCGATTGTGGCACCGCAAGGGCCATTCAGAGCCCAAACCCCTACAGTTCACGCCCCTGCTTGGCGTTCACTCCAGGTCCAGACTGGCCTGGTTGAATACGGCGGGTAGTTTCTTGGGGGCCTTGATGCGCAACTGCTTGTTCACGTTTTCCTGGCCGAAGACCACCTCGATGTCGGCCACCGTCACGCCAAACAGCGGGGCCAGAAAGCGCACCATGTAGTCGGTGGCTTTACCGCCCTTTGGTGCAGCGGTGACGCTGATCTTGAGCTGGGTGCCCTTGGGTTTGCCGATGGCGTCCTTGGCGGCGGAGGGTTTGCCCAGCACATTGACGATGAGCACGTCGCCATCCCAGGCAAAGAAGGACTCACCAGTGGCGTTGCGGGGGCGTAGCAGGCATGGTGCCATGTTACTGCGGCACTTGTTGCTGGCTGCCAGTGCGCGGTACCATGGGCATTCCCAAAGCCCGATACCACTATGCCCGCCGCCCGACCACCCACCACGCCCCATCCGTATCCCTCGCGCTACTGGGCAGACTGCAGCACGCGTGACTTCGCGCAGGCACGCGCTGCCGGCCTGCTGGAGCAGACCATTGCCGTGTTGCCGGTGGCCGCCACTGAGCAGCATGGGCCGCATCTGCCGCTGCGGGTGGACAGTGCCTTGGTGGATGGCGTGGTGAGTGCCGCCTTGGCACACCTCGATGCGGCTGTGCCAGCCCTGTTTTTGCCCACCCAGGCTATTGGGCTGAGCCCCGAGCACGCGCGATTTGCCGGCACGCTCACGCTCAAGGCTGAAACCGTGATTCGCCTGTGGACCGACATTGGCGAGAGCGTCGCCGCCAGCGGTGTGAAGAAGCTGGTGCTATTCAACTCCCACGGTGGCCAGGTCGGGGTGATGGATATCGTGGCGCGCGACCTGCGCGCACGCTTGGGGATGTTGGTCTACAGCGTGAACTGGTTTGGCCTGCCCCTGCTGGGCCCGCAAGGCGAGGATGTGAATGCTCTGTTTAGCGCGCATGAACACCGCTTTGGCATCCACGCCGGTGAAATGGAAACCTCCATGATGCTGGCGCTGGCACCACACTTGGTGGACATGGAGCAGGCACGCAACTTTGCATCCACTTCTGAAGACCGGGCCAACCGCTTTGAGATTCTGGGCAATGGCAAGAGCGCCAAGCTGGGCTGGCAGATGCAGGACTACAACCCGGCGGGTGCCGTTGGCAATGCGCTGGGTGCGTCAATCGACAAGGGGCATGCGGTGGTCGATGCCGCAGCACGCGCACTGGCGCGCCTGCTGAGCGAGGTGCACCAGTTGCCACTGAGTACGCTCAGCGACTCCCACAGCGACTCCATTCCCTAGTGCTCCGTTAGTCGCTGGTGCAGGCCTGCAGGCCGTTTTGTCCCCGGCGCCAGCACGGGCTGGTGGTTGTGCGGTCGCGGCTGGGAATGCCATCCATATCGATGCTGGCCATGTGGGTGCGAAGCGCTTGCACACCGGTCTTGTCGATCTCCAGCTCCAGCACCCAACCCCGGCGCTGGTTGGCGTTGTCGGTCTCTTTCATCACAAAGTTGCCCACGCTGTAAACAATGGGTTTGCCGTCGTAGTTCTCGATGTCTTGCGTGACGTGCGGGTGGCCTCCGATCACCGCGTCGGCTCCGGCGTCCAGCATAAGGCGGGCCAGTTGCCGCTGCCGGGTGTTGGCTGTGGGCTCGTTTTCCCAGCCCCAGTGCATAACCGGGATCACGATGTCGGCCCGGTATACAGTGCGGGCCTTGTGGATGTCGCTGCGCACCTGTTCGTCTTCGCTCCAGGCCACGCCGGGCGCGTCAAAGTCGGCCTCAAAGCTGCGCGGCATGAATTCGCTGTAACCCAGCAAGGCAATGCGCAGACCCTTGCGCTCCAGAATCAGCGGGGTGTGTGCCTGCGCCAGGTTGTGGCCGCCACCAAATTCCCCCAGATTGGCCTGCTTTAGCAAGTTCAGCATTTCGGAAAAGGCCTCGCGTCCATAGTCACCGGAATGGTTGTTGGCCAGGGCTACGGCATCGAAATGGTGTTTGAGCACCGCGAGGACGCGTGGGTGGGCGCGAAAGGTGTAATTTTTGTCAGCCGGTGTACCCGTGGTGGCCACCACGCATTCCAGATTAGCCAGGCGAATATCGGCACCGGCGAACAGCGAGGCAAAGTCGGCAAACGGGTCGCCACCCCGGGTGATGGCGGTACCGGCGTGGTCGTCCAGCACCACGTCGCCGGCAAACAGCAGGCGCACGCTTTTGTGGGTTGCCGAGCCGTCGGCACCGTGCGCGTTTAAGCCACAGGCCAACACCAGCGCGACAGCGGTTTGCAGTATGCGGCGCATCATGGCGCCACACCTTCGAGCGTGCAGTGGTAGATCAGCTCGCGCTCTACCTCACCGGCATAGATGTGTTGTTCGCCTGTTAGCAAATAGGGCGTGACGCCGCTGTGGTAGGGCGGCAAGTATTTGGCCTCCTGCACCAGAATTGGTTGGTGGCGGGTGTCCAGGTAGGCGTACAGCGCAATGGATTCGATGTGCTCCCCGCGACCCACCATCACCGCCTTGAAGTGGAAGCGCCCGCCAATGTCCACCGAAGGTACCGAGTAGGGGTCGTCCACCATGCGGGCTTGCACCTGTTGTGTGGCGCCGGCGTAAGTCACCTCGCAGCGCAGCAGGGGTGCGGCAAGAGCGCCTTGCTGCAGTGCCACAGCGCCCAGGGTGCACACGAACCGACAGGTGGTGCCAGGCTTCATGCTTGCGGGTTCAGGAGTAGGTGATCCATGGCGCATATTCTGCACCGTCCAGATGGGGAAGCGTATTAAAGGTCTGCAACGTGTGGCGTTTGGAATTGAAAACGAACTCGGTGATCGAGCTGTTGCGGATACGCATGTTCAGCGCAATGGTGGTTTCCGGTGCGGTACCCAGCACGTGCCCCACGGCGGTGGCAATGGGGCCACCGCTGCTGACGATGAGTACGTTGCCCGTGGTTTCCTTGCGAACATGGTCCAGTGCGCTGGTGACACCCTGCACAAACTCGTTGTAGCTGGACATGCCGGCCGGGGAGACCACGCCGTTCATCCACTGGGTAAGGCCATCGCGCAGCAGGCGAAAGTGTTGCTTGTACAACGCGGGCGTATTGGTGGGTGGCAGGGGTTCGGGGTGGATAGCGGCAATCACCGCATCGCCGTTGAATTCGTTCAGGCCTGGCCATTGCAGGGCTTTGTTATCCAATCCTGCGCCCTTGGCAATGCCGGCCCAGGTCTGGACTTGGCGCTTCAGGGTGCCGGTGAGCACGGCATCAAAATGAATTTGACGTGCTGCCAGGTACTCGCCCAGACGCACGCTTTGGCGTTGCCCCAGCGCGCTGAGGTTGTCATAGTCGGCAGCGCCAAAAGACGCCTGCCCGTGTCGCTCCCAATAGAGATTTCCCATGCAAGGAATCTACGGCAAGCAGGGTGTGCGCGATGTCGTGGTTGCGACAGCGCGGTCAAATTGGGTGCAGCGGCGGCGTGGGTGTTGCAGCGACAATGAAGCCATGATTGCGGCGTATGACCTTCTGGCCCTGGCGGCGGCGGCCTGTTGGGCCACTTCGAGCTTGCTGGCCGTTACACCAGTACGCCATTTGGGAGCCATTGCGTTCACCCGCTGGCGCATGTCGCTGGTGGCTTGCATGCTGTGGGGCGTGGTCGCTGCTTTGGGGTCGTGGCGCAGCCTTTCCTGGGACGCGACCATGACGCTGGCCGTCAGCGGTATCGTCGGCATCTTCATCGGAGACACCGCCCTGTATGGTGCCGTGCAGCGCCTGGGGCCGCGCCGTGCCAGCGTGTTGTTTTCCACCCATGCAGCCTTCAGCGCCGCCTTGGGTTTTGCCATGCTGGGTGAGCGCATGGGTTTGCAGGCGGCACTGGGTGGCGCCTTGACCATTGCCGGGGTGATGTGCGCCATTGCACTGGGGCGTCGCAAGGATGACCAACACGCCTGGGAGGCTAATCATGGCTCGCTGCGCTGGGGTGTGGCACTGGGGCTGGTGGCGGCACTGGGGCAAGCGGTAAGCACGCTGATTGCCAAGCCGGTGATGTCAAACCAGGCGGTTGGCGCGGTGGTGGACCCGATTGCAGCGTCTGCGGTGCGCGTTTCGGTGGCCTGCGCGGCGCACTACCTGTTGCTGTGGGGCGGATTGCGTGCGGCCCGCGCCCACCGGCATCCCACGGCTGGCGTGCTGGCGCAAACGGCGCTTAACGGTTTTATTGGTATGGGCCTGGGGATGACATTCATTTTGATGGCGCTGAACAAGGGCGACGTGGGCATGGTCGCCATCCTGTCATCGGTGTCACCCGTTCTGGTGCTGCCGCTGTTGTGGTGGCACCTGGGCCGCGCACCAGCCTGGGGGGCTTGGTTAGGCGCTGGTTTGACGGTGTGCGGAACGACGCTGATCTTGCTGCGCTGACCGGGTTCTAGCTGGACAGGTCGTGATGGTCTTGAAGCCCCAGGCTTTGAAGAAAATCGCCCACCAGCCCTCGTCATTATTACGTATATCGCTATTGTTTTTGTAGTACTTCTGCAAACATCGCACTGTCCACATTGCCACCGCTCAAGGAAATACCCACGCTCTGGCCTCGCAACGTCGCACGTTCCTGCCACGCAGCGGCATAGGCGGCAGCGCCGGCGCCTTCGGCTACGTTGTGGGTGCAGGCAAAAATATCGCGCATAGCCTGGGCTACCTCGGCGTCGGTCACTTTGACGATGTGGTCGATCTGCCCCTGCAAAATCGCAAGGGCCTCGGGGTCGGCCACGCGGCAGGCCATGCCGTCGGCCAGCAGCGTGGTCACCGGGGCTTCCACCACGTGGCCGGCGGCCAGCGAGTCGGCGTAGGTCGTGGCGTGGGCGCTGACCACACCAACGATGCGGGCGCGGTGGCCCAATGCCAGCTTGGCGGCTATGGCCGAGCAGGCGCCCGAACCCTGGCCAATGGGCACGTACACCACGTCCAGATCGGGCACTGCCTTGAACAACTCCCACCAGTAGGTGGCCACGCCGCGCAGCAGGTTAATGTGAAAGCTGGGCACCATGTGGGCACCACGCTCGGCGGCCAAGTCTATAGCGTGCTCGCGGCTTTCCTGAAAGTCGGCACCGTGTTCGATCAGGGTCACACCCAGGGCGCGCATGGCGGCGTTCTTCTCGGCTGAATTGCCCAGCGGGACGACGATGGTGCAGGCCACACCATGGGCTCGCGCGGCCCAGCCAATGCTCTGGCCGTGGTTGCCACGCGTGGCGCTGAATACCGCTTTGGGCAGGGTTGCGCTGCGGGCCAGTTGGTCAAAGTAGGTCAGCCCTCCGCGAATTTTGAAGGCCCCTACCGGCGTATGGTTTTCGTGTTTGACCCAGCAGGTGGCGCCCAGCTGGGCACCCAACTGCCCCCAGGCGTACTGCGGTGTGGCGGCGAATGCGCGGTATACCACTTGGGCACTTTCTTCTATGTCTTGCAAGTTGGGCAGGTTCATGGTGTGTGGATCTCAACGAGGCCTTTGGGCGTTTGCATATGTGCGCTGAGGCGCGCGGGGCCGGTGGTCACTGCAGTGGGCCCCAGCTGCAGGCCAATGGTTTGGTATGCGGCATTTAACGCGGCGGCTTGCGGGTGTTGCACCTGCAGCCGCTGCAGTGACACGCCGCTATCGGGCATGGTGTCGGTCGGGTGGGTATCGCCCCATAGGATCAGTGTGGGCAGGCAGCCATCGAACAGGCGCTGACCGTCCTGACGCACGCTGATCTGCCACCGCAACAGCCCGGTGGCAGTCTGGCGTGCGGCCTGCACCACGGTGCCTCGGTCTATGCCTTGCGTAGCCAGTGCGGCCACGGCGTCGGTTACGTCCGGCACCTTGGCGACAAAATGGATGAGCGTGGGACCGTGCTGCGCCACATGGGCGCGCAGCGCCAAGTCATCCATATCAAACCAGCGTCTCTCCCTTGTCGATATTGACGGTATAGCTATCGAGTTAATAGCAATTATCTCCAGATAGGCACCCGCGAAGCCAGGGCTGGCGATCTTCAGCAGCCGGTTGTGCGTGCCCATCAAGGGATGCTCGCCTCCAGGGCCGGGTGTGGCGCCCAGCGTAGCTTCGCACCAGGCCACACCTTGCTCCAGGCTGGTTGCCATGATGACCAGATGGTCTAGTGAGGCCACGGTGGAAAGCTCGGTTTTACAGCAGCACGCTGCCGTTGATGCAGGTCACCGCATCGCCACCCACCCAGACCTGGCCGCTGCCATCTTGGCGGATGTGCAGGCGGCCCTGCACGCCCAGGCAAGTGCCTTGCGCTGCCGTGTACTGCTGAGGCGCATGTCCCTCGGCAATCAGCCACTGCGCCAGACTGGCGTTGAAGCTGCCGGTGACCGGGTCTTCGCCAATGGCCTTGCCATGGTCAAAGAAAAAGCGCACTTCTACCGTGGGTTGCTCAGTCGTGTCTGCGATGCGGGACGCGGTTGAACCACTGCTTGAAAAGGCACGCGCTTCGCGGTTGGAGCGGCCAATGAGACCTGGAACGAGGCCGGTCGCAGGCGCATCGGCCTGCACCGTGGCCACACCCACGCCGCTGATGCCTGCAGCGCGGATAACGGTGTTGAGCGTGGCGGCATCCGGTTTCAGCCCCAGCAAGACACCATGGTCATTGATCAGCAGGCCAAAGTGCGTCGGGCCATTGTTGAGGTGCTGGCTGGCCACGATGTTGGTGCGCGGCAGGCCCAAAGCATCAGCCAGCGCCGCCACGAGCTCGAGGGCTGCGTCGCTTCGGCGCAGCGGTGGTGCGGCAAAGGCCGGGCGGCCGCTGGATTGGTTGATGTGGACAAGCCCTACCTTGCATTGCTGCACCACCAAGCCGGGCTTTTGCGGTACGCCGCCATGCTCAAGCCAGGCATGGCAACTGCCCAGGGTGGGGTGGCCAGCAAACGGCATCTCGTAGCCGGGGGTGAAGATGCGCACCTGGTAGTCCGCGCCCTGGGCTGCGGCCTCAGGGGTGGGCGGCAGCAAGAACGCGGTTTCCGACAAATTGGTCCAGCGCGCAAAGTGCTGCATGTCTTCTGTGCAGAGGCCCGAGCCGTCCAGCACCACAGCAAGCGGATTGCCGAGGTAGGCCTGGTCCGTGAAAACGTCAACTTGTTTGAAGGGGCGTTGTTGCATGGTGGTCTTTTGGAATCAGCTTAACGTGACATCCAGCACGCCACAGCTGGCCGGGCGTTGTTGCAATTGGCCAAACCAGCGTTGTACGTTGGGGAAGGCCTGTAATTCTTGGCGCGTGATGCCATAGGCGTCGAACTGCGCTGTGCGCATGCCCCACCAGCGGTGCATTTCGCAGCCCAGCGGGATGTCGGCCATGCCAAAGCTGTCGCCACCCATAAAGGCGTGGTCTTTCAGGTGCGCGTCCATCAAGGCCAGCAAGGGTTCGGTGGCTGCCACCGATTGCTGTATGGCATCGGCATTGCGCGTATCCGCCGGGGTGCGCACCAACTGGATGAAGGCCGGACCGGCGGCACGGTTGAACGTGGTTTGCTGCCAGTCCATCCAGCGCTCGGCGTCGAACCGGGCTTCCAGTTCGGTGGGGTATAAGTTGAGCGCAGCACCGTAGCGTGCGCACAGGTAGCGCACGATGGCGTTGGACTCCCACAGCGTAAAGTCGCCAATCTCCAGCAGAGGCACCAACGCGTTGGGATTCTTAAGCCGGTACTCGGCCGTGGTGGTGATGCCGAAGCCGGCGCCCGCATCGGTGCGTTGGAAGTCCAGGCCTACCTCTTGTGCGGCCCACACGGCCTTGCGCACGTTCAGCGAACTGATGCGCCCCCACAACCGCACGACATGGTGCTCTGCCATCATGCGCTGCGGTGTTCGCGGATGGCAGCGGCCAATGCCGCTACACCGGTGCGGATTTCGTCCACATTGGGCGTGACAAACGACAGGCGCATGGTGCGCGCATCGCCATGGTCGTTGTAGAAGGCAGCACCTGGCACAAAGGCCACACCCTTGTCCACGGCCACAGGCAGCAGCTCTTGGGCGTTCATGCCCTCGGGCAGGCGCGCCCACAGGAACATGCCGCCATCGGGCGTGTTCCAGGTGACATCGCTGGGCATGTCCTTGACCAGGGCCTCCAGCATAGCGTCACGCTGGGCTTTGTACAGGGCGCGGATGGTGGGGATGTGGCGGTCCAGGAAACCGCCTTTCATCACCTCGGTGATCATGCGCTGGTTGAAGCCCGGACTGTGCAGGTCCGCCGCCTGTTTGGCCTGTAGCAGCTTGGGGAAGATAGCCTTGGGCGCCACCAAAAATCCCATGCGCAGACCGGGCGCCAGCACCTTGGAGAACGAGCCCAGGTAGATGCATCCCTCGGGGTTGCGTGCGGTCAGTGGCGCGGGAGGCGCCTTGTCAAACCACAGGTCGCCGTAGGGGTTGTCTTCCACCAGGGGCAGGCGCAGTTCGGCCGCCTTGGCCACCAGCGCGGCGCGACGGGCCTCAGTCATGGTGCGCCCGGTGGGGTTCTGGAAATTGGGCAGCACGTAGAGGAAGCGCGCTTTGCTAGCGCCCTCTCCAACCTTGCTGGCCAGATCCGCAATATCTACACCTTCGTCGTCACTGCCGACGCTAAGCACTTCCGGCTCCATGGGCGTGAAGGCCTGCAGCGCGCCCAGGTAGGTGGGGGTTTCGACCAGCACGCGGCTGCCGGCGTCAATGAGGATTTTGGCGACCAGGTCCAGGCCCTGTTGTGAGCCGGTGGTGATCAGCACCTGGGCTGGGTCCACGTCCCAGGGCAGGCGGTCGGCCACCATTTGGCGCAGCGGAGCAAAGCCCTCGCTGGCGGCGTATTGCAGGGCGGCTTGCGGGTCGGTGGTCAGCACCTGGTTGCAAGCAGCGGTGAACTCGGCAATGGGAAAGGTTTTGGCAGAGGGCAGACCGCCTGCAAAACTGATGATGCCGGGCTTCTCGGTGATCTTGAGGATTTCGCGGATCACAGAGGGGTTCATGCGGGCGGCGCGGCGCGCCATGGTCCAGGGAGTGGCTGTGGGGAGGTCGTTGGGTTTCATGGTCAAAAGTGCCCTCGTGTGGTGGTGAGTCGGGAGTGTCGTTGATGAATAGAAAATTGGCTACTTCACCGGCATTTTTTTGCCAATAAAGACGGTTGCAATCACCGCCAGGCCAAAGCCCATGGTGACGGCGTCGAGCCGCTCGCCCAGCAGCGGGACGGCAAACAGCATGCTCAAAAAGGGTTGTACCAGTTGCACCTGGCTCACGCGCACGGTGCCACCCAATGCCATACCACGGTACCAGGCAAAAAAACCTAGCCACATGGAGAACACCGCCAGGTAGGCAAACCCCAGCCAGGCGCTGGTGTGCAGGCTGGCCTGTGGCCAGGTTAGAAGTGCTGCGGGAACCGTGATGGGCAGGGATATTATTAAGGCCCAGCAAATTACGTGTTCCGGCTGCATGTGTTGCGACAGGCGCGCACCATACCCGTAACCTACTGCCGCGCACAGCATGGCGGCCAGCAAGAGCAAGTCGGCCAAATCCAGGCCGCCGTGGGAACCATCGGCATGGGGGGAGGCGCGCAACAACGCAAACGCCACCACCAGCGCACTGCCCAACACGGCACACAGCCAAAACCCCATGGACGGGCGCTGGCGATGCAGCAGGGCACCCACCGCAGCGGTGGCCAGTGGCAGCACGCCCACAATCACGCTGGCATGCACAGCTTCCACATAACGCATGGCCACTGAGGTAAATAACGGAAATCCAAAAACCACGCCGGCTGCGGTAATGGCCAGTGGCAGCCAGTCGGGGCGTTGAGGCCACGGGGCTCGGGTGGCGACCAGTAACCCAGCAGACAACACGCCGGCCACCACGGCCCGGCCATAGGCAATGAAGAAGCCCGACATTTGCGGCGCAGCCGCTGTGCCCACTGCCAGGCGGGTCATGGGTAAGGTCACAGAAAAAATGACAATGCCCAAAAGACCCAGCCACAGCCCCTTGGTGATTGAATGGGTGTTGGTGCTTGTTGTCATAGAACCAGCATCCACAGCGCGGTGACCAGCAGCACCACAGCCATTCCACGGTTGAACCAGACCAGGCGTTGGCCGTCGCCGTTGGGGCCAGTCAGCCAGGTCCGCAGCGCCGAGCCCACCAGTGCGTAGCAGCAGTTGCTGGCAAAGGCGAAGCCCAGCAGGATGGGGAGCACCAGGACCAGACGCTGGGTTGCGTCGGCGCGCCCGGCAATCCAGCCACCCACAATGGCCAAGGCCAGCATCCAGGCTTTGATGTTGACAAATTGCAGCGTCACACCCTGCCAGAAGCCAACGTGCAGCAACTCCGCATTGGCCTCACCCAACTGGCGTGCGCGGGTCAACTTGCTGGCCAGCCACAACAGGTAAGCTACGCCGCCGATCCGCACGGCCCAGCCCAGCCAAGGCAGCGCCAGCACCAAGGCACCCAGTCCCAAAGCGCACACCAGCAGCAGAGCGCCCCAGCCAACTGGCACTGCGCAGACGAACGGCAGCGCATGGCGAAAGCCCTGGTTTGCGGCCAATGCGGTTGCGAGAGTCGTGTTAGGGCCCGGCGTGAAGCTCATAGCCGTTGCCAGCACCAGTAACGCGGATAACTCTTGCCAGTTCATGGTTCGCACTTTATAGTTGAAGCCAGCACAGATGCAGTACAGTTTAGCGGTCAAAAAGTTTATCTGTATTGCTGTCTTGGGCAACACAGCCAGGAGCCACCATGTTGATGAGAGCCGCGTCACAAACGCTCACCGAGCAGCTCTACACCCGCTTTGCCGAGCGCATCCGTACCCGGCTGCTGGCGCCGGGGGCGCGTCTGCCGTCGGTACGCCAGTGTGCGCAGCAGCAGGGTGTGAGCCCGTCCACCGTGGTGGCGGCGTATGACCAGTTGCTGGCCCACGGGCTGGTGGAGGCCCGTAAGAACCGGGGTTTCTATGTACGAGAAATGGCTCTAGCCCTCGTCAAACCTACACAGCAAGCTATAAATTCAATAGCACAAGAGCCAGCACATGCTGGCTTTGGAGCGCAGCATGTGCCCATCAACGCCACCGCCTTGATTCGCGGTATGTTCCACCGTGTTTCGGATTTACCCCAACCTGGTCTTGGCGTATTTCCGCCGGACTGGCTGGAAACCAGCTTCATGGCAGCGGCGGTGCGCAAGGTCACCAATAGCTGGGCGTTGCAGTCGTTGTCACTGCAATACGGTGACCCGGCGGGTGACGCCAGTCTGCGCCAGGCCCTGTCGCACAAGCTGGCGGCCTACAACGTGCACGCGACCCCTGCGCAAATCGTAACCACGGTGGGCGCTACCCATGCGCTGGACATTGTGAGCCGCACCTTGCTGCGCGCTGGTGACTACGTGATGGTAGAAGAGCCCGGCTGGGCCATTGAGTTCGCCCGTCTGACTGCCCTGGGGATGCGCATACTGCCGGTGCCGCGCCGCGCAGATGGGCCCGACCTGGATGTAATGGCCCGTTACTGCGGGTTGCATGCCCCCAAGCTGTTTGTTAGCGTGAGTGTGTTCCACAACCCCACTGGGTACTGCCTGTCGCCGGGCAGCGCGCACCGCGTGCTGCAACTGGCCAACGCGCACAACTTCCACATTGTTGAAGACGACACCTACAGCCACATTGCGCCCGACCACGCCACACGCCTGTGTGCGCTGGACGGCCTGCAGCGCACCATTTACGTGGGGGGGTTTTCCAAGATTTTGGCGCCGGGCTGGCGTGTCGGTTTTCTGGCAGCGCCGCCCGCTTTGGTGGAAGCCTTCATCGATACCAAGTTGCTGGCCACACTCACCACACCTGCCTTATTGGAGAAAGCGCTGGCCGGTTGCATTGAGCAGGGCCAGCTGCGCCGCCACGCCGAGCGTATCCGCACCCGGCTGGACCAGGCCCGTGGGCGCTGTGTGCAGCTGGCGCTGGCCCACGGCTGCAGTTTTGCCACACCCCCGGCGGGCCTGTTTGGCTGGGTAGAGACGGGTGTAGATACCGATGCGCTGGCCCAGCGCATGCTTGACGTTGGTTACCTGTTGGCGCCGGGTGCCCTGTTCCATGCGGAACGCCAACCCAGCACGCTGATGCGCATCAACTTCGCCACCACCCAGGATGCCAAGTTTTGGGAAACGTTTGAGCGCATTAGGGCTGAAAGATGTCCCCAATTTTGTGTAAACGGGGAGGTCGGTTTCAGCCCCTCTGGCATTGGACCTTAATTATCAGAGGCCTTACACAAGAAGTTGCAACGAATGAAATGTTTGGGCAATGGGCTTCAGTTGGCCTCCTTCATTTGCGATTTTTCCGCGTATATTCGACCGATCCCATAATTCTGGAGAGCATGTTCGATGAAAGCGGTCATTCTTGCCGGTGGGTTGGGTACCCGTATCTCTGAGGAAACCCACCTCAAGCCCAAGCCCATGATAGAAATCGGCGGCAAGCCCATTTTGTGGCACATCATGAAGAGCTACTCAGCCCATGGTGTGAATGATTTTGTGATTTGCTGCGGCTACAAGGGCTACCTGATCAAAGAGTACTTTGCCAACTACTTTCTGCATATGTCCGACGTCACGTTTGACATGGCCAACAACCAGATGCAAGTGCACGAGCGCCATGCCGAGCCTTGGCGTGTCACACTGGTGGACACAGGGGAAGACACCATGACGGGTGGTCGGCTCAAACGTGTGGCGCCTTAT
Source organism: Candidatus Aalborgicola defluviihabitans (assembly GCF_016705985.1). Classification (NCBI taxonomy): domain Bacteria; kingdom Pseudomonadati; phylum Pseudomonadota; class Betaproteobacteria; order Burkholderiales; family Comamonadaceae; genus Allorhodoferax (SeqCode); species Candidatus Aalborgicola defluviihabitans. Next base: position 561,643 of record NZ_JADJKN010000023.1, read on the forward strand.
GTTCAGGACGAGACAGCGTTCTGCTTTACCTACGGAGATGGTGTGGCCGATGTCGATATCAGCGCCCAGATTCAGTTCCATAGAACGCACGGCAAGCTGGCCACGGTGACGGCCGTGCTGCCGCCGGGCCGCTATGGGGCCTTGCAACTCACGGGTTCAGCAGTGCGCGGTTTTAGCGAAAAGCCGCACGGTGAGGGTGGTTTGATCAACGGCGGATTTTTTGTGTTGTCGCCCCAAGTGTTGTCACTGATTGACGGGGACAGCACCCCATGGGAGTCCACTCCCTTGCAATCCCTGGCGAGCCAGAATCAGCTGATGGCGTTTGAGCACCAGGGTTTTTGGCAACCGATGGACACACTACGTGAAAAGAATCTGCTGGAAGAGTTGTGGCAGTCTGGCAATGCGCCCTGGAAAGTGTGGTGATGCAACCAAATGCGTCTTTTTGGCAAGGCAAGCGCGTCTTGCTGACAGGGCACACCGGGTTTAAAGGTGCATGGTTGGCATTGTGGTTGCAGTGTCTGGGGGCCGATGTCACCGGGATAGCACTTGCACCTCCGACCACACCCAATTTGTTTGAACTGGCGAAGCTCGCGTCCACAATGCGTAGCCACGTATGTGATATCCGAGATGCCCAAGCGCTGGCAGCGCTGGCGCGCCATGTCCAGCCAGATATTGTGCTGCACCTGGCTGCCCAAGCACTCGTGCGTGCTAGCTATCTTGATCCCCTGCGGACTTATTCTACGAACATTATGGGCACGGCGCACGTGCTGGATGCCCTGCGGGGGCTCGATAGCACGCGGGTTGCGGTTATGGTCACGACCGACAAGGTTTACCGCAATTTGGAGCATCCGTATCCCTACCGGGAAGACGACATGCTGGGGGGGCATGACCCCTACAGTGCCAGCAAAGCAGCCAGCGAGCTGGTCATTACCAGCTACCGCGATGCCTTTTTGTCCCAGCAGGGCCTGGCCGTGGCCAGCGCCCGAGCAGGCAACGTGATCGGTGGCGGAGATTGGGCGCAAGACCGGCTCATCCCCGACTGCATACGCGCGTGGCAGTCTGGGCAAACCCTGGTCATCCGACGACCCGACGCCATTCGCCCTTGGCAACATGTGCTGGAACCACTAGCAGGCTATTTACGCCTGGCTGAAGCACTGTGGCAACAACCCGCTTTGGCGGGTGCCTACAACCTGGGCCCACCCACCGATGAAGCGGCTACCGTAAAAGCAGTGGTAGAACTCGCCCGTAGCCCTCGTGAAACATACGCAGTAAGCTATGAAATCGATAGTAATTCACCACATGAAGCGGGCTGGCTGGCACTGGAAACCGCCAAGGCGCGTACCCAGTTGGGGATTCATCCGCGCTGGACGCTGACCGAAGCGGTGCAGCGCACCATGGCGTGGTACGAGGCGCAACATGCAGGCGCAGATGCCCGCGCGCTGTGTGAAGCCGATATCGCCGCCTATGAGGGGCCGCCATGAGTCGGTTCACCTTCACGCCTCTTCCGCTGACGGGTCTGCACCTGGTCCAGCGCCAGCGGCTAAGCGATAGTCGCGGTGAATTGAGCCGCATTTTTGCGCCTGGGAGCTAGCGCCTATAGGCTGGACCCAACCCATTGCCCAGATCACCCACACCCGCACGGTCAAGCGGGGCACCGTGCGCGGCTTACATTATCAAAACGTACCCCATGCAGAGGCCAAGTTGGTCAGCTGCACCAAGGGTGAGGTGTGGGATGTGGCGGTTGATCTGCGCCCGGATTCGGTCACCTTCTTGCAGTGGCATGCCCAGCACCTGGTGGCTGACCATGGTGACGCCATGCTCATACCGCAGGGTTTTGCCCATGGCTTCCAGGCGCTGACCGACGACGTGGAGTTGCTGTATTGCCACTCTGCCGCCCACGCCCCATTGGCCGAAGCTGGCATCCACCCGTTGGAGCCTCTGGTGGCCATCGGCTGGCCTTTGCCGGTAACCGATTTGTCGTCCCGCGACGCATCCCATGCCTGGCTGACCGCTGATTTTGAAGGAGTGCACCCGTGAAGTGCCGTCATTGCAACGCCGCGTTGCGTTTGCCTTTTTTGGACCTGGGGAGTGCTCCGCCGTCCAACGCCTACCTGAGTGAGCAGGCCTTGCTGGCCGCCGAAACCTGGTTTCCCCTGCGGTTGATGGCGTGCGAAAGCTGCTGGCTGGTACAAACCGAAGACTATGCCGGGCGCGAGGCGCTGTTTACCGAAGACTACGCCTATTTCAGCTCGTTCTCCAGCAGTTGGCTAGCCCATGCGCAGGCCTACGTGCAGGCCATGCGCAGCCGCTTTCAACTGGATGCCGCGAGTTGCGTGGTGGAAGTCGCGTCCAACGATGGGTATCTGTTGCAATACGTGCAAGCCGCCGGCATTCCCTGTTACGGCGTGGAGCCCACAGCCAGCACCGCCCAAGCGGCCAGAGGCAAAGGCATTGAAAGCATCGAACGTTTTTTTGGTGTGGAACTCGCAACCGAACTGGCTGCTGCGGGCCACCAGGCTGATTTGACCGTTGCCAACAACGTGCTGGCCCATGTGCCCGACATCAACGACTTTGTGGCGGGCTTTGCCCTGTTGCTCAAGCCCCAGGGTGTGGCCACCTTTGAGTTTCCGCACCTGCTGCGCATGGTACAGGGCTGCCAGTTTGACACTGCCTACCACGAACACTATTCCTACTTGTCGCTCACAGCGGTCACCCGCATTTTTGCCGCCAACGGTTTGCGCGTGTTTGACGTACAGGAGCTGCCTACACACGGTGGCAGCTTGCGCGTGTTTGCCCAGCGCGCGGACAGTGGGCGCGCCCTGGTGCAGCCAGCAGTTGCCGAGCTGCTGGCAGTGGAAAGCGGTGCAGGCATGACACGGCCAGAGTTCTATAGTCAATTCCAGCTCCAGCCCTCGCGAATAGTACGTGAGTTGCTATCATTTTTGGTAAATCAAGTCGATCAAGGAGGGCGTGTAGCGGCTTATGGCGCCGCAGCCAAAGGCAACACATTGCTCAACTATGCCGGGGTGCGACCCCACCTGCTGCCCTATGTGGTGGACATGAATCCAGCTAAACAGAACAAGTACCTGCCCGGCAGCCGCATCCCCATCGTGAATGAGGCGCACCTGAAGGCCAACCGCCCCAGCCATGTGCTGATTCTTCCTTGGAACCTGAAAACCGAAGTCATGGAGCAGTTGCATTACGTGCGGGAATGGGGTGGCACGTTTGTCACGATGGTCCCTAGTTTGGAGCTGCTGTGATCGAGATACACCCCAGCGCCCAGGTATCTCGGTTGGCTGATTTGGAAGACTCGGTGCGCGGTACGCGCATCGTGGTGGGCGCGCATTCGGTGATCGACAGCTTCGTTAAGGTCAAGCCGGCGGGTGGCTCGGGGGATCTGATCATCGGCTCGCACTGCGCCATCAACTCCGGGTGCGTGATCTATACCGGCAACGGCATTCACATTGGCGACCACGTTGCCATCGCCGCCAATTGCACCTTTGCGCCGGTCAACCACGCTTACCAAGACAAATCCCGCTTGATCCGCGAGCAAGGCTTTTTGCCCAGCCGCGGAGGCGTTGTGGTGGAGGACGACGTGTGGATCGGTGCCAACTGCGTGTTACTGGATGGCGCGGTGCTGCGCCGGGGTTGCGTGCTGGCCGCCGGTACCGTCGTGCGTGGTGAAATTCCCGCCTACACCGTGTGGGCCGGTGAACCACCGCGCCAAGTCGGGCTACGCCAGTGAAACAGTGCACTGTTCTGGGCGGGCAGGGGTACATTGGACGCCACTTGGTTCAGCATTTGCTAGCCCAGGGTTGGACATGCCATGTGCCCAAACGCGGGGACGAAACCTATTTGCTTGGGGAATTGGGCACCGTGTTCTATTGCGTGGGCCTGACGGCTGATTTTCGGACACGACCCATGGATACGGTTGAGGCGCACGTGGGCTTGCTGCAGCGGGTTTTGCGTGAGGCACACTTTGAACGGTTGGTGTATCTGTCCAGTACACGGGTGTATCTGGCTGCCGCAAACACCGATGAAGACCAGGCGTTGCACGTGCTACCGCAAGACCCAGACGACATTTACAAGCTTTCCAAACTCATGGGTGAGAGTCTGGCCCTGAACTCAGGCCGGCCCTGCGTGGTGGCTCGCCTGTCCAACGTGGTGGGTGGTAATGCTGGCAATGCAGAGAGTTTTGTTTACAGTCTGCTAAAAGATGCTTACCAGGGTCGCGTGGTGTTGCGCAGTGATCCACAGACCGCCAAGGACTATATTCACATTGACGATGTGGTGGGCTTGTTGCAACGCGTTGCGCAGGGCAGCAAACAGCGCATCTACAACTTCGCCAGCGGTGTGCAGGTCACCCACGCCCAGTGGTTGCAGCGCATTGTGCAGGCAACAGGCTGCGAGTATGAGGTGGTGCCAAGCGCACCGCATCACGCTTATATGCCAATCCACGTCGAGCGCATTCGCGATGAATTTGACTTCCAACCCCGGGCCACACTGGAAGCACTTTGCACAATGACCCCCCCATCACAAACCTAGAAAGCTGAGATGTCCAGTCACTCAAAAACTCCGCCGCCTCCAGCAGTGCTCAACCACCTGACCACAATGTTTTTTGGAATATCCAACCAGACTGAGTTCGTCAAAGGCATACAACAATGTGTAAATAACATTCAGGGACAACAAGGCATTTATTCCGGCGACAACTTGTTTACATACCATAGGAATTTGAGTTTTTTAGAGGATGCGCCTCTAATGCAGGCTGTTCAGAAACACGCGCAGACCGACGTTGAGCGGGCGATCCTCTGGCGATTTTCTACGGTAGTTTGGGGAGCCCGTAACGGATTAAAGTTGGATGGTGATTTTGTGGAGTGCGCTTGTTACAAGGGAACAACCGCGAGGATTATTTGTGATGCCATCAATTTCGCTGGGCAAAAAGATAGGCGGTATTACTTGTATGATCTTTTCGACCATGATCCATCTATGGCGCACCACGCCATGCCTGAGCACAGCAAGCTGTTGTACCAGTCGGTCAAGGACCGATTTGCGGATGCGCCCAATGTCGTTGTGACTCAGGGAAGCGTTCCAGCCGTGTTGTCGGATGTTGCTCCTGAAAAAATTGCATTCATGCATCTCGACCTCAATAACGCAGATGCAGAAGTTGGAGCGCTGGACGTTCTATTTGAACGTATGGTTCCAGGCGCCGTGCTGGTTCTGGACGACTATGGCTGGCTTGGTTACCGCGCACAAAAATTGGCGGAAGACCCTTGGTTTGCAGCTCGGGGCTACTTTGTAGTGGAGTTGCCCACAGGGCAGGGTTTGGTTATCAAGCAAAAGGATTGAAAGCAATGAATCCTATTGAGCAGTTTGAAAGCGAACGCGCCGAGCGTATCGTATCTCTTGCCGATGACGCTGTCTTCGTCACCTTGTCGCGCGACTGGTTGCAAGCTTCTATGCAGCGTAAATATGTCTACAACTTCGAATGGATGGGGCGCCCCATCATCCAGTACCCGCAGGACATGGTGGCCATGCAGGAACTGGTGTGGCAGGTGCGCCCGGACCTCATCATAGAAACCGGGATTGCCCACGGCGGGTCGCTGGTGCTGAGTGCCAGCCTCCTGGCCATGTTGGACATGTGCGACGGCATCGAAGCTGGAGCGACCCTGGATCCGCGCCAGAGCAGTCGCAAAGTCATCGGTATCGATATCGACATACGCGCGCACAACCGCGCGGCCATCGAGTCTCACCCCATGGCCAGCCGCATCCAGATGGTTCAAGGTTCTTCTGTGGCGCCTGACACCATTGCCGCGGTCCATGCAGCCGCTGCTGGTTACCAGCGCGTGCTGGTTTTGCTGGATTCCATGCACACCCATGATCACGTGCTGGCGGAACTACAGGCCTACGCACCCTTGGTTACGCCAGGCAGCTACTGCGTCGTGTTTGACACCTTTGTAGAAGACATGCCGCCGGGCTTTTTCGACGACCGCCCCTGGGATGTTGGCAACAACCCCAAGACAGCACTGCGCCAATGGCTGCAAACGCACCCTGACTTCGAGGTGGATGCCAGCTGGCCCAACAAACTGATGGTTACTGTGGCGCCAGAGGGTTTTCTGCGCCGCAAGGGCTAGAAATCGCGCAGGGGGCGCCGAGCGGCTGCCTTCATACTCCCATGGACTGCGCGGCGTAACGCAGGTAGGTCACCGCGAATTCACTGTGGCCATGGGCCAGTTCCACTTCGGCCAAGCAAGCCAGTGCCATGGCGTCGTGGAGCACCGCGCTGAGCACAGTCTCTGCCAATTCAGTCACGTTCGCCCAGTGCCGGTTGTCGATGCGCCCATCGGTGGTGTGTGCTTGGGGCTGCGCGGCTTTGGCCTTGTCCAGCAGAATTTGCAGACGCTGGTGAGTGACGAATCGTATTTGATCTTGATCGCTTGCCACCAGCAGTGGCCCAGGTCAGCATTCACCGGCTGAAAGCGGCGTTTGGATGGAGCCCCGCGTCGGTAGAACAGCGTATCGTCCCCTGGTTGCCGTCATTACCTGTCACACCATGAAAATCATCAACCTGGATGCCAGCCGGCTCGCCACTTACGTTCGAACCCAAGTGGAGCATTTTTTCCCCATGGGTGAGGATGCCCAACTGCGGCTAATTGATGCGCACTTGGACGAGGCGCTGGGGCGCCTGGGCAGTTCGACGTGTTGCATTCCTCGCAGTACTGTATTTTTTTGTATTACCTGGCCAACACCATCTGGTGTAAGGAGCAGACCAGAACGGTTTGCACCAAGCTATTTGCACTGAACAAGGCGCTCAATGCAATCGACTGCTTTTACGAAATTGAACTGCCTGAGGTCTTCTTCATTGGCCACTCAGTCGGAATTGTGCTGGCAAAGGCGAGCTATGGAAACCATTTGGTGCTGTACCAAAACAGCACAGTTGGCAAAAACCATGGGGCTGCACCAGTGCTGGAAGATGGTGTTGTGACGTACCCCAATTCGGCAATTATTGGCGGCGGTTTGATACGCGCTGGAACGATCCTTTCACAAGGGGTGAGCGTCATCAACCGGTGTACGGAGGCTAATATGACCGGACTTCAAGGGGCTAATGGCAGTTTGCTCTTTAAACCCATTGAACGCAATGTATTGACCGATTTTTTTCGCGACGTTTAAGGCTTCGCTGATTTAGGTCCGAGCTCAGTTGGTCTGAAGCGTTATGGTATGTGAAGCAACAAACCCTTGCAATGGCCGCAGACCAAACCTTCGAGAACTAGCGCAGGCTTACGCGGCGTGACGAGTTCTTCAAGACTATGGACGCCATCGTGCCGTGGTCTGCCCTGTACGAAGTCATTGAGCCGCATTACCCCCAGGCTGGCAATGGACGCCCACCTATTGGTTTGGAGCACATGCTACGGATCCACTTCATCCAGCATTGGTTCAACCTAGCAGACTTGTCTTGCGAGGAAATCCTGTACGACAGCGCCATTCTTCGCAACGGCCCGCAAAGACAGCAAGGCTGCGTCCGCAATTGCGCCGCCAGACGAGCTATTCTGAACTTCTACAAACTAGGGGAAATCCGCTATGGGCTACGCCCTTCGTTCCTTTCCCCTGAGAAAAAATCTAAGACAAGGAGTCCAGGTAGAACCAGTCATTGAATACACTTACTCACACTTGCTGATTCAAGTATTGGCAACCCGCCCTGGCTCAATATTCAAGCGGCGCCAACATCCCAAACAATTTGGCCACCACAAGGTTAGATCTCAGATCGCTATCGCGCCTAACTGTAAGTTTGAACCAAATTTGGGAAACCCCGTTGAATTAGGGGAAAACCCATGATACAGTCATAGACCTGCTGAGGGTTTTTGGCCCAAAGTGCAGTGCTGAAGAAAAACGGAAGTTTCCGATAAGATTTTGACAGGGATGTAAAAACTGTGTCATAATTCAAGGCTTCGCTGATCGCAGCAAAGCAAACGAAGAGCGTAGAAGAATCTTCGGTTCATTAAAAATTTACAGCCGATAAGCGTGGGCGTTTGAAGGCGATTGCCAAGTTCTTCGGAACTAAGTCTTAACTGACTTACAAACGCTCATGAATGAAAAGAAATGCGAACTTCAGAAATGGAGTTCATGTTAATTCCAGTTTATGAGTTGCATAGAAATGTGCAAAAAATTCAAGATCGAACTATAGAGTTTGATCCTGGCTCAGATTGAACGCTGGCGGCATGCCTTACACATGCAAGTCGAACGGCAGCACGGGAGCAATCCTGGTGGCGAGTGGCGAACGGGTGAGTAATATATCGGAACGTGCCCAGTCGTGGGGGATAACGCAGCGAAAGCTGTGCTAATACCGCATACGATCTATGGATGAAAGCGGGGATCGCAAGACCTCGCGCGATTGGAGCGGCCGATATCAGATTAGCTAGTTGGCGGGGTAAAAGCCCACCAAGGCGACGATCTGTAGCTGGTCTGAGAGGACGACCAGCCACACTGGAACTGAGACACGGTCCAGACTCCTACGGGAGGCAGCAGTGGGGAATTTTGGACAATGGGCGCAAGCCTGATCCAGCAATGCCGCGTGCAGGACGAAGGCCTTCGGGTTGTAAACTGCTTTTGTACGGAACGAAACGGTCTCTCCTAATACGAGAGGCTAATGACGGTACCGTAAGAATAAGCACCGGCTAACTACGTGCCAGCAGCCGCGGTAATACGTAGGGTGCAAGCGTTAATCGGAATTACTGGGCGTAAAGCGTGCGCAGGCGGTTATATAAGACAGATGTGAAATCCCCGGGCTCAACCTGGGACCTGCATTTGTGACTGTATAGCTAGAGTACGGTAGAGGGGGATGGAATTCCGCGTGTAGCAGTGAAATGCGTAGATATGCGGAGGAACACCGATGGCGAAGGCAATCCCCTGGACCTGTACTGACGCTCATGCACGAAAGCGTGGGGAGCAAACAGGATTAGATACCCTGGTAGTCCACGCCCTAAACGATGTCAACTGGTTGTTGGGTCTTCACTGACTCAGTAACGAAGCTAACGCGTGAAGTTGACCGCCTGGGGAGTACGGCCGCAAGGTTGAAACTCAAAGGAATTGACGGGGACCCGCACAAGCGGTGGATGATGTGGTTTAATTCGATGCAACGCGAAAAACCTTACCCACCTTTGACATGTACGGAATCCTTTAGAGATAGAGGAGTGCTCGAAAGAGAGCCGTAACACAGGTGCTGCATGGCTGTCGTCAGCTCGTGTCGTGAGATGTTGGGTTAAGTCCCGCAACGAGCGCAACCCTTGTCATTAGTTGCTACATTTAGTTGGGCACTCTAATGAGACTGCCGGTGACAAACCGGAGGAAGGTGGGGATGACGTCAAGTCCTCATGGCCCTTATAGGTGGGGCTACACACGTCATACAATGGCTGGTACAAAGGGTTGCCAACCCGCGAGGGGGAGCTAATCCCACAAAGCCAGTCGTAGTCCGGATCGTAGTCTGCAACTCGACTACGTGAAGTCGGAATCGCTAGTAATCGTGGATCAGAATGTCACGGTGAATACGTTCCCGGGTCTTGTACACACCGCCCGTCACACCATGGGAGCGGGTTCTGCCAGAAGTAGTTAGCCTAACCGCAAGGAGGGCGATTACCACGGCAGGGTTCGTGACTGGGGTGAAGTCGTAACAAGGTAGCCGTATCGGAAGGTGCGGCTGGATCACCTCCTTTCTGGAAACTGCAATTTAATTTGAACGCTCACACTTATCGGTTGTTGGAAGATTGTCGCTAACGGCTAAGGATCAAACTTGGTCAAAAGTGACCGGCTTGGGTCTGTAGCTCAGTTGGTTAGAGCACCGTCTTGATAAGGCGGGGGTCGTTGGTTCGAGACCAACCAGACCCACCATTGTCGTCCAACGTCCTTCTGGATTTGGGGGTGTAGCTCAGCTGGGAGAGCGGCTGCTTTGCAAGCAGTAGGTAGCGGGTTCGAGTCCTGTCACCTCCACCAATCTTTCACTTCTTATCTGATTCATATGAATCAACACCAAAGCGGCTTCGAATTCTTCCGGAAAATAGAGGCTGCTTTGTTGTTGATCAGGATTACCTGATCAATCGGCTGTTCTTTAACAATTTATAGAGTTTAATCAGCGTTGCTAACTTTAGCGCAAAGCTTGGGCTATGTAAGGAAACTGCACATTCGTAAAGGTTTAGTGCAGACCGTGCCTTGCGTAGTTGTTAGCAACATAATTTTGATTGCGTCAAAATGAATATCAAACTTCACGTTTGAAATTCGAGTTATTCAAGTTAAATTGAATACGGCATAACGCGTCAGGTGAAAGACCTGACAAACATTCCTTGAAGATGCTTTGATTCTCGCAAGAGACGTCAAAGTTATAGGGTCAAGTGAATAAGAGCACATGGTGGATGCCTTGGCAATGATAGGCGACGAAGGACGTGATAGCCTGCGATAAGCTTCGGGGAGCTGGCAAATTAGCTTTGATCCGGAGATTTCCGAATGGGGAAACCCACCTGCAAAGGTATCGCATAGTGAATACATAGCTATGCGAGGCGAACCGGGTGAACTGAAACATCTCAGTAGCTCGAGGAAAAGACATCAACCGAGATTCCGAAAGTAGTGGCGAGCGAAATCGGAGAAGCCTGCTAGTGATAGCACAAGACTTAACGGAACACTCTGGAAACGCTGACCATAGTGGGTGATAGCCCCGTATGAGAAAAGTCTTTTGTGGAACTGAGGGACGATAAGTAGGGCGGGACACGAGAAATCCTGTCTGAAGATGGGGGGACCATCCTCCAAGGCTAAATACTCATCATTGACCGATAGTGAACTAGTACCGTGAGGGAAAGGCGAAAAGAACCCCGGGAGGGGAGTGAAATAGATCCTGAAACCGTGTGCTTACAAAAAGTAGGAGCCCGCAAGGGTGACTGCGTACCTTTTGTATAATGGGTCAGCGACTTACATTCAGTGGCAAGGTTAACCGAATAGGGAAGCCGTAGAGAAATCGAGTCCGAATAGGGCGTCAAGTCGCTGGGTGTAGACCCGAAACCAAGTGATCTATCCATGGCCAGGATGAAGGTGCCGTAACAGGTACTGGAGGTCCGAACCGACTAGTGTTGCAAAACTAGCGGATGAGCTGTGGATAGGGGTGAAAGGCTAAACAAACTTGGAAATAGCTGGTTCTCTCCGAAAACTATTTAGGTAGTGCCTCAAGTATTACCGACGGGGGTAGAGCACTGTTTTGGCTAGGGGGTCATGGCGACTTACCAAACCAATGCAAACTCCGAATACCGTCGAGTACAGCTTGGGAGACAGAGCACCGGGTGCTAACGTCCGGACTCAAGAGGGAAACAACCCAGACCGCCAGCTAAGGTCCCTAAATCGTAGCTAAGTGGGAAACGAAGTGGGAAGGCTAAAACAGTCAGGATGTTGGCTTAGAAGCAGCCATCATTTAAAGAAAGCGTAATAGCTCACTGATCGAGTCGTCCTGCGCGGAAGATGTAACGGGGCTAAGCCAGTTACCGAAGCTGCGGATTTGCAATTTATTGCAAGTGGTAGGAGAGCGTTCTGTAAGCCTGTGAAGGTGTCTTGTAAAGGATGCTGGAGGTATCAGAAGTGCGAATGCTGACATGAGTAGCGTTAAAGGGGGTGAAAAGCCCCCTCGCCGTAAGCGCAAGGTTTTCTACGCAACGTTCATCGGCGTAGAGTGAGTCGGCCCCTAAGGCGAGGCAGAGATGCGTAGCTGATGGGAAACAGGTCAATATTCCTGTACCGATGTGTAGTGCGATGTGGGGACGGAGAAGGTTAGCTCAGCCAACTGTTGGACATGTTGGTTCAAGCCTGTAGTCGTGCCTGGTAGGCAAATCCGCCGGGCTTAGATGAGGGGTGATAACGAGGCAGCTTGCTGCCGAAGTGAGTGATACCCTGCTTCCAGGAAAAGCCACTAAGCTTCAGCTACACACGACCGTACCGCAAACCGACACTGGTGCGCGAGATGAGTATTCTAAGGCGCTTGAGAGAACTCGGGAGAAGGAACTCGGCAAATTGACACCGTAACTTCGGAAGAAGGTGTGCCTTTAGTAGGTGAAGGACTTCGCGTCTGGAGCCCAATGGGGTTGCAAAAAATCGGTGGCTGCGACTGTTTATTAAAAACACAGCACTCTGCAAACACGAAAGTGGACGTATAGGGTGTGACGCCTGCCCGGTGCTGGAAGATTAAATGATGGGGTGCAAGCTCTTGATTGAAGTCCCAGTAAACGGCGGCCGTAACTATAACGGTCCTAAGGTAGCGAAATTCCTTGTCGGGTAAGTTCCGACCTGCACGAATGGCGTAACGATGGCCACACTGTCTCCTCCAGAGACTCAGCGAAGTTGAAATGTTTGTGATGATGCAATCTCCCCGCGGAAAGACGGAAAGACCCCATGAACCTTTACTGTAGCTTTGTATTGGACTTTGAACAGATCTGTGTAGGATAGGTGGGAGGCTTTGAAGTAGGGTCGCTAGATTCTATGGAGCCAACGTTGAAATACCACCCTGGTGTGTTTGAGGTTCTAACCTAGGTCCATTATCTGGATCGGGGACAGTGCATGGTAGGCAGTTTGACTGGGGCGGTCTCCTCCCAAAGCGTAACGGAGGAGTTCGAAGGTACGCTAGTTACGGTCGGACATCGTGACGATAGTGCAATGGCATAAGCGTGCTTAACTGCGAGACTGACAAGTCGAGCAGATGCGAAAGCAGGACATAGTGATCCGGTGGTTCTGTATGGAAGGGCCATCGCTCAACGGATAAAAGGTACTCTGGGGATAACAGGCTGATACCGCCCAAGAGTTCATATCGACGGCGGTGTTTGGCACCTCGATGTCGGCTCATCTCATCCTGGGGCTGTAGCCGGTCCCAAGGGTATGGCTGTTCGCCATTTAAAGAGGTACGTGAGCTGGGTTTAAAACGTCGTGAGACAGTTTGGTCCCTATCTTCCGTGGGCGCTGCAGATTTGAGAAAGCCTGCTCCTAGTACGAGAGGACCGGAGTGGACACACCTCTGGTGTATCGGTTGTCACGCCAGTGGCATTGCCGAGTAGCTATGTGTGGAAGAGATAACCGCTGAAAGCATCTAAGCGGGAAACTCGTTTCAAGATGAGATCTGCCGGGGCCTTGAGCCCCTAAAGAGTCGTTCAAGACCAGGACGTTGATAGGTCGGGTGTGTAAGGCGTGTAAGCGCTTGAGCTAACCGATACTAATTGCTCGTGCGGCTTGACCCTATAACTTTGATTGCGCCTAAAAGTGCAATCAAGGAAGTTATGCCAAGTTGACGCATTCAAAAATCCTCCTCGCAGGCAGCTGCTGCAGAGGTTCGTTAATTCGATGAAGCTGATTAGCTCTATAAATTGGTTGTCTTGACCCTCGGGTCAAGCTGACAAAAAAGTTTTGCCTGACGACCATAGCGAGTTGGTCCCACTCCTTCCCATCCCGAACAGGACAGTGAAACGACTCTGCGCCAATGATAGTGCGGATTCCCGTGTGAAAGTAGGTCATCGTCAGGCTCATTACAGCAAAAACGCCCCATCAATCGATGGGGCGTTTTTTTCAGTAACCCTATGGGGAGTGCTGAAGAAAAACGGAAGTTTCCGATAAGATTTTGACAAGGATGTAAAAACTGTTGCATAATTCAAGGCTTCGCTGATCGCAGCAAAGCAAACGAAGAGCGTAGAAGAATCTTCGGTTCATTAAAAATTTACAGCCGATAAGCGTGGGCGTTTGAAGGCGATTGCCAAGTTCTTCGGAACTAAGTCTTAACTGACTTACAAACGCTCATGAATGAAAAGAAATGCGAACTTCAGCAATGGAGTTCATGTTGATTCCAATTTATGAGTTGCATAGAGATATGCGAAAAATTCAAGATCGAACTATAGAGTTTGATCCTGGCTCAGATTGAACGCTGGCGGCATGCCTTACACATGCAAGTCGAACGGCAGCACGGGAGCAATCCTGGTGGCGAGTGGCGAACGGGTGAGTAATATATCGGAACGTGCCCAGTCGTGGGGGATAACGCAGCGAAAGCTGTGCTAATACCGCATACGATCTATGGATGAAAGCGGGGGATCGCAAGACCTCGCGCGATTGGAGCGGCCGATATCAGATTAGCTAGTTGGCGGGGTAAAAGCCCACCAAGGCGACGATCTGTAGCTGGTCTGAGAGGACGACCAGCCACACTGGAACTGAGACACGGTCCAGACTCCTACGGGAGGCAGCAGTGGGGAATTTTGGACAATGGGCGCAAGCCTGATCCAGCAATGCCGCGTGCAGGACGAAGGCCTTCGGGTTGTAAACTGCTTTTGTACGGAACGAAACGGTCTCTCCTAATACGAGAGGCTAATGACGGTACCGTAAGAATAAGCACCGGCTAACTACGTGCCAGCAGCCGCGGTAATACGTAGGGTGCAAGCGTTAATCGGAATTACTGGGCGTAAAGCGTGCGCAGGCGGTTATATAAGACAGATGTGAAATCCCCGGGCTCAACCTGGGACCTGCATTTGTGACTGCATAGCTAGAGTACGGTAGAGGGGGATGGAATTCCGCGTGTAGCAGTGAAATGCGTAGATATGCGGAGGAACACCGATGGCGAAGGCAATCCCCTGGACCTGTACTGACGCTCATGCACGAAAGCGTGGGGAGCAAACAGGATTAGATACCCTGGTAGTCCACGCCCTAAACGATGTCAACTGGTTGTTGGGTCTTCACTGACTCAGTAACGAAGCTAACGCGTGAAGTTGACCGCCTGGGGAGTACGGCCGCAAGGTTGAAACTCAAAGGAATTGACGGGGACCCGCACAAGCGGTGGATGATGTGGTTTAATTCGATGCAACGCGAAAAACCTTACCCACCTTTGACATGTACGGAATCCTTTAGAGATAGAGGAGTGCTCGAAAGAGAGCCGTAACACAGGTGCTGCATGGCTGTCGTCAGCTCGTGTCGTGAGATGTTGGGTTAAGTCCCGCAACGAGCGCAACCCTTGTCATTAGTTGCTACATTTAGTTGGGCACTCTAATGAGACTGCCGGTGACAAACCGGAGGAAGGTGGGGATGACGTCAAGTCCTCATGGCCCTTATAGGTGGGGCTACACACGTCATACAATGGCTGGTACAAAGGGTTGCCAACCCGCGAGGGGGAGCTAATCCCACAAAGCCAGTCGTAGTCCGGATCGTAGTCTGCAACTCGACTACGTGAAGTCGGAATCGCTAGTAATCGTGGATCAGAATGTCACGGTGAATACGTTCCCGGGTCTTGTACACACCGCCCGTCACACCATGGGAGCGGGTTCTGCCAGAAGTAGTTAGCCTAACCGCAAGGGGGGGCGATTACCACGGCAGGGTTCGTGACTGGGGTGAAGTCGTAACAAGGTAGCCGTATCGGAAGGTGCGGCTGGATCACCTCCTTTCTGGAAACTGCAATTTAATTTGAACGCTCACACTTATCGGTTGTTGGAAGATTGTCGCTAACGGCTAAGGATCAAACTTGGTCAAAAGTGACCGGCTTGGGTCTGTAGCTCAGTTGGTTAGAGCACCGTCTTGATAAGGCGGGGGTCGTTGGTTCGAGACCAACCAGACCCACCATTGTCGTCCAACGTCCTTCTGGATTTGGGGGTGTAGCTCAGCTGGGAGAGCGGCTGCTTTGCAAGCAGTAGGTAGCGGGTTCGAGTCCTGTCACCTCCACCAATCTTTCACTTCTTATCTGATTCATATGAATCAACACCAAAGCGGCTTCGAATTCTTCGGAAAATAGAGGCTGCTTTGTTGTTGATCGGGATTACCTGATCAATCGGCTGTTCTTTAACAATTTATAGAGTTTAATCAGCGTTGCTAACTTTAAGCTGCAAAGCTTGGGCTATGTAAGGAAACTGCACATTCGTAAAGGTTTAGTGCAGACCGTGCCTTGCGTAGTTGTTAGCAACATAATTTTGATTGCGTCAAAATGAATATCAAACTTCACGTTTGAAATTCGAGTTATTCAAGTTAAATTGGATACGGCATAACGCGTCAGGTGAAAGACCTGACAAACATTCCTTGAAGATGCTTTGATTCTCGCAAGAGACGTCAAAGTTATAGGGTCAAGTGAATAAGAGCACATGGTGGATGCCTTGGCAATGATAGGCGACGAAGGACGTGATAGCCTGCGATAAGCTTCGGGAGCTGGCAAATTAGCTTTGATCCGGAGATTTCCGAATGGGGAAACCCACCTGCAAAGGTATCGCATAGTGAATACATAGCTATGCGAGGCGAACCGGGTGAACTGAAACATCTCAGTAGCTCGAGGAAAAGACATCAACCGAGATTCCGAAAGTAGTGGCGAGCGAAATCGGAGAAGCCTGTTAGTGATAGCACAAGACTTAACGGAACACTCTGGAAAGGGTGGCCATAGCGGGTGATAGCCCCGTACGTGAAAAGACCTGTGTGGTACTGAGCTAACGAAAAGTAGGGCGGGACACGAGAAATCCTGTCTGAATATGGGGGGACCATCCTCCAAGGCTAAATACTCATCATTGACCGATAGTGAACTAGTACCGTGAGGGAAAGGCGAAAAGAACCCCGGGAGGGGAGTGAAATAGATCCTGAAACCGTGTGCTTACAAAAAGTAGGAGCCCGCAAGGGTGACTGCGTACCTTTGTATAATGGGTCAGCGACTTACATTCCGTGGCAAGGTTCACCGAATAGGGAAGCCGTAGAGAAATCGAGTCCGAATAGGGCGTCAAGTCGCTGGGTGTAGACCCGAAACCAAGTGATCTATCCATGGCCAGGATGAAGGTGCCGTAACAGGTACTGGAGGTCCGAACCGACTAGTGTTGCAAAACTAGCGGATGAGCTGTGGATAGGGGTGAAAGGCTAAACAAACTTGGAAATAGCTGGTTCTCTCCGGAAAACTATTTAGGTAGTGCCTCAAGTATTACCGACGGGGGTAGAGCACTGTTTTGGCTAGGGGGTCATGGCGACTTACCAAACCAATGCAAACTCCGAATACCGTCGAGTACAGCTTGGGAGACAGAGCACCGGGTGCTAACGTCCGGACTCAAGAGGGAAACAACCCAGACCGCCAGCTAAGGTCCCTAAAACGGGCTAAGTGGGAAACGAAGTGGGAAGGCTAAAACAGTCAGGATGTTGGCTTAGAAGCAGCCATCATTTAAAGAAAGCGTAATAGCTCACTGATCGAGTCGTCCTGCGCGGAAGATGTAACGGGGCTAAGCCAGTTACCGAAGCTGCGGATTTGCAATTTATTGCAAGTGGTAGGAGAGCGTTCTGTAAGCCTGTGAAGGTGTGTTGTAAAGCATGCTGGAGGTATCAGAAGTGCGAATGCTGACATGAGTAGCGTTAAAGGAGTGAAAAGCTCCCTCGCCGAAAGCGCAAGGTTTTCTACGCAACGTTCATCGGCGTAGAGTGAGTCGGCCCCTAAGGCGAGGCAGAGATGCGTAGCTGATGGGAAACAGGTCAATATTCCTGTACCGATGTGTAGTGCGATGTGGGGACGGAGAAGGTTAACTCAGCCAACTGTTGGACATGTTGGTTCAAGCTTGTAGTCGTGCCTGGTAGGCAAATCCGCCGGGCTTAGATGAGGAGGTGATAACGAGGCAGCTTGCTGCCGAAGTGAGTGATACCCTGCTTCCAGGAAAAGCCACTAAGCTTCAGCTACACGACCGTACCGCAAACCGACACTGGTGCGCGAGATGAGTATTCTAAGGCGCTTGAGAGAACTCGGGAGAAGGAACTCGGCAAATTGACACCGTAACTTCGGAAGAAGGTGTGCCTTTAGTAGGTGAAGTCCCTCGCGGATGGAGCCCAATGAGGTTGCAAAAAATCGGTGGCTGCGACTGTTTATTAAAAACACAGCACTCTGCAAACACGAAAGTGGACGTATAGGGTGTGACGCCTGCCCGGTGCTGGAAGATTAAATGATGGGGTGCAAGCTCTTGATTGAAGTCCCAGTAAACGGCGGCCGTAACTATAACGGTCCTAAGGTAGCGAAATTCCTTGTCGGGTAAGTTCCGACCTGCACGAATGGCGTAACGATGGCCACACTGTCTCCTCCCGAGACTCAGCGAAGTTGAAATGTTTGTGATGATGCAATCTCCCCGGAAAGACGGAAAGACCCCATGAACCTTTACTGTAGCTTTTGTATTGGACTTTGAACAGATCTGTAGGATAGGTGGGAGGCTTTGAAGTAGGGTCGCTAGATCTTATGGAGCCAACGTTGAAATACCACCCTGGTGTGTTTGAGGTTCTAACCTAGGTCCATTATCTGGATCGGGGACAGTGCATGGTAGGCAGTTTGACTGGGGCGGTCTCCTCCCAAAGCGTAACGGAGGAGTTCGAAGGTACGCTAGTTACGGTCCGGACATCGTGACGATAGTGCAATGGCATAAGCGTGCTTAACTGCGAGACTGACAAGTCGAGCAGATGCGAGCAGGACATAGTGATCCGGTGGTTCTGTATGGAAGGGCCATCGCTCAACGGATAAAGGTACTCTGGGGATAACAGGCTGATACCGCCCAAGAGTTCATATCGACGGCGGTGTTTGGCACCTCGATGTCGGCTCATCTCATCCTGGGGCTGTAGCCGGTCCCAAGGGTATGGCTGTTCGCCATTTAAAGAGGTACGTGAGCTGGGTTTAAAACGTCGTGAGACAGTTTGGTCCCTATCTTCCCTGGGCGCTGCAGATTTGAGGAAGCCTGCTCCTAGTACGAGAGGACCGGAGTGGACACACACCTCTGGTGTATCGGTTGTCACGCCAGTGGCATTGCCAGTAGCTAAGTGTGGAAGAGATAACCGCTGAAAGCATCTAAGCGGGAAACTCGCTTCAAGATGAGGATCTGCCAGGCCTTGAGCCCCTAAAGAGTCGTTCAAGACCAGGACGTTGATAGGTCGGGTGTGGAAGCGCAGTAATGCGTTAAGCTAACCGATACTAATTGCTCGTGCGGCTTGACCCTATAACTTTGATTCACTGTAGAAGTGTCTCAAGGAAGTTATGCCAAGTTGACGCATTCAAAAATAACTGCTGTGTGAGTGATCGCACTTCAGTGTCGAAAAGACAAGCTGATTAGCTCTATAAATTGGTCGCCTTGACAATAGTCAAGGTGGCAAAAAGTTATGCCTGACGACCATAGCGAAGTGGTACCACTCCTTCCCATCCCGAACAGGAAAGTGAAACGCTTCTGCGCCGATGATAGTGCGGGTTCCCGTGTGAAAGTAGGTCATCGTCAGGCTATTACAGCAAAAACGCCCCATCAATCGATGGGGCGTTTTTTTTCAGTAATCCTTATGGGGAGTGCTGAAGAAAAACGGAAGTTTCCGATAAGATTTTGACAGGGATGTAAAAACTGTGTCATAATTCAAGGCTTCCTGATCGCAGCAAAGCAAACGAAGAGTGTAGAAGAATCTTCGGTTCATTAAAATTTACAGCCGATAAGCGTGGGCGTTTGAAGGCGATTGCCAAGTTCTTCGAACTAAGTCTTAACTGACTTACAAACGCTCATGAATGAAAAGAAATGCGAACTTCAGAAATGGAGTTCATGTTAATTCCAGTTTGCGAGTTGCATAGAAATGTGCAAAAAATTCAAGATCGAACTATAGAGTTTGATCCTGGCTCAGATTGAACGCTGGCGGCATGCCTTACATGCAAGTCGAACGGCAGCACGGGAGCAATCCTGGTGGCGTGGCGAACGGGTGAGTAATATATCGGAACGTGCCCAGTCGTGGGGGATAACGCAGCGAAAGCTGTGCTATTACCGCATACGATCTATGGATGAAAGCGGGGGATCGCAAGACCTCGCGCGATTGGAGCGGCCGATATCAGATTAGCTAGTTGGCGGGGGAAAGCCCACCAAGGCGACGATCTGCAGCTGGTCTGAGAGGACGACCAGCCACACTGGAACTGAGACACGGTCCAGACTCCTACGGGGAGGCAGCAGTGGGGAATTTTGGACAATGGGCGCAAGCCTGATCCAGCAATGCCGCGTGCAGGACGAAGGCCTTCGGGTTGTAAACTGCTTTTGTACGGAACGAAACGGTCTCTCCTAATACGAGAGGCTAATGACGGTACCGTAAGAATAAGCACCGGCTAACTACTGCCAGCAGCCGCGGTAATACGTAGGGTGCAAGCGTTAATCGGAATTACTGGGCGTAAAGCGTGCGCAGGCGGTTATATAAGACAGATGTGAATCCCCGGGCTCAACCTGGGACCTGCATTTGTGACTGTATAGCTAGAGTACGGTAGAGGGGATGGAATTCCGCGTGTAGCAGTGAATGCGTAGATATGCGGAGGAACACCGATGGCGAAGGCAATCCCCTGGACCTGTACTGGACGCTCATGCACGAAAGCGTGGGGGAGCAAACAGGATTAGATACCCTGGTAGTCCACGCCCTAAACGATGTCAACTGGTTGTTGGGTCTTCACTGACTCAGTAACGAAGCTAACGCGTGAAGTTGACCGCCTGGGGAGTAGCGGCCGCAAGGTTGAAACTCAAAAGGAATTGACGGGGACCCGCACAAGCGGTGGATGATTGGTTTAATTCGATGCAACGCGAAAACCTTACCCACTTTGACATGTACGGAATCCTTTAGAGATAGAGAAGTGCTCGAAAGAGAGCCGTAACACAGGTGCCGCATGGCTGTCGTCAGCTCGTGTCGTGAGATGTTGGGTTAAGTCCCGCAACGAGCGCAACCCCTGTCATTAGTTGCTACATTTAGTTGGGCACTCTAATGGACTGCCGGTGACAACTGGAGGAAGGTGGGGATGACGTCAAGTCCTCATGGCCCTTAGTAGGTGGGGCTATACACGTCATACAATTTCGCTGGTTCAAAGGGTTGCCAACCCGTTGAGGGGGAGCTAATCCCACCGAAAGCCAGTCTTAGTCCGATCGTAGTCCGAAACCGATTACGTGAAGTCGGGAATCGCTGGTAATCGTGGATCAGAATGTCACAGGAACACGTTCCGGGTCTTGTACACACCCGCCCGTCACACCATGGGAGCGGGTTCTACAGAAGTAGTTAACCTAACCGCAAGGAGGGCGAGAAGATTTATCACGGCAGGGTTCGTGACTGGGGTGAAGTCGGTAACAAGGTAGCCGTATCGGAAGGTGCGGCTGATCACCTCCTTTCTGGAAACTGAACTTAACTTGAACGCTCACAACTTATCGGTTGTTGGAA